>JBKQIF010000039.1:0-97265 GCA_052148435.1 Bryobacteraceae bacterium
AGGCGTGCACCCAGGAAGACATGCCGGCCGAAACCGGATGGCTGCCGCACGAGGGCACGTGGAACTATGCGGCTGCGTTCGTGGCCCACGTGTATCTCTGGGCGGGGCTGGAAGACTGGGCGCGGACTACGTTTACCGGCTTTTTGAACCATGCCACGCCGCTGTATTGCTGGCGGGAGGAACAGCCGCTTCGAGGGTCGCTCGCGGCCAGCTACGTGGGCGACATGCCGCACAACTGGGCCAGCGCGGAATGCGTGCTTTACCTGCGCCACATGCTGGCGCTCGAAGATGGCCAATCGCTGCGGCTGCTGGCGGGCATCGGCTCAGCGGAACTGGCGGCCGGCGAGCCGTTCGCGATTTCGGGATCGCCTACTCGCTTTGGCCGGATCTCGATGCGGCTGGAGCCGCTCGGGCGGAAACGCGGATGGCAGATCCACTTCGAACGGGAACCGGGACCGGCTCCCGCTTCCGTAATCCTGCCGCGCGGGATGGCACCGGTCGATCCCGCGGTGCGCAAGTGGAGCGCAACCTGGGCCGTCTAATCGCCCTGCACCCGCTCCGCGGCGCCGGCTGGTTCGCAGTACTTCCGATACGGCTGCCGGCGCGCTCGGCAACCTTTGCTTTTGGCGATTCCGCGCGCTAAACTTAGGGGCTTCAAATTCCCTCGGAGACTGCAAAGGCTCTATCAGTGAAACTCGCTGCGGTAGATTACGTCATCCTCGTACTGTATTTCGCCTTTGTCTTAGGCATCGGTTGGAGGCTCCGCAAAGGGATCTCCTCCAGCGGCGACTTCCTCACGTCCGGGCGTTCGGTCCCGGTCTGGATCACCAGCCTGGCGTTCATCGCGGCCAATCTAGGCGCGGTGGAACTTATCGGCATGGCCGCTTCGGGCGCCAAGTACGGCATCATGACCGCCCATTTCTATTGGCTCGGAGCCATCCCCGCCATGCTGTTCATGGGCATTTTCATGATGCCTTTCTATTACGGCAGCAAGGCCCGTTCGGTACCGGAATACCTGAAGATGCGGTTCGACGAAAAGACCCGCGCCTTCAACGCCTTCTCCTTCGCGGTCATGACCATCCTGGCCTCGGGCATCTCCATGTACGCCCTGGGGCTGTTGCTGCAACTGGTGCTGGGATGGAGTTTCACGATTTCCGTGCTGGCTTCGGCGGCCATCGTGCTGGCGTATACTTTCCTCGGCGGCCTCACCAGCGCCATATATAATGAGGTCCTGCAGTTTCTCCTGATCGTAACGGGGTTCGCGCCATTGGCCATTCTGGCGGTCAGTAAGGCCGGAGGCTGGCAGGGAATGGTGGGCCGCCTCCAGCCAAATATGGTGCACGCCTGGCGGTACATGGGCAGCCCCACGGAGAACCCCATGGGGGTCGAACTCTTCGGCATGATTGCGGGCCTGGGCTTCGTGCTCTCGTTCGGTTACTGGTGCACCAACTTTCTGGTGGTCCAGCGCGCCATGGCCGCCGACTCGATGTCGGCAGCCCGCCGCACCCCGCTGATCGGCACCCTGCCTAAGATGATTTTGCCCTTCATCGTCATCATGCCCGGTATCGCCGCGCTGGCTCTTTCGAAGATGAACCTCGGTTACGCCTTTCCTCTGAAAGCCACCGGCGGCCCCGACTACGACCAGGCCCTGACCACCCTGATGGCCCAATTCTATCCGGCGGGCATGTTGGGCGTTGGCCTGACCGGCCTGATGGCTTCCTTCATGTCCGGCATGGCGGGCAATGTCACGGCATTCAACACGGTGTTCACGTATGACATCTATCAGAGCTACATTCGTCCCGGCGCGCCCGACCGGCACTACCTGACGGTGGGCCGCGTCACCACCGTGGCGGGCGTGATATTGTCCATCGGCGCCGCTTACCTGGCCACGCGCTACAACAACCTGATGGATTTGCTGCAGCTTGTCTTCGGTGTCGTGAACGCGCCGTTGTTCGCCACGTTCCTTTTGGGCATGTTTTGGAAGCGCGCCACGGCGAACGGCGCCTTCGCGGGATTGAGCCTCGGCACTGCCGCGGCGATCCTGACGCTTTCGTCCACGGTCGCGGAGGGCAAGGGCGGCTGGATCGCCCATCTCCATACGTTCCCGTCGCAAATGGCGCAGAACTTCTGGATCGCCATCATCGCGTTCACGACCAGTTTCGTCATCTCCGTCGCGGTCAGCATGGTGACTACGCCGCGTCCGGACAAGGAAATGGAAGGTCTGGTCTACGGCCTCACCAAAGTTCCACGCGACGAGAACGCGAAGTGGTACCAACGGCCCGCGCCGCTGGCTGTTACGGTAGTGATATTACTCGTCATCCTCAATATTTGGTTTAGGTGATATGGACCTGAGAGTGCCTTCGGGCTGGTTCTTTGTTCTGCTCGGCCTCATCCTGCTGGGGATGGGCGTCTTCGCGCCGGACACGCGCGCCGCGCTTACTACCGCCAACGTCAATTTGTACTCCGGCGCGTGCATGCTGGTCTTCGGACTCTTTCTGCTGCTGATGGCCTGGCGCGCGACGCGAAGCAAAGTGTGATCGACGCCTTGCGGTTGCGCCGCGGATCGGCGCCGATCCGTCACTTCTGGGTTTGCGGCGCGTTCAGAAAGGCGACCAGGTCGCCGATGTCGGTGGCCTCCAGGGCCGGCCACGAAATGCCCATCTTTTCGACGCGATCCATCATTTGGGGGCCGTGCTTCCAGAGGCCGGCGGTAAACGTAACGGCGGTGTAGGCATCGCTGCCGGCACGCAGGCGTGGTCCCAATCGGGTACCCTCCGCCTCCGGTCCGTGGCACTGCGCACAGCCGCGCAGTGTGAATACCTGCTCGCCGACGAAGGGGGAGCCGGTGGGCTCGACGTATCGCAGGCTGGCGAGGAAGGCCGTGAGGTCGGCCATTTCGTCGCGCTGAAGCGTCGGCGGCGCGATGCCGTTCTCGCGTCCCAGCCGCAGCATGGCGGGCGCGTGATTCCAGAGCACGCTGGCAAAGGCCGCGGTGGTGAGCGGGAGATCGTGCTCCGGCCCCAGCCCCGGACCCAACTCGCCGCCGTGTCCTTCCACGGAGTGGCACCGGATACAGCGGGCCTGAAATACCTTCCAGCCGCGGCCGGCGTCGCCGGCGTTCTCCGGCGCGTGCGCGGAGGGGTTCTTTTCTCCAACGTAGGCGACCAGATCGTTCATCTCGCTGCCGGTGAACTCGGGCCAGTGTCCGAGGGCTTTGGCAATCGGCGCGACCATCGACTGGGTGTGATTCCACATCGCGCGCATCCATTCATCGGGGCCGGTAGCGGCATCCGACAGTTCGGGTGCGGACTTCCCGCCTATCGATCGCACGGAATGGCAGGTGGCGCAGCCTTTCTCGTGGAAGACTTTCCGGCCGGAGGCCGCGTCGCCAGGATGGCCGGCATTGGCGGCCCGATAGAGGAACGCGAGCATGTCCGCCATGTCCTGGGAGGTCAACCGCGGATAAGAGTTGCGGCCGACCCGGCGTGACATGGCCGGGGCGTGGCTCCACAGCTTGATCGCCAGCCAGCCCACGGGCGGCGTGCCGGGACGCTCCGCGGAAAGATCCGGCGCGGTGTGGCCGCCGGAGCCGTCGATGGAGTGGCAACTGGAGCATTGCTTTTCTCCGAAAAACAGCGCGGCGCCGTGCTGGGCGTCACCGGAGAAATAGAGAGCGTGCCGCACGGCAGCAGGCCGGCGTTCCCAAACCAAAATGGCGGCCAGCGCGGCGGAGGCAATCGCTGCCGCAGCGATCCAGAGCAGAAGTTGCGTACGTCCACCCAGCATTCGCCAGGAAGAGTGCACGTCAGACGCCATCCGAAAGTCCTCCGCGTTTATTCAGTCCGACGAGCAGCGGCGCGCCGGGCAATGCAAGGGCCGTACGATTTTCGTACGGCCCATCAGCCATTATACTGGCGTAATTTGCGATACAACGTATCGCGCGAAATACCAAGCAACGATGCGGCTTTGGTGCGGTTACCGTCCGCCACTCGCAAGGCCTGCTGAATGGCCAGCCGCTCCATTTGCTCCATGGAAACCGGAGGATTCGAGGCCTGGGCGGGGCCGATCTCCGCGGCGCCGGGGCTGAGCAAAGGACTGAGGTCCTTGCCGGTGATGGATTGCGGGTTATCGGCGGACAACGCGGAGGCGCTTTCGATCAGGCTTTCGAGCTCGCGCACGTTGCCCGGAAACGGATAACCCAACAGCAACTCCAACGCGCAGCGGGACAGAGAAATCTCGCGGCCGTATCTGCGCGCGAGCCGGCCGGCGAAGTGCTGCGCCAGAACCAGAATGTCTTCCGGCCGCGTCCGCAGCGGAGGCACCTGCAAGACGACCGTGGCAACGCGGAAATACAAATCCTCGCGCAGCGCGCCGCCACGCAGCTCGGGCAGCGGGCGATTGGTGGCCGAGACGACGCGCACGTCGACATGGAGCGACCTGGCGCTGCCCACGGGACGCAGCTCGCCTTCCTGCAGCACGCGGAGAAGCTTCACCTGGACGTCCTTGGGCATCTCGCCGATTTCGTCCAAGAAAACCGTGCCTCCCGAGGCGGCGGAAAAGATGCCGGGGGAATCGGCATAGGCACCAGTGAAGGCACCGCGGCGGAAGCCGAAGAGCTCGCTTTCGACAAGCTCGCGTGGCAAGGCTCCGCTGTTGACGGCGACGAACGGCATGCGGGCGCGCGGGCTAGCCTGATGAATGGCGCGGGCGAGCATCTCCTTGCCGGTTCCGGTTTCGCCGACGATGAGGATCGCGGCATCGGTGGCCGCAGCGAGGCGGGCGCGATCGAGCAAGCGCTCCATGGCTTGCGAGACGGCGATGATATTTTCGAAACAGGCGTGGCGCTCGAGATGGCCTTCGAGCTGGGCGACGCGCTCGCGCAGCTCCATGACTTCCATCAGGCGCGCGATTTTCTTGCGCACCGCCTCATAATCGAAAGGCTTGGTCAGATAATCTTCGGCGCCCCTCTTCATGGCCTCAACCGCGGTCTCGATGGTGCCGTAGCCAGTCATGATGACCACGGCGAGGTCGGGGGCGAGGCGGCGCAGCTCACTGGTCAGCGCGAGGCCGTCCATCAATGGCATGATGAGGTCGACCAGCGCGAGCGAGATGCGCGGATTGGCGGCGTAGATGGCCAGCGCCTCGGTTCCGGACTGGGCGACCTCGACCCGATAACCCTCACGCGCGAGAAACTCTTTCAGCGTGGCGGCGAGGCTCGCGTCGTCGTCGACGACCAGAATGGCCGGGCCGGGTTTCACGATCTTGCCTCCAGCGCGAGCGGTAAATCGATGTAGGCCGTTGCCCCGCGCCCCGCTTCACTCTCGATGCGAATGGAGCCGCCGTGTTCGGCAACGAAATTCTTGGCGATGGCGAGGCCAAGGCCGGTTCCCTTGCCGGGCTCCTTGGTGGTGAAAAAGGGCTCGAAGACGCGCGCCAGGTTGGGCTGGCTGATGCCTGGGCCATTGTCGCGCACAGCCACCTCGATTGTGCCCGGGCGAATCGGGCGGCAACTGACACAGATCTTTCCGCCCACGGGAATCGCGTCCAGCGCATTGCTCAGCAGGATGAGAAGAACCGTTTCCAACAGATTGCGATCGGCGCAAACCGGCAGCCCCCTGGCTTGGGAGGTTTCGGTGATGAGCGTGGCGCGTTTGGCCTGAATAACCGGCTGAAAGAACCCGGCAACGGATTCCACGGTCGCGCCGAGATCCTGATTCTGTTTGTCCACCGGCCCCATGCGGGCGAATTCGAGGAGCCTCTGCACGAAGTGGCGGCAAAACTTCAGGCCGTCTTCCAGTTGTGCAAGATCGCTATCGCCATGGGAGCGCTCGCGCATGAGCTGGACGCGCAGCAGCAGGGCCGCCAGCGGGGAATTCAAATGATGCGCCGTGCCGGCCGCCATTTTTCCCATGCTGGTGAGCTTTTCCAGCTCGAGCATGGCCTCGCGCCAGCGAACGCGCTCGCGGATGTCGGAGGTCGCTTCGAGGAAATGGACCGGGCCATCGCGCTCCCGAAACGGGCGAAGGCTGAGTTCCACCGGGAACCGCGCACCGTTGCGGCCGAGCCGCGTGGTTTCGACATTGAGCACCGCTTCGCCCGCCTCAACCCGGCCCATCATGTCCCGCAACTCGGCCATCTTGGCCGGGGGCACGGTGGGCAGCGTCCGCCCGCCGGTTTCGCCCTTGGTATAGCCGTACATGCGCTCTGCCGAGGCGTTCCACTCGGCGACGCGCAGCTCTTTGTCGTAAAGGATCACTCCTCCCGGAAAATCCTCCAGCAGTCCGCGATACCGCTCATTCGATCGCCGCAGATCCTCCTCGCTGATCCGCCTCTGACGGAGCACGAACCATGCCGCCCAGAATGCCAACACCAGCGAAGAGGCCACGCCGCGCGTGATGTAGAGATAATGCAGCGTGAGGTAATTGGCATCGCGAAAGAAACGGTTCTCCACCAACTCCCAGGCCGCGAAGACCACCGACACGATCGTGATGCTCGACAGAGTCAGAGTCGCCCAAAACCACTGCTTCTCGCCCATAAAACCGATGCCAGCTTATCGTATCAGCATCGGAGTTAACTTGCGATTAATTTTTGGAGTGTCCGATTATTGGACAGCAGACTGTTTTTAGGACAGTCCGGTCTCCGGGCTGTCGAGCGATAAATTCGCGGTTTCGCGTTTCCCCAGCCTCTAACTTCAATGGTCATCCAAGTGCTTGCACGGTTCCCGTTGCAATGGCGTCAACCAGCGGGAGGCCACAGTGCTCAGGTTTGCGAGAACGTTCATCCCTAGTGTCGTTGCGGGAGCCACGATTCTGGTCTTGTTCTCTTCGTCGAACAGTTACGCGATACCGCCCTTCGCGCGAAAATATCAAACGTCCTGTCAAACTTGCCATCTCGATTTTCCGAAGCTGACCGATTTCGGCAAGGCTTTTAAGGACGCGGGATTCAAGTTCCCGGCCGACGATGAAACTTACCTCAAGGAAGCGCCGGTGATGCTCGGGGCTCCGGCGAACAAAGACTCATTTCCCAATTCGGTATGGCCAGGGACGATGCCGGGCATGCCGCCGGTGGGGCTGCGCTACAACCAGTTTTTTCAGTACACAGGGTCGAACCGGAACCAGTTCAATTCGCTGGCGGCTCCCGGGACGGTTCCCGGGACGATTCCAGCGACGGATTTTCAAGCCGGGTTTTTCAGCGTTTTTACGGCGGGAAATCTTGGCAGCGATATCGCATTCTGGGTGGACGACGATCTCAGCGTCTCCGGCGACAACGGCGCGGGTAGTTTGGGAGACGCTTATCTGAAGTTCGTCAACATCGGACGACTGGCGAAGTTGCCGAAGGACTCACTGTCCGTCCGCGCCGGCCAGTTCGAGTTGGACCTGCCCTTCACGCAGGCCCGGACCATCAATCTGAGTCCTTACGATATTTATCAGCAAACCAACATCGGCGCGACGCTGCCCGGGGCACAGCAGCAGAACGTGGGTAATCAATTCTCGTTCGCCAACGCGGTGCGAGGCATTGAACTGAGCGGCGGCCATGCCTATGGCGGGTATCACTATTCCATCGCGGTTTTCGATCAAAACACGACCGGTATTAGTCAGTCGTCGAATCTGTTTCCCGGAGTTCCTTCGGCGACGGCAAGCGCGAATGGGGGGGTGGGTTTCAGCTCCGATTCAAACTTCAAGAACGTCTATGCGCGCGCCTCCTACCGATTCAATCTCGAGAGCGATTCCAAGAGCCGGCGGGAGATTCAGGCCGCCGGCGCGACCGGGCCTCACGATCATACGTACCTGAGCCTGGGGACCTTCTACATGTACGGAGATTCGCTGCAGACGGTTCCGGGAGCGACGACCGGCAACGTCAACACGTTCCTGAGCAACCGGGAGCCATACTACCGGGTGGGCGGAGACTTCAGCTTCAACTACCGGACGTTCAACGTCTACGGGCTGTATATGTTGGGCCACGATTCCAACATGCTGCCGGTGGATGCGACGGGCGCGCCGATTCCCTTGCCGCTCAGTTCGAGCAGTCCCGCGGCCGCCGGTTTTATGACGGGCATACCCGCCACTTTCAGCGGCGGCTTTGTGCAGGCCGATTACCTGTTGAAGCCGTGGATCATGGCGATCGTGCGCTGGGATCAGGTGAACTCCACGGCGGATCGGATCAACGGCTTGGCGTTCGCGACGAACACGTCGTATTTCGCGCCCTACAATTCAAGCCGGGACCGGTGGACTCCCGGCGTGCAGTTCCTGATTCGCCCCAACATCAAGCTTTCCTTTGAGTACCAGGTCCGGCCATCGCAGTTTGTGACCACTGTGAACCTTCCCAACGGCAACCCGGCCGCGACGAGCCCGTTCCGGGTGAATACGGCAGTGGTCGCGCTCGAGTTTGTGTACTGATTTTTGAGAGAGGAACTTAACCGATCATGAAACAACATATTCAGTGTGCGCTATTGGTATCCGCCGCGATACTCGCGAGCACGGGCGGACTCCGCGCCGGCGTCATTTCGGGCACTGTCAACCCGGGTAAGGCGGGCTCGGTCGTTTATGTAGACGCGGTCCCGGGAAAGACGTTCCCGGCGCCGGCCAAGCCGGTGGTGATGGATCAGAAGTCGCTGCTGTTTCAGCCGCACGTGCTGGCGGTGCAGGCCGGCACGACGGTGCAATTCCTGAATAGCGATAAAGTGCAGCACAACATCTTCTGGCCGGCCGTCAGCGGGAACAAGAAGCTGAGCCACAACATGGGAACGTGGCCGACTGGAGAAGAGCGTGAATTCAAATTCGATACCGTGGGCGTGGTGCCGCTGCTGTGCAACGTGCATCCCGAAATGTCGGCATACATCATCGTGTCCCCCACTCCGTATTACGCCGTGACGGACGCATCGGGAAATTTCAAAATCGCCGACGTTCCGGATGGAAGCTACACGGTTTCCGCATGGCACGAGGGCATGAAGATCCTATCGAAGCCGGTGACCCTTTCCGGCAACGCGACGGTGGAGTTCACTCTGGCGAAATAGCGCCCGATCCGGAGACGCACCGATCATCATGATGGAACGGCTCAGAGACAAGCGAGTCGATCGGGAGTGGCTCGCCACAAACTTTCCGTGCATGATGGCGTGCCCCGCGGGCACCAATGCCGGGCGGTATGTCTCGCTCATCGCGGAAGGGCGTTTCGAGGAGGCGTACCGCTACGCGCGCGATCCGAACCCGATGGCGAGCGTCTGCGGCCGGGTGTGCGCCCATCCGTGCGAGACGGCTTGCCGCCGCGGCGCCATCGACCGGCCGATCTCGATCCGGGCGTTGAAACGTTTTCTGACCGAACGGTATGGGCCGGAGTCACGGAGGCCTCTTGAAGCCAACCGGTGCAAGGTTCCCAAGGCCGGCTACCACATCGCGATTATCGGTAGCGGACCGGTGGGATTGTCGGCGGCCTACGATTTGGCGCTGATGGGTTACTCGGTTACCATCTTCGAAGCCGCGCGGGTCGCCGGCGGGATGCTGCATTTGGGCATTCCCGAGTATCGGCTGCCACGCGCCGTGGTGGAGGCGCAGATCCGCGAAATTCTGGACGCCGGCGACGTGACGCTGAAACTGAATTCGGCGGCGGGCCGCGATTTCACGGTCTCCGGGCTGCGCCAGCAAGGCTTCGACGCTGTCGTGCTCGCGGTCGGGGCGCATCGCAGCCGCGACCTTTCGATTCCCGGGGTCGACCTGGACGGGGTCCATAAAGGAATCGAGTTTCTTCTCAACGCGAACCTGGGATACCGGTTCAGTATCGGCCAAAAAGTGGTGGTGATTGGCGGCGGAAACGTGGCCATGGACGTGGCTCGCTCGGCCGTTCGCGAAGTGCTGAAGCAGCATCGGGGCGAAGTGGAGGGCGCGACGCCCAGCGAGGAAAACGTTGCCGCTGTGGCCACGCGGGAAATGGTGGACGTGTCCCTTTCGGCACTGCGCATGGGAGCGCGGGAAGTCGGCATCGTGTGCCTGGAACGCCGCGAGGAGATGCCGGCGGCGGCCGAAGAAATCGAAGAGGCGGAGATCGAGGGCGTCCGTCTGCATGACGGGCGAGGTCCCAAGCGCGTCCTTGGCCGCGGCGGCAAGGTCGTGGGGCTGGAGACCGTCAGAACGAAGCGGGTGTTCGACGCGCAAGGAAAGTTCAATCCCGCGTTTGAGGAGCACAGCGAATCGACCATCGAATGCGACACGGTGATTCTGGCGATCGGTCAAGCCCCGCGGCTCGATTTCCTGACGCCCGAGGACGGCGTCGATGTTTCGCCACGCGGCCTGATCGTGACCGACCGCCGGACGTCGATGACCAGCGCTGCGGGTGTTTTCGCGGGCGGGGATTGCGTTTTCGGGCCGCGCCTGATTATCGACAGCGTGGGCGACGGCAAGCGGATCGCAATCGGTATCGACGAGTACCTCACCGGGCGCCCCCATGCCGATGCTGAAATCGAAGTCGAGATTCTCTGGCGCCACAGGATGTTTCCGGACTACATGGAGATCGGGCGGCAGCCGATCCCGATGCTTCCGCTCGACCGGCGCACCGGGGTTACGGAAGTCGAATTGGTCTACGACGAGAAAACCGCCAGGCGCGAGGCGCGGCGATGCCTGCGTTGCTGGGTCAATACGGTCTTCGAGGGCAATGAACCGGACGGATCGCAATGCGTTCTTTGCGGCGGCTGCGTCGATGTGTGCCCGGAAAATTGCATTCAGCTTGTACCGCTCGACCGGATCGAGTTCCCCTCCGACGTGCTGGACCAGATTCGCCGCGACAGTGGGATCTTCCACGTGGAGCTCGACGACGTAGCCGCCGAGGAACTTGGGACCATCTCCGGCGCGGCCATGCTCAAAGATGAAACGCGATGTATCCGCTGCGGACTTTGCGCGGAGCGATGCCCGGTGAACGTGATCACGATGGAAGCCTACCTGGTGAAGCTTCGGGATCCCGAGCCGGCCCTTGCGACGCCGGGACAATAAGATGCCAAACGACGTAAACAAGTCAGACGGCGGCAACGGTTCCTGTGAAGGATGCAGCCGCCGCAGATTCACGAAAACCGGCCTGGGCGCGGTGGCCGCCGCCGGAGCCGGGTCGGCGATATTCGGCTACGAATTCCTCTCTCCGAACGCGTTGTATGAGCCGTCGCCGATCGTCGACGCGGGAAAGCCCGATCGCTATCCGCCCGATTCGGTAACGCCCGACCCGCAGAGCGGGCTTTACATCGTGCACAGACCCGAAGGAATTTACGCGCTGTCAGCCGTGTGTACGCACCTGGGGTGCCTCACCGCGTGGAAACCGGATCTCGGCATCATCGCGTGCCCGTGCCATGGGAGCAAGTTCCGTCCGGATGGAGTCAAGATCGAAGGCCCCGCTCCGCGCCCGCTGCCGTGGCTAAAGACGTGGGTGGACGACGATGGCAACCTGCTGATCGACCGTTCCGAGACTCTGGCGCAAAAACAGTTCGTCAGGATTTAACATGAGCAAACTCCTCGAGGAACTCGCCGGCGTACGCAACACGCGCGTTTGGCGCTCGGTGTTCCGGGCCGGAACCGGCGCCAGCAATCTTCACCGGTCGCTGGCGGTTCAGCAGAACGTTTTTCTGCACCTGGCGTCGGTCAAAGTGCGGCGGCGGGCGCTGGACTTCGGCGTCACGTGGTATCTGGGGACGCTCAGCCTGGGATGCTTTCTGGTTCTGGTCGCGACCGGTGTTCCGCTAATGCTGTATTACCATCCTTCGGTTCCGCAAGCCTATGCGGACATGAAGGATTTGCAGTTCGTCGTTTCGGCGGGCGTGTTCTTGCGCAATCTGCACCGCTGGTCGGCGCACGCGATGGTGCTGCTCGTCTTCGCGCACATGTTCAAAGTGTTCTATCGCGGCGCGTACCGCCCGCCGCGCGAATTTAACTGGGTCGTCGGAGTAGTTCTGCTGATGGTGACGCTGTTTCTCAGCTACACCGGCTACCTGCTGCCGTGGGACCAGCTTGCGTTCTGGGCGATCACGGTCGGCTCGAACATTATGTCGGCGGTGCCCGGACTAGGAGCGAAAGTCCGGTTTCTGATGCTGGGCGGCCACACGGTAAACGCCAATGCGCTGCTGCGCTTTTACGTGTTGCATTGCGTGGTCCTGCCGCTGATCGCGGTCCTGTTCCTGGCGGTTCACTTCTGGCGGATTCGCAAGGACGGCGGACTGTACACCGGGGAGAAGACCGATGAGTGAGCCGAAGGATTTCGCGGCCTCGATGGATTCGGATAGCCGCCGCACTCCGATACGCGTAGCGTTCGTCACCCGGCGCACTTCGCCGCACGTAAAGCCGCAGGACGACAAATCCGTCATGACCTACCCGGAGGTCCTGTTGCGCGCGGCCGTCGCCGTGGAGGCGCTGCTGATCGCACTGGTGCTGCTGTCGCTATTGTGGGACGCGCCGCTCGAAGGGCTGGCCAATCCGATGCAGACGCCGAATCCGGCCAAGGCGCCCTGGTACTTCCTCGGCCTGCAGGAGCTTCTGCACTATTTCCCACCGGTGGTGGGAGGCGTTTTGATTCCGACTATGGTGGTGCTGGCGCTCATCGTGATTCCTTACTTCGGCATTAACATTCAGGCCGAGGGTTTCTGGGTGAAGGACCGGGGGAAGAAGACGCGCATCCTGGGGGTCGTCGCCGCCACTCTGGTCTTGTTTCTTGGGTGGTTCGGCGTTTACGCCGTGCTGATCCCAACGTTAGCGATCGCCGGAGTCATGTTTCTGGAAGCTTTCCCGCCACGGCAACCCGGCGCGTTCCGCCGGTGGCTGCATTCGAAGCCGCTTCCGTTCTGGATCATGTCCTGGTTTCTGACGGTAGCGGCGATACTGACGGTCATCGGCACGTTTTTCCGAGGCGCGGGCTGGGCGTGGGTCTGGCCGTGGGGTGTGGAATGAGCCTCCCGGAAAAACTCCGCTCGGTGCGTCAATTCCTGTTCCGCGATAGCGCGCGAGCATTTGGATCGCTGAGCGTTGTTCTGTTGGTCCTGCTCGCGATCGTGCCCGCAAAGGATCACTTTCGCGAATGGCTGCATTACCAGAACGAATACCAACGGCTGATTCGCAATCGTAGCGACGGCGTCTCCCTGGCGCGGCGGTTTCAGGGAGGGGTGCAACAGATCTGGCTGCCGGAGCTGGAGGTGGTCGACCGTTGCACGACCTGCCACGTGGGATTGAAGGAAGCCTCGCTCGCCGGAGTCGCGGCGCAGCCGTTCCGGCCGCACCCGCCGATTCCACACGCCTTAACCGAATTCGGATGCGTGATGTGCCACCGGGGACAAGGCTACGCATCGACGGCGGAGGACGCGCACTGCAGCACGTTGGCGTGGGAACAGCCCATCCTGCCTGCGCGCTACGTGGAATCCTCGTGCGGCCAGTGTCACGAGCGGCCGCTCACGGGAACGCCGCAACTCAGCGCGGGACGAGACATGATGGCCCGGTATGGCTGCGTGCGTTGTCACAGAGTCGCCTCGCCCGAAGGCCGGGCGATGACCGCGACGGACACCCCGCCTCCGCTGAACCACATCGCCACGAAGACCACGCGGGAATGGATTTTCGCCTGGATCAAAAATCCCCAGGCATACGCCACAACGGCCACGATGCCGAACTTCCAGTTGAGCGACGGCGATGCGCGCGATATTTCCGCGTTCCTCATCGGCCAGAGCACGCCCTATCCCGGCGACTCGGCCCGGAAGAACCCGCCGGTTCCGGCGCAGGACGATTCGGCGGCTCTGCAACAAGGATCGAGCGTGTACGGCGAATCCTTCTGCGCCTCCTGCCACGCCATTCAGAACGCCGCCGGACTGATGGTGGGCGGCGATGTGGGACCGGAGTTAACGCGAGTTGGCTCGAAGGTCACCCCGGAGTGGCTGGCCGAATGGCTGCGCAATCCCAAGGTCTACGATCCCGGCACCGCTATGCCGCACTATCGTTTCGAGGAAAAAGACATCGGGTTGGTAATGGGTTTTCTCGGGAGCAAAGCGGACTCCGATTTTCTGGCGGCTGTTCGCCTGGAACCGGCCACACCGGCACAAATCGCGCACGGAAAAACTTTGGCGACCGAGCGGGGCTGTGCTTCGTGCCACGACATCAACGAGATCGCGCACCCGGAGAACTTCGCTCCCGAGTTGACCGCCGTGGGCAGTCTGCCGCTCGCCAAGATTTTGTTCGCGCCGGGGATTCCGCACACTCTGCCCGAGTATATTTCGGCGAAGATCCGGAACCCGCGCTCCTTCGGAAGCGCATTGAAGATGCCGCGGTTCACGTTTTCCGACTCGCAGGTCGACGCGCTGGTGACGGCGCTGCTGTCGCAGACCAGCCGCGCGAAAACGCTGCCGGCCGCATTGCGAATCCAAGCCCCGCCGCCTTCCAAATATCAGCCCGCCGGGCGCGCCGGCCAGTTGATGACCGACATGCGCTGCTTCAGTTGCCACACCATCGATGGACGCGGAGGCTCGATGGCGCCGGACCTGACGTGGGAAGGCAGTTCCGTGCAACGAAGCTGGCTGGTGAATTTTCTGAAGCGGCCGAACACTCTGCGGCCGACGCTGATCCGCCGCATGCCGAAGTTCGACGTCAGCGACGAAGAAGCCGACGTTTTGGCGGATTACATCATGGCCGTCTATCAGACACCGGAGTTCGATCGCGAGCAGATCGACGCGTCGAAGTTTACCGCCGGCGATGCCGCACACGGTAAAGATCTTTATTACGGCAAATACGCCTGCAATTCGTGCCATATTCTCGATCCGAATAAGGACAAGGGTTACATCGGCCCCACGCTTACGCAAGTGGGGTTGAGGATGAACGCGGCGTGGATTTTCCATTGGCTGAAAAGCGCGCAGGCGCTGCGTCCGGGCACGCAGGAGTTGAACTGGAATATGAACGACGACGACGCGCGCGCCATCACGGCATTCTTGATGCAACAGAAATCCGCACCCAAACCAGGAGGTGCGCGATGAAATGGGCATTTGCGGCTCTCGGGTTGCTGGCGGCGGCCGGATGCCACCGGGTCCCCTCCCGCGGACCGGCCGCCTCGGCCTTCGGCGCCGCGATCGTCGACGTCGGCGGGGAGAAGCAGACTGCCGGCGTGGACGCGGCGCTCGATCAGCCGGTGGTGGCTCAGGTCAACGACGCTCAGGGCAACGCAGTCGCCGGCGCGCTGGTGCAATTCAGCGCGCCGGACGGTGTCCGGTTCGATCCGCCTTCAGGACTCACGGGAAGCGACGGCCAGTTGAGCACAAAGGTACGGCTCGGTGGCGTGTCCGGGCGATATTCGCTGGCCGCGACCACCGGGGACAGGAATGGGAAACCGCTTCAGGCGATATTCCCCGAAATTGCTCTCGATTATCAGCAGACTCTCGGACAGGAATTGAACGAGAAATATTGCTCGCGATGCCACAACCCCGAATCCAGCGCCGAAAGAGTATCGAATCACGACAATTTGAGCGTGCCGCCGCACTCTTTTTCCGATGGCGCGACGCTTAACCGGATCGGTCGTGCCAATCTCATCGCCATCATCGCCCATGGCGGCGCGGCTCTGGGCAAATCTCCGGAGATGCCGCCATACAGTCCCACTCTTTCGGCGAGCGACATCGAAGCCTTGGCGGCCTATATCCGGGCGATCGCCGATCCGCCTTATCGTCCCCAAGGAGTGTTCTATGCAAATCCGTAGTTCGAGTCTTCTCGCAATCGTGCCGGCCGCCCTGGCCTGGCATGCGACGGCACAGGTTCTATCGCCGGCCGAAATCGCGGACCCCGCGATCCGCGCTCTGCAGCAGAGCCACCTGGCGGAGTTGCACGCGATTACCGCCGCGCTCGCCGGCCACCAGTTCCCCTATCATTTCTACTTCAGCCGCAAACTGGACCTCAGCGAACCGGAGCAGGAGCGCAACGATCGGCGCTCGATTCAATTCGACAGATTTCAAGGGCAGGTCGTTCTGAAGATAACGGGGAATTACTTCGCGGCTTATTCCGCCGGGCGCATGACCAACGAAGAGCGGGCGCGCCGAACCTGCTACGATGTCATGCTACCGATTTTGCAGGCGGCGGTGCCGGCGCTCGCGCGAGCCGAAGTTCCGGATGCGTTCGCTCTGGAAATCTCGCACCACGTCGTCAGAAAAGTGTTGGGCCTCGATACGGAATTGGCGGAGAATGTCGTGCTGATCCTGCCGAAGGCAGCGGCCCAGCGGCTGATAGAGGCTCGCGATGAAGCCGGGCGCGCCGCCGCGCTCCAGGACGGCGCCGCCTACCTCAATCGCAATCCGATCTCAATCCTGCCCTACGAGGGAAAAGAGACTCCGGCGATCAAAGCACCGGCCGTTTCCGAGCCGCCCGCCCTACCCACCGCGCCCACCGCTGCGCCGCGTTCCCCGGGCGTGCCCTCGGGGTTGGAAGCGAAATACCGCGACACGTTCGCCAGGATGCTGAAGGATCTCGATTCGCAGGCGCATTTCGTGCCCTATGCTCCCCCATCTTTCATTGCGTTTCGCGACGGCCAATATCTCGATCTCCCGATCACGACGTCTCTCGATCCGTCCGATTCCGGTTCGCAATACAGACTCGCGGCGCTCGCGTTCGATCGTCACGTCGCGCACCTGATCCGCCCCCTTCTCGCCTACTTCAAAGACAGCGCCGACTTCACGGGCATCGATTTCAGCACCACCATTCGGCTTGCCGGCGCCGGTGCCGAAGGCGAAGGCAGCGAATCCGTGGAATTCATATTTCCGTTGGGATCTCTGCGGAGCTATGCGCAATACAACCTCACCGGCCAACAGTTGCTCAACGCGGGCGTCGTTCTGATCAACGCCGAGCGAGTGAGCATCGACCTTCAAACCGCGGAGGCTCAAGGTTCGCCGCCCAAATGACCATTGCGGCTGCAACGCCGGAATTGCCGGCATCGGCGGATGCTGAGCCGATCGAACTCGCCGGTCCTACTGCCCCGCGCTTATAGCGCGGAAGTTGGCGATGGACGTCCGAAGCCATTCGGCCTCCAGTGACTCGTCCACTCCAGCATCCCCGGTGGATGGCGTCCACGTTTCGAGATAGATCTCCGGGTCCGGCGTGTGCGCGAGGATCCGCTCCATCGCTCCGCGCCAATGGAACAACCCTTCGCCAAACGGCGTGCCAATCACCGAAAACCCGACGTTCGAGCCGGCAATGCGATAGTCCTTGAAGTGATAACAGAATGCGCGATCGCCCAGCAGATTGAGAACCGTGTCGCAGTCCTCGAAATTGCGCAACGAATTGGCGACATCGACACAGAATCCGACCGATTCGCGGGGATAGCCCGCGACCGCCCGCGCCAGGAGCCGCGAGGGAATATCGAAGTGGTTTTCGATCGCCAGCCGAACGCCCCGGCTTTCGAGATCGGGAACAATTCGATCGAGAAACGCCTGTATCCGGTCCGCGGACAGAGGGCCGGCGCCGGCTCGTTCGAGCACAATGCGCAACATCGATCCGCCGATCGCCGTTACCCGTTCGAGATATTCGCGCACCGTGTCGGGATCGAGCGTCATGCAGCCAAGGCCGATCTCCAGATCGATCTCGCGGGCGTGGCGGGCCAGCCCTGTCCAGCCCGACGCATCCAGTGACAACGGGCGGGCATTTTCACAAACCTGCAGCCGCTCCAACCCGGCGGCTTTCGCCATTGCGAGCAACTCCGCGAGAGCGGGGGCCCTGGCGGAGTCTAGCAGATATCGAAAAACGTAGGTTGTCGCTCCGATGCGGGTTCGCATATTACTGGCCCAACTTGCGTTCGCGCATGCTCACCCAGAGCAGCGCCGCGAGAACATTAATAAATGCCGCGGAATAGAAATACGCGGCGGAACTGCCGGTCCACCGAAGCAGCAGGGGAAACGCGACCGAGCTTGCGAACGACCCGATATTGCCGAACATGTTCATGGCGCCGCTGAGGGTTCCCGTGCTGGGACCCGCGATGTCGATGCACAACGTCCAGCTCGGGCTCAGCGTAAGGTCGACGCCGAATGTGGCGATGGCGAACCAGGCGACGGCTCCCCACACCGTGGTGGCGTGAATCGCCCCTACCAGCGCCGCGGCGCCCAACAGGAAGCCGGCCGCTGCCGGCAGGATTCTGGACTGGCGGCTCCAGTTCCGCCGGTAGAGCGTATCCACGATGGCGCCGCTGGACCAATTGGCTGCCGCGCCGAACAACAGCGGGACCGACGCGAAAAGCCCTCCATCGGCGGCACTCAAACGATACTGATCGCGCAGGTACGGCAGCAGCCAACTATAACAGAGAAAGAAGGTGAAGTTCGAAGCGAAGTACTGCGCCAGCAGCGCGGGCGTCTCGCGAAGACGGAACACGCTCTTCCAGTCCGCCGCGGCGGCTTCGGGCGTCTCGGCGCGGCCCGCCCGAATGTAGGCGCGCTCCGGTTCCGGAACTCCCCTGGCTTCCTCCGGCCGGTTGCGGAAGAACACCAGCCAACCCACCATCCACGCGATGCCGATGGCTCCCAGAGCGAAGAACGACGACCGCCAACCGAGTGCGGCCACCGACCAGGAGGTAAGGGTCAGACCGAACGCCGCTCCGAGGCGCGACCCGCTGAACAGGATTCCCTCGGCCACGCCGGTTTCGCTGGCTGGCAGCCAGGAACGGATGGCGCGAGCCGACGCCGGGAAGGCCCCCGCTTCCGCCGCTCCGAACAGAAAACGGATGGCCACCAGCAGCCCGCCCCGGCTCACCACGGCGGTGAGCGCGGTGAATAGCGACCAGAGGCCGACGACGGCCGCCACCAGCGCTCGCGGCCCGAAACGGTCGGCGAAGTATCCGGCCGGAATCTGAAACAGCGCGTAGCCGAGGGCGAACGCCCCGAAGATAAGTCCGAAGGTGATATCGCTCAGCCCGAGATCGCGAGACATCTCGGGCTTGGCCGCCGAGACCGACACCCGGTCCAGGATGGTGAGCACCGACAGCGAAAACAACACCGCCACCACGGCCCATCGCCGCCTGGTGACAGGGATCCGTGCGTGTTTCATGGCCCCTGGAACTTAGCGCGCGCCTATCGCCGCCTTCGCATCGGCAAACAGAAACGGCTCCAGCATTTTCAGTATCGGCAGGAACTCATTGCGCTCCAGATGATGCCCGATCGCCTCCCGATCCATCTGGTCGAGCCAGTTCCAGATGCGGTCCGTGATGCGCACATTGAAGGCGAACGTCTCGATGGCGTCCTGCCGCACCGGCGATGTGTCGGAGGTGATCCAGCCGGTGTAATTGAGTTCTTTCAGGTAATAGAGGAACTCGATGTACAGCCAGAGATTGTTGGTGCCCGCCATCAGGTCCCAATCCCACTTCCCATTGTTGTCGTTGATGTGCACATAGTAGGGGAACCCGCTCATGGCTACGTGGGCCAGCGCTTCGGCCGGAGTCTCGCCGCCATAAATCGAATGGCCGATATCGATGGTGACGCCGACATTCGGATTGCCCACGGCCTCGCACAGCAGCAACGCCTTGGCGGCCGAATCGAGGGTGCAGTGAACGCGCGTCTCCGAGGGCTTGTACTCCATGAACAGGGGAATCTCGGGCAGGTGTTCGGCGGCTTCGCGAACCGTGTCCACCATGCGGCTCCACGCCTTCCGGTAGTCGGTATGGAACGGGTAATCGTACCCGTCGCTCAGCGGGCAGCAGGTCACTTTGTCGGCGCCGAGCGCCTTGGCGTAATCCTTGGCGGCCTTGATCATGCCGCAAGCCTTGTTCCGCACGGAGGCGTCGGGAGAGCACAGCGATCCGTAGGCGAAGATCGGATCTCCCTTGATGTTGACGTTGATCGCCGAGATGCCCAGCTTCAGGCGGTCGAGATGCGAGCGCATCGCTTCCACCGTGTCCACCTCGTACGGGTGAACTACTTCGGCTCCGGTCACACCCGGTATTTGCGCCATTCGCTCGAGCTTCTGCTCGATCGACAGGGGCTCCTGGTACTCGCAGAAGCGGTCGCGCAGCTTCCCGAGAAACGACGTGATGATGGCGTGTTTCATGTGATAAACCTCACTTCTCAATCGCAAAAGGAATTTCGACCAGCGAACACAGTTCGGTGAAGCGCGGACCGCGCATGTCGTAGGCCACCACGCGAAGCACGTGGCTGCCCGCCGGCACATCCACCATGTCCCACCATTCCTGGTTGTTCAGCATGTAGGGGGCGCGGGTGCGGTAGCTGTAGGGCTTGCCGTCGATGAAGAATTCCACCCGCTTGATGGGCCAGCGCGGATGGCGATCCGTCACGATCGCCTCGATCCAGGACGGCTCCTTGAGAACCTGGCCCGTCTTCAGGCCGGATACCTCAATCGCCGGCGTGTCGTCAGCGTCGTAGTCCGGCTTGGCCGGCGCGGGCGATCCGGTCAGCCGCGCCACCTGCTCGAAGAACAGCCACTTCAGGGGCGAACTGATTTTCCAGTTCACCGGCGGATTCTGGAAGCCGTCGCGGTAGTTACCCAGCCCGTTATCGTAATAGCCCCAGCCAACGTGCTCCTGGACAGCCGCCTGAAGGTTGAACGTGCTAACTCCATCTTCGTTGATGATCATGGGCCGGTCGTAGCCGGTCCATTGGCGCATGGCGTGGATGGTCTCGTGAACCTCCTCCGGCGTTTCCCCGTTGGTGTGGAACATCACGTAGTCCACCGCGCGGAGCGCGGCATCCCCACGGCTTCCGCGCGGCATGATGCCGCCGGACCAGCTCATCGACACCGGAATCTGGCGATCCACCGTCTGCTGCGCGAGGAGCACCGCGTCCAGCGCTCCGTCCGGCTGTAGGATCCGGTGCTTGTAGGTGCGCGGGTTCATCTCGTTATTGATCTCGATGAGCACGTTCCGATAGGGCAGTTCCTTCAGGAAACGGCAACCCTGGCGGATGGCCTCCTTCACGTAGCGGTCGTCCGGGGCGACCTCGATGCGCTCGTTCGATCCGAAATAGAAGAAGCCGACGATGGCTACCATCCCCAGCCGGTCGGCTTCGGCGACCACTCGTCGCAGCCGCCCGGCGTAAGCGGGTTTCAAGTTTCCCTGCTCGTCGAATCCGCTGTTGTTGTGAGGTTGCAGGGTGACCTTTTCACCGTAGTTGCCGTCCGGCGGTCCGCCACCTTGCAGATTGACGGTGAACGCCAGAACCCCGCTGCGCCTCCAGGCGGGCAGCGCGGCCAGAAACTCGCGGACATTTCGCTCCGGGGCCCAGGGTCCGTCGGGATAGTCCCAGAAGATGTCGCCCAGCGTGTTGGAGTGGTACGGGTTGGCGCGCGAACCCTGTTTGGGGTAGTTGGCGTCATCGAAGATCGCCTGCACCGCCCGCACGTTCAGGAGCGTCCCGGCAAGGTTCGGATCGGCGTGCGGGAAACCGGCGGCGGGAGTGTACGTCACCTGCCCGTTGATGGTAAATTGGGCGCCGCGGATCCCTACGACGGTGGTTCCGCTAGCCGGCGGGCCGGCAATCGCCGGCAGGATGATTAGAAGAATTGTGGCGCAACGCTGGATCATGGCGAACCGGGCCGGCTGCCGTCGGACTGTGACAATCAAGCCGCCGCTAGGATTTTAGCGCTATTGCGCTCAGAAAATGCCGACAGGGTTGATTGGCGAACCTGTCCCGCCGGGCACGGGCTCGGGCGCGGCCACGATCAGGAACTCCCAGCGCCCCAGCCGCATGGCGGTCTCGCTCAACGCTTCCAGGTCGCAGTTATCGAGGAGAGGCATGCCCATGGCGACCAGCGCCAATTGGTGAATCGGCATGGCGACGCCATCCACCCCGGAAGGCATCAGGTCGGCGGCGAAATCGCTGCCAAGCACGGCGGCGTCGCGCGCGTGCAGCCAGCGCGCACAACTGGCGTGAAGTCCTGCCGCTTTGGCGCCGATATCCCAGGGCCCCAATTTCGCTCGGCGCGCCCAGCGGCCGGTGCGGATCAGGACCACGTCGCCCGGCTCGATTTTAATTCCGGCCTTCTTGACCCACGCGTCCAGGTCTTCCGGGTAGATGGGCTGGCCCGGCTCCAGGAATGGCACGCCTTTCAGTCTCGGAATATCCATGAGGACGCCGCGCGTGAAGATGCCATCCTTGAAATTCAACACGTCGAGCTTCGCCGCGCCGGCTGCGGTGACGGACTCGCGCGGAAAGCCGTTGAAGAGCGTGGCGCCGCCGATCATGTGGCACAGGGCATCCAGGTGGGTGATGCCGGAACCGTGATACTCCTCGGTGTAGCGGTCCATGGCGAATTGCGCGGAAGGGTTCGCGCCGGTGATCAACATGACATGCCCGAACGCAGGCTTATTATCCGGGGCGGCCTCGGTGGAATCGGTGCGCGCGAGCGAAACGGAGATGCCGGCGCGCACCAGGGCGGCCGCGCGCTGGCGCACCGCGGGCGTAATCAGGTTGAGGGTCCCCTTCTGGTCGTCTTTGCCCCAGCGGCCCCAGTTGGACAGTTCTTTCATCCACCGGTCCACATCCGCGCGGGTTGTGCGGGTGCCTTCGGCTGCAGGCAGGATGGCGCAAAATGCGACACATAACGCCGCCACGACGGGTGGCGCGATTGGCTTTCTGAACATAGCATCCTCATCATAGACCCTCGCACCCGCAGCAGGTGCTTCGGTGGGATGCCCAAGCATATTGAGGGAAATTAGCTGACCCAACTGACGTGGAATCGGCGCGGGAGACCGGTCGGACAGACGATCGGTTCTTGTCGTCTGTCAGGCTGTGGTGGCCTGGCGAGGGCCTGACCGACCACTAAGAACGAGAATCTGTCCCACCCCTGTTCACCCCCGCAACGCCGATCCCTTACGCTCGATC
Source organism: Bryobacteraceae bacterium (assembly GCA_052148435.1). GTDB lineage: Bacteria > Acidobacteriota > Terriglobia > Bryobacterales > Bryobacteraceae > JBEKYD01. Next base: position 22,793 of record JBKQIF010000039.1, read on the forward strand.
GCCTTTGGCCACCAGGCCTCCGGAACAAAGAAGTCCTGCCAGGTGAGCTTTAATTTCTGAACCATGCCGATTCCGTACTGCGAGCGCCCCAAATCGTTCGGGCCCGAATTATTCGTTCCGAACGTAAACTTGCAGCCTGCCGCTTTGGCCATGCGAACCACATTCGCGCTCGGAATCTTGTAGCGGTCGTTGAGTTCGATCGCTACCTTGTTTTTCGCCGCGGCCGACACCACTCGCTCGATCCGCCCTTCGGTCCATAGCGCATCGTAATCTTTCGCAATGACATCCGGAAGATAGGTCGGATTCGCATAGATATCGACCGGTTCCCGCTCGAAAATCCCCACCGTGCGCTCCACCAGCGTATCCATGAACTCCCGCGTGTCCGGGATGGTCCCGAGCTCTTCCGGAATCCAGAGCCGCAGCCGGCGGCCGCGATTGTCGGTCCAGGTCATGGAATCCGTGAACACGTAATCGAACAACGCAACCGTCGAGCGCGAGAACATCTGGGTCCACTCGCGTCCTTCCGCCTGCATCGCCACGAAGCAGGGCTGGCCTTTCATGCGATCGAGGTACTCGCGTGCGCCGCGATCGTCCTGCACCGGATTGAGCTTTCCGCAGTTGATGGCAATACCGTACTCGATCCCGTCGCGCCGGGAACGGGCCAGCGCCTGCTCCAGGGTCAATCCTTCCTTCAAATGGACGTGATGATCCACCATGGGCAGATTGTGACTCCCGATTTCGATGATCTGCCGAAAAGTCTCGTCCACCACCGGCGCTTCCCCGGGTGTTGCCAGACCGTCGGGCAGCGGTTTCACGCGTACGCTGCGAAACAGCGCTTTCGACCCGTCATTATGACATTGCAGTGCAAACGTCCCGCGATCCAGGAATCGCTGCGTCTCCATTCCGTCCGGGATGACCGGCGGAGTAGGCTCCACATAATCGACTACCAGCATCCCGTCCAGCCGGACTTGCACGCTTTTGCCGCGCACCAGGACGTTGATCTTGAACCATTGGTCGTCCGGGATGAACTCTTTGTAGATATTGCGGATGCCATAGAGCGAGCCGGTTTTCTTCCGCTCGATATAACCCCCTTCACCGGTCGCGGTATTGTCCACCTGGACTTCGAAACCCTTGATGGGGAATCCGGTTTCCTGGTAAGCGGTGTGGAAATAGACACCCGAGTTACAACCGTGGCGCGCCAGGCATTCCACTTCCAGCTCGAAATTCTTGAAGTTGGCGTTGCGTACTCCGCCGGTGTAGAAAAGATGGGAGCGCGGGCCATCGGCGGCGAGCGAGCCATCGACGGTCTTCCACGATGCTTTGTTCTCGCTCGGGCGCCAGCCATCCAGCGTCCGGCCATTGAAAATCTCGATCCAGTCTTCATCGCCGTGAAGGACAGAGGCCGCCGTCACGGCGCTCACAAACGTTCGTCTGGTCATAAAGAGTCCTGGCTGACAGTATATGCTCCGGCGCGAGGCCAAGCATGCCAACCGGAAAAATCGGCAGCGACGCTTCATTCCGCATATGATTATGGATTGGCTGGAGCCGCAATCGCGTTTTCAGGGTACTCGGTAACCGCGGCTTTCGCAGCGAGGTCGCCAATTTCGATATCACCGCCGAGGATGGAGATCACTCATGAATGTACTTATTTTCGGAGCGAGCGGCATGGTCGGGCAGGGTGTCTTGCGGGAATGCCTGCTCGATCCCGATGTACAACGCGTGGTGACGATCGGGCGAACACCGGCCGGCGCCCAGCATCCGAAACTGCGGGAAATCGTGCATCCGGATCTGTGGCACTACGATTCCGTCGGGAACGATCTTGCCGGCTTCGATGCCTGCTTTTTCTGTCTCGGTGTCTCGTCGGCCGGAATGGCGGAGGCCGACTACGAACGCGTGACCTACGGGATCGCGCTGGCCGCGGCGGAGGTGCTGTCGCGCCTCAATCCAAAGCTGACGTTCGTATATGTCTCGGGCGCAGGCACGGACAGCTCCGAACGCGGCCGCGCGATGTGGGCGCGGGCCAAAGGCAAAACGGAAAATGCGCTGGTGCGTTTGCCCTTCCAAGCCGCGTACATGTTCCGGCCCGGTGTGATCCAACCGCTCGACGGAATCAGGTCCAAGACAGCGTCGTATCGCATCGTCTACGCGGTCGCGAGACCTTTGCTGCCGGTGGTCCGATGGGCCTTTCCGAACTACGTCCTGACTACCGCACAGATCGGCCGCGCCATGCTGGTTGTCGCCCGCACCGGCGCTCCCAAGCGAATACTCGAAAGCAAAGACATCCGGGCCATTTCGCAGATGTAGGACAGTCCTCCTGGCCTGTCCATCGCGACTGCGTACATTCGGCATGTAACGTCTGCTTTATGACCGCCACGCGGAATTGCCCCTTAACCCTCAACGTTCCGCCGCTGCGCATCCCGATGGCGAGGCGGAGCCCGTAGTTCACAAATTTCTGCACGATCTCGCCCGCCACGCGCGTTCTGAGCCGGAAGAACTCGTCCTCCAACCGTTCGACTGGAATGAGCACCAACCCGGCACGGTGTTCGATCGCCTCGCCAATCAAGTCGACCGCATCGCGCTCGTCCGTGATCTGGGGTACGGCCTATCCGGAAGGTCCGGAAGCCAGCGAATCAGCCTACGGTCGCCGCACTAAATTCCACAGCGGCAAGATTCAGTGCTATGATCGGCACCTAAACGCCGGGCTTCGATCGGTCTTGGCGGTCCGTTTCAGGAGGGTTACGATGATTTCTCAAAGCAATATCTCGGCCACCACTCCGATGGGAGCCACACTGGTCGCGGGAGGTGGCGCGACCTTTCGCGCCTGGGCTCCACGCGCATCGGCGGTTTATATCAACGGCGTTTTCGGCGGAGTGCCATCCGTTGGACAGACCGCGGATCTGCTATTGGCTAACGACGGCAATGGCTATTGGGCCGGGTTCTCAGCCGGGGCCCAGGAGGGCGATCTTTATCGCTTCTGGGTGGCTGGCGCGGGTTCCAGCGGCTACAAGCGCGATCCGTACGCGCGTGAGCTGGCGACGGACGCGCCCTTCCCGAACTGCAGTTGCCTTATCCGCTCAGCCACGGCCTACCCGTGGCATGACGCGGACTTCGTCACGCCCGATTTCACCAACATGATCGTCTACCAGTTGCATCTTGGAACCTATGCAATCAACCAGCCTGGCGTCACTTCCACCTTTCTCGACGTGATCGGGAAGATTTCCTATCTGGCCGCTCTGGGCGCCAATGTGCTCCAGCCGTTGCCGATGGATGAAGTGGAAACCGATCCATCGATGGGCTATGACGGCGCCGATTACTTTTCCCCGGACTTCCCTTACGTGGTCACGGATGCGGGTGTGCTGGCCCAGCGCCTGGCAACCATCAACGGCCTGCTCCAGGCGAGGAATCTGTCCCCGCTCAGTCTCGACGACATCCAATCCGGTCCCGCGCAGCTCAAGGCGCTGGTGGATCTGTGCCACGTATACGGCTTGGCGGTCGTGTTCGACGTGGTCTATAACCATGCCGGCGGATTCAGCGTCGATAGCCAACCGGATGACGAATGTCTCTATTACTGGGATCGTGCGGTGAACGTGGGTAACAACAACGACAGCCTCTATTTCACCGATCAGGACCGGGGCACAGGCGGACTGTCGTTCGCTCTCTGGAATAACGACGTCCGTCAATTCCTTATCAATAACGCCCGCTATTATATCGGCGAGTTTCACGCCGACGGATTCCGCTACGACGAAATCAGCGACCTGATCTCGATGAATTGCGACTCGGGCTGGAGTTTCTGCTGCGACCTCACAGGCACGCTCAGGTTCATCAAGCCCCGGTTGCTGCAAAACGCCGAGTTCTGGCCCGGCGAAGTTGGAAACTACCCGAAATCCGCGCCCTCCATCGTCACTCCGGTGAGCGACGGAGGAGCCGGATTCGACGTTCTGCAACACGACGGCCTGCGCGGCGCTGTGCGGGGCGCCATCACGTCGTCGTCCTTTGGCCAGGGAGCCGCGATCGACTTCGGGAGCATCGCCCAGGCTCTTTATCCGAGCGGCTTCGCTCACGGCTGGCAGACCGTGACCTGCGTTGAGAACCATGACATCGTCAAGGTTGGCACCGGCCAGCGCATCCCGTTTTTGGCCGATTCCTCCGACCGCCGCTCGTGGTATGCGCGCAGCCGTTCGAGGTTTGCGACGGGAATTCTGTTGACCGCGCCGGGCATTCCGCAGCTTTTCATGGGGCAGGAGTTTCTGGAAGACAAGCAGTGGAGCTGGGACGCCACGTCTTCCAATCTGATCTGGTGGGGCGGATTAGATGCCGGAGCCGATCCGGCGATGGTGAATCACCTTCGCTTCACCCAGGATCTTATACGCCTACGCTGGAATCAGCCGGCGCTGCGGGGCGATAATGTGAACCCGTTCCATGTCTCCAATGCGAACCGCGTGATTGCCTTTCAACGATGGCTGGAGGGAACAGGCCAGGATGTTGTGGTGGCGGCGACGCTTTCGGATACTACGTGGTGTAACTACGCCATTGGATTCCCCTATCCCGGTCACTGGAACGAAGTCTTTAACAGCGACGTTTACGATAATTGGGTCAACCCCATCGTGGCGGGCAATGGAGGGGGCATCACCGCATCGGGTCCGCCGATGCACGGCCTGGCGGCTTCCGCCAACATCGTAATTCCCGCCAACGGGTTGGTTGTGTTTGCACGCGCGTGAGCGACAGACGCGCAGCGGTTGAGGCTCCAATCATCCTTACGCTCGAAATCCCCTAGCCGGATGATGACAGCTTCTCCGAAGGAATGTCGATCGAAGCGAGGCGTTTGCGCAGGAGGGAACGGATCGCTTCCAGGACGGCCGGCTCCGGCGCGTCGAATTCACGGCAGAGTCGGAGTAATTCCGACGCGGCGACGCGGCGCTCCATGGCTGCCAGGAGTTGCCGCTCCAGAGGTTCCAGCTCGTGTTCGATCTCCAGCGCCTGGCCGAGCCGCGTGGCCCTGGCCTTGGGAGCGATGGCGCCACCCAATACACTCGCTTCCAGCAGCGCGACGGGGCCGGCGCGCCGCAGCCAGCTTCCCTCCAAGTGCCGGTGCAGGTCCGGGGTGCGAGCCAAGCGTTCGGCAAGAAACGCGGCCTCGATTTCGGCGCCGGCGGAACGCCATGGGGGCCGCGACTGGTCGATACGCTCCCAAGGCGCGCTACTGGCCGGAGAGCTCCACTGGAACGCGACGAGCACGGTAACGACTCGCGCATACCCCTGGGCTCGGAGATTCGCCGCCCACGCGCGCGCCGAATCGAGGAATGACGCGTAGTCGCCGCCTTTTGCATGGCCGGCGGCGTATTGCGCCGCGGTATGACTGGCCACGCGCAGCACATGGATGTCCATGGGCGCGCCGGCAAGCCATTGGCGCAGGCGGCAAGCGACCGGTTCGCCCTCGCGCTCGCCGAGCTCGGTGACAAGCTGGGCCATGCCGCCGGGAGCCAGGTGATGGGGCAAACCGGCGACGATCCGCTTCTGAACGTCCTCTCCCGTGGGGCCGCCGTCGCGAAACCAGAGGGTATTTACGGGCGAGGGAACAAAGGGAGGATTGGCGGTGATGAGATCGAAACGTTCTCCGCCAACGGGGTCGAACAGGTCGCCCTCTACGGCTTCCAGGTTGGCGATGCCCAGAGCGCGCGCGTTGAAGCGCGTGCAACGGACGGCGCGCGGATTGATATCCACGGCGCACACGCGCCGCGCGTGAGAGGCGGCCAGCAGGGCGTGAACGCCGGAGCCGGTACACACGTCGAGGGCCGAGCGGACTGGCCGGCGGACGGTGGCGCGCGCCAAATAGCGGCTATCGAGGCCGGCCGCCATGACCTGATCGGAGGGAACGGTGGCATGACCCGGATGGGGAAGCTCGGGCCATGCGTGATCGGCGAAGATCAACCGCCGGCCGACGGGAACGAGCGACGCCCGCGCTCGCGCGACGCCGGTTTCTTCGATTTCGAGCAGCGCCGTTCGGAGCAGAACTTCGCGGCTGGAAGCAGGCAGCAATCGGTCCAGTTCGCCGGTGGTGAGGCCTCCTTGCAGCAGGAAGAGGTCGATGGCAAGTGCCATCGTATCGCGTTCGGCCAGGCGCTCGTCGCGGTAAACGGGAAGGTTGCGCCAATGGAGGTCGCACAAGTCCCCGAGCCCGAGGCGCTCCCGCACCGCGGCCTCGCAATACCCGGTGCGGCCAACTTCGGAAACCGCCCGGCGCAGGGCGGGCACATCGGCATCGTCGACCAGGAAGGGAGCGCGCTCAGACATTGCTGTCAGCCATCAGCGGTCAGCCACCTCAGGGCGGCTGATTGCTGAAGGCTGCCCCGCTTCGATGAGGCGCAGGAAAGACTCGGCTTCGGCGTAGCCGGGGCGGAGTTTGAGCGCCTGGATAAAATCGGCTCGGGCGCGCGGCAGATCGGGCTTGTACAGCAAATGATAAGTGCCCGCGAACAGATGAGCCCTGGGGTCCAGCGGCCGCAGGCGCACGATGCGTTCGGCAATTTCAGCGGCTTGGTCGAACATGCCGAGCTGGTGATATTCGGCGGCGAGAAAATCGAGGCGCGAGACGTCGCCCGGGTCGGTGGCGATCTCTTGGGTGAGGATCGAAATGTACCAGTGGCTCTTGCGGCGGCGTGCTTCCGGGTCGGAAGCAAAATCATGATCGATGCGGACGCCGGTTTTATGCAGGCGCCCGCCGGCGGAGAAAATCGAAGCGTCGATGGTTTCATGAACGCGGCCGCGGTACCGGTAGCTGGGACGGTTGGGAAAGAGGCGGACGACGTAATCCGTGGTGGGAGCTACGGAATCCGACCAGCGATTGTGGCGCTCGAGAAAATACCCCGCGTTGTGGTCGAGCGCGACGAGCCTTTCGAGCATGGGTGCGCTGGCGCGATCGAGAGCCTCATCCGCGTCGAGCATCAGTATCCACCGGCCGCTCGCGCGTGCGATGGCCTGGTTGCGGGCGGCCGCAAAATCGACGGTGGCGAAATCGAACGGGATCACCACTGCCCCGTAGCGAGCCGCGATCGGTACCGTGCGATCGGTCGAGCCGGTGTCGACGATAATCAACTCGCCGGCCAGATTGCCCACAGCATCGAGACAACGCGGGAGATTGCGCTCTTCGTTCTTCACCATCATGCAGAGGCTGAGCGCAAGCACGGTCACAACTCAGGGAAAGCCGACCCGGTTGGATCCGATTGCAATTGCTGAATAGAACTCATCAATTGTGCGAATGTCGAGTCTTGCACGCTGCCATTTTGCGAGGACAGGAGCGAGGACGGATCGGTGGTGCTATTGGACGAGCCGCTGGCTTGCAGGTTGCCAAGGAACGACTGTAAGTAAGTGTTGGAAAGATTGGAAATGGCGGCAGGATTCATGCCCTTCCCATGGCATTTTCAGGCCCTCTGGAAGTTGCTGAAAACGCGTTGGCGGGCTCTGGAGCGGAGACAGATTCGTGTCAGGCGCGACGAAGTATTGGCGGGGGCGGGATCCCAGGGCGTACGCCATGGGCTACTCGCTTCCGCCCCTACGGGCTTGGGAAGGGGAACGCGGTAATCTCTAGGTGTGCGCACCTATTTCCATGTCGACATGGACGCGTTTTTCGTGTCGGTGGAAGAGTTGTTCGATCCCACGCTGATGGGCAAACCGGTGGTGGTGGGCGGGCGGCCGGACGCGCGCGGGGTGGTATCGGCGGCATCTTACGCGGCGCGCAAGTTCGGAGTGCATTCGGCGATGCCGCTGCGCACGGCGGCGAAACTGTGCCCGCAGGCGATCTTCGTGGACGGGCACCCGGAGCGCTATCGGGAGTATTCCCAGCGTGTGTACGAAGTGCTGCACCGGTTTTCGCCGCTGGTGGAAATGGCGTCGATCGACGAAGCCTATCTCGACATGACCGGCACGGCGCGCCTGCACGGGCCGCCGCTCGAAGCCGCTCACCGGCTGCACGCGCGCATGAAGGCCGAGACGCAATTGAACTGCTCGATTGGCATTGCGTCCTCCCGGCTGGTGGCCAAAATTTCTTCCGATCAAGCCAAGCCGAATGGCGTGTTGTGGGTGGTTGCGGGGTCCGAAGCCGCCTTTCTGGCGCCGCTCGACGTGCGCAAGGTTCCGGGCGTGGGTAAAGTCACCGAGCAGCGCCTTCACTCGCTGGGTATCCGCACTGTGGGCGACCTGGCGCGGCTGGAGGAGGATTTTCTGGAACGGCGTTTTGGCAAATGGGGCCTGGCGCTGGCAGGCAAGTCGCGCGGCCTGGACGCGGGCGGCTGGTTCGATAGCGAGATCGGCGAAGACACCGGTCCGAAATCCATCAGCCACGAGCACACCTTTTCGGAAGATACCGCCGACGTGGCGCAGATGGAGGCTACGCTGGCGCGATTGTGCGAGAAAGTGGGCCGGCGCTTGCGCGAGCAGGGCTTGCGCACGCGCACGGTGCAGCTCAAGCTGCGCTATCGCGATTTCACCACCATCACGCGGGCCGAGACTCTGGAGCGCGCCACCGGTCTCGATACCGAACTTTTCGAGGTAGCGCGCGGGCTGTTCCGCCGCAACTGGAAAGCCGGCGCGGAGGTTCGGCTGCTGGGCGTACACGCCTCCGGTTGGAGTGAAGAAGCGGCGCAGATGGACCTGATGGACGACGGCCGCCACGAGCGCTGGCAGCAGGCGCTGGCCGCCGCCGACAAACTGCGCGACCGTTACGGCGAGAGCGCCATCTCGCTCGCGGCCAGTTTACGCGGGCAATTCCGCGAGCGGACTCACGAAAACCCGGCTGGGTTGCCGGGGAAGAGCGGGAAAAAGAAAAGCTGACCGCTCCCTTTGGCCGCGGTTCGGTCAGGCCTCGCTTCGTTCGCGAAGCAGCGCGGTGGAGCGCGGCTGGAGCTCGTATAATTTGCCGGCGGAGACAATGCGCCCGGCGGATTCGGCGGGCGCGGCGGTGTCGAAAACAACCTCCCAGCTTACGCCGGGGTCCGACGGCAGGCGGAACTCGACGGCTTCCACGTGAGCGTTGAGCAAAATCAGAAAGGTGTCGTCGCGGATGGCCTCGCCGACGGCATTCACGTCCTCGAGGGTGCGTCCGTTCAACATCAGGCCGATGCAGCGCATCCAGCCGGCGTTCCACTGGTCGGCGGACATTTCGCCGCCGTCGGAGCCGAGCCAGGTGATGTCCTTCTCGGTGTGGCCATCGACCTGGCGCAGCGGTGTGCCGGGATCGATGGGACGGTCCTGGAAGAATTTGCGGCGGTGCAGGTTGGGATGGCTGCGGCGGATGTTCACCAGCTTACGGGTGAATTCCAGCAGCGATTTCTTGCGCTCGTCCAGGTCCCAGCGAAACCAACTGATTTCGTTGTCCTGGGCGTAGGCGTTGTTGTTGCCGTTCTGGGTGCGGCCGAGCTCGTCGCCGCCGGAGATCATGGGAACACCCTGGGAAAGCAGCAGGGTTGCCAGGAAATTGCGCTTCTGGCGTTCGCGCACGGCGACGATGGCGGGATCGTCGCTGGGGCCTTCCACGCCGTAGTTACAAGAATAGTTCTCGTCGCTGCCGTCGCGGCCGTCTTCGCCGTTGGCCTGGTTGTGCTTGTGGTCGTAGCTCACCAGGTCGTTCAAGGTGAAGCCGTCGTGCGCCACTATAAAATTGACGCTGGCGGTAGGGTGACGGCCGTCGTGTTGATATAGGTCGCTCGATCCGGTGAGGCGGTAGCCCAATTCGGCCAGGATGGCGTGGTCGCCCCTCCAGAAGCGGCGCAGCCAGTCGCGATACTTGCCGTTCCACTCGGCCCACAAGCTGGGAAACTTACCCACCTGGTATCCGCCTTCGCCCACGTCCCAGGGCTCGGCGATCAGTTTCACCTGGGAAATCACGGGGTCCTGATTGATGATGTCGAAGAAGGCGGAGAGGCGGTCGACGGCGTGGAGCTCGCGCGCCAGGGAGGCGGCCAGGTCGAAGCGAAACCCATCCACGCGCATTTCCTGGACCCAGTAGCGCAGGCTGTCCATGATGAGCTTGAGCACCTGTGGATGGCGCACGTTGAGGGTATTGCCGGTGCCGGTGAAATCCCTGTAAAAGCGCTGATTCTCGGGAACGAGGCGGTAATAGGTAGCGTTATCGATGCCCTTGAAGCTGAGCGTCGGCCCCAGGTGGTTGCCTTCGGCGGTATGGTTGTAGACTACGTCGAGGATAACTTCGATGCCGGCGCGATGCAGCGCCTTGACCATGGCCTTGAATTCACCGATCTGCTCGCCGTGGTAGCCGGAGGCGTAGCGCGCGTCGGGGGCGAAAAAGTTGATGGAATTGTAGCCCCAGTAATTGCGCAAACCCAGATCGACCAGGCGCTTGTCGTCGACGAATTCATGCACCGGCATCAGCTCCACGGCGGTGATGCCGAGTTTTTTGAGATATTCAATGGCGACGGGGTGCGCCATGCCGGCGTAGGTGCCGCGCAGTTCGGGAGGGATGTCCGGGTGCAAGGCGGTAAAGCCCTTGACATGCAGCTCGTAGATGACGGAATCGTGGAACGAGGTGAGGGGCGGCCGGTCGTTTTCCCAATCGAAATGGGAAGTGGCGACGACGCATTTGGGCATGCCCCAGGCATCGTCGTTATGATCGGCGGCCAGATCGGCAGCGGCGCCGTCCGGAGTATAGCCGAAGACCGGCGCGTCCCAGTTGATGGGTCCGGCGATCGCCTTGGCGTACGGATCGAGCAATAGCTTGGCGGGATTGAAGCGGTTGCCGCGGGGGGGATCGTACGCGCCGTAGACCCGGTAGCCATAGAGCTGGCCCAGCTTGATGCCGGGCAGGTAGGCGTGCCAGACGTAGCCGGTGCATTCGCGGATGGAAATGGTTTCCGCGGCGGCCGACCCGACGTCGTCGAAAAGACACAAATCCACGCCGGCGGCATGCTCCGAATACAAGGAGAAATTGACACCGGTCCCATCCCACGTAGCACCTTGGGGATATGGTTTTCCAGGAAGAATCGTGCGCGACATGTCCCGCCTCTACTGTAACAGGGGGTGGGCCGGTTTCACGGGGAAAGGGGGTCGGACACCGGGCTTAAGGCGCGCATCGGGTTCAGAAGGGCAGATCGGGCAACGAGCAGCGGCGCCAGCTTGAGAGGCCATTGGCCGCGCGGGCCGTTCCACGCGCCCGCATTCAGCGCGAGACCAGCCCGGTCAATCTGGCTCAATCCAAATTCCGCGAGGTCGGAAGTTCGGAGCCTTCTCTCCTCACCCACGAAGTGAGGTTCCGCGACGATGATCGCGTCGACAACTCTGCAATCAAGGCACGAAGTTTTTCCCGTTCCAGCGGCTTGGTCAGGTACCCGTTCATACCAGCGGTCAGACAAACATCGCGATACTCCGTCGTCGCGTGCGCCGTCAGCCCGAAGATGACGGGCTGGTGGTCGAGAGGGAGGCGGCTGCGGATTTCCCGAGTCGCGGACGGGCCGTCCACCTCAGGCATTTGCACGTCCATTAGCACAAGGTCATAAGGGTGTTCCAGTGCCGCCGCGATGGCCTGGGAACCGTCCGCGGCCAGGTCCGCATTGACCCCGAATTTTTCCAGCAGCTTTAGGACGACCCTCTGATTTACTGGATTGTCCTCCGCTACCAACACTCTTAGATTGGCCGCGCATAATCTTGGTGGAGGGGTGTCGCGCGGTGCCGGAGGTTCCGGCGCATGGCCCATCAGGACCGTGAAGCAGAAACGCGCGCCCTCGCCTGGCGTCGATTCCACGTCGATCGTTCCTCCCATCAGCTCGACCAGCCGTTTCGAGATTGCCAGGCCCAAGCCGGTCCCCCCATAACGGCGGCTGATGGAGGCGTCCGCCTGATTAAACGACGAGAACAGGCGAGGCAGTTGTTCGGCTGCAATCCCAATACCGGTGTCGCGAACTTCGATCGAGATGCAATAAGATGTCTCGTCTTGCCGTGCCACGCCTGCCGTCAGCGTCACTTCCCCGGAGCTGGTAAACTTCACGGCGTTCGAGATCAGGTTCAGCACTACTTGCCGCAACCGCGTTCCGTCCCCAGCTACCCACACGGGCAATTCCGTCGAGAGGTCGCAACCGAGGCGCAGACCCTTTTCCGCCGCCCCCGCGCGAAACAGCCGTATGCTTTCTTCGAGGGAACGGCGGAGATCGAAGGGCGCGACATCCAGTTCCAGTTTTCCAGCTTCCACTTTGGAGAAATCCAGGACATCGCTAATCACCCTGAGCAGAGCGTCGCCGGAGGAGCGGATCATGCGGATGATCTCCAGCGCCTCGGGGGGCACCGGCATGGCTTCCAACTCCGTGCTCAACCCGATGACACCGTTCAAAGGCGTTCGGATCTCATGGCTCATGTTTGCCAGGAAGCGGGCCTTAGCTTCGATCGCCGCGTCCGCGGACCGCTTCTCTTCCAGCATCTTGGTGCGTTCCGATTCCAGTTCGGCGGTCCGCTGGCGCAGCAGCAACTGGTTCCTCCACCAAATGACGCCCCACACGCAAGCGGCGGCAAGCAGTAGAGCGGCCGAGCGCAACCACCAGGTTTCCCACCATTTCGGGTAGATCCGGAATTCCGCTACGGCCACTGCCGGCGACACCGGTCCATCCCGAACCCTTGACCGGACCTCCAGCCGATGCCGGCCTGGGGCAAGTCCGGCAAAGGAGATGATCCGCTCCCTGGTGTCGGTCCAGCGTTCTCCGTCGAGCCGATAGGCAAAATGCACCAGTTGCTCGTTCTTATAGCTGAGCGAGGAAAATTCGGCTCTGAGAACCCGCGACTTCTGGCTAATCTCGAGGCCGGTAATGACCGGATCGGCAATTGGCCGCGCCAGCAAGCCGCCGCCGGGAGGCCGGTAGTGCGCGAGTCCGCCGCTGGTACCGATCCAGACGCTGCCGTCCGCATCGGCCCAGAAGGCTTCCCCGTCCGTGTCGTTCCAGATCAGCCCGTCTTCCGTACTCAGATGCCTCCAGGAACCGCCGGCCAGAACGGACGCTCCGTTCGCGCTGCCCCGCCAGAAACGCCCCGCCGCGTCAAAGCCGTGAAACGCCGTGAGCTCGACCGAGAAGGGATCGACAGGTACGACCGCCGTCGAGCGAACCAGGCGGTCTCCCGAGAACTCCACTCTCTCAACCCCGCCATCCAAGCGGTGGCGCAACCAGAGAGCGCCGTCCGGGGCGATTGCCGGGATGTAGGGTTGATCGCTCAGGAGGCCTTCCGCTTTCTGGTATAGGCGCCACCGGCCATCGCTCCATCTCCACAGCCCTTCGTGACTGGTGATCCACATGGTCCCCTGTTTGTCTTCCGCAAAGGCCCACGCACCGCGGTCCATCGACGCGGGTTGATCGATGCGGCGGAAACGGTCGGAAACAGACGGCCGGTCGTTGCGAAAGACGCCGCAGGTGGTCGCAACCCACAGCCTGTCCAGATGGTCGACGAAAAGGTGGTGCGCAGGCTCGCAAGTGAGCCCGGCCGCCCGGCCGACCGGACCAATCTTCGCGGTAGCCGCATCGATGCGCACAAGGCTGCCCGGCCTCACGGTAGCCCAAATGGAGCCGTCGGACGTCTCGCCCAGCGATCGAACAGCGTCCCCTCCCAAGCCGTCTTTCCTGGTCCAGGTCCGAACCGTTCCCCGCTCGTCCAGCCGCGCCAGGCCGAGGGAGGTCCCTACCCAGAGCGCGCCTTTTCTGTCGCGCCGGATGCTCCAGATGACGTCGGACGGCAGTCCTTGCGCCTTGGTCCAGGCTTCCCACTCACCGTAACCCAGCCAGCGGTTAACGCCGGCCCCGATCAACGCAACCCACAACGATCCCTCGCGGTCTCTCATCACCGCGCTGATCATCGCTCTGTTCATCCCCCGCTGCTCGTCCATGACTCTCCAGCCGCCCTCGCCGCGGATGGCTAACCCCTTGTCGGTCGGGACCAGGAGCGATCCGTACGGGTCAACAGTCAGCGCGCCCCAGAAGGTGGTGGATGCGATGTCCGGTTTTTCCTCGACCAGCCGCGCCGCCCCGGGCGGCTTCCGGTACAGCCTGCCCGGGCTGCGGATCCACACCGAACCGTCCGGCGTGAAGCCGATGGCGTCCCAGGCGTCGTCCGGCAATCCTTGCGCCGGGCCGAACGTCGAAACGCGCCCGCCGTCTTCGACGCATAACCTCCGCCCGCAGCCAAACCACAGTTGCGAACCGTTCCGGGCGATTCCGCGGATCGCCATGCCGGCAAGTTCAGGCCCCAACGGGTAGGGACGCGCGGAGAACGAACCGGCGCCGTTCAGCACCGCTTCGTACAAACCGGAAGCAGTCGCCACCAAAACGTGACCGTGCGCATCGTTCGCCATGCGCTCGGCGCCGTTCAACATGCCGCTCAGGCCGGCGATGGGGTGGAAACGCTGCCCGTCGAAGCGGAAAACCTGCGCACAGGTATTGGCCCAGAGCGCCCCATCCGCCGCCACGTGCAAGGCATGGACTTCGGTGGCGCACGGCAAACCTTCGGCGGCGGCCATCAGACGAAAGCGGGTCCCGTCATAGCGGTACAGCCCGCCTTCCGATCCGGCCCAGAGGTAACCGGCTCCGTCTTGCGCCAAGGATAGAATGACCAGATTCTGGAGCCCATCGGCAGCCCCGTAGGTGCGGAAACTATACTGCTGGGCAAGAGCAGAGCCATTCAAAACCAGAATTAGCGCAGCGCACGCACCGAAACCGTAGCGACGACACATCAGTGGCTCTTACTTAACCATATCGGCAGGAGTACCAAGAGCTTCTAGAAACCCGGCACCAAGAAATCGTTCCCTGGAAACCTTGGAAACCCGAAACGCGAAACGCCCGAAACCGGGCGAAATGTTGGACGTGCAGCGGTTCTTCCAAGCAACGTGCTGCCCGCGTCGTATCCTGCTGGCGGGGTGGCGAAGACTCCAGGCGATTCAGTCTCTTGGCCGTGCGCGCTCCGGCCGCGGGAGTGCTTTCCGTGTGGCCGGATAAGACCCCGGTGCGGCCGCTATTCGGCGCGGAGCATCGTGACCGGGTCGATTCGCACGGCGCGAACCACCGCCGGCAGCGCGGCCAGAATCGCCGCTGCCAGGATGGTCAGCGACGGCAGCACCAGCATTCCCGGATCGGTGGGCCTGACTTGATAAAGCAGCGTCGAGAGGTACGGCACCGACGCCATGCCGAGCGCGAATCCCGCGAGCGCTCCCGCGGCCACCATTGAGAAGGCCTCAACGGTTACCCGCCGCGCGATGTCGCCGGCTTGAGCGCCGATCGCCATGCGGATACCGATTTCGCGGCGCCGTTCCAGCACCGAGTAGTCGAGCACGCCATACAACCCGATACCCGCAAGCAGCAGCGCCACCACCGCGAAGAACAGCGCGAGCATCGCCAGCAGCCGCTCGCGAACCGTCTGCGCCCGTACCAGATCCTCCTGCGTACGGATGTTGCCGACGCGGAATTCGGGCCGTGCCCGCGTCACTTCCCGGCGCAGGACGGACGCCAGCGCGAGTGGGTTCGGACCGGATGTGCGCACCACGAACGTCCCCTGATCGATCGGCCGCAGCTCGCCCTTCACGCCGGCCGATGGAAACGGAAAATATGCCTGGGGCACGATCGGATCATGGATGTCGCGGTAAACGGCATCGCGGACCAATCCCACCACCTCACAGGGAATGCGCTTGCCCTGAAAGACCATCATGTCGAAAGACCTTCCAATCGGGTCCTCACCATGGAAGAACTCCTTCGCAAAAGTTTCGTTGACGATTGCCACGCCCGGATACGTATCGCCGGGGCGGAAGTCTCTGCCCCCGATAAAAGGAATCTTCATCGCCTCCGCCCATCCGGGCGAGACACTCAGAAAGAAGGCCAGAACCCCGTTTGGCGCCGCGCCATTAACCGAAACCCAGTTGTTCCACGATCCTCCGCCGAGCAGCGCCCAACGAGCCAGCCCGACCTTCTCAACGCCAGGCAGCGTTCGGAGATGTTCGGCTACCTGGTCCCAGAAGGCCGGAGGCTCGGGACGTTGCGCCACGGTATCGAGCGTGAGCACCCGTTCGGCCGAGAAGCCGGTGGGCCGGTTGGAAAGGCGATCGAACGTAGCCACAAAGAGCCCGGCTACGAAGAGCACCAGAAAACAGAAGGCCACCTGGACGGCGATCAGGCTGTGCATCAGGCGCCGCCGCGCGTGCGGGTCCGACCCGCCCCGCAGCGTCGTCATGGGCTTGATGCCGGAGGCCCGCAATGCCGGCGCCAGCCCGAACAACAAGGTAACGCCCAGCGTCAGCGCCAGCCCGAATCCCAGCACCCGCCAGTCGGCCGGCAGCGCCAGCCGCGCCGGGTTATCCGGCGGATTGATCCGGCTCACCACGAACGGCGCCGACCACCACGCGAACAGCCCGCCCGCCGCGGCCGCCAGGAACCCAAGCACCGCGCTCTCCCCCAGCACCAGTTGCACCAGCCGCCATCGTCCCGCCCCGATCGAGATGCGCAGCGCCATCTCCCGCGCCCGAGCCGCCGCCTGCGCCGTCATCAGGTTGGCGACATTGGCGCACGCAATCAACAGCACCAGCCCCACCAGCACGCCCAAAGCCGCCAGCCCGCGGCGGTAATCGGCCTGCAAACCGGAAGTACCCGCCGCGGCCGGATCGAGCACGACTTTCTGGCCCAGGAATTTAGCAATGTCCTGTTTGCTCCAGCCGATGAGGCCCTTCATCCGGTTCTCTTCGAAGGCAAGAGATGTCGCGTTGAGTTTGGCGCGAACCGGTTCCACGGCAATCCCGGGATTCAGCGACGCCAATGTGCGCATCCAGCTCCAATCGTCGTGGACCGCCCCTGGATGCATCATGGTGGGCAGGAAGATGTCGGTGACCGTGCCCGTTTCGGTGCCCGTGAACGGCCGCGCAGCGACTCCCACAATTTCGTAAACGTTGTCGCCCGCGCCCGGTCCCGCAAACAGCTCCTTGCTGCCCAACCGAAACTTGCGTCCGACCGCGTTCGGGTCCGCGCCGAAACGCCGCTTCCAATAGTCGTAGGAAATCACCGCGTAGGGATGCGCGCCCGGTTTGAGGTCGTCGTTTTCGGTGAACAGGCGCCCCAGCGCCGCCCGCAGCCCGAACGCGCCGAACATCCACCCCGAAACGTATTGCAGGTGCGCTTTCTCCATTTCCTGGTCGGTCCGGTAGGTCACGTCCACCCGCTCGGCGTAGGAAACGGCAATCAGTTCGGCCTGCCCTTTCACCGCGGCGCGCATCTGCCGGAACGACGGATAGGCCCAGCCATCGAAGCTCGCGGGCTTGCCGTCGGGGAGGGTGACGTGGCGCGCAAGATCGTAGAGCCGGTCCGCATTCGCCACCGGCAACGGCCGCAGCAGCAGGGCGTCGATCAGCCGGAATGCCGCCGTGGAGGCCCCAATCGCCAGGCCCAGCGACAATATCGCCGCCGCCGAAGTCACCTTATTCTTCTTGAGCTGCCGCCAGCCGAAGACCACGTCGGCGCGCAGCGAATCGAGCCAGGGCACCAGCCGGATTTCGCGGCTCTCTTCGCGACGCCGCAGCCGGGAGCCGAACGCCCGCCGGGCTTCGGCCGGATCGCGGCCCCGCTCCACCGCTTCCGTCAGGTGGGACTCGAGCTCTTCGTCGATCTCGCGGCTCAAATGATCGCCGCGCCATACGTTTCGGGTTCGCGACCACAATGACATATCAGGCCATCCTCAGTACGCGGTTCACCGCCGAAGTCACCGTCCGCCAGCGCGACTCTTCCGCCGCGAGTTGCTTCGCGCCCGCCGCCGTCAGTTCATAAATGCGCGCCCGCCGCCCGGTTTCCTTCGTGATCCATTCGGCGGAAATCCAGCCGGCCTGCTCCATCCGGTGCAGCGCGGGATAGAGCGAGCCTTCCTCGGCGCGAAGGATTTCACCGGACATGTCCTCGATCGCCGACATAATGGCATAGCCATGAAGGCCGGGCCGGCGCGAGAGGATTTTCAGGACGAGAAGATCGAGCGATCCTTGCAGCGAGTCGGTTTTGGGCATATTCAGACTTCTTAGTATACAGACGTCTGAGTATCGAAAGCGTTAGGGCAATCCGAAACAATGGAAGAGCCCCGTAGGTTGACAGAATTAGCGAAATGTTCTGCCAGAATTCTTGAAAAAACGTGCCACCGTTAATGAAATGAAAAGATCCTATCGTAGCCGCGGCTCAAGGCTCCCGCGGGAGTATCGTTCAGAGAGTTATTGTCGGCTGCATGGCGGATACTGCCGGATTGTCGCAAATTGAGTTTGTCTGGTGGTCCCCCCCGGAGGCGAGGCCCGCTGCCGTGCGCAGTGATGAACCTTCTTCGGTCACAGGCATTTTCTCGCTGAAAATAAACCGCTTACGTGTTCCATCCAGCGGCTCCTGTTCTATCCTGGTGGCGGGAGATCGATGTCATCGCAGCTCATTGTTTTTCGCCGCCGCGAACCGCGCACCGGAGCTGCGCACCGAAAAATACCGAACGAAGCCATTTTCTGCCGCAACCAGTGGAAAACAAAGCACTCCAGGTTCGTTTTGCCAACCCGCCTGGGCCCCGGCGAAGGGCCATTTGGGGCCCGGCCCTTGTGACGGCTCGGCGCCGGAAGCCCTGCGCTAAAATGAGGTTGCTCAAAAAAATGACAACCAGGATACGCTCAACGACGGTGCTTTGCGTGCGCCGCGATAACAAGGTGGTGATGGCGGGCGACGGGCAGGTGACGTTGGGCTCGGAAATCATCAAAGCTTCGGCGCGCAAGATCCGGCGCCTCTATAATGACAAGATCTTGGCCGGTTTCGCCGGCTCCACGGCGGATGCCTTCGCGCTCTTCTCCCGCTTCGAAACCAAGCTCGAACAATTCAATGGCAACCTGGCGCGCTCGGTGGTGGAACTGGCCAAGGAGTGGCGTACCGACCGCGCCCTGCGTCATCTGGAAGCTCTGTTGCTGGTCGCCGATGCCGCCAGCACCTACCTGGTGAGCGGCAACGGCGACGTGATCGAGCCCGACGAGGGCATAGCCGCCATCGGTTCCGGCGGCCCGTTCGCCCTCGCCGCCGCCACCGCGCTGATGCAGAATACCAAAATGTCGGCTCGCCACATCGCCGAACAGGCCATGAAGATCGCCGGCAAAATCTGTATTTATACCAACGACAATTTCACCTTCGAGGAGCTCGAGTAGCCATGGTCATCTATCTGCCAGGCCAATCGGACGACGAAGCGCCGCTCCTCGACGAGTTGACGCCACGGGAAATCGTTCGCGAGTTGGACAAACACGTGATCGGCCAGACCGATGCCAAACGCGCCGTCGCCATCGCCTTGCGCAACCGCATCCGCCGCCAGAAGCTCGCGCCCGAGATGGCCGAAGAGGTGATGCCCAAAAATATTCTCATGATCGGCCCCACCGGCGTGGGCAAAACCGAGCTGGCGCGCCGCCTGGCCAAACTTTCCAATTCGCCGTTTCTGAAGGTGGAAGCCAGCAAATTCACCGAGGTCGGCTATGTCGGCCGCGACGTGGAGTCCATGATTCGCGATCTCGTCGACATCGCCATCGACATGGTGCGCGAGGAACGGCTGGACGAAGTGGCCGACCGCGCCGAACTGAACGCCGAGGAGCGCCTGCTGGATCTGCTCATGCCGCCCCAGCCCGAGCCCAGCGAAAGCGTGGACCGCACCCGCGAGAAGCTGCGCGAGCGCCTGCGGGAAGGCAAGCTGGACGAGCGACTGGTCGAGATCGACGTCAAGGACCGCGGCCCCTCGTTGGAAATCTCCACCAACGCCGGCATCGAAGAGATGGGCATCAATCTGAAGGACATGCTGCCCAATCTCTTCAACCAGAAGACGCGGCGCCGTAAAATGCGCGTGGCCGAAGCGCTCGATTACCTGGTGCAGGAAGAAGAGCAGAAGCTGATCGATATGGACCAGGTGACGCGCCAGGCGCTGGAACGCGTCGAATCGAACGGCATCATTTTTCTGGACGAGATCGATAAAATCGCCGGCCGCGAAACCGGCCACGGACCGGACGTGAGCCGCGAAGGCGTGCAGCGCGACATTTTGCCTATCGTGGAAGGCACCACCGTCAATACCCGCCACGGCTTTTTGCGCACCGACCACATTCTGTTCATCGCCGCGGGCGCCTTCCACGTCTCCAAGCCCAGCGACATGATCCCCGAATTGCAGGGCCGCTTCCCCATTCGCGTCGAGCTCAAATCGCTCACCGTGGAAGACTTCATCCGCATTTTGAAGGAGCCGAAGAACGCCCTGTCGAAGCAGTACACCGCCCTGCTCGAAACCGAGGGCATCAAGCTCACCCTGACCGACGATGCGCTCGAGGAAGTGGCCCGCTTCGCCGCCCAGGTGAACCAGTCGTCCGAAAATATCGGCGCCCGCCGCCTCCACACTATCATGGAAAAACTGCTGGAAGAGATTTCCTTCGAGGGCCCCGACCTGAAAAAGAAAAACGTCAAGGTCGACGCCGTTTACGTCCGCAAGCAGCTTTCCGATATCGTCAAGGACCAGGATCTGAGCCGATACATTCTGTAGCGGCCGGCGCACGGCAATCGGTTTTCCATTCGATGAAATTCAAAACCTTATCCATCCACGCCGGCCATCGCAGCGGCGATCACCAGGGCGCGGTGACGACGCCCATCTACCAGACTTCCACCTTTGCGTTCCGCGGCGTCAACCAGCCCGGCCCGTTCGACTACTCTCGCAGCGGCAATCCCACCCGCAAGGTACTGGAAGAATGCCTGGCGGCGCTCGAAGGAGGCGCCGCCGGATTCGCTTTCGGCACGGGCATGGCGGCCGAAACGACCCTGCTGATGTTATTCCAGTCTGGCGATACCATCCTGGTGCATAACGACCTGTACGGCGGCACTTATCGTCTGTTCGAAACCGCCTTCCGGAGCAAGGGGATTCGCGCCCGCTACATCGACTTGCGGGATAGCGGCGGCCTCGAAGCCGCGCTGGCGGAAGGCGCTGCGGCGGTATGGATCGAGTCGCCCACCAATCCCCTGATGAACCTGGTGGATTTGAAGCAAACGGCGGATGCGGCCCACCGGCACGGCGCCCTGGCCATCTGCGATAACACCTTTCTCTCGCCCTATTTTCAGCGCCCGTTGCAATTCGGAGTCGACATCGTGGTTCACTCCACCACCAAGTACATCAACGGCCATTCCGACGTAGTCGGCGGCGCGGCCATTGTGAATCGTCCGGATCTGGCCGAGCGCATCGGCTTTCTGCAAAACGCTCTGGGCACCTGCGCCGGGCCGCAAGACTGTTTTCTGGTGCTGCGAGGCATCAAAACGCTGGCCCTGCGGATGGAAGAGCACAACCGCAATGCCCTGGCCGTCGCCCAATGGCTCAGCCGCCACCCGAAAATCGAGTCTGTGCTCCACCCCGGCCTCGAATCGCATCCCCAGCACCGGCTGGCGCTCCAACAAATGCGCGGCTATGGAGGAACCTTCTCCTTTCGCGTTGGAGGCGGCCAGGAGGCCGTATTCCGAATGCTGGCCGGCGTGCGTATCTTCACGCTGGCCGAGTCGCTGGGCGGAGTGGAGTCGCTCATCGAACACCCCATCACCATGACTCATGCCTCCGTGCCCGAAGAGTTTCGCCAGCGCATGGGACTCTCGCCTAACCTGATCCGCATTTCGGTAGGGTTGGAAGACCTGGACGACCTGCTCGACGACTTAAGCGTGGCTCTGGAGCGGGTGTAAGAGACTGGAGTTACTGCATTTCCCACAGGCTAAAGCCCGTGCCACCATGCTGGCAGCAGGTGGCACAGACTTTAGTCTGTGCCGGTTATGACCTACCGCGCCGAAAACCGGTACACCGTGGTGGTGTGATAAGTCGCGCCGGGCAGCAGCGTGGTGGAAGGAAACGCCGCGTGATTGGGTGAATCCGGGAAATGCTGGGTTTCCATGCAGAATGCGTCGCGACGGCCGTAGGCAATGCCGCCTTTGCCTTTGACCGCGCCGTCCAGAAAATTGCCGGTGTAGAACTGCAGGCCGGGCTCGGCGGTGAGCACTTCGAGCACGCGCCCGGAAGTTGGCTCGTACACTTCAGCCGCTTTCACCAATCCCGCCGCCGTGCGGTTCACCACCCAATTGTGGTCGTAGCCCTTGCCGTAGACCAGTTGCTGGTCCTTCTGTTCGATCCGCGCTCCGATGGCGGTGGACTTGGTGAAGTCGAACGGCGTCCCCTTTACCGGGCGCAGTTCGCCGGTGGGAATCAAGGTGGAGTCCACCGGAGTGAAGCGATCGGCCAGGATGGTGACCTCGTGGTTCAGGATGCTGCCGCTGCCGGCTCCTGCCAGGTTGAAGTACGAATGGTTGGTCAGGTTGACCACGGTGGGCTTGTCGGTAGTAGCCCAATACTCGATGCGCAGTTCGTTGTGGTCGGTGAGGGTGTAGGTAACTTTGGCCGAAAGCGCGCCGGGGAAACCTTCCTCGCCGTCCTGGCTGACGTAGGTGAGCTCGATGGCGGGGCTGGCGCCGCTGACGATTCTGGCCTTCCACACCTTCTTGTTGAATCCTTGCGGGCCGCCATGCAGGGTGTTGGGGCCGTCGTTCTTCGGCAGCGTGCAGGTCTTGCCGTCCAGCGTAAATTGGCCGTGCGCAATACGGTTGCCGTAGCGGCCGATCAACGCGCCGAAGAACAAGGTCTGGTGCACATAGCCATCGAGGGTGTCCATTCCGAGGACTACATCCGCGAACGCGCCCTTTCGGTCCGGCGCGGTCAGTGACGCCACGGCGCCGCCGTAGGTCAGGATGTGGGCTTCCATGCCGTGGGCGTTCTTCAGAACGTACGCGTCCACGGGCGTGCCATCGGGCATTTTTCCAAACGGCTGTTGGGTCACTGCGGGGTTTCCTTTCTTGGGTGGCGGCGTTTTCGACGGCATCTGGGCCAGCGCGGCCGACGCCAACAGGCATGCCAACAAGGCACTCCACGAACGGCTTGGTCTCATGACTCCCCATGGTAAGCGATAACACCGAACGGTGGGGCGCCGGCCCGCGGTGCGGCATTTTGTATCGCGCACGCCGGTTATAGTGGAAAGACAGATGCGCGCCAGGCATAGACTGTACGCGTGGGTGGTAGCCCTGGCCGGATTGGGCCTTCCCGTTCGTTTGGAAGCGGCTGCCGACCGGATCCTGCTTCCCCTCGATCGGGCCAGGCAGGTGGCCTTGCCGGGGAACATGCATCCGCTGGCGCAGGCGCGCTTCGATCGAGGCGCGGCCGATCGGACGATGCCCATTCGCTACGCCACGCTTCTGCTCGCGCCCGCGCCGGGGCTTGAGGACTTTCTTACCCGATTGCAGCAGCCCGGCTCGCCCGACTTTCGGCGCTGGCTCACTCCGGCCCGGTTCGGCGAGCGTTTCGGCCTGACCGCGAACGATCTGGGCCAATTGCGGGCATGGCTCGAAGCGGAGGGCTTGCGGGTGGAAGACGTGGCGCTCGGCGGCGGGTGGATCGCCTTCAGCGGCGCCGCCGGTGCGGTCGGGCGCGCGTTCGGAACCGAGATTCATCGCTACCTGGTGAAGGGCGAAATGCACTACGCTAATTCGACGGCGCCCTCGATTCCGGAAGCCTTTGCCGGGGTGGTGACGGCGGTGCGGGGTCTGAACGATTTCCGGCTGCAGCCGCAACTGCGCATGGCCTCGCCCGACTTTAACCGCAACGGTACTCACTACCTGGCGCCGGGCGATTTCGCCACCATCTACAACGTGACCCCGCTCTACAGCGCGGGCTGGGACGGCACCGGACAAAGCATCGCGGTCGCCGGCCAAAGCGGCATCGGCTTGAGCGACATCGCGAGCTTTCGGGCGGCTTACGGCCTGCCGGCCAACGCTCCGAAACTGGTCCTGGTCGGCCCCGACCCCGGGATGAGTTCCGATCAGATCGAAGCCGATCTGGATATTGAATGGAGCGGGGCGGTGGCGCGCAAGGCCACCATCATTTACGTTTATGCCACCGACGTTTTCGTGGCCGCGCAATACGCCGTGGATCGGAACCTGGCGCCCATTCTCAGCTTCAGTTTCGGTGGCTGCGAGTATTACGAGCCGGCGGCATTTCGCGCGGTCGCGCAGCAGGCGGCGGCGCAGGGCATCAGTTGGATGGCGGCCTCGGGTGACTCCGGCGCGGCGCAGTGCGATGCCGAGAGTGCGCCCATCGTGCAGGCGTCCAAGGGGCCCAGCGGCAACTTCCCGGCCACCGTTCCGGAAATCACCGCGGTCGGCGGAACCGAATTCAACGAAGCCGGAGGCGCCTACTGGGCGAATTCGAACTCGGCCAGCGGCGGCTCGGCGCTCTCCTACATCCCTGAGATTGCGTGGAACGATTCGGCATCGCTGCACGTTTTCGACGCGACCGGCGGCGCGCCCAGCGTTTATTACGCCAAGCCCGCGTGGCAGACGGGGCCGGGAGTGCCGGACGATGGCGCGCGCGACGTTCCCGACGTTGCCTTGGCCGCTTCGCCGGTGCGGTATCCGTACCTCGTCATCAGCAGCGGTACGACCCGCGTGGTGGGCGGCACCTCCGTTTCGGCGCAGGCATTTGCGGGCATCGTGGCGCTGTTGAATCAGTACCTGGTGGCCAACGGCGCGCTGTTGCAGCCGGGATTGGGCAATCTGAACCCGATGCTGTACCGGCTGGCGCAATCCACCACGGATGTGTTCCATGACATCATCGCCGGAAACAATTACCTGCCGTGCTTACAGGGCAGCCCCGGCTGCACCGCCCTTGGCATGGGTTTCGCCGCCGGCGCGGGTTACGATCTCACCACCGGTCTGGGCTCGGTCGACGCCAATCAGTTGGTTACGGAATGGAGCGTGGGTCCGGCGCCGGCCGTGACGCTGACGGCTTCGCCATCGCCGGCGGCGCTGACGGATACGGTGCAATTGACGGCCACGGTGACCGGCTCGGGGGCTGCGCCCACCGGCTCGGTAACGTTCGTCAGCAACGACGCGGCGCTGGGCACGGTAACGTTGTCCTCGAGTGTCGGCATGCCGAGTGCCAGCTTGTCGGTGGCGGCCACCGCCATCGAAGCGGCGGCGGGTTTGGTAACGGCCGTTTATAGCGGTGATGCAGTCTACAATGGCGAGCAGTCCTCGACCCAGGTGGCGCTCGCCATCAATGCCACGGCCGGCCAATCGTTCGTGGTTCCTTTTGTGACGCCCAATCCCGTCCCGCTCAATGGCTTCGAGTGGAACTACACGGTGGGCTTAAAGGAGCTCAACGGGGTGGCCACCACGCTGACCGGGTTCACCATCGATGGAGTGAGCCAGAATCTCTCCTTTTGGACTTCCACCCAACTCCCGCCCAACGGAAAAATCTTTGCCGCACTGGCCGCGAGCGCCCTGACCGTACCATTGAACCAGGTATTTGTTCTTACCGGTGCGGATGCCGGCGGCAGTGTCTGGAGGCAGCAACTGACGGTGACGTTCGTGGGCGCGCAGGGCGCCACCCTGTCGCCGGGTATGGTGCTCTCCAGTTCGCCGGCCGTAGTGCAACAAAACCCGCGGGCGGCTTCGTCCTGCCAGTGGGCGCAGACTCTCACGCTACAGGAAACCGGCGGATTTCTGGTGGATTTGGGCGGTTTCACGGCGGGCGCGGGCAACCTGTCCGGTCAGATTCAGCAATACTTCGGCACCACCCGGCTGGCGCCGTTCGGCCGGCTGCAGGCGGATGTTTGCGTGGCTGGGATTTCGCCGCCCCAGATCCGGAATATTGCGGTGGCTGGAACCAGCGAGTTGGGAAACACGGTCACGGCATCGCTCAACGCTTCCTATGCTGCGGCGGCGACCGCGCCGGCCACGTTTTCGGTGTCTCCTTCGGCGGTGACTATTCCGGCCTCGGGCGGCTCGGCATCGATCCACCTAAGTTTCACTTCGGGCGCACCCACCTGGACCGCATCGGTCTTGCCGGCCAATCTCACTTCCAGTTGGCTGGCCTTGAGCGCGGCCAGCGGAACCGGCGCAAGCGCGATCACGCTAACGGCGGCGGCGAGCGGCCTCGCGCCGGGCGTCTACAACGTCATCGTGGACATTCAAGCGCAGAACGCCCTGCCCCAGTCCATCCAGGTCCCGGTGGTGCTGGCGGTGGGTGCCTCTTCGGCGATTTCGATCGGCGGCGTGAGTTCGAACGCCTCGGGCTTGACGACCCTGGCGCCGGGCATGCAGGCGGCGGTTTACGGAACCGGTCTGGCGTTGTCCACGAGCTCGGCCGGGAGCCTTCCCCTGCCGCTCAGCCTGGCGGGAGTTTCAGCCACTGTAAACGGGGTCAGTGCGCCGCTCTACTTCGTTTCGCCGGGGCAAATCGATCTGCAGATTCCCTATGAAACCGGCCTCGGTGCCGCCATCCTGGCGATCAATAACCTGGGCCTGGTGGCGTATTTTCCGGTTCAGGTTGCGGTCGCCGCGCCGGGCATTTTCAACGTGTTCTACGACGCTTCCACCAAGCAGTACAACGCCGCCGCGCCAGGCGATGCGGTGGAGATGTTCATCACCGGCGATGGCGACGTCGCGCCTTCGCTCGCCACCGGCGCAACGCCGCCCGCAACCACCGCCATCGCGAACTTGCCCGCCCCGCGCCAGCCGCTTTCGCTAGCCGTGGGCGGCGTTGCCGTCACCCCTTTGTTCGTCGGGATTCCGAGCGGCCTGGCGGGAGTCACGCAGATCGACTTCACCGTCCCGGCGGCCCTCCCTGCCGGCCCGCAACCGGTCGTGGTCACAGTAGGCGGCGTGGCCAGCCCGGCGGTGAATCTGAAAATTGTGGCAGGCAAGACACCGTAGTTCCCCTCCGCTTGCGAAGAATTCCCGTGGCGCGGGCCTTCTGGCCTGCCGCGTCGGCTTTCGAGCCGACGTTCTTCCAGAGCCCACGCCGCATCCTCGCAACCGAAAAGGCGTGAGAATTGCGAGCTGGAATTCACCGCCTCCCACAGCCCAGACCTTCGATTGCGGCTATACCGCGGTGGGACAGGCCTCCTGGACTTGTCTATGGAAGACGGGGGCGCCCTGTAGCTTGTCAGAGATCGTTGAAATAATCCTGCCGCCGGGTTGAGCCGCTCCACACTACGGCGTTAATGCCGTGCACAGATGGAGGCTATAGAAGTTTGGATCGGCGCTCGAATTGGGAGCGTACGCAGACTCCCGAGGCGGCCTAGCCGTCGTAAAGCAGCAGATCGTCACCCCTGTACTCGTGCGTTTTCCCGCAATGCGGATTTCCGCAGGTCAATGCTTCTTGCCAAGCCACATTCACAAGATCTGGAAAGCTTTTTCCGATCGGCTTATACAAGGCTGCGGCCATTTCTATTGCTCGTACGCCTTGAATGTACTCGTCTTCGATCTCTATTCTCTGTCTGCAGCTCCTGCAAATCACTCCAACTCTATAGGCCACCACCACACTATATATCAGTCATTTCCAGTAGGCTTCTTGCAGTGCCGAGGCTACCTCAACATCAACCACTCTTGGCGCACTACGCCATGAGCCGCATGCGCCAATGGGGACACACATTTCGCCACTACCGGTTGGATCGATCCGGTGGATTTGGTCCCGCCTGGTCGCGCAGCGTTTACCGATGTGGCCGCTCCGGACGGGCTGGCGGCACATTCGGAGCTGCCATGATGACGAGCGGCGTAACGGCTTCGCATAGGATTACTTCGACAACCGTGGCAAACGTGTAGGATGGTTTCAGTGACCCTTGTCGAGAACGATCACGAACTGCGAGTGTGGGGCAGACCATCGTTTTTTGTGGTCTGCCACCCGGGCTCTTTTTCGATGGCCAAGGAAGGGCATAAGTGCCGGTGTGGGGCAACATAGACATTCCAGTCCCACTTTGAGGACTCAGACTAAGTGAACAGTACAAGCGTGCTGATCGTAGGAGGTGGGATCGTGGGGCTGGCCACGGCCTACCGGTTGAAGCAGCGGTTCCCGGATGCCGCCGTCACCCTGCTCGAAAAGGAACCGGCAGTTGGGCAGCACCAGACCGGCCATAACAGCGGGGTGCTGCATAGCGGTCTGTATTACAAGCCCGGGTCGGTGAAGGCGCGATTGGCGGTGAACGGCATCCGCCAGATGGTTGCCTTCTGCCAGGAAAACAACGTCGCGCATGAAATCTGCGGCAAGCTGGTAGTGGCGGCGGACGAAAGCGAGGTTCCGCGCCTGCGCGATCTGGAGACGCGCGGATCTGCCAACGGGCTGGAGGGACTACGCTGGCTCGGGCCGGAGGAAATGCGCGAAATTGAACCTCACGTTGGCGGTGTTGCGGCGCTGCGCGTACCGCAGGAGGGCATCGTCGATTATCCGCAAGTCTGCGCCACGCTGGCGGAAAAACTCGTGGCCGGCGGGGTCCGCATTCAGACCGGGGCGCGCGTGCAGCGGCTGGAGTATCGAGGCAACCAATGGGTGGCGGACACGCCGGCCGGGGATTTTGCGGCCGGCTTCCTGATCAACTGCGCGGGCCTCTATTCGGACCGGGTAGCGGAACTTGCCGGCGAGCGCCGCGAGGTGCGCATCGTGCCCTTCCGCGGCGAATATTTCAAGTTGCGCCCGGAGCGGCAACACCTGGTTCGGCACCTGATCTATCCCGTGCCGGACCCGCGATTCCCGTTTCTGGGCGTACACTTCACGCGCTTGATCCACGGCGGTATCGAAGCCGGGCCGAACGCCGTGCTGGCAACCTCACGCGAGGGATATCGCAAAACCGACTTCCGCCCGGGCGACTTGTTCGATGTTCTCACTTACGGCGGTTTCTGGCGATTCCTCCGCCGCTACCCGGCCATGTCCTGGTATGAATTGCGGCGCTCCTTCAGCCGCCGCATTTTCTGCCAATCGCTGCAGCGGCTGGTGCCGGAGATTGAGGCCAGCGATCTGGGCAAGGGCGGTTCCGGCGTCCGCGCTCAGGCCCTGTCGCCCCAAGGAGACATCATCCAGGATTTCCAGTTGATCGCCCGGCCCAAAGCGCTGCACGTGCTGAACGCTCCCAGCCCGGCCGCCACCGCGTCTCTCGCCATCGGCGGCGACATTGTGGCGATGGTGGCGGAACATATCGCCTGAAGTACGTGGCGCAGGCATTCGTGCCTGCAGCGCCGAGGTTAGATTTGTCTCGGTGTTGTCTCCGCGGCGGCAAGAAATTTGCCCTGCCCCGGCGCGCGGAAGATTTCCGATGGTCGAGCGCCGATAAACCAAATAGGAACGCCGAGACGAATCTAATCTCGGCGCTGCAGCCAAGATTGGCCGCGCCACATTCTACGCACTCGCCGGTGAATTCGGGTCGGCGGCGGGCAGCGGGGATTGTACACCTTCCTTCACCGCCAGGACGCCCCGCAATCTGCTCAGCGAGTCGCGGATCGGTTCCAATTCCCATTCGGCGCGGGTCACTCCGTCCCAGCGTGAAAGCACATCGTGGTAGAGACGGTGCAAAATCTCAACTAACGCCGGGTCGCGCCAGCCGCGTACCATTTCATCGTCGATGATGCCTACAGTTTCGTCCGCGGTGAAAGCCCGTTTGTAGGGACGCTCGGTACGCAGAGCGTCATAGATATCCGCCATTTGCACGACTCGCGCCAGCGGCGGGATATTTTCGCCAGCCAGGCCGCCCGGGTAACCGGATCCGTCCCAACGCTCGTGATGGTGCCGGATGATGGGGATAACCGGGTCCAGGCTCTTCAAATGGCGGCAGATTTCGACCCCCCGGATTGGGTGGGTTTTCATGACCTCCCACTCTCCGCCGTCAAGCCGGCCAGGCTTGAGCAGAATGCTGTCGGGAATGCCGACTTTTCCAATATCGTGGAGGTACGCTCCCCGGTAAACGGACAACAGGTCGCGGCGCTCCAGACCGTAGACGATTCCCAGCGCAACGCTCAGGAAGGCCATCCTTTCGCAATGTCCCGCAGTTTGGCAATCGCGCTGTTCGACCGCCTGCGCCAGGGCAAACAACGTCGCTTCGGTCGGATCGACCAGCGCCTGATGGTAATCGCCGCGCAATTCCTCCAGGCTTCGCCAACAGGTCAGCAATAGGTCGTTCCAGCCCTGTCTAAGCCCATTCAAAGAAGCCGTTCGCATACCTCGCATTTTCTTGCCTGCATGTACACGAAATATATCGGCTCGAACCGGCAAAACAGGAGGGCGCGTGGAAAGAAATTCAATTCAGTCGCGGTTCTTTCTTGCCGGAGGCATTTCAGGAGAATTTGCCGGTCCGCCCGCCACTATATGGAACAGGAGTCCACCGCCTGTCGCGGGGCAACGGTCAAATTGTTCCAGCAGGCCAAGGATATTTTGAATCACTCACTCGAATTTTATTTCTTAATGTCGTGGATGATCCTGGGCGCCGGCGCCTCCACCGCCCCCGCCCCCGTCTACACCATCGCCACCATCGCCGGCTCCGGCTCCCTGGGAGACGGCGGACCGGCCACCGCGGCCCAGATCGGAGCCATTCAAGGGATTGCGGTCGATTTGTCCGGTAACGTTTATCTCTCCGATACCGATCACCAGCGCGTCCGCAAGATCGACATCGCCGGAACGATTACCACCATTGCCGGAACCGGCGTCGCGGGCTATGGCGGCGATGGCGGCCCGGCGGCAGCGGCCGAGCTCAACTTGCCCTACGGCCTGGCGGTGGATCTCGCGGGTGACGTGTATGTTGCCGACCTGGGCAATAACCGCGTGCGGAAGATTTCGCCGCAGGGGGCGATCGCCACCGTGGCCGGCACTGGAACGGCAGGTTCGGCCGGGGACGGCGGCCTGGCGATGAACGCGCAGTTGAACGCACCGCGCAACCTGCTCGTAGATAGCCTGGGCAACCTTTACATTTCCGAATTCAGCGGTCACCGCGTCCGCAAGGTGACCGCCGGCGTTATTGCGACTTTCGCCGGCACGGGAGTGGCCGGATTCCGCGGCGATGGCGGTTTGGCGATTGGGGCCGAGCTGGACTATCCGGCCGGCCTGGCGATGGACGCCACCGGCGCACTGTACGTGGCGGATTCCGGCAACCAGCGCGTACGCAAGATCTTCAATAGCGTGATCGGCACCGTGCTGGGCGGCGTTTCCGCCACCGAACTGGCTACGCCCATTACGGTGGCCGTGGATCGGAGCCTCACGCTCTATGTTGCCGACGGCAGCGACACCGTTCACAGTTGCAGCCTGGCGGGTGTCTGGAAAGTGGTGGCGGGCATCGGGGCCGTGGGATTCTCGGGCGATGGCGGCCCGGCCAGCCTGGCCGCCTTGACCATGCCGCGCGATCTGGCCTTCGACCTGGCCGGCGACCTGTTCCTGGCCGACGGCGTCCGCATTCGCGAGATCGACGGGCAGGGGGTGATCGAAACCGTGGCGGGCGACGATTACCTGCACGCGTTGGGCGACAATGGTCCCGCCCAAGACGCCATTCTGCTCGACCCCAACTCGGTGGCGTTGGACTCGGCGGGAAGCCTGTATATTGCCGATTCGGGAACCAATCGGGTGCGCCAGATCCTACCCTCGGGAGTGATTCAGACTTTTGCCGGAACCGGCGACGCCGGCTACAACCGGGATGGCGGAACGGCGGTGACGGCAGCCTTGAACGCTCCGCTGGGAGTCGCGGCCGGTGCCGAAGCCAGTCTCGTCATCGCCGACAGCGGCAATCAGCGGGTTCGACTGGTAGCGGCCAGTTTGCTCATTCAGACCGTAGCCGGAAGCGGCACGGCCGGACAGGGACCGGCCGGGTTGCCCGCCGCCAAGACCAATCTGGACGGGCCGGGCGGGGTTTGCAGCGATGGCGGGAACAACATTTATGTGGCCGATACGCTCAACAATCGGGTGCTGCGGATACCCGCGGGAGGTGTGGCGGCGGCGGCCGCGGGGGCCGGTTTCTCGGCCGGCTATACCGGCGACGGCGGCCCCGCCGCACAAGCGGAACTGAACCAACCGAGTGCTTGTGCGGTGGACGCCTCCGGGAATCTGTTTATCGCCGACACCGGCAATCACGCCATCCGCGAGGTAACCACCGACGGCCAAATCCACACCGTGGCCGGAACCGGAACCGCCGGCAACAGCGGCGATGAAGGTCCGGCGACCGCCGCGGCTTTGAATGCACCCGCCGGCGTGGCGGTGGACGCGTACGGCGACGTGTATATTACCGATACCGGCAATCAACAACTGCGTCTGATCACCGCCGACGGCATTCTGCACACGATCGCCGGCCAGGGCACGGCGGGGTTTGCCGGCGATGGAGGGAGCGCGCTCTCAGCGCTCCTCAACGCTCCCGCCGGCTTGTGCCTGGATGGCGCTGGCGACGTCTACTTCGCCGATCGCGGCAACAATCGCGTGCGCATGCTGATTCCGGGCACGCCGGTGACGGCGGTCTCGCTGGCGCCGTCCGTATCGGTGTCCAGCGCCGCCAGCCTTGTGCCCGGCAGCGTGGCGCCGGGCGAACTGGTCACCATCGCGGGCGACGGCATCGGTCCGGCCGTGGGCGTGCTCGGAACGATCGGCGCCGGTGGCTCGATGGTCACGGCTTTGGGCGGCGTGGAAGTGGATTTCGACGGCGTGCCGGCCCCGCTGCTTTACGTCCAGGCCAGCCAGCTCAACGCCCAGGTTCCGTACACCGTGGCAGCCAGCGCCATCACCCAGATCGCCGTCCGATACCAGGGGCAGGTGGTGGGCTCGGCGCTGGAAACGGTGGCGCAGGCGGCGCCCGGACTGTTTCCCGTGGCGATCAACCAGGACGGCAGCATCAATTCCGCCCTTTCGCCCGCGCCCGCCGGCAGCGTGGTGACCCTGTTCGGCACCGGCGAAGGCCTCACCAACGGACCGAACCAGGCCGGGCAGCCCGCCACTGCGCCTTACCCGCAGCCGCTGCTCGCGGCCGGCGTCTCTCTAGGGGGCGTAACCAGTTTGCCGCTGCTGTATGCCGGAAGCGCGCCGGGTGCGGTCGGGCTGCTGCAAGTAAACTGTACGCTGCCGAGCAACGCGGCCAGCGGTATGTACTCCGTGGTGCTGAGCGTGGGCAGTTTCCTTTCGCCCTCCGTGAGCCTCTGGATCAAATAGACCCGCGCCAGCGGTTATCATGCTTTTGTGACGGCCTCGCGCGTGGCGTTGACTATCGCCGGCTCCGACCCCAGCGGCGGGGCCGGAATTCAGGCGGATCTCAAGACCTTTCATCAATTCGGCGTT
This sequence comes from Bryobacteraceae bacterium, assembly GCA_052148435.1. Classification (GTDB taxonomy): domain Bacteria; phylum Acidobacteriota; class Terriglobia; order Bryobacterales; family Bryobacteraceae; genus JBEKYD01. Next base: position 55,919 of record JBKQIF010000039.1, read on the forward strand.
TACGGTGAGGCCGTTCTCACCCTCATCACCGTACAGAACAGCGTGCGCTCGTCGCGCGTGGAAGTGCTGGCGCCGGACCTGGTGGCCGAACAGATTGCAGCCGTGTTGGAAGATATGCCGCCCGACGCCGCCAAGACCGGGGCGCTGGGTTCGGCGGCGGTGGTGCGGGTGGTGGCGGAAGCCGCGCGCGGTTTCGCGTTCCCCCTAGTGGTCGACCCGGTCATGGACGGCAAGCACGGCCTGGCATTCGCCGGGGGCGACACCTTGTCGGTGTTGCGTGCCGAGCTATTGCCCCTCGCTGCGCTGCTGACACCGAACCTGGCCGAAGCCGAAGCGCTGACCGGCATGCGAATCGCCTCGCCCGAAGACATGCGGCGTGCGGCGCGCGAGTTGATCCGCCTTGGCGCCCAGGCCGTGCTGATTAAAGGCGGCCATTTGGCGGGCGAGCCGCTGGATATCGGCTTTGACGGCCAGAGCTTCCGGGAATTTTCCGGCGAACGAATCGCTACCCGCCACACGCATGGTACGGGCTGCACCTACTCAGCCGCGATTACCGCCGGCCTGGCGCGCGGCGTCCCTCTGTGGGAAGCGGTCGCGGCGGCCCGCCGTTTCGTCCAGGAGGCGATTCGCACCAACCCCGGATTAGGCCACGGCAACGGCCCGCTGAATCACCACGCCGATGCAGGGTTGGCATGAGCTGGCCAGGCTGTTTCGGTCTGGTATTCTGGAATTTCCATGACGAAGATCGAGAAGCGCTTCCGCCTGTTGAAGCCGCCCGATGAAACCGCGCTGGCGCGCCTGGCCCAGGCTCATGCGCTCTACGGCATCCAGAAGCTGGCCCTCGCGCCTACCCTCGATACCCTGACCGTGGAATACGATGCCACCCGCCTCCGCCCGGCCGAAGTGGAGTCGGCTCTGGCCGCCGCTGGAGTGGACGCCGAGCCGCTGTAGACTGGTTCCCATTGCGCCCGACCAGCGTCCGCAGGTCGGCTAGCATAGCTGTCGCGATGAAAACTGGAGCTAAGCCAAAAGCCGCGCTTGTTGAACGTAACGATGAAGTCGCTGTGGCTCGCAATAGCGGCTGCCAGCACCAAAGGTATTGAGGAAACTTGGCTGACCCGACTTATCGGGAATCGGTGCGGGAAACTAGGCGGAAGAAACGCTCGTCTTTGTCGTCTGCCAGGCTGTTGTGGCCTGGCGAGGGCCTGACCACAAAAACCAATGGTCTGTCCAGGTCTGTCCAGGTCTGTCCCACCTCCGGATCGCCGAAACCTGGCTCAACCCAAAATCCACGAGGTCAGGAGCGGCACTGCGACCACGAGTGGGCTGCGCCACCAGGGCGACGCCCCACCGCCAAACGCTATAATCGGGTTTACTAACGGAGCGTTCCGCATGCAGTCACGGCGTATTTTTATCAGCCAGGTAGCCACCGGATTGGCCGGCACGCTGGCATCTTCCGGGGTACTCGGCGCCAACGACCGGATTCGCGTCGGCATCATCGGCGCCGGTGCGCGCGGCTCGGAGATTCTCCGGCAGGCCATCGATTGCGTCAATGTCGAATGCGTGGGCGCGGCCGACGTCTACACCCGCCGCTTGGAGGAAGTGAAAGGGATCGAACCGGCCGCCAAAACCTATCTCGACTACCGCCGCCTGCTGGAAGACACCTCGATCGACGCCGTGCTCATCGCCACGCCCCAGCACCTCCACGCGGAACACTTCATCGCCGCGCTCGATGCCGGCAAGCACGTCTACCAGGAAAAGACCATGGCCTTCACCCCGGAACACGCGCGGACGATGCGCGCCGCGGTGGAGCGCGCCGGCGCGGGACGCGTCGTCCAGATCGGCCACCAGTGGACCTCCAGCGGTCCGGCCGCCGACGCCGCCCGGTTCCTCCGGCCCGAACTGATGGGCCGCATCACCGCCATCGAAGCCCACATGTACCGCAACACGCCGCGCGGCAAGCCCCAGTGGTCGCGGCCGGTCTATCCCGACATGACCGCCGAAAACATTTTGTGGAAGTCGTTTCTGGGGGACGCACCGGAGCACCCGTTCGACCCCAACCGTTACATCAACTGGCGCTTCTTCTGGGATTACTCCGGCGGCAACGTTTACGAGAACATGTGCCACCAACTGGCCTTCTGGTATAAAGCGCTGAACCTGGCGATTCCCCGCAAAGTCACCATGACCGGCGGCCTGTATCTCTGGAAGGACGGCCGCGAGGTGCCCGACACCATGAGCGTCGCCATGGAACACGAAGAGGAAATCCTGTTCAGTTGGGTATCCGGTTTCGGCAACGATTCGCTGGGCGTGGACGAAAGCGTACTCGGCACCGACGGCAGCATTTCGCACACGCCCCAGAGCATTCGCTATGCCCCGCAGAAGGTCAACCGCCGCGATGGCAACGAAATGCTGGGCGCCACCCGCGCCGATCCCAAGGCCCACATGCAGAATTTTCTGGATGTCATTCGCGGCTCCGCCCGCCAGGTGAACTGTCCGTTCGAGTTGGGCTACCGCGTGTCCATCGCCTGCCGGATGGCCGTCGCCAGCTTCCGGGAACAGCGCAGCGTGAGCTGGGACGCGGTTCGCGGCGAAATCGTGTAGGCCGGTGGATTTCGACAGGGTGCGCAAGTCCCCAAGAGTTGCGGGATCCTCGTCGAAGGAAGGCCGACCGGGGGCGGCCGCAGACCAGGAGGTCCGCCCCACCAAGTTTCGGCGATGGGACATAAGCTGGTGAATATAACTCCGTACGTGACTGACAGTGCCCGACACATTCGCTCCGGCGATTTGCGGAGCTTGGCGCGCGCCATCACCGCGGTGGAAAACCGCACCGGGGAGGGCGCCGCGATTCTGGCCGCACTGGCGCCGTTCGCCGGCCACGCGCGCATCGCCGGCATCACCGGGCCGCCGGGCGCGGGCAAGAGCACGCTGATCGACGCCCTCGCGCGCCACCTGCGCCGGCAGTCGAAGAGCGTGGCCGTACTCGCCATCGACCCTTCCAGCCGCATCACCGGCGGGGCCATACTGGGCGACCGCATCCGCATGCAGCGGCACTCGGGCGACGCGGGTGTGTTCATTCGCTCCGTAGCCACGCGTGGAACCTCGGGCGGCGTGGCCGCTGCCACCGCCGACCTGGTTCGCCTGCTCGATGGCGCCGGCCGCGACGCAGTGCTGGTGGAGACCGTGGGCGTGGGCCAGGACGAGACCGAAATCGCCGCCTTGGTACCGGTTACCGTGGTGGTGCTGGCGCCCGGAATGGGCGACGACGTGCAAGCCCTCAAGGCGGGCATCATGGAAATCGCCAACGTATTCGTCGTCAACAAGTCCGATCAGCCGGGCGCGGATCGCCTGGCGGCGGAAGTGCGCGGCATGCTGGACCTCGGGACCGGCTCCGGTCGCGCCGCGCGCCCGCCCGTGCTCGGGACCGTGGCCAGCCAGGATCGGGGAATTTCCGAGTTGTGGGAAGCTATCGAACAGGCCTGGGCCGGCGCCACGCCGCGCCGGGCCTAAACAGGAGACTGAACTTTGCACGCGGAAATCGGAATCATCGGCGGTAGCGGGCTCTATTCCATGCCCGGATTTGAAGAGCAGGAAGAGGTTATGCTGGAAACGCCCTTCGGCGCGCCCTCGGATAACTATGTGCTGGGGACGCTGGCCGGCCGCAAGGTGGCGTTTCTGGCGCGGCACGGCCGCGGGCACCGGTATTCGCCCTCGGAGCTGAATTTTCGCGCCAACATTTACGGCATGAAGCGGCTGGGCGTGGAGCGCATCCTTTCGCTCAGCGCGGTGGGCTCGCTCAAGGAGGAGCACAAGCCTCTCGATTTCGTGATTCCCGACCAGTTTGTGGACCGCACTCTGGGACGCGCGTCCACCTTCTTCGGGGAGGGCCTCGTCGCTCACGTCAGCTTCGCCGACCCGGTCTGCCCGCAGTTGAGCCAGGTGGTGAGCGATGCCTGCCAGGCAGCCGGAGTCGCGGCCACCCGCGGCGGCACCTACCTGTGCATGGAAGGCCCGGCGTTTTCCACCAAGGCCGAATCGTTCTTATATCGAAGCTGGGGCATGGATGTCATCGGCATGACCAATCTCACCGAGGCCAAGCTGGCGCGCGAAGCGGAAATCTGTTACGTCACCGTGGCCATGGTGACCGATTACGACTGCTGGCACGAAGAGCACGACGCCGTCACCGTGACTCAGATCATCGCCACCCTCAATAAGAACGCCGAGAACGCCTGTAAAGTGATTGCTGAAGCCGTGGCGCGCACGCCGGCCGAACGCGCCTGCAAGTGCGGCTCGGCGCTCGCCCACGCCATTATTACCGACCGCAAGCTGGTGCCGGACACGACGCGTCATAAACTGGGGATCCTGGTTGATAAGTACTTCGTGTAACGCGCTTGCCCGGGAGGTGCTGTCCCGCGCGGTGGCGGGAAGGCCTCCCAAGCTGCTACCCCGCGCGTTGGTGGAGGAGCCCTGCAACCAGGCCCTGTTCGGAGTGCTGGCCGAAGGACTGGCCGACCTTTTCGAACCGCGCCTGTGCGATGTGTACGCCAGATTGTTCGCGCAAGCCTTGGAGCACGCCGAGCCCAGCCTGGACGCGGCCTCGCTGGTGGCCCGCTATGAGCGCGTGCGTCAACCCCGGCCGGTGGCCAGGGAACCGCGCCAGGTGTTCGTGCTTTCGCGCGTGACCTTGGGCGCGGACGTGGCTGTCACCAGTGTTTTGCTTTCCGCCGCCAAAAGCCGCTTCCCCCGCTCGGCAATCGTCTTCGTGGGGCCGGAGAAAAACTTTGAGCTGTTTGTCGGCGATCCCCGTTTGCGCCACGCTCCGGTGGAATACGTGCGCGGCAATCTGCGCGACCGTCTGGCAGCCTGGAAGGAACTGCGCGATCTTGTGAGCGCCAAGACCGCGCTGGTGATCGACCCCGATTCGCGCCTCACCCAGCTTGGTCTGCTGCCGGTCTGCGCCGAAGAGCGCTATCACCTGTTCGAAAGTCGCGCCTATGGCGGCGACAGCGGCCGCGCGCTGAGCGAGCTGGCGGCGCGCTGGGCGGCCGACACGTTCGGTGTCCCCGGCGCCGAACCCTATCTGGCGCTGGGCCCGCTGCCGCCCGAGCCCCCGCTCATCGCCGTCAGCCTGGGCGTGGGCGACAACCCGAATAAGCGGCTGCCCGGCCCTTTCGAAGCGGATTTGCTGCGCATGCTGGCCGCCACCGGCCTCGCTCTGTGCGTCGACAAAGGAGCCGGCGGCGCCGAAGCCGCCCGCGTGATCGAGGCCGTGGCAAGCGCCGGAGTGAAGGTGCGTTTCTGGGAAGGATCTTTCGCCGGGTTCGCCGCCATCGTGGCCCAGAGCCGCTTGTATGTGGGCTACGATTCCGCCGGGCAGCACGCCGCCGCGGCTTCCGCCGTGCCGCTGATCTGTATCTTCGCCGGCTTCCCTTCCGCGCGCATGTTCGACCGCTGGCGCCCGGTGGGCCCGCACGCGGCCGTCATTCGCGTCGATCGCCCCGATCCGAACGAAGTCCTGGCGAAGGTCCGCGTGGCCATCGCCAGATGGCAAGCGGTCGTGTAGCGATCTCAAGTCGTGGCGCAGGCTGTCAAGCCTGGCTGTCGAGCCCGCGCCACGATTTGAAAGACCTGCAATCGGGCTATATTGAGTCATGCGCCAATCGATTCTCCGGGCAATTCCGGTTGCCGCGGTTTGCATGGCCGCGGCGTTCCTCGGCGCGCAGAGCCGGCTGGCGCTGAGCGCCGACGAACAGGCCGTCTCGAGCCAGTTGCGGGGGCTGCGGCCGCGAGGACCGGTTCAGTGTTCGCGTGGGGGATCATTGTCGCGCCCTTGGGCGGCTAACCGCGGACCGATGACATGGGTTTGGATCGGCACGCACACCGAATACAACCGGCTCGTGGGCTCCCGCCCGATCGGCTGATTCGGTGAGTGGGGCGGGCAATTCTCCCGCTATCCTGGAACTGGTGACTCTTCCCGCCTGGCTGGTTGTCTCCGATCCGCGGCTTGCGCCGCAAGTGCGCTCGCTTTTGCATCGGTTTCCGGAAATGGACGGCGCGCTGATTCGCATCGACACGAAGCGGAACCTGCGCGACCGGCGTGGGCCGGTGCATGCGGCTGCTTTCTTGCGGGAAAGGCGGATGGTTTTCGATTGCACGCGGGCGGAGTTTCCGCGCATCTTCGTGCATGAGCTGTTTCATTTCGTGTGGTTGCGGCTGGGCAACCCGCTGCGGCATGCGTGGGAGGATCGCCTGACCGCGGAATTTCAGGCCGGCGTGCGGGGCGAGTTGGGGTGGTCGGCGGAATGGCGCAAAGGCGAGTTGGATGAGGGCCAAATCACCGCCCCAGGGCGCCGCTGGCGCGAGTATTGTTGCGAGGGATTCTGCGATACGGCCGCCTGGCTGTATAGCGGCACTGCGCGGCACCCGGAATTTACGCTGCCCAAACGCTGGCGAAAGGCGCGGGCGGCCTGGTTTGAGGCCTGGTTGGCGGGGCGAAGATTATCGATATAATCGAAACAGGAACGGAACGCTTGAAGAAACACCCCCTATTGGTGGCCTTGACCGCCGCGCTCCTGGCCGTGGCCGGGTTTGACGGCTGTTCGCTTTCGTCCAATACGGCGAGAGCCGCGTCGCTCAAACCGGACAGCGAACGCAGGCCGGCTCCCGAATTCACGCTGAAGGATACCGACGGCAAACTGGTACATATTTCCGACTATCGCGGGAAAGTGGTGCTGCTGGATTTCTGGGCCACCTGGTGCGGCCCCTGCCGCATCGAGATTCCCTGGTTCATCGACATGCAGCGCAAATACAAGAATAAGGGCCTGGAGGTGCTGGGCATCGCCATGGACGATGAAGGCTGGGAGGTGGTGAAACCGTTCCTGGCCGATCTGGGTGTAAATTACCGGGTGATGATGGGCAACGACCCCACCACCCAGCTTTATGGCGACGTGGAGGCGCTGCCGACTACGTTTCTGATCGACCGGGACGGCAGAATCGCCGCCATACATATCGGACTTGCCAGTAGAAAGGATTTCGAGGATGGCGTGGAAGAGTTGCTGCAATCTCCTGCTTTGCATGCCCTTACTGTTCGCACAAAGTAGCGGCCACCTGAACCTGGGGCAGTTGCACAGCGTGACGGGAAAGCGCGGCGACACGGTGGAAGCACGCATCCCCATGACGGTCGATGCGGGTTTCCACGTCAACAGCAACAAGCCCAGCGAGGAGTATTTGATCCCGCTCAAGCTCACCTGGAACGCGACCGGCGCTCTGGAAACCGGCGAGATCGCCTATCCGAAGCCGTCGCTCGAAAAGTACGCCTTCAGCGACAAGCCGCTTTCGGTTCTGACCGGCAGCTTCGAGCTGGTGGCGCATTTCAAGGTGGCGGGTAACGCCCCGGCGGGCCCCGGCGTGGCGGCCGGCAAGCTGAAATACCAGGCCTGCAACAGCAACACCTGCTTTCCGCCTAAGACCATCGACGTGACGTTGCCGTACGCGGTGCAGTAGCAGGCGGCTGACAGTTCTCGGCGAAGAAAGGCCGACCGGGAGGTCCGCCCAACCAAGCACCCATAGCCGCCGGGTTCGTCCGGATCTACAATTTAAGACAGGAGGCTCTCATGTCCACCATGTTGGCTGTCCTGGTTTACGGCGCGGCGGGAGCGGTTCCGTTCTGGCTGTTATATCGCTATGGCTCGCGCCGCTGGTATTGGCACGCTCTGGCTCTGGCGTTGGCCGCGGCTGTCGGCCTGGCGCCTCCACTTCCGGGCTGGCAGGGCCCAAACATCGACCTTGTGATTGGCTTCGTATTCCTGAGCCTGGCGGTTTGGGGAATTGGCGGCCTGGTCGCGCTGCTCTCGCCCCATCGCGGACACCATAAGCCGGCGTAGGGGGCCGCGGAAGAAGGCTTGCACGCGGGCTAAAGCCCGTGCCACCGGCTGGCAGCAGCCTGTGTGGGCCACGCTACAATTGTGGTTTCATGCCACGCCGCGGCGCATTGCGCAATTGGACCGAATACGGCGCGGTCCTCATCGCGGTGTTTTCGCTCGAATGGGCGCCGCTAGGCTTGGCGCACGTTCTGGGGAAGGTCTATGCGCGCCTGCTCGACCTTGCCATTCCGCGCCTTCGCCGGGTCGCCCGGCGCAACCTGGAAGCGGCGTACCCGGAGCTCGTCCCTGTTCGGCGCGAAGCCATCATCGACGGCGTATTCGGTTCCGTCGGCCGCCTGCTGGTAAGCTTTGCCCGGTTCCCGCGGATTCATCGCGGCAACCTCGACCGCTGGATTCGCCTGGAGGGCGGCGAGCATTTCGAAACCGCCCGCCGGCGCGGCCGTGGTGTGCTGTTTGCCACGGCCCACCTCGGCAACTGGGAACTGAGCGCCTTTGCCCACGCCATGCTGGCCGCGCCCATGAGCGTGGTGGTGCGCCCGCTCGACAATCCGCTGGTGGATAGGCTCGTCGAACGGCGCCGCTCGCTCAGCGGCAACCGCGCCATCGGCAAGAAGGACTTCGCCCGCTCGATCCTCAAGGCCCTGGCTGCCAACCAGGCCGTGGGCATCCTGATCGACCAGAATGCCTTGCCCGGCGACGGCGTGTTCGTGCCGTTCTTCGGCGTGCCGGCTTCGGCGAGCACCGGCTTCGCCAAACTGGCCGCGCACAGCGGCGCCACCGTGCTCCCCGGTTTCGCCCTCTGGTCGGACGAGGAGCGCCGCTTCGTGCTGCGGTTTTATCCCCCCGTGCCCATGACCGGCGACGCCGCCCGCGATACCGCTACGCTGCAGGCCAGGCTGGAAGAGGTCGTCCGCGAGTATCCCGACCAGTGGCTGTGGCTTCACCGGCGATGGAAGACGCGGCCGGAAGGGGAAGCGGCGTTTTATTAGGCCCCACGGGCTGAAGCCTGTGCCACCACCTCCAGGCAGCAGGTGGCACAGACTTCAGTCTGTGGGGGCAGGGCTCTTAAGCGCGCTTACTCCACCCGATAGTTTGGCGCTTCCTTGGTAATGATCACGTCGTGGACGTGACTTTCGCGCAGACCGGCCGGCGAGATGCGCAGGAAGCGCGCTTGCTTCTGCAAGCTGGGAATATCGAGCACGCCGCAATAGCCCATACCGGAGCGCAAACCGCCCACAAGCTGGTAGACCAGGTCGGCCAGCGGGCCTTTGGCGGCTACCCGGCCCTCGATGCCTTCCGGCACAAGCTTCGAATTCGGGTCTTGCTCGTAGCGGTTAGCCTGGCCCTGCGACATGGCGCCCATGGAGCCCATACCGCGATACGTCTTGAAGGTTCGGCCCTGAAAGAGAATCGTCTCGCCCGGGCTCTCGTCGGTGCCCGCCAGCAGGCTGCCGATCATGACCGTATCCGCGCCCGCCGCGATGGCCTTGGTGATGTCTCCCGAGTACTTGATGCCGCCGTCGGCGATCAGCGGCACGCCGGCTTCCCGGGCTGCCCGCGAGCACTCCGCGATAGCGGTGATCTGCGGCACGCCGGCGCCCGATACCACCCGCGTGGTGCAGATCGATCCCGGCCCGATGCCCACCTTGATGCCGTCCACGCCCAGTTCGGCCAATTCCTTGGCGCCTTCGTAGGTGGCCACGTTACCCGCCGTCAACTGCACTTCCGGGTACTTGCTCTTAATCGTCTTGACGGCCGCCAGCACGCGGCTGGTGTGGCCATGCGCGGTGTCGATCGCCAGCATGTCCACCTTACGCGCCACCAATTCCTCGGCGCGCTCCAGATAATCGCCGGTGGCGCCGATCGCCGCACCCACCCGCAGGCGCCCTTGCTCGTCTTTGGCCGCGTTCGGATATTTCAGCTTCTTCTGGATATCTTTGACCGTGATCAGTCCCTTGAGAATGAAATTGTCGTCCACCACCAGCAGCTTTTCCACCCGGTGCTTGTGCAGGATCAACTCGGCTTGCTCCAGAGTGGTGCCCACCGGAACGGTGATCAGGTTTTCCTTGGTCATGACCTCGGCAATGGGCGCGTCGAAGCGCGTTTCAAACCGCAGATCGCGGTTGGTGAGGATGCCCACCAGCTTGCCGCCCTTCACCACCGGCACTCCCGAGATGCGGTAGCGGGCCATGAGCGCCTGGGCGTCCGCGATCGAACGCTCGGGCTCGATGGTGATGGGGTCCACGATCATGCCGCTCTCGCTGCGCTTGACGCGATCCACCTCTTCGGCCTGCCGCTCGACGGACATATTGCGATGGATGATGCCAATCCCGCCCTGCTGCGCCAGCGCGATCGCCAGGTGCGACTCCGTGACAGTATCCATGGCGGCAGATACGATGGGAATATTCAAACCGATGGAACGGGTTAATTGCGTGCGTGTATCCGTATCGGTGGGTAAGACTTCGCTGCGGGCCGGCTCGAGCAAAACGTCGTCGAACGTCAGGCCCTCGATGAGAGCTTCCTGGATCATAGGGGTTGTTCCATGATAACGTACCGCGGCAAAAACCATCGCGGGCGGCGAGGACGATTCTGGCCGGGTCAGGGTGGGACGGACGATCGCTTCTTGTCGTCTGTCAGGCAGCCGTTCCCCAGTGAGTAGCAGGCCACCGACGGCGATGGTCTGTCCCACCTGGCATCCACCGAATGTCCTGGCCTTTCCCGGCTCTTTTGCGGTACTCTGTTCAAAATGCTCATGTTGAGCGGATTTTCCGCGCTGTTGTTCCTTTGTCTGGCTATGGCCGCGGGCGCTGCCGAAGCGCAGGCCGGCGGTTTCGACTACTACCTGCTCTCGCTCTCCTACGCTCCGGATTTTTGCGCCCAGCCCGGGAGTTACAAAGAGCCCCGCGAGTGCGGCGCGGGGCGTCACACCGGCTTCGTGGTGCATGGGCTGTGGCCGCAGCCCAATGCCGGCCGCGGTCCGAGCAAATGCGCGCCGGCGCAGCCTGTGGGCGAGCCACTGGTGCGCGTCATGCTGCGCTACTTTCCCGGCGAGTCGCTGATCCAGCACGAATGGGCCGCGCACGGTACCTGCTCCGGGCTCAGCCAGGGCGATTACTTCGCCGCCGTGCGCAAGGCCCGCGACAAGGTCGCCATACCCCCCTCGCTCGCCGCGCCGGCCAACGCCTTGGAACTCTCGCCGGGCGACCTGGTGACCGCGTTCACGGCAGCCAATCCGTCGTTTCCCAAGGGCGCCTTCGCGCTTTCCTGCTACCGCGACGGCGAGTTGCAGGAAGCCAGGGTGTGCTTCGACAAGAGCCTCTCGCCCCAGCCTTGCGGCAACGGCGCGGGGCTTTGCCGCAATCGGGTGGTGACCCTGCTGCCGGTGAATTGAAAACGCGAATCCGCCCCATAAAAATTTCCTTCCGGCGGCTCGGAAGAGCCACGTTACAATTGGCCCAGCCCACGTGAAAATAGGGCCGACTCGCACCAGGGAGACTAGCGGATGCGCTTTTCGTCTTACCAGACTGATGGTTTTTACGACGAAATGTTCGAGGCCGACGGCCGTTCGCGGCCGCACGTCCGCCTGCTGGTCGAAATCATCGAGTCGCTCTCGGATGGCGTGCTGCTTCGCTATAAGCACGCCGCCGAACGCCTCTTGCTCCAGATGGGCATCACCTTTAATGTGTATGGCGATTCCGCCGGCGCCGAGCGCATCTTCCCCTTCGACCTGGTTCCGCGCATCATTCCCGCCGCCGAATGGAGCGTAATCGAGAGCGGCTTGCAGCAGCGCATTCACGCCCTCAATGCCTTCATCGACGACATTTACCACGAGCAGAAAATTCTAAAGGACGGCGTCATTCCGAGCGAGGTGATTCTCTCCGCCGCTTCCTACCGCAAACAGTGCCAGGGGCTGAACCCGCCGTGGCGCGTCTGGTGCCATATCACCGGCACGGACCTGGTGCGCGATCGCGACGGCCGCTACTACGTGCTCGAAGACAATCTGCGCGTGCCTTCCGGGGTTTCCTACGTGCTCGAAAACCGCGAAGTGCTGAAGCGCATTTTCCCCGGCGTCTTCGAGGGTCTTTCCGTGCGTCCGGTAAACGAGTACCCCAGCCGCCTGCTGGAAATGCTGGAGTCGCTGGCGCCGGATGGCGCCGCCGAGCCGCGGGTGGTTCTGCTCACCCCTGGCATCTACAACTCGGCCTACTTCGAGCACAGCTTCCTGGCGCAGCAAATGGGCGTGCAGTTGGTGGAGGGCCGCGACCTGGTGGTTTCCGGCGGTGACGTCTTCATGCGTACCACCAAGGGCCTGGAGCGGGTGCACGTGATCTACCGCCGGGTGGACGACGACTTTCTCGATCCCGAAGTGTTCCGCGCCGATTCGCTGCTGGGCGTTCCCGGCCTGCTGGCGGCCTACCGCGCCGGCCGCGTGGCCCTGGCCAACGCTCCCGGCAACGGCGTGGCCGACGACAAGGTGATCTACGCTTATGTGCCCGAGATGATCAAGTACTATGAGGGCTGCGACCCCATCCTGCCCAACGTGCCGACCTACCTGTGCTGGCGCGACCAGGACCGCGCCTACGTGCTCGATCACCTGGCTGAATTGGTGGTGAAAACCGCCAATGAATCCGGCGGTTACGGCATGCTGGTCGGCCCCCACTCGACCGCCGCCGACCGCATCGAATTCGCCGGCCGCATCCGCGCCAACCCCCGCAACTACATCGCCCAGCCTACGCTGGCTCTTTCCCGCGCCCCCACCATCGTCGACGATCACTTCGAGGGCCGGCACGTGGACCTGCGCCCTTACGTCCTTTGCGCCAAGGAGATCTACGTGCTCCCCGGCGGCCTTACCCGGGTGGCCATGCGCAAGGGTTCGCTGGTGGTAAATTCTTCCCAGGGAGGCGGCAGCAAAGATACCTGGGTACTGTCGCCGGGCCAGACGCAGAGCCAGTCACAGTCGCAAACCTGACGCCGCCGAGCTGAAACCGCCATGATCGCCGCCCCTAAGAGACCGTTACTCAGCCGCGTCGCCGACGCGGTGTACTGGATGGCCCGCTACATCGAGCGCGCCGAAAACGTCGCCCGCTTTATCGACGTCAATCACAACCTCATGATCGACCTGCCGCGCGACTACTCCGACCAGTGGCAGCCCATCGTCGATATCACCGGCGACCGCGCCATTTTCCAAAAACGCGGCGGCGAGGCCACCCAGGAGAATGTGGTTCGCTTCCTGGCCTTCGAGCCCGAATACCCGAACTCGATTTATTCCTGCATCGTCGCCGCCCGCGAAAACGCCCGCTCCGTGCGCGAAACCATTGCCTCGGAAATGTGGGAGCAGATCAACAGCATGTACCTGCTGGTTACCGGCCAAACCCGCAAAGGCCTCCCCGAAGTGCTGCCCGAATTCTGCCTCCAGATCCGCATGGCCTGCCACCTGTTCCATGGCATCGCCCAGGACACTATGAGCCACAATGAGGCCTGGTACTTCCTCCAGTTGGGCCGCCGCCTGGAGCGCGCCGACAAAACCAGCCGCATGCTCGACGTCAAATACTTCATCCTGCTGCCTTCGGTGACCGACGTCGGCACCCCCTACGACGAGGTGCAGTGGACCGCCCTGCTCAAATCCGTCACCGGCTTCGAGATGTACCGCAAAAAGTTCGGCCGCATTTCGCCCGACAAGATCGTGGAGTTTCTCCTGCTCGACGGCGAGTTTCCGCGCGCCATCCGCTACTCGCTGGTGCTGGCCGACGAAGCCCTCCACGCCATCACCGGAACGTCGCGCGGCTACTTTTCCTGTCAGTCCGAACAGCGCCTGGGCCTGCTGCGTTCCGAGCTCGATTATGCCCACGTGGAAGCCATTCTCGGCGGCGGCCTGCACGAGTTCCTCGATGCCCTGCAGACCAAGATGAACGGCATCGACGAGTGCGTCCGGGAAGACTTCTTCGCCCAGCGCGCCGCACCGGCCGGAGCCGGAGCGTGACCGCTTCCCGCTAGCCGAGCCTGTTATCGTATAGACCATGGCAAACGAGCATCGACCCGGCCAGCCGCCCCCGCCGGATATGCTGGTGGACGTAGCGCGGCTGGTGACGGCCTACTACACGGACAAGCCCGATCCCGCCGTGGCTGCCCAGCGCGTGAGCTTCGGCACCTCCGGCCATCGCGGCTCTTCCTTCGAATCGAGCTTCAACGAGAACCACATCCTGGCCATCACCCAGGCCATCTGCGAATACCGCGCGGCGGGTAACGTTGACGGGCCGCTCTATCTGGCCAAGGATACCCACGCGCTCTCCGAACCGGCTTTCACCACCGCGCTCGAAGTGCTCGCCGCGGGCGGCGTCACCGTGATGGTCGATTCCGATTTAGGCTACACGCCCACGCCGGCGCTCTCCCATGCCATCCTGGCCCACAATGCCGGCCGGCAAAGCGGGTTGGCCGACGGCATCGTCATCACCCCCTCGCACAACCCTCCCGAGGACGGCGGCTTCAAGTACAACCCGCCCAGCGGCGGTCCGGCCGATACCACCGCGACGCTGGCCATTCAGGATCGCGCCAACGCCATCCTCGCCGATGGCCTCCGCGACATTCGCCGCGTTCCGTACGCCCAGGCGCGAAACGCCGCCACCACCCTTCGCCACGACTACGTTTCCCAGTACGTCGGCGATTTGGGCGCGGTGCTCGATCTGGATGCCGTGCGCGACGCCGGACTCTCGCTCTGCGCCGACCCGCTCGGCGGCGCCGGGGTGGCCTACTGGGCGCGCATCGCCGAACGCTACCGGCTCCGCATGGCGATTCAGCACGACGTGGTCGACGCTACTTTCCGCTTCATGTGCCTCGATTGGGACGGCAAAATCCGCATGGATTGCTCCTCGCCCAATGCCATGGCGGGTTTGATCGCGTTGAAGGACCGTTACGACGTCGCCTTCGCCTGCGATACCGATCACGACCGCCACGGGATCGTCACCCGCTCGGCCGGCCTGCTCAACCCCAATCACTATCTCGCCGCGGCCATTTCCTACCTGTTTCAGAACCGCCCCGGCTGGAGCGCCTCGGCGGGTGTGGGCAAGACCCTGGTCTCTTCCAGCATCATCGACCGCGTGGCCGCGCACCTCGGCCGGCGCTTGATGGAAGTGCCCGTGGGATTCAAATGGTTCGTCGACGGATTGCTCACCGGCGAGCTCGGTTTCGGCGGCGAGGAAAGCGCCGGAGCTTCCTTCCTGCGTCAGGATGGCGGCGCCTGGAGCACCGACAAAGACGGCCTCATCATGGGACTGCTGGCCGCCGAAATACTGGCGCGCACCGGCCAAGACCCTGGCGAAATCTACCAATCGCTCACCGATCGGTTCGGCGCCCCTGTCTATGCCCGGATCGATGCCCCCGCCACTCCCGAGGAAAAAGCCGTTCTGGCCAAGCTCTCGCCCGAACAGGTGTCGGCCGCCCAACTCGCCGGCGACCCCATCGACGCCATGCTCACCCGCGCCCCCGGCAATGGCGCCCCCATCGGCGGATTGAAAGTCACCACCCGCCGTGGCTGGTTTGCCGCCCGCCCCTCCGGCACCGAAGACGTCTACAAGATCTACGCCGAAAGCTTCGCCGGCCCCGATCACCTCCGCCAGATCCAGCAGGAAGCCCGCGCACTGATCACCCGGACGCTGGCAGCTTCCGCAGCCCGGAAGCCGTAGCCGCCATGGACATAACCGTCAAGGCAGGCCATCGGACCATCTTCAAGCCACGGGGTGGCCCACTTTCAGCCTGCACCACCGATTCCGATGCCAAACCTTACTGAAATTCTCGCCGGCGCGCGGGTGTTCGACCTGGCGCAGCCGTATTTCGTGGGCATGCCGCACCACCCATCGCACCCGCCCTTCTTATTCAGCCTGGTCAAGCAGCACGGGGAATACGTCGGGCCGATCGGAAACTCGTCGGCCTCCGACGCCCTGGCTCTGGGCACCCACGTCGGCACCCACATCGATGCCCTCTGCCATTTTTCCTGCGGCGGCAAACTCTACGGCGGCGATGAGGCCGCGGCGGCGCAGTCTTACGGCGGCGGCCTTCTGCGGCACTCGGTGGATGGCGTGGCTCCGATTCTGCGCCGCGGCGTGCTGCTCGATATCGCCGGCCTGGAAGGCGCCGACGCGCTGAGGGAGGATTTCGAAATCAGCGCGGCCCACCTCGACCGCGCGGCGGAGGCCGCGGGTGTCGCCATCGCCCCCGGCGACGTGGTTCTGCTGCGCACCGGCTGGGCCCGGTACTTCGCCGACCCGGCCCGCTTTATCAACCGCGTGTGCGGCCCCGGTCCGGCGCTCGATGGCGCCAAGTGGCTCAGCGCGCGCCAGGTATTCGCCGCCGGCAGCGACACCGTGGCCTTCGAAAAAGTCCCCGACGCGGCCATGCCGGTCCACGTTCATTTGCTGGTCGAAAGCGGCATTCACATCGTCGAATGCCTGAACCTGGAAGCGCTGGCGGCGGCGCGCGTCTTCAGCTTCGCCTTCATCGCCGCTCCGCTGAAAATTCAGGGCGCCACCGGCTCGCCAATCCGTCCCCTGGCGTTGGTGGAATCGTAGCCTCTTTCGTGGCGCGGACTTTCAGTCTGCAGCGTCGGCTTTCAAGCCGACGTTCTTTTTCTTTCCGGCGTGGCGCACGCACTCGTGCCGACGCCCGGCGTACCATGCGCCAGCGAGTGCCGAGCAAAGCCTCCGAACTCCTGGCTCGGTGATCCGGAGGTGGGACAGACCATCGTTTTTCGTGGTCTGTCGGGCCGGCCCTCGCCTGGCAGGCCAGAACCGCTTGACAGACGACAAAAAACGATCGTCTGTCCCACCCGGCTTCCCGCACCGATCCCCCGTCAGGTGGGTCAGCCAATTTTCCTCAATAAGTGTAACCGCCGCTTACCCAGGGGTTAGTCCTGGTATGTCCCGCTCACGTTATCCACCAGGGTCTCCGTTGGCCCCTCCCTGCGAATGCGGTTCCATGGCAGGATTCAACTCAAGAGGTCTGCCGAGCCGGATCGGTCCCGAGATGTCCCGGGGCAGTTTCAAGCCTGGACCGGGATAGGGTCGCTGACAAAGTGGATTCGGACTCGGCGGGGAACGGCCCCCTCACCGAAGTGAAGGGCGACCGCCTCCGTGATTTGCTGCTGCAAGTCGCGGAGGTCATGCCCCTGCGTGGTGATGCCGCCCGCTCCGCCGGGATCGTCCCACCATGCCACGAGCCAACCCGATTCCTCGTCGCGTTGTACCTGCAAGGTGATTTCTTCCATTACCTTAAACACATTATTCCATAGCCACGATCTGCCAGGGCGAGCTCCACTTGTCCAAAACCGGTACTTTGTACCGGTTCCTTTACCAGAAATCAGTAAGTTACAGGCGAAAACCGGTACTTAGTTCCGGTTTTGGCGAGATTCGCTTGCCCGCCGGCAGGCGAATCGCCTGTGCCACAAAGCAGCGGAGCCGCCACCAAAAGACACCGGCGTTACGGAGGGAAACAACGTCGGCTTGAAAGCCGACGTTGCAGACCGGGAGTCCGCGCCACGAAGGTTCGCCGCGGCAGCAAGAGAATCTGACGGGCTGTAATACAAGGAGGTGCCACACCCACCCTGCTCCCTGCTATGATTAGGACGTTTATATCCGAATAGCGAGTCCTCATGGCAACCACCGCAGCTCCTAGCGCACTATCGCTCGACGAGCAATCCTTCGCGGACCGTATGATCGCTTCATACGCCGGAACGCCTGGAGCGTTGCTCTCCATCCTGGAGCGTGTCCAGGAACATCATCCGCACAAGTATCTTACCCCCGAGGTCTTGGAATACGTTGGCGACAGCATGGATGTCCCGCTGGCCCAGATCTATAGCGTCGTCACTTTCTTCGCCTTGTTCAATCTCGAGCCGCAGGGGGAACACACCATCTGCATCTGCCGTGGAACCGCGTGCCACACGCGCGGCTCCCGTAACCTGCTGCAGCAGCTCCGCCTGGAGCTTGGGCTTCCCGAAGAAAGCGAAGGCGGCGCCGACAAGCTGTGCGTCACCACGCCCGACGGGCAGTACTCGCTGCGAACCGTTGCCTGCTTCGGCCAATGCGCCCTGGCGCCGGTGGTGGAGGTGGATCACGCCATTTTCGGGCACGTGAATGAACAGGCGCTGCGCCGCGAGATCGAGCACCTCGCCGGGAGGAAAGCGTGACCCGCATACAGGATATCGGCAGCTTCAGCGCCGTGCGCGAAGCGGGCATGGCCAAGCTGGTTCCCAACCGTCCCCGGATCGGGGTCGGCATGGGTACGTGCGGCGCCGGCAACGGCGCCGAAGCCGTCTACCATGCATTCGCGGAGGCTATCGGCCAGCAAGGCCGCGACGTCAAACTGGTGTCCGTCGGTTGCTTCGGGTTCTGCGCCGAGGAGCCCCTGGTCAACGTGCGCATTCCCGGCAAACCCCTCGTGGTCCTGCGCCGGGTCCGGACCAGCGACACCGGCCGCATCCTCGACGGCATCGCCGCCGGAACCGTCCCGGACGACCTCGCCCTCTGCAAGATCGAAGAGTGGGACCATCTCACCGCCCACATCCAGTACGGCGCCGGCTTCCCCAAAATTCCTTCCTGGCAGGAAATCCCCTTCTTCAAACCGCAGAAAAAGATCGTGCTGCGAAACTGCGGCCTGATCAGCCCCGACGACGTGGAAGAGTACGTCGCCGTGGGCGGCTATCAGTCTTTGTATAAGGTGCTGATCGACGCCAACCCGGAATTCGTGATCGAACAGATCAAAGCCGCCAAACTGCGCGGCCGCGGCGGAGCCGGTTTCCTCACCGGCCTCAAATGGGAGTTTCTGCGCAAGGCCGTCGCCGAACACAAATACGCCATCTGCAATGCCGACGAAGGCGACCCCGGCGCCTACATGAACCGCAACGAAATCGAGAGCGATCCGCACTCTTTGCTGGAAGGAATGATCATCGGCGGATACGTCATGGGCGCCACCGAGGGCATCATCTACGTCCGCGCCGAGTATCCGCTGGCGGTGCACCGGCTCAACCGCGCCATCGACCAGGCCCACCAGTCGGGCATCCTTGGCGACAACATCCTGGGGCGCGGCTTCCGCTTCGACATCCGTCTGGTGGAAGGCGCCGGCGCATTCGTTTGCGGCGAAGAGACGGCGCTGATTTCGTCGCTCGAGGGCTTCGCCGGACGGCCACGGCCGCGGCCGCCCTTTCCGGCCCAAAAAGGCCTTTGGGGAATGCCCACCAACATCAACAATGTCGAGACCTGGTACAACATCGCGCCCATCGTCACCAAGGGCCCGGCATGGTTCAGCGAAACCGGCAGCACCAAGAGCGCCGGCACCAAGGTCTTTTCGCTGGTCGGCAAAGTGAACAATACCGGCCTGGTCGAGATGCCGCTGGGAACCACCCTCAAGACCTTCATCTACGACGTCGGCGAAGGTGGTGCGGGCGGCAAGCCGGTAAAAGCGGTACAGACCGGCGGCCCATCCGGCGGCTGCATTCCGCAGGAAATGTTCGACACGCCGGTCGACTATGAAACCTTGGCGCAACTCGGATCCATCATGGGTTCGGGCGGCATGGTGGTGATGGATGAAGACAACTGCATGGTCGACGTGGCCCGCTACTTCATCGAATTCACGCATTCGGAATCCTGCGGCAAGTGCATTCCCTGCCGGGTGGGCCTGGATCAGTCGCTGCGCGTTCTGAACGCCTTCACCCGCGGGCGCGCGGCGGAGTCGGATCTCGACCGTCTGGATGAAATCGGCCGCATGGTGCGCGACACCTCGCTATGCGGCCTCGGCCAGAGCGCGCCCAACCCGCTGCTCACCACCATGCGCCATTTCCGGCACGAGTTCGAGGACCACATCCGCGCCAAACGTTGCCGCGCCGGCGTCTGCGAAGAGCTGGCGCTTTCGCCCTGCGAGAACAGTTGCCCGCTGCACATGAACATTCCGCGCTTTCTCCAGCTCTACAAAGAGGGGCGGCTCGAAGACGCCTTCGAAGCCGTGGTGCTGGACAATCCGCTTCCCGCCTCCACCGGCCGCGT
This sequence comes from Bryobacteraceae bacterium, assembly GCA_052148435.1. Taxonomy (GTDB): domain Bacteria; phylum Acidobacteriota; class Terriglobia; order Bryobacterales; family Bryobacteraceae; genus JBEKYD01. The sequence goes on from JBKQIF010000039.1 coordinate 75,825, forward strand.
CTGCCAGCATCCCTGCGACGACCGCTGCCGGCGGCGCGCCGTCGATAGCGCCATCAACATGCGGGAAGTGCACCGCTTCATCGCGGACACGATCTTCGAGTCCGACCGCTTCGAGCAACTGGCCGATCGCATCGCATCCCGCAAACTACCGCCGACCGAGCGCAAAATCGCCGTCGTGGGCGCGGGCCCGACCGGGCTCACGGCCGCGTTCTACCTGGCTTTGCTGGGACATCAGGTGACGATCTACGAATCCAATCCCGAGCCGGGCGGCATGTTGCGGTACGCCATTCCCGAGTATCGCCTGTCCAAAGACGTGATTCGCCGCGAGGTGGAATTGATCCGCCGCCTGGGTGTCGAGATCGTGACCGGAGTTTCGGTCGGAACCGACATCCAGTTAAACGACCTGGACAATCAGTACAACGCGGTGTTCCTGTCCATCGGCACCTGGAAAGAAGCCTGGGTGTACCTGGCGGGTACCGAATCGAAGGGCGTCTACCCGGCGCTTCTCTTTCTGGAATCGGTGGCCAAAGACCAGGCCGCGCGGCTGGGGCCCAGAGTTGCGGTTGTCGGCGGTGGAAACGCGGCCGTCGATTCCGCCCGCACGGCGCGCCGCATGGGGTCCGATGTCACCATCATTTACCGCCGCGAGCGGAAGGATATGCCCGCCATCCGCGAAGAGACCGACGCCGCCGAAGAAGAGGGCGTCCGGTTCCGGTTCCTCGCCACGCCGCACCGTATCGTGAGCGACGAGCAGGGCAACGTGAAGGCCATCGAAGTGGTGCGCACCACGCTGGGCGAGTTCGACGCTTCCGGGCGGCGCCGGCCGGTTCCCACCGAAGAAATCCGCCGCATCGAGTGCGACACCGTCATCCTGGCCGTCGGCGAGACGGTGGACCGCGATTTCGCCCGCGCCTCCGGCTTGCGCATCCGCGAGGACGGCACCGTCGAAGTGGACCGCTATACGCTCGAAACCAGCCGCAGCAAGTTCTATGCGGGCGGCGACCTCATCTCGGGAGCTTCCAACGTGTCCAATGCCATGGGTTACGGCAAGAAGGCCGCGCGCAATATCGATTTCCGCGTCATGGGACCCGGGCGATGGGAGCGCATCGCCTCGCAATTGTCGTACTCGAACGAGCTTCCCGAGGAACCCGTGCCGGGTCCCCGTCATAACGCCCACGAATTGCCCGCGGCCGAGCGCGTGGAGAACTTCGCCGAAGCGGTCGTCGGGATTTCGGCCGAAGAGGCGCTGGAGGAAGCGGCGCGCTGCCTGCGCTGCGACATCCGCGACCACCACCACTAGGGAAAATCATGGCTGACAAAATTTCGGTACGTATCGACGGCGAGTATGTGGCAGCCCACCAGGGCCAGACCATCCTGGAGGTTGCCCGCGCCGGCGGCAAATTCATTCCCACCCTCTGCTGGCTCGAAAACCTATCGCCGGTGGGCGGCTGCCGCCTGTGCATCGTGGAGGTTTCGGGCGTGGGCCGTCTGCTGCCGGCCTGCACCACGCCGGCGCAGGACGGCATGAGCGTGACCACCAACTCCGAGAAACTGACCCAATACCGGCGCATGGCGCTCGAGTTTCTGTTCTCGGAGCGGAATCATCAGTGCGCCGTCTGCGTCTCCAACAATCACTGCGAGTTGCAGGGCATGGCACAGCGGCTGGGCGTCACCAGCGTGCGCTACCCGTACTCATTCCCCAAAATGCGAGTCGACGCTTCCCACGAACGTTACGTGCTCGACCACAACCGCTGCATCCTGTGTACGCGCTGCGTGCGCGTGTGCGCGGAAGTGGAAGGCGCGCGGGTATGGGACGTGAGCGGGCGCGGCATCTACTCCATGATCGTTTCCGACATGAACCGGCCCTGGGGCGAATCGAAAACCTGCACCAGTTGCGGCAAGTGCGTCGAGGTCTGCCCCACCGGCGCGCTGGCCGAAAAAGGCTTCGGCGTGGAGGAGATGGTCAAGCGGGACCGCAAGGTCAGGCGCCTGGCCGGCAGGCGCGGAGGTCATGTATGAAAAAGGTGCGACTGGCAACCATCTGGCTCGACGGATGCTCGGGCTGTCACATGTCCGTCCTGGACATCGACGAGGCGATTCTGAACGTCGGCCGCCGCGCGGACCTGGTCTACGGGCCTCTGGTCGACGCCCACGAGTTTCCCAAGCAGGTGGATGTGACGCTGGTCGAAGGCGGGGTCAGTTCGCAGGAGGATCTGGAAAAGATCCGCACGGTCCGCCAGCGCAGCCGCCTGGTGGTCTCGCTGGGCGATTGCGCCGTGGCGGGAAACGTTTCCGCCATGCGCAACCAGACCCCCGTGCGCAAGCTGCTGGAACGCATTTACGTCGAAGGCTCCGATATCAGCCGCGTGGTCCCGAGCGACGGAGTGCCGGCCTTACTGCGCCACGCCGTGCCGGTTCACGAGTGCGTCAAAGTCGACCTCCATGTACCCGGCTGCCCGCCCTCGGCCAAAGCCATCGCCTTTGTGCTCGACGAGCTCTTCGAAGGGCGCGTGCCGGATCTGCGTTCGAAAGTGAAATTTGGATAGCCGGGAGCGGCCATGCGGAAAATCACCATTAATCCCGTCACCCGCATCGAGGGACACGCCAAAATCGACATCTACCTCGATGACAAGGGAATCGTCGCCGATACGCAATTGCACGTCACCCAGGTCCGCGGATTCGAAAAATTCGTCGAGGGCCGCCCGTTCTACGAGATGCCGTCGATCACCGCGCGCATTTGCGGCATCTGCCCGATCAGCCACCTGTTGGCTTCCGCCAAAGCTTGCGACGCGATCATGGCGGTGACGCCGCCCGAAGCCGGCGTCAGGCTGCGGGAACTCGTCCATTGCGCCCAGATGGCGCAGTCTCACGCCCTCAGCTTCTTCTATCTGTCGGCTCCCGACCTGCTGCTGGGCTTCGATTCCGATCCGGCCCTCCGCAACGTACTCGGATTGATCGATGCCGACCCGCAGACGGCGCGCGCCGGGGTGGCGCTGCGCAAATTCGGGCAGGACGCCATCGAAGCCTTGGCGCAGGAGCGGATACACCCATCGTGGATCGTCGCCGGCGGCGTCAACGCGCCGCTCACTCCGGCGGCGCGCGACCGCATCCTGGCCGGCCTGCCCAATGCGCGCGCCCTCGCCAGCCACACGCTGGAGCAGTTTGAGGGGCTGCTCGACCGCTTTGCCGAAGAGATCGGCCACTTCGGCTCCGCCGCGACTTTGTATGCCGGGTTGGTCGACCGGAGCGGAGCGCTCGACTGGTACGACGGCCTGCTCCAATTCAAAGACCCGGCCGGCGGGGCGATCGCCAAAGACATCCCCGCGGCGGACTACGCCAGCGTCATCGGCGAGGCATCGCAGCGCGATTCCTACCTCAAATCCCCTTACTACAAGCCGCTGGGCTTTCCCGGCGGCGAATACCGGGTAGGCCCGCTGGCGCGGCTGAACGTGGCCGAGCGGCTCGGCACGCCGGAGGCGGACCGCAAACTGGCGGAATTCCGCCAGCGGTTCGGACCGGTGGTCCACGGCTCGTTCCACTATCACTATGCCCGCTTGATCGAACTCGTTTACGCCCTCGAAAAGATGGAGCTGCTGCTGGCCGATCCGGTCATTCTCGATTCGCACGTGCGCTCGCACGCGGCCGTCAACCGCCTGGAAGGGGTGGGCATGATCGAAGCGCCGCGCGGCGTGCTGATTCATCACTACAAGGTGGACGAGAAGGGCGCCATTCGCTGGGTAAACCTGATCGTCGCCACCGGCCACAACAGCCTGGCCATGAATCGCAGCGTGGCGGAAGTGGCGCGCCATTTCGTCCACGGCGCCGAAATCGCGGAGGGCATGCTGAATCGGGTGTCGGCCGTGGTGCGCGCTTATGACCCCTGTCTGAGCTGCTCCACCCACGCCGACGGCACGCTCGACCTGGAGGTGGTGCTAATCGGCGCCGACGGCCGCGTGCTGGATCGTCGCCACTAGTTCCGTCAGCGCCCGTTCGACGGCCGGCGTAAGATGCTCGCCGTAGGCGAACGATTCCCCGGAGATCGAATAGAGCACAGCGGAAGGGCTCGCCCCATACAGCGCGGCCGCGCCCGCCAGCAGCGCTTCCGGAGTCATCTGGTGGGTGAAGACCGCACCGGATGACGGCGCCGCTAGCGTCCGCCGGCGAATTTCGCCAGGCGGCCCTTCCGCGGCGGCGTCGATGAACACCACGTGCCGCGCCCGGGAGACCGGCTCGACCAGCTCCGGCGTCAACTGCGGGACCGCCAGGATTTCAACGGCGCAGTTCACGCATCGTTCGCGCAGCAATTCGGCGGCGCGGAAGCCCACGCCATCGTCGCTACGCAGCCGGTTGCCGTAACCGACGATGAGGAGCCGGGGCACTATGGAAGCCCGGTGCTACTTCAGCTCCACCAGATTTTCCGCTGCCGTTCCGTCGACCACGCTCGCGGCATCTTCGGCGGTAAAGGTTTCGACTTTGGCGGAGATGTTCATGGAACAAAACTTCGGCCCGCACATGGAGCAGAAGTGCGCGTCCTTGAAGCCTTCTTCGGGCAGCGTTTCGTCGTGCATGGCGCGCGCCGTTTCCGGATCGAGCGAAAGATCGAACTGGCGGTTCCAGTCGAAGGTGTAACGGGCGCGGGAAAGCGCGTCGTCGCGGTCGCGGGCGCCGGGCCGGTGACGGGCGATGTCCGCCGCGTGGGCGGCGATCTTATAGGCGATGATGCCGACCTTGACGTCCTCGCGATTGGGCAGGCCGAGGTGCTCCTTGGGCGTCACGTAGCAAAGCATGGAAGCTCCGTGCCAGCCGATCATGGCCGCGCCAATGGCGGAAGTGATGTGGTCGTAACCGGGGGCGATATCGGTCACCAGCGGGCCCAGCGTATAGAACGGGGCTTCGTTGCAGAGCTCCTTTTCCTTCACCACCTGCATCTCGATCTGGTCCATGGGGATATGGCCTGGACCTTCAATCATGACTTGCACATCGTATTCCCAGGCCTTGCGGGTGAGCTCGCCCAGAGTCTTCAATTCGGCGAACTGGGCTTCGTCGCTGGCATCGGCGATGCTGCCGGGCCGCAAACCGTCGCCCAGGGAGAAACTCACGTCGTGTTTCTGGAAGATCTTGCAGATGTCCTCGAAGCACTCGTAGAGCATGTTCTGGCGGTGGTTTTTCACCATCCACTCGGCCAGAATGGAGCCGCCGCGGCTGACGATGCCGGTCACCCGTCGGGCGGCCAGCGGAATGTGCTGCACCAGTACGCCGGCGTGGATGGTCATATAGTCCACGCCCTGTTCGGCCTGCTCTTCGATCACTTCCAGCATCACGCGCGCGCTCAGGTCCTCCACGCGGCGGACGCGGGACAGCGCTTCGTAGATCGGCACCGTGCCGATAGGCACCGGAGAGGCGGCGATGATGGCTTTGCGGATAGCGGGAATGTCGCCGCCGGTGGAAAGGTCCATCACCGTATCGGCGCCATATTTCACCGAGTATTGGAGCTTTTCGAGCTCGCCCTGGACATCCGAGGTCACGGCCGAATTCCCAATGTTGGCGTTGATCTTGCAGGTGGACGCCACGCCGATGGCCATCGGCTCCAGGTTCCGGTGGTTGACGTTGGCCGGGATGATCATGCGGCCGCGAGCCACTTCGTCGCGCACCAGCTCCGCGGATATGTGCTCGCGGCGGGCAACGTATTCGATTTCCTCGGTAACCACGCCCTTGCGGGCATAGTGCATCTGGGTACGAACGGGATCGTTCTGGCGCTTGGCTACCCAATCGGTACGCATTGGCGACTCCTGAAAATGTAAAGTGGAAAAGCCGGGAAGGGCTGGGGTTCCCAGCCCCGGAACTATTTCTTCTTCTTTGGTTTCTTGACTTCCTTCTTGGGGCTTCTGTCTTTGGCCATTGATTCCTCCCTTGCAATTGAGATTAGCACTGTTCGAAGGGACTGGCAGCCTTCGCTTCCGCCGACCGCTGCCTTAAGATAGAAGTACAGGTTTCATTATGGAATTTCTTACCAACAGTCTGCTGGAGCTGATCACGCAGACCTCGACCAATCTGCCGCCCGACGTGCGCGCCGCCATGTCCATCGCGGCCCAGGGCGAAACCCCGGGGACACAGTCCTCGCAGGCGCTCGACATCATTGTTTCCAACGTGGATATGGCTAAAGACGACGAAGGCCCGATTTGCCAGGACACCGGCATGCCGACCTTCGTCATACATACGCCGGTGGGCGTCAACCAGATCGCCATCTCGAAAGCCATTCGCGAAGCTGTTGCCGAAGCTACGCGCCGCGGCAAATTGCGTCCCAATTCGGTGGATTCGCTGACCGGGAAAAACAGCGGCGACAACCTGGGTACGGAAACGCCCGTAATTCACTTCGAGCAGTGGGAAGAAGACGGGATCGAGGTGAAGCTGATCCTGAAGGGCGGCGGCTGCGAGAACAAGAACATTCAATACTCGGTGCCCTGCAACCTGGATCACCTGGGCCGCGCCGACCGCAACCTGGAGGGCGTGCGCAAGTGCATCCTGCACGCGGTCTGGCAGGCGCAGGGGCAGGGTTGCGCGCCGGGCGCGCTGGGCGTTTGCATCGGCAGCGACCGCGCGCACGGCTACGACCTGGCCAAGGGGCAACTGTTCCGCACCCTGGACGACACCAACCCCGATCCGACCCTGGCCAAGCTGGAAGCCGAGATCCTGGAAGAAGCCAACCGGCTGGGTGTGGGCGCCATGGGCTTCGGCGGCAAAGCTTCGCTGATCGGTTGCAAGATTACCGCGGCCAACCGCCTGCCCGCCAGTTTCTTCGTCTCGGTGGCCTACGACTGCTGGGCTTTTCGCCGGCTGGGCGTGCGCCTGGACGCCGCCAGCGGCGCCATCACCCAATGGCTGTACCGCGATCCGGCCCGCCAGGTGGAGCGCATGGCGCGGGGCGAAGGCTTCTCGCTGACCGGCCGCGAAGTGGTGCTCATGCCGCCGCTGACCGAAGCGCAGGTGCGCGCGCTGAAGGTGGGCGACGTGGTGCTGATTACCGGCGAGATGTACACCGGCCGGGACAACGTTCACGCATATCTGATGAAGAACCCGCCGCCGGTGGACCTGCACGGCACGGTGCTGTACCATTGCGGGCCGGTGATGCTGAAGGAAGGCGGCGAATGGAAAGTGAAGGCCGCCGGGCCGACCACCAGCATCCGCGAGGAGCCCTACCAGGCCGACGTGATCAAACGCTACGGCGTCCGCGCCGTGATCGGCAAGGGCGGCATGGGCCCCAAGACCCTGGCGGCGCTCAAGGAGTGCGGCGCGGTCTATCTGAACGGTATCGGCGGCGCGGCGCAATACTACGCCCGTACCGTGGAGAAAGTTCTGGGCGTGTACCTGACCGAGTTCGGCATTCCGGAATCGATGTGGCACCTTCGGGTCGCGAACTTCGCCGCCATCGTGACGATGGACGCTCACGGCAACAGCCTGCACGCCGACGTGGAAGCCGCCACGGGCACGGCCCTGGAAGAGCTGCAAAAGGCGTAGGAACAGCGCAAAATCAGCTTCGGCAGGAGTGCCGACGCGGCACGCAAGAGTGCGCGCGCCACATTCACGTTAAACCTTCCTGCCCTTCTGCCCGGCCTGCAATTCGGCCTGACGCTTTTTCGGCAGCCTGGCCAGCACCAGACCGTAGGATTGCCCGAGCAACTCCCGGATTTCGGCCCGCGGCAGCGCGTCTTCGCTCTCCAGCGCTACCCAGTGTGCCCGCGCTGAATAAGGCGCTGGAATCACGCCCGGCCGCTCGGTCAATTCGGCGAATTGCTCGGGTGTGCATTTGAACGAGAGGCAGACCGGCGCCGGCTCCAGAGGCGCGGCCGCGAACATTTTGCCGCCGATCTTGAAGACCAGGTCCGCGCCCCACAGGACTTGCTCGGTGGCGTGCGGGAACGCCATGCACACGCGCCGAATCCACTCTACGTCCATGCCGCCTCTGCCTTTCGAGAACAGTCTATCGCCCGGCCCTCCCGCAACGCCATCTCCACCAGCCGGGCGGCGTCAACCGCCGCGGGCCTGCACCGCAAGCGAATCGATTCCAGGAAATACCCCCAGTGCCACACGCCACCAGGCTCAGTATGGCCGGGCTGCGCACGGCTGGACGGATTGACAACAATCGGTCCGCAGGTTGAACAACCTGCCCCACAATCATGGGGACCGACAACGAGCGTCGCGTCAGTTCCACAGATGACGGTGCGCTCGGCGGCCCCGGCGCGTTGCTCGAAGCTGGCGACGAATCCAGGGTAGCGGAAGCTGGCAACGAGGTTAGTCGGATCGCCCAGGGGGCCCGCCTGCGCACTGACGGAAACCGGCGCGGCCTCGTCAAAAACGAACTGTACGCAATCGATCAGGGCGAACAACCGGTCGCGGGAAGTGGCGCCAAGAAAGCTCCGGCAGAAGGCAACCCGGCCCAATTGCCCGCTGCGCACCACCTCGCGTGCCCTCTGCCAGACAGGGCTCGACCGGCCGATGTTTCCCGTCTCTCCCCGAAAAGGCGTCCGCCTACGGGCCGGCCGAATCATGGCGCCGGCAACCGCACCGCCGGCAACATGCAGAAAGCATCGGCGATCTTGCCGTTTCTCGCCCATTCCATCCTTTGTACCAAGTATGCAGTTGCGCCATGGGACGTGCGGATGCGAACCAATCCCGCACTCCGATGTTTCCCGACGATCCTTGGCCTGTCGTACTCTATAAGAGAACAGATTTTTCCGCGTGGGGTTATCCCTTTTTCGCAGAATTCACTTGGATACAAAAATGCCCGAGAGGAGCGTGGATGGAACTTCAATCCGATAACAAAACCGGCGGCGGCCACCCCGCCTTTCGCGTGGATGTTCAGTTGCACCAGTTGCTCGTCGATAAGAACGCTAAGAACGTAAAGAACGGTAACCGTCCGAAAAGTTTGCTGCCGTCTCCGAATGACCCGGTGACACTCCCGGAACCCGTCTATCCGCATCGTCCGGAGCTCGAGAGCATACCCGACCCCGAGGTCTTTCCCGAGAAGCGTTCGTGGGGCGCGCCCTACATCTACCGCGCCACGCGCGGCTGGATGTTCCCTTATCTTCGTTCGCGTTTTTACCCCGGCAATTTTCATCCGATCGTCGCTTACCTCTTCACCGAATGGAAGTGCAATCTGGACTGCCACTACTGTTGGGCTTTCGACAACAGCGTGAAAGGCATGACCGAAGACGTGGCGCGGCGCTCCATCGACTGGCTTTACGACAACGGTTGCCGCGTGCTGGCCTTGATGGGCGGCGAGCCGCTGCTGCGCCCGCAGTTCGTCCATAAGGTGGTTTACTACGCCGCCAAGAAGGGCTTTTGGATCTACGTGCCCACCAATGGGCGGCTCTTGCGGCCCGACGTGATCGACCGGCTGGGAGACTCCGGCGTCGCTACCTTCAACCTGGCCGTCGACGCGGTGGACGAAAAGCCGGGCCTGCCCAAGGCGCTCACTCCCATCCGTAAGTACTTCGATCACCTGGTGAGGCGGCAGTACCGCTACGGTTATACCGTGTTCTTCAACATGAATATCTGCCGCAATAACATGGACGATATCCGCCAGTTGACCGAAATCGCCCGCGAGCATCGCATCGCCACCGATTATCACATCAATGAAACACCGATGATCGAGCCCGATAACTTCGCGCACCTGGAGAACAATGTCACTTACATCCGGCAGGAAGATTGGCCGCGGGTAGACGAGTTGGTGGATTGGCTGATCGAAAAGAACAAGTCCGGCTACAAGATGGTGAACTCGGTGCAGCGGCTCGACGAAATGCGCCAGTTCATGCGCGGCAAGCTGCAGGAGTGGAGCTGCCGGGCGGGCCACAACAACGTGATCGTCCGCGTGGATGGCACGCTGGCCCCCTGCTTCCCCATGTACTCGGCCACTTACGATTGGGGCACGGTGGGCGAGCACAGGTTCGAAACCAAGCAACTCGACGAGATGAAGAAGGGCTGCCAGCCGCACTGCTTCTCCACGCTGAACCACAACCTGGCTTACTGCTACGACGCCACGCGCGTGATCAAGTGGCTCGGCAAGCAGGCTACCCGCGGGTTCCAGGGCGCGACCGGCAGCTTTTCGTAAAGGGCAGCCTCAAACCATGGACCGTCCCGATAAAGTCTGGCAGACCTCCGCCCTGGTGGCTACCTACCTGGAAGGAGTGCGCGGCGGTATCCCTCTGGCACAGGAGCAGATCGACGTGATGCTGCGGCTGATTGCGGCCGCCGGCGGGGAGCGGGCGATCTCGTTTCTCGACCTGGGTTGCGGCGACGGCGTGCTGGCCCACGCGGTGCTCGACCGCTTTCCTTCGGCTCATGGGGTGCTGGCGGATTTCTCCGAGCCGATGCTCGAAGCCGCGCGCCAGCGCCTGGCGCAGCATGCCGGCCGCGCGCAATATGTTCACGCCGACTACGGCTTGCCGGACTGGGTCGATTCCGTCCGGCCCTTTGCGCCTTTCGATGGGGTGATCTCCGGCTATTCCATCCATCATCAACCGGACGAACGCAAGCGCGAGGTCTACGGCGAAATCCACGGCCTGTTGGCTGGCGGCGGCATCTTCGTCAACATCGAACACGTGTCCTCGCCCACCGATTGGCTGGCCGCGATGCAAGACGAACTGTTCGTCGACAACCTCCACGCCATCCACGCGGGCCAGACCCGCGCGGAAGTGGCGTCCGTCTATTACAACCGTTCCGATAAGGCCGCCAACATTCTGGCGCCGGTCGAGCTGCAGTGCCAGTGGCTGCGCGAGATTGGGTTTACCGACGTGGATTGCTACCTGAAGATCTTCGAGGAGGCCGTGTTCGGGGGACGGAGAGAGTAGGACGGACGATCGCTTATTGTCGTCTGTCACCGCAGCCGGCAAAGCATGACAGACGACAGCCAGCGATCGTCCGTCCCACCTACTGAGCCCGGTACCACGCCAGCGTGCGCCGCATGCCTTCCTCGAAGCTGAACCGCGGCGCATAGCCCAGGCCGCGCACCGCCAGAGTGGTATCGGCTTGGGAGTCGTGCACATCTCCCGCGCGCGGCGGGCCGTAGCGGGCCGGTATTTCGACTCCCTCCAGCTTTTGCAGCAGCGCCCACGCCTGGTTGAGCGTAATGCACCCGCCGTTGCCGCCGTTGTAGAGCTTACCCGAAACGTTCGGCGCGCGCGCCGCCTTCAGGTTGAGCTGCGCCACGTCTTCCACATAGGTGAAATCGCGCGACTGGCTGCCGTCCCCGAAAATGGTGGGCGCGGTGCGCTCCAGGATCGCCTTCATGAACAAGGACAGCACCCCCGAATAGGGGCTGCCCGGGTCCTGCCGCGGGCCGTAAACGTTGAAGTAGCGCAGCGCCACCGTTTCGAGGCCGAATACCGACGAAAAGACGTTCATGTAATACTCGCCCACCAGTTTTTGCAGCGCGTAAGGAGATTTCGGCCGCGGCGTCATGCCCTCTTCCTTGGGCAGCACTTCCGTGTCGCCATACGCCGAGGACGAAGCCGCGTAGACCACTCGCCCCGCCTTGCCGTCGCGCGCGGCCCGCAGCACGTTGAACGTTCCGTTGATATTCACGTCGTGCGAGGGCACCGGATCGTCGATCGAGCGCGGCACCGAAGGGATGGCCGCTTCGTGGAATACCACCGCGGCGCCGCGGATGAGGGGTGCGATCTCTTCGTAATTGCAGATGTCCGACCTTTGAAAATCGACCGCGCCGCGCACCTCCTCCAAATTCGATTCGCGGCCCGACAGCAAATTATCGATGACGACGATCCGGCGCGCTCCCTCGGCGAGGAGCGCGCGCACGATGGCGGAGCCGATGAACCCGGCTCCTCCGGTAACGACGTAGTGGCTCATAGGGCGTGACTGTTCAGTTGGGCGATTTCGGATTCCAGATGGCGTAGCGATTCGGTGGCGATGCGCTCGGCGCCCGGGGTAAAATCGAAAGCTTCGAGCGAAATCCAGCCGTGGTAGCCGCGCCGCCGCAGCACCTCGAATACCGGCTTGAAATCGTAGCCGCGGCTCGCCAAGGGTGATCCGCAGTGGCGCCCGTCCAACTCATTGACGTGCACGTGGTGGATATACGGGAAGTAGCGCTCCACCAGCGCGGCGTGAGGCTCGGCCTCGTCAATCGCATTGTGCACGTCGAACATGGTGCGCACGGCCGGGCTCGCGATTGCGTCTACGATAGCAACAGCTTCAGCCAGGGTTTCGACTACGTCCGATTGGGCGATAGGCAGGGCCTCCACCAGCACCGTAACGCCGCGCGCTTCCCCGTCGGGCGCCACCGAGCGAAGGCCGTCGATGTAGTGGCGCGTCGCCTCCGCCCGCGTCAGCCCGCCGGTTGTCGAGCGCTGCCGGGGCGAGCCGAAGACCATTACCGAATGCGGGCCCAAATCGGCCGCCAGGCCGATCAGCTCGCGAATGTGATCCCAACTCCGGGCGCGCAGCGCGGCATCGGGCGTGGTCACGTGCAGCCCCTTGGGGCTGACCATGAGCCAATGCAAACCGACAAACGCCAGGCCCTCGCCGTCCATCGCCGCCCGGTATTCGCGGCGCAGACCGGCGCCGATGTCCGCCGGGCGCTCCGCCAGGGTGAAGGGAGCAATCTCGATGCCCGTATACCCCGCGCGCCGGATGGCCTTGGCGCCATCGGCAAAACCACGGCCCTCAAACGCCTCGTTGCACATGGATTGGCGAAATACGAAGGGCACAAGCATCCAGTTTAGCGTCAATGCCGTTCACCTGACGCATGGAAGGGAAGCTGGCGCTACTGCCTGCCCGCTGAAATTAAGCAACGGCTCCGCTCGGGGAGCTGTTTCCCAGATGAAGACCTCAGGTCCGTAGCGCCCGAATCCGAGCAGTTTCCGAGTGGCGCGTAAACCGCCGGGACAGACATATCAGTAAACGTTAGGCGACCAGGCAGGATCTATCGCTCAAGAACGGCCCGGATCCGGCGTCAAGGCAGCCGGTGCTGATGACTGGGCGTGGCGTCAAGGCCAGCGCTACGGGACTATCCTCGTCGATCTGGAACGCCATAAGCCTGTTGACCTGCTGCCGGATCGCTCTTCCGATAGCCTTGCGGGGCGACCTCCTTCGCACCTGCGGCAGCAGGCCGGTTCGGGAAGGCGAACAGCCGCAATCCGGGTGTGTACGCGGGGGAGGAGTCGGACTGCGTGCGCGAGAAATTGGCGCTAGGGATATGAAATGCAGCTTCAACATCCAGCGGCAACCTGCGAACACCAGCGTAATCGAGCCGGCGAAGCTGTACTGGTGCTAGGATCGAACCTCGGGGCGGGCGAGCAACTGCTTCGAGATTCAATTTCGGTTACCTTATGTGATGAGAGAATGAACCGGTTCCAGACGCGAGTCGGTTTTGGTGGCTGAAAAGGAGAGTAAATGTCTACAAAAGAAAACGCAATTGGGCGACGTGCGCTTCTGGGCACGGGCGCGGCAGTCGCGGGGCTTGGCCTCTTGGCTGACCTCGAAGCGTATCCCCAGAATGTCAACCGGAATTCAATTCCGTCGGACTTGAAAGTCACTGACATGCGCATCGCCGTTCTGAGAGGCCCGGGAGGCCAGGCGCCCGCGGGTTATGGGGGCGGACGCGGCGGCGGCAGGGGACCGGTGCCTCCTGCGACTCCCGGCGCGGGAGCGGCATCGGGCGGCGTGATCGTCGTCCGAATCGATACCAATCAGGGAATTTCGGGTTACGGCCAGACGATTGGCGACGGCCCCCAGCCGAACTACGTGCTGACGCATAAAGCCCGAGTGCTCGGCGAGAATCCCTGCAACGTGGACAAGATCTTCCGCAAGATCAAGATCCATGGCGCGTATAACCGCCGGGGAAGCGGCGTCAACGCGATTGAGAACGCGTTGTGGGATCTGGCCGGCAAAGCTTATGGCGTGCCGATCTATCAAATGCTTGGCGGGAAATTTCGCGACAAGGTCCGCATGTACAGCGAGGGTGACCCGCGCTCGAACTCCATCGCAGACATCGCCGCCGATTATAGGGAGAGAGTCGCCGCGGGGTTTACGATGCTCAAGTATGATCTGGGCGTAGCTCCCATCCTCCGAGGCAAGCGGGGCACGATGTCCGCGCCGGCAGGCTATAACGGGGAACCGGGGGAAGGCCCCGAGAACTATTATCAGGGATTCGAGATCAGCGACAAGGGAGCTGAACTGGTAGCCGACCATGTCGCTGCGATTAAGGAGGCGATGGGCGACGACGCCGACATTCCCATGGCGCACGACCATTTCGGGCACCTCACCGCGAAAAGTTGCATCAAGCTGGCCAACGCGCTGGAGAGGGTCACCCCCTCTATGTTGGAAGACATGGTCCCGTGGTTCCGGGTAGAGGAGTGGAAGCTCATCACCAATTCGATCCGGGTGCCCACCTTGACCGGCGAAGACGCCTACCTGGTGGAATCGCTCGAGGCGCTTTGCCAGGCGCGCGCAGTCGATTATATCCACCCGGATCACCTTGTTATCGGCGGCCTTCTCGAATTGAAGAAGACCGCCGACATGGCGGCCAAATATTCGGTGGGGATGATGGTCCACAGCAACGCTACCCCGATCGGCTACGCAGCCGGCGTGCACGCGATAGCCGCCTGCCAAAACTTCCTCGCCATGGAATGGCACATGCCGCAGCCAGCCTGGCACAAAGACCTAACCGACAAAGGGGACCTCGTGGTCAAGGGTTACATCCCCGTTCCGACGGGGCCGGGCCTGGGCATCAAAGTCAATGAAGAAGCGATCCGCCCCCTCTGCAGGCAGGGTGAGTTCTTTACCGATCCCACGACGTATTGGGATTCGCAGGTCGGCGGAGAGAAGGCGTATACGTAAAGGGAGGACGTCGAGGCGAGCCTCACACCTTCCGATTGGACCGAAGGTATATAGGCTTGATTATCCTGTTGAGCCCGGCGGGTCGGAATCACAGCATAATTCCCGATCGCCGGGCACCTTCGCGGCGCCATGCCGTGTAACCAACCGCGCAGGAAAAACCTGAAGAAAACGATTCTACTTGCATGGACCGCATGCACGGGTTTGTGGCCTGCATTTGGCCAGGTCAAACAGACAAAGGAACAGATCCCGTTTTACGAGTCGCAGTGGACGGGCGAACGCTTCCCCGAAGGCGCAGGATGATCTGCTCACACGCGCGCTGCGCCTTCGCAGCCCTGCCTATCGAGTCCTCGCAACCAGCAGTTTGAATGTGTTCAGGTGCCGGGCGGAGGAGGTCTTCGGCGCTCGCGAGAAGTTCTGGCGAGCGCCGGGGGTCTCAGTCCTTGAGCTGCTGTCTGCCAGCCTCTCACTCGAACATTGGTGGTTGTCGCCGACGATCCGGGCTGAATTGGACACCCTGATGATGAGGTGGCGATAGGTCCTCCCTGACGATAGCGTTTACCGGCGGCTCCGGGAGAATGGTCGCCCACTCGGAAGTTGGCCGGATACGGCCGTCTCGGGAACCGTTGGGTTGGGATGCCACGCCTTAGGTGAACCGTACTGAGTCTAACGTGGACGACCATCCTTGTCCATGGTCTGCGGTCCGGCCCTTTCGACGGCGAGAGACCAGGACGAGTTCGGCGTGGCGGGGGCTCCGGCGCCAGGCGGGCCGCCCCGCTGGCGTAGTCCCTCTTTCGTCGGTCACCAATTTGGAAAATTTCCGCCAATTCACTGATCCTGTGGGTGTTATGGCCCCTACAAAGCTCTCGCCGCAGGCTCCCTTTTGGCGCCTGGCCCCTATACTGGGTCGTGGGGATGGAGAACGGGCGGCAATCCGCATCGATCGTGCACCTCAAACGGGAACTAAAGTCCCCGTTCTCTCAGCCGCGGTCACGAAGAATCAATGGTTTACGAGATGAAAACGGGAACTTTAGTTCCGGGCGCGTGAGTTACGGGAGGTGAGAAGACAGACGTAAGAAGATAGAAGTCGAGAAGAAGGAGGCTCCCGCGACCTAGGCGACTGCTAAAGGTGCGGCGCTTGCGGTATTCCTGGCGGAGTTACTGCGGACGGTCTCCGAGTTTCCTGGCAAAGATCGGGGCGCGGCCGGCGAGGAGCACCGAGACGAGTCTCGGCGCTGCGGACTAAGAGTCCGCGCCACGAAAGACCGCTCCCGGTTTGAACTCAGTCCAGGCTTTTGTGAAAGCGTACCGTGCTGAGGCCCAGCACCACGACTCCAAACACGGCCAGCGCCGACATTTGGGGCCACAGCGTGGCCACGCCCACGCCTTTCAAGAAAATGCCGCGCAGGATTTCGATGAAGTAGCGCAGCGGATTCAGATAAGTCAGCCACTGCACCACCACCGGCATGTTGCGGATGGGAAACGCGAACCCGCTCAGCATGAAGGCCGGCGTGGAGAAGAAGAAATTGCCCATCATGGCCTGCTGCTGGGTTTGGGAAACGGTCGACAGGAACAAGCCCGCCCCCAGGCTCGTCATCAGAAACAGCGACGCGCAGCAGAACAGCAGCAGCACGCTGCCGCGAAACGGAATATGGAAAATCACCAGGGCGGCGGTAGTGACCAGCGCCACCTGAATCAGGCCGACCAGAGCGAACGGCAACATCTTGCCCAGCATCAGCTCCAGCGGGGTGACCGGAGTCACCATCAACTGCTCCATGGTGCCGATTTCCTTTTCGCGCACGATGGCCATGGCGGTGAGCATGAGCGTGACCAGCATGATGATGTTGGCCACCACGCCGGGGACAAAGTAATTGCGGCTGTACAAATCCGGGTTGAACCACACCCGGCTTTGCGCTACGACGGTGGGCAATCCCGGATTGGCGGGCGAAGTGGCGCCGCGCATCAACATGCGGCTGTTCTGCTGCTGGGCGGACATCGAGTTCGAAAACTCCGCCACCACGCTGGCCGCGTAGCTCGAAACCAGCGACGCCGTGTTGGAATTGGTGCCGTCGATCAACACCTGCACCTGTGCGTTTTCGCCGCGGCGCAGGTTCCGCTCGAATTCCGGCAGGATGCGCACCACCGCCTCGGCTTGGCCGCGGTCCAGCACATTCTGGACCTCCTGCTCGTTGCGCGGCGCCGCCACCACGTCGAAGCGGCCCGAGCCCTCGAAGCGCTCGCGCAGTTCGCGGCTGGCGGGGGTCCGGTCCAGGTCCATCCAGGCGATGCGCGCGTGGTCCACGTCCAGGTTCACGGCGAAGCCGAAAACGATGAGCTGAATCATGGGCGGCAGGAACAGCAAAAACCGCATGCGCGGATCGCGCAGCGCCTGCACCAGTTCCTTGCGGAAAATGATGACGATCCGTTCCCAGCTCATTCACGCCACCTTCCGGTTCAGCTTGCGCGTGGCGGCCCAAGCAATCAAGGCCGCAAACACCGCCAGAAAAGCGAATTCCTTCCATAGCACGGACAATCCCACGCCCTTCAGGAACACGCCTTTCATGATTGTCACCACGTAGCGCGCGGGGATGATGAAGGTCACCACCTGAATCACTTTGGGCATGGTGTCGATGGAGTAGACGAACCCGGAGAGCAGGAACGCCGGCAGAAAGGAGCTGAGCACGCCCATCTGGTAGGCCTGCAACTGGCTCTTCGAAACCGCCGACACGAACACGCCCCAAAACAACACGCCGAACAGGAACAGGCAGGTGCCCGCCGCCACCAGCAGAATGCTGCCGCGCAAAGGCACGGTGAATACGTACAGGCCCACCAGCAGCGCCACGGCGGCATCCGCCACGCCCACCACGAAGTACGCCAGCATCTTGCCCAGCACGATTTCCACCGGCCGCAACGGCGTGGAGAGCAATTGCTCCAGGGTTCCCATCTCCAATTCCCGCGCGATGGTGAGCGATGTCAGCAGCGCGGAGATGATCTGCAGAATCACCGCGATCAGCCCCGGCACCACATAGTTTTTCGATTCCAGGGAGCTGTTGTACCAGATCCGCATGCGCAGGTCGACGGGCATGCCGCCGCGCTGGCCGGCCCGGCGATTCTGGGCATCCGCGCGCAGGGTGAGGGAATAATCGTTGACCACGCTTTCGGCGTAGCCCAGCGCGATCGAAGCCGTGTTGGAGTCGCTGCCGTCCAGCAGAAGTTGTACCGGGGCAACCCGGCCGGAGCCCTCCTGCTTGCCGTAGTCGCGGGGAATCACCACCCCCATCAGGATGCTGCCGCGATCGATGGCGCGCTCGATAGGCGCATAGTCCCGCACATAACCCGTCACGTCGAAGAAGCGCGAGGCCTGGAATTGCTTGATGAGGTCGCGGCTGGCCTCGGTATCGGACTGGTCGTAAATCATGGTGGGAATGTGGTCCACGTCCAGGCTCAAGGCGTAGCCGTAGAGCAGCAGCATCATCACCGGCAGAAACAGCGCCAGCGCCAGGCTGCGCCGGTCGCGCACGATGTGGCGCAGCTCCTTGATCCAGATGGCGCGCAGGCGGCGCAGGCTAGTGGGCATAAGTCACACACTTTCTGAAGTGGGACAGGCCTCCTGGCCTGGCTCTGTAGTTTCTTCTTCTGCCAAAGACAGGCCAGGAGGCCTGTCCCACTATGCGCCCCCTCATGCGGCCTTCCTTTCCTCGGCTTCGATCATGGCTACGAAAACGTCTTCCATGGAAGGCGCAATCGGCTCCAGCCGCCCGATCTCGATCTTGCCGGCGAGCGCCTGCCGAATGGCGGCGGCGCCGCGCTCCCGGTCGTCCACGGTAACGTGCAGGCCGCTGCCGAACATGGCCACGTCGTATACGCCTTCGACGCCTTCGAGCGCGCGCATGGTAGCCAGCAGGTCGCCGGTCTGGAGCTGGAACAGGTTGTGCATGGTCAGGTTCTTCTTCAGCTCGGACGGCGTGCCGAGGGCGATCACTTTGCCGCGGTACATCAGCGCCAGCCGGTTGCAGAACTCGGCTTCATCCATGTAGTGGGTGGAAACAAAAATAGTGTGGCCGGTCGCGGAAAGGTCGCGGATCAGCGCCCAGAAGGACTGGCGCGCGATGGGGTCCACGCCCGAGGTCGGCTCGTCCAGAAACAGCACCGGCGGATCGTGCAGAATGGCGCAGCCCAGCGCCAGGCGCTGCTTCCAGCCGCCCGAAAGCGTGCGCGTCAGGGCAGAGCGGCGTTCTTCGATTCCCGCCATTTCCAGCACGTAGCGCTTCCGCTCCGGCCGCCGCCCGCGCTCGACGCCATAGATCCCGCTGAAGAAGTCGATGTTCTCCTCCACCGTCAGATCGTCGTACAGCGAGAATTTCTGCGACATGTACCCGATATTGCGGCGGATCTGCTCGGCCTGGGTATGCACGTCCAGGCCACCTACTTCGGCGCGGCCGGAAGTCGGCGCCAGCAGCCCGCACAGAATGCGGATGGTGGTGGACTTGCCCGCCCCATTAGGCCCCAGGAAGCCGAGAATCTCGCCCTTGGGAACCTGGATCGAGACGTGGTCCACCGCCACGAACGAGCCGAAGGTCTTGGTGAGGTTGTCGATCTCCACCGCCCAGCCGTTCATGTCCTGGCCGCCTCCAGCTCGCGAATGGTGCTGATAAACGCGCCTTCCAGGTTCACCGCCCCCGCCTCCCGGCGCAGCTCTTCCGGCGGCGCGCAGCGGATCAGCTTGCCGCGATACATCAGGCCCACGCGATTGACGCGCTCGGCTTCATCCAGATACGCCGTAGTCATGAAAATCGTGGTGCCGTCTTTCAACAGTTGATACAGAATGGCCCAGAAATCCCGCCGCGATACCGGATCCACGCCGTTGGTGGGTTCGTCCAGGAACAGAATGCGCGGCCGATGCAGCAGGGTGCACATCAGCGCCAGCTTCTGCTTCATGCCGCCCGATAAGCGCCCCGCCTGCCGCCCGCGGAACTCCTCCATGCGGGTCATGCGCAGCAGCTCCACCGTCATCCGGTCGCGCACGGCGCCGGTGATGTCGAACAGGTCGGCGTAGAAGTCCATGTTCTCCTGCACGGTCAAGTCCACGTACAGGCCGAAACGCTGGGCCATGTAACCGATCTGGTCTTTCACCTTTTGCGACTCCTTCACGACGTCGCAGCCCGCCACGCGCGCCGAGCCCTCGGTAGGGTTCATGAGGCCGCACAGCAGCCGCAGGGTGGTGGTCTTCCCCGCTCCGTCCGGCCCCACCAGCCCGAAGATCTCGCCGGGCGCCACGGTCAGGTTCAGATGGTCCACCGCCGTGAGCTGGCCGAAGCGGCGGGTCAGATCGCGAGTCTCGATGATCGGTTCCGTCGCGTTCACTCGAGTACGATCTCCGCGTCGGCCGGCATATTGCTTTTCAGCTCGTGGGCCGGATTGTCCACTTCGATTTTGATGCGGTACACCAGCTTTACACGCTCCTGCTCGGTCTGGATCTGCTTGGGAGTGAACTCGGCTTCCGACGCAATGAACGTCACCCTGCCCCAGTAGACCTTTCCCGGATACGAATCCGTGCTGACCCGCGCCCTGGATTCCAGCTTCACCTTGCCCAGATCGGTTTCGTTGATATACCCGCGTAGCCAGGGATGGTCGATGTCGCCCACCGTCACCACGCTGGTGCCGGGCGCCAACACTTCGCCCACGTCGGCCGATTTCACCAGCACCACGCCATCCACGGGCGAAACGGCGATGGTATCGGAAAGCTGGGAATCGATGAGCGCCAGATTGGCCCTGGCGCGCTCGATTTCGGCCCGCCGGGTGGCCACGTCCTGCTCCCGCCGCCGGGTTTCCAGGTGATTGGCCTCGGCCACTTTCAGCGCTGCCCGGGCGCTCTCCACCTGGCCTTGCTGGGCGCGAATGACCTCGTCGCGCTGCCCCGCCAGCACCAGCGACTGCCGCTCTTTGGCCGAGTTCAGAGCCGCTACGGCGCTCTCCCACCGGTTGCGGTATTGATCGGACTGCGCGGTCGAAATATCGTCGTCTTTGTACAGCACCTGGGCGCGATCCCAATCGCGCTTGGCGCGCTCCAGTTCCGATTGCGCCGAATCCACCGCCGCCTGGGCGTCCAGCTTTTCCTGCGGCCGCGCTCCATTGTGAAGCTCCGCCAGGCGTGCCTCCATCGACTCCAGATTGGCCCGGCGCTGCTCGATATCGGCCGCTACCGTCTCCTTCTCGTACTCGTGGGAAGTGACCGCCTGGGCCAGTTGGGTCTCGGCCGACGTCAGTGCCGCCGATTGCGCTTCCCGCTGCGCCGCCAATTGATCGCGGTCCAGACGCGCCAGCACTTCGCCTTTTTTCACCAGGTCGCCTTCGTCCACGTTGCGCTCGATCAGCCGTCCGGCGGTCTTGAAGGCGATATTGACTTCGGTCAGTTCGATGTTGCCGGAAACCACGATGCGGTTATCCGGCCGCCGGGTCATGCCGCGGTAGGCGTAGACCGCCGCTCCCGCCAGCAAAATAATCAGGATTACCAGAATTCGTTTTTTCATGCTTCACCGTTCTTATTTAGCGGGGCAGACGTGGCGCACGCACTCGTGCGTGCCGTGTCGAGAC
>JBKQIF010000040.1:0-18708 GCA_052148435.1 Bryobacteraceae bacterium
GTTACGCATACCTTCAATTCGACGGCATCGGCAATGCCGCCAACTCCCATCGCAAAGTGGGCAACCTGTTCGATGTGAAGCTGCGGGCGATCGAAAACCTGTACGCGAATGGCGTGGATATCATCCCGGTGATCACCATTATCAACGGGATCAACAACGAACAGGTGGGACGCATCATCCAGTTCGCGCTGGATAATCCCAAGAAGATCGGATTCTTGTCGTTCCAGCCGGTTTCCTTCACCGGACGCGATGAAGCCATCACCGATGAGCGCCGTCAAGCGCAGCGCTACACCCTATCTCATCTCGCCCACGACGTGAAGAACCAGACCGGCCTCGGCGAGCCCGCCCGCGACTGGTTCCCGCTCTCCTTCATCAGCACTTTCTCGGATTGGTCCGACCTGGTGCATGGTCCGGAGCACCAATGGGGCCAGTTGAGCTGCGGATGCCATCCGAATTGCGGCGTAGGCATGGCCGTGATGGTGGACAAGCAAACCGGCGAATCCGCGCCGGTCACCTCGTTCTGGAACGCCGACCAGTTGGCCAAGGACGTGGCGCGGGTCAACGATGCGGCCCGCGGCAAGTGGCTCTCGATTATCGGCATGGCGCTGGCCACGGCGCGCAACTACGATCCCTTCAAGTCGCCCACGCACTTCAAGTTGACCGACCTGATGAAGAAACTGGACAAAACCTTCGGCGCCACCGGCAAGAATTACGGCAAAGTGGGCTCGGACCGCACCATGCAGGATATCGAGAAGCGCCGTCAGGACCGCTGGAACTTCCTGCTAATCGCCGGCATGTGGTTCCAGGATCTGTTCAACTACGATTTCCGGCGTACCGAGCAGTGCATCATTCCCTACGCCACGCAGGAAGGGGAAATTTCTTTCTGCGCGTACAATACCGGCGTGGGTTGGCGCAATATCATCGAGAAGATGCACATGACCGCGACCCTGACCAAGTGGTACGAAGAGCACGGCAAGCACGAGATCTTCGCTGGCGGAAAGCACGTGCCGCTGGCTTCGAGGGAGCACCGCCTGGTGCTGCGCGAGGAAATCGTCGCGCTGGAAGAACAGCACGACCTGGATCGCCTGGGGATCGCCAAGAACGCCCGCGAGGAAAAGATCCGGGCCCGCGATGCCAAGCTGCAGGAAGCCGAGAACACTCGCATGGCCCGGCTGTATCGCGAACACGTTCTGAAGGAAAAGCCCGGCGCCGAATTGGTGCAGATCCTTCCGGTTGCCCGCGCCGACAAGGCCGCCGAAGAGCGCGAAGAAGTGGGCAGCTTCGGCGACTGATCCGGTTCGCGAGTATTTCGAATCGACCGCCGGCCGGGGGAACTACTCCGCCGGCCGTTCTGTCTGAGCGGCACTGGCTTTTCCTTCCCAAAACTGCGACATAACCCGTAAGTTGTGGAACTTTCGGCGACAGCGGGCGCGGGTAACATTAGGCGCGGCCAGTGCGCCTCCATTTTTAGTTACCCAATGGCTCACCAGCGCTTACGCTCTTTGTTCATTCGCCTTTTGGCTCTTGGCCTGGCGGTTTCTTCGTTGCTGGCCTACGAGCATCATGGCGTCGTCAAGTCGGGCGGAATACCGGTGCCGGGAGCTACTGTAACCGTCACGCAAGGCGATAAGAAGCTGGTCACGACCACCGACGATCAAGGCCTCTACAGTTTTCCGAACTTGGGCGAGGGCGTGTGGGTACTGCAGATTCAAATATTGGGCTTTGCTACGCTGACGCGCGACGTCGGCATTGCTCCCGACGCGCCCGTCCCGGTCTGGGATCTGCAACTGCTTTCGCTCACCGCGCTGCAGGAGTCCTTGGCGCCTGCTGCGCCAGCGCCAGCGCCGGCCGGGACCCCACCGACACCCGCCAGCCCGGCCACCTCGCCGGCGGCATCGGCCACGCCGGCCGCCAATACGCCCGCGCAGAACAAGAGCGTGAGCGCCAGCGCGTCCGTCGGGGGACGTGGCGGAACGGCTGGCGGCAACAGCCGCCCGTCTTTGCGACAGGCCGCTGCGCAGAGCGGCTTCCAGCGCATGGACGTGAACGCCACGGGCGACGGCCTGAACGCCGATGCCGGCATGGGCGCCGATGCCAACGCCAGCGGCGATTCCTCGGACGCATTAATGGCGAACGGCTCCGTTTCGAGCGCCCTCGGAATGCCGCAGCAAAACGATTGGGGTGGCCCCGGCGGTCCCGGTGGCATGAATGGCTTTGGCCCAGGCGGCATGAACGGCATGAATACTCCGGGCGGCGGCGCCGGCATGAACGCTAACCCGATGGACGGCGGTGGTCCTGGCGGGGGCCCCGGTGGGCGCGGCGGCGGGGCCATGGCGGGAGGCGGCGGTTTCGGCGGACGTGGTGGTGGAGGTTTTGGCGGGCGTGGCGGGCGCGGCGGACGCCAGGGTGGACGCGGCGGCAATCAGAATTCATTCGGCAACGGACGGCGCGATGCGCGCATGCGCTTGAACGGAAACATAGCCGTTCAACTGGATAATTCCGTTTTCGACGCCCAGAACTTTTCTCTCAGCGGCCAGCCCACCCCCAAGCCGGGTTATAACAAGCTGCACAGCACCGGTATGATCGGCGGTCCGTTGAAGATCCCTCACGTGCTGAGCGGCCGCAATACGGCCTTCACTTTCAATTACCAGTTGACACGGCAACGCAGCTCTTCCGTCTCGACAACGTTGGTGCCCACCGAGGCCGAGCGTAGCGGCGATTTCGCGGGTCTCGCCAGTTCCACCGGGGCCCCCATTACGCTGATCAATCCGAACTCCACAGGACCCGCCATCGTCAACAACGTGATTCCCGCTTCTGCCATCAGCCCCCAGGCTCTCGCGTTTCTGAATTACTATCCGCTGCCTAATTCCACCGGCACCTATAACTACCAGGCGCCGCTCGTCGGGATCACCAACCAAACCAACATCAATACCCGCGTCAGCCAGACGATCAACGCCAAGAATCAAATCAATGGCCGCTTTGCCTGGCAACACAACGACACCACCAATCCCAACCTGTTCAATTTCATTGATGCCACTAAGATGACCGGTATCAACAGCAGCCTGTCCTGGATTTATCACTTCACCACGCGAGTAATCAATACCGCGACTTACAGCTTCAGCCGGTCGGCTACCAACACCTTGCCGTACTTCTACGGCAAGGCTGACGTCTCGGCCGCGCTTGGAATCCAGGGCAACGACCAGGCTTCGTACTTCAATGGACCGCCGAGCCTGAGCTTTTCCAGCGGCTTTGCCGGCTTCAGCGACGCCAACTACTCGCTGAATCACAACAACACCAACGCGGCCAGCGACAGCCTGCTGTGGGTCCACGGCGTCCACAATATCACCTTTGGCGCGGATTACCGGCGGCTGGATTTCAACGCTTTTTCACAGTCCAATCCGCGCGGGTCTTTCAGCTTCACCGGCGCCTTGTCGGGTTATGACTTCGCCGACTTTCTGCTGGGTTATCCGGATACCGAATCCATCGCCTACGGCAACCCCGACAAATACTTCCGCGCCTCGTGGCTGGATGGTTATGTAACCGACGACTGGCGCCTGTCGAGCCGGCTGACGCTCAATGTCGGCGTGAGGTGGGATTTCCAGGCCCCGGTCACAGAGCTCCAAAATCGCCTGGTGAATCCGGACGTGTCGCAGAACTTCGTTTCCGAAACCCCGGTTTGCGGCGAGATCGCGGCTCTATTGCCGGGACAAACGTGCCAATTGGCGAGTTCGGCGGGACTGCCCTCGTCGCTGGTGCGTCCCAACTATCATGAGTTCCAGCCGCGCCTGGGATTTGCGTGGAAGCCTTTCGCCAAACACTCCACGGTGGTACGCGGCGGTTACGGTATCTACTTCAACACCTCGGTTTATCAGCCGCTGGCCAGCAGCATGGCGCAGCAGGCGCCGATTTCTACCAGCTTGAGCCAGGCGAATTCCACGGCCACGCTCTTCGATCTGGCGACCGGTCTTAAGGATACGCTTACCTCTTCCACGGCGCAGACCTTCGCCCTCGACCCCGACTTCAGGATCGGTTACGTGCACTACTGGCAGATGCTGGTACAGCAGAATTTACCGGATGCTCTGGTGCTGACGGTGATTTATAACGGCAATAAGGGTACCCACCTGATGCAAGAGTTTCTGCCCAACACGGTTCCCACCGGCGCGATCGCCAGCGTGTATCCCTCCGGCTACGCCTACGAAACTTCGGGCGCCAACTCGGAGTACGAAATGGGGTCGGTGCAGTTGCAGCGCCGCTTCCGCAGCGGGTTCCTGGGAAACGTGATTTACACCCACTCGAAGGCGATTGACGACTCGCAGGCGGTGGGCGGCCGCGGCGCCGGCGGATTCGGCAACTCTCCCTATGCGCAAAACTGGCTGGATCCGGACGCCGAGCGGTCGCTTTCGAGCTTCAATCGGGCTAATACGCTGAACCTGACGCTGCAATATTCCACCGGGATGGGCAACCGCGGCGGCGCGCTGGTGAGCGGGTTTAAAGGAGCGCTGCTGAAGGATTGGACGGTCGGCCCGAGCCTGACGCTGGGCAGCGGCCTGCCGCTGACGCCCATTGTCTCGAGCCGGGTCGCCACCGGGAGCGGCATCACCGGCACCACCCGCGCCGAATACCTGGGGCTGCCGCTCTCCGCCGAGCAGCCGGGCTATTATTTCAACACCGCGGCATTCGGCGCTCCGCCCAGCGGCGAGTGGGGCGATGCCGGCCGCGGCATCATTACCGGGCCGGTACAATTCGCCGTGAACGCCTCGGCCGGCCGCGTCTTCCGCATCGGCGAGCGCCGCAGCATCGACCTTCGCTTCGACGCCACCAACGTTTTGAACCATGTGGCCTGGGCCGCCTATAACACGACCTACGGCAACGCGCAGTTCGGACTGCCAACCGCCGCCAACGCCATGCGCGCCATGACGGCGACGCTTCGTTTCAGGTTCTAACGCCATGCGATCGATCCAAAAACTTTCCGCGACAAGCTCCCGGCCCGCTCTGGCGGCTTTCCTGGTTTGGGTAATGGCGGCCGGCGCGCAACAGACGCAGGCGCCATCGTCCACGCCGCAGAACTCGCGGGCCCTGGTCGCCAGCCAAGGCATGACGACCTTCACCACCACGCGGCAGCTTGTGGTAGAGGACGTCATCGTCAAGGATAAAGACGGCAACCCGATTCAAGGCCTCAAGGCGAGCGATTTCGTGGTCACCGAAGACGGCAAGCCGCAGAAAATCGACGTATTTCACTACGAAAGTCTGGAAACGACGCCGGTGGAGCAACCGCAGCAACTCCAGCAACGGCCGGCAGTGGTCGATGCGCCCGGCGCTTCCACTCCGAAGCCCGCCGCGCCCGCGGCGCAGCCCGCCCCCACCGCCGATGCCGCCAAGCCGGTGACTACCAACCAGATCTCGCCCGAAAAGCCCGGCGACGTGAAATACCAGGACCGACGGCTGATGGTGATGTTCTTCGATATGACGTCCATGCCGATTCAGGACCAGATGCGCGCCCAGGGCGCGGCGCAGAAATTCATCAAGACCCAGATGACCGCGTCCGACCTGATGGCGATTATGACCTTCTCGAGCGACGTCAAAGTAGTGGAGGATTTTACCGACGATCGCGACGTGCTGCTCAAAGACGTCAAGAACCTCGTGATCGGCGAGGGTTCCGGGATGGACGAGACCACCAGCGACGACAGCGCCTCCGACACCGGCGCGGCCTTCCAGCAGGACGACACCGAATTCAATATTTTCAACACCGACCGCCAACTTGCCGCGCTGGCCACGGCGGTGAAGATGCTGGCCTCGCTGAACGAGAAGAAGGCGCTGGTGTACTTCGCCAGCGGGATGACGCGCAACGGTTTCGATAACCAGGCGGAGCTGCAGGCCACCATCAACGCCGCCATCCGCTCCAACGTGGCGTTTTATCCCATCGACGCGCGCGGACTGGTGGCCCAGGCCCCGCTGGGGGACGCGACCAAGGGATCGCCCGGCAGCCAAGCCATGTACTCGGGCAGCTCCGCACGCGCGGGCACGAGCGATTTCCAGGCCCAACAGGAAACCCTCTACACGCTGGCCTCCGATACGGGAGGCAAGGCGCTGCTCGACGATAACGATCTTTCCATGGGCATCGTGCAGGCGCAGAAAGATATTTTGAGTTACTACATTGTCGGCTACTACACCTCCAACGATAAGTTGGACGGCAAGTTCCGGCGCATCAAGATCGGATTGAAGAGCGACGCCGTGACTGCCAAGCTCGGCAAACTCGATTACCGGCAAGGTTACTACGCCAGCAAGGAATTCGGTAAGTCGAGCGGGGAAGACAAGGAGCGCCAGTTAGCCGAAGCGCTGATGCTGGGCGACCCGGTCACGGAGATCACGGTGGATCTGGAAGTGGATTATTTCCGCCTGGCGAAGGATCGCTATTTCGTGCCGGTGGTGGCCAAGATCCCCGGCAGCGAGCTGGAGCTGGCGCAGCATGGCGGGGCCGAGACCGCCAAAATCGATTTTATCGGGGTGGTGAGGGACAGCGCCGGCAAGACGGTGCAGAACGTGCGCGACTCGGTGGAAATCAAACTCAAGGGCGAGACCGCCGCGCAGCTCGCCAAGAGCCCCATCGTGTACGATACCGGCTTCACCCTGGCGCCGGGCCAATACTCGGTGCGGTTCCTGGCGCGTGACAATGCCACGGGTAAGATGGGCACTTACGACGCCAAGTTCACGATTCCGGATCTGGGTAACGACAAGCAATTGCCGATCAGCTCGGTGGTGCTTTCGAGCCAGCGAACGCCACTCAGCGCGGCCGTATTCAGCGCCGAAAAGGACAAGAAGCTGCTGTCCGCCAATCCGCTGGTGCAGGACGGGGAAAAATTGGTCCCCAGCGTGACGCGCGTCTTCAACAAGTCGCAGCAGATGTACGTGTATCTGGAAGCCTACGAGCCCACCGCCGAGACGACGCAGCCGATCGTGGCCAGCGTGAGCTTCTATCGCGGCAAAACGCTGGCGTTCCAGACGGCGCCGCTCGAGGTGACCGAAGGCTTGAACGAGAAATCGAAGGCGCTGCCGCTGCGCTTCGCCGTGCCGCTGGCCAAGCTGGTGCCCGGCCGCTATACCTGCCAGGTAAGCGTACTGCAGCCGACGGCGCAGAAATTCGCGTTCTGGCGGGCACAGATGATGGTGACGCAATAGGGGAGCGCACTGGGCTTCTAGCATTTCCTTTTGGGATTGTCTTTACACATCCGGTTGCATGCGAGCACGTTACCGAACTTCCGAAATCGTGTGCTAAGTCAGCCCTCCCGCCCCGCAATCCACTTATAATCTCGGTATGTCCGAACACGCCATGTCGCGGCGCGCGCTGATCGGCGCGGCGACCACCGCTTTATCCTACTCGCGCATCTACGGCGCCAATCAGCGTCTCGGTCTTGGGCTCATCGGCTGCGGGGAGCGCGGCCGCTACGACATGTCCAATTTCGTGAAAACGGGCGACGTGGAGGTGGTCGCGCTGTGCGATGTCTGGGCCAGGCAGTTCGAGCCTGCCGCCAAGGACGCGCCGTCGGCCAGGCGCTTTGGCCACCACCCCGATTTGCTGGCGATGAAGGAAGTGGACATCGCCCTCGTCGCCACGCCCGATCATTGGCACGTGCCCATCGCCATCGACGCGCTCAACGCCGGCAAAGACGTTTATGTGGAGAAACCGCTGACGCTGACGCCCGAAGAGGGTCCGGCGGTGGTGAAGGCGGCGCGGGTCGCGAACCGCATCTGCCAGGTGGGCATGCAACAGCGCTCGGGCAAACATTACCTGGAGGCCAAGGCGGAATATTTCGATACCGGCCGGATGGGCAAGCTCACTCTGGCGCGCACCTGGTGGCACGGCAACGGTTACCATTTGCGCAAAGCGCCCGACTATCTCCGCGAGAAACCGCAGGACCTCGATTGGGCGCGTTATCTGGGCCGGCTGAAATGGCGCGACTGGGACCCGCAGCAGTATTGGAACTGGCGCGCCTATCTCGATTTCGGCGGCGGCCAGGTCACCGATCTGTTCACCCATTGGATCGACGTGGTACACATGTTTACCGGGCAGGATATCCCGTTCGCGGCGGTAGCGCTGGGCGGCGTGTACAACTATAAAGACGGCCGCACCGCGCCCGATACCATCAATGTGCTGCTGCAATATCCCGCCGAATTCACGGCCACCTTCGAGGCCACGCTGGCCCCCGGCATTACCGGCGCGGCAGTCGAGTTCGCCGGCACCGAAGGGCGGCTCCTGATCGACCGCGACCACTACGAGTTTCACCCGGCCAGGAAAGGGGCGGAAGCGACGGTGGTGAAGGGCCGCGGCGCTTCCACGCTCGACACCGACCACGTGGCCAATTTTCTGGAGTGCGTGCGCTCCCGCAAGCTGCCCAACGGGGACGTGCTGATCGGCCACCGCTCGGCGCAGGCATCGCACCTGGGAAACATCTCCTACGTCGAGAAACGGCGCCTGGATTTCGACCCGCAGCGGGAAGAGATTCTGCCGTTTTAGGAAAGTTGACAGTTTACAGTTATCAGTTATCAGTTCCGGCAACCGCTCCCTGACGGTCGCGGCTCGGACCCGGAGCTTCCGCACTGATAACTGTCAACTCAAATAAACGCCATGCTCTTCACGCCGGAAATATCGAAGCGCTTGCGGCAGCGGAGGTTCTTGCAGGCCACCTTGTCGTCCAGCAGCACCATGTAGCTTTGGGCCTTCTGGAACTTGGCGCGGTCGCGTTCGTCGGCGCCGGGCGGGAGACGGTCCTTTTTCTTGCGCACCCCCCAGCGCAGGTCGTAGCTCTCGGATGTTCCGCAGTAGGGGCAGTGAAGCTGCGCCGGTTTGGTGGTTTGAGATTCGCTGTAGTAGGCTCGTTCGTCCATCGAATTTGGTCCGCCTATTTCACCTGCAGGCCGTTTCCGGACGGACAGCCGGGGAAGGGCGAAAAACCAATGGTCAGATCGTCCCGCTGCACCCAGAGATGCTCCTGCCGGTTGTTGCCGAAGTCGACGGTGAGGATCACCCCCGAGCCGCAGGAGCGGCTGCGGGTGATTTTGGGGTGTGAGACGTCGCGCGGCGGTCCCCAATCCTGCAGGAAAGCCGTCTGCGAATAGCCGCTGCAGGGCTTGGCCGCGGTGCAACCCCACAGTGCGTAGGCATCGGTGTATTCCTTGGCCGCCAGCAACCCGAAGAAGCGGTTCACCCGGTGTTCCTGCCGCCAATTGTGGAGGTAGAAAGCCAGCGGGCCGCCGATCACGATCAAGGCCAGCACCGAGTACAGCACGATCTTAATCGTCTTCGCGCGGCGTTCCTCGCCCGCGCCGTAATGGTCCAGGTAGCCGGCCACGTTCGTTCTACTTTACAGGATACGCCTTATCGTAAGCGGCGGTGACCTCGGTGGTGAGCTCCATGGCGGGCTTGAAGTACAGCGTAGTAGCCGAATCCACCACCAGGTCGACGCCCTTCTCCTCCGCTAGCTTCTTGATGATGTCGCTCATTTTCTGCGAGCTTTTGCTGAGGATCTCGTTGCGGTCGGCCTGAACGTCCTGCTGCAATTCCTCCTGCAGACGCTGCGCCTGGCGTTGGAGCGTCTGCCCCTGGGTCTGCA
Source organism: Bryobacteraceae bacterium (assembly GCA_052148435.1). Taxonomy (GTDB): domain Bacteria; phylum Acidobacteriota; class Terriglobia; order Bryobacterales; family Bryobacteraceae; genus JBEKYD01. Next base: position 9,609 of record JBKQIF010000040.1, read on the forward strand.
GATCGAGTTGGGCCTGCTGCGTCAATCTGTCGCCGCCGGCTTGCAACTGCTGGGCGATCCGCTGCATCTGGTCCTGAACCTGCTGCAGTTTGTCCGAGCGCGGTTTGTAGCGGGCCTGCATCTCGTCGTTAGCCTTCTTGATCTCGGCGGTATCGAAGACCGCTTTCTGCAGGTTGACCACCGCCACCTTTACCTGCGCCGAAGCCATCTGGCTGGCCGCCATCAAGGCCGAACAAACCACCAGGGGCCTGAGCAGCGTAGCAAAAGACATGAAAAAACTCCTGAAATTGGGGTATTGAAAAGTATAGGGTAGCACAGCCTATTCCAGCACCCCGAGGATCTCGTCTTCCCGCAGGATGAGGTACTCCACGCCATCGATTTTGATCTCCGAGCCCGAATACTTGCCGAAGAGGATGCGGTCGCCCGCCTTGACTTCGATGGCCGCGCGCTCGCCCGTTTCCGTCAGCTTGCCGTTGCCGACGGCTTTCACCTCGGCCTGCTGGGGCTTTTCCTTGGCGCTATCGGGAATGACGATCCCGCCGCGGGTTTGTTCGCCTTCGTCGAGAAGGGTCACCAATACATGATCGTGCAGGGGGCGCAATGACATGCCTTTGATTATACGCGCTTTATTCCACGGGGAAAGTTCCAGCCGCTGGCGGGCCGCTGGTCCTGAAACAGCGTGCGAAGTACCACACCCGCAGTGGTCTGGGCGGTACAAACCGTACGAATGATTGTAAGATTTAGGTCTGTTTGCGACTACAATTTGAGTTGAGGGTGTTAGGCTTCGGAACCCAAATTAATGGCTCTGACCCAAGTTTTTCTCTATTTGCAGCTCCTGGATCTACTGACAACCCTGGTAGGGTTCAAGGTGGGCGCCGTCGAAGCCAGCCCCTTTATCCGCATGATGATGCACGGTGGTCCGGCAGCGGGCGTGCTGTCCTCTAAAGTGCTGGCGCTGGCATTGGGGGGAGTGTGCGTCTATCAGAAGCGTATGCATTTGATCCGCTGGGTGAGCTATTGGTACGGGGCGCTGGTGGTGTGGAACCTGGCCGTGATTCTGGCCAGGTAGGCGCGTGAGCGCCAACATCGACGAGATCGGAATCGGGCAGCGCGGCCACGAGCAGCAGGTGCCCGCACGCTGTTTCCCACCGTGACTTCAGATGTCCGAGAACAGGTCCGGTAATGCTTTCCAATAGGTAATGCCGCATGGTTCACCCGCGGGCAGCTCGCGCACGCCCAGTTTTCCCTCCGCATCCATCACCACCTGGTACATGGGCAGATCGGCCGGACGCACGACATAAGTGCCGTTTTGCAGTTCCCAGGAATCCTCGTAGGTCCACGCCACGTACGGATTGGGCCCGGTCGCCCGCACCCGGAACTGCCAGGTGGAAGGCTCGTAGTTGGCGTAGCTGAAGCAGTGGCCCAAGCAGGCGCGATCGATCAGGTGCACCACCGCATTGGTGCGCAGGCCGGGATCGTTTACCCCCAAAATCACGCGCTGCCCGGCGGGCAAACCGTCGACGACCTTCTGGATGCGCTCCTCGATCCGGTTGAGCGCGGACTCGTCGTGGAACAGAAACACGAAAAAGATCGCCGCCAGCAATCCCTGGCTGTACCGCAACCAGCGCCGCGCCGGCGCCGCGGCCAGCATGGCGCAGATACACACCGCGGTGGCCAGCGACAGCCGCTGGGGGACATATCCCAGGGAATGCCGGTAGGCGGAGAACTGCACCCTTGCGGGCACCAGGAACACGGCCGCGGCGGAAATCAGAGCTAGTTGGAAGGGCATGCCGCGCCATACCGTACCTGCGCCGGAAACCCGCACCAGGTTGAGCAGGCTCACCGCCCAGATCGCCGCCAGGGCCACGAACAAGACCACGTATTTGTTGTCGAAGACACCCAGTTGGTCGGCGCCGCTGACTAGTATGAATTGCTCCACCGTCCAATCGGACAACCACCAATACCCGGCCGCGAAGTGGAGCGCCGCGATGGCTGCCAGCACGCCCGCCAGAACCCGCGCCGGATGGCGTGGCCATACCCGTAACGTGAGCCAGCGAAACGCCAGCAGCCCGAGCGCCCAGCCGGCCGGCAACCCGTGGGCCAGGCACGCCAGCGCCAGCAGGCCGGCGGCTCCAGCCAGCGGTTTGGCGCGGAAACTCCAGGCCAACGCCATCGCCCACAGCGACAGGCCCAGGCTGAGATAGAAGTTGAAGAAGCCCATGTGGTAGACCCAGCCGTAGGCCAGCATGGCGACCACCGGCAGCGACTTCCAGGCGCGGCGTTCCGACACCACCGAGATGAACGCAAAAGCGCCCCAGGCAAATACCAGCACCGCGAGGGAAACCGCCACATGCTGGGCGGCCGACGGACCGGCCAGCCGGGACCATCCGGTCAGCAGCCAATCGAACAGGACATTGGTGGAGAGAGGAACCACTGCCAGCCCGGCCGGGTGCTGCTTCCCGATCCATTCCGCCAGCCAGCAATTGTAGATATGGCTGGCCAGGTCGCCGGCTTCGATGCGCGGCTGCCAGTAACAGGGAACCAACAGCAGAACGGACCCTATGGCGTACCACCACGGGCGCTTCTGGGGCAAGGACGCCGTCTCCAGGGGGGTGACGGCCGGCCGGCGGCGGCGGTTTGGCTTGACGCGCATTCTTCCATTTTCAACGATTCGTGTCCCTACCCGCGTTCGAGGCGCAGCCCGCGGAATTCGGGAATCAGTTCAAACGGGGTGGCCACCCCGGCGACGGTTTCGCCGGTCTGGCGAATGTTCGCTTCGGCCAATGGGGCCCCGCTTTGTGCCGCCATCCGCAGATAGGCGACCCGCAGCGGATCGATCTTCATGATGCGGCAGCAGGTGGCATCCACCGCCACCGGATCGCGGCCGGCTACCAGCACGCCAACCGGTTTGGCTCCGCCCTGAATCGGGCCGTTGCCTTCCATTCCCACGACGCCATCCACCATGGCAAACTGGCGCCGATAGACCGAGTGCAGATCGGCGATCGATTCGTGGATGCCCGCCCAGTGCAGTACGTTCTTGGGCCAGCCATAAACCCCTCCCGGCACGCTGCCGAACAGGTTCTTCATCGCCAGCGTGGCGCCCACCCAATGATGTGTTTTCATTTTAGCCAGCGAGACCACCAGGCCGGCGCCCAGCAGGGTATTCGGAAGATAAAGCCTGGTCAGGCGGGAAAACGGGCGGGGCAGGGGAACCAACGAGACGTCGTCCAGGTTGAGGTCCGTGAACCGGTCTTCAAAGTCCGGCATCAGGCGAAAATAGCCGGCCGCATCGGCCAGGTCGAGGGTATTGCGCCGGTGTCCCGGACCCTCGGCGATGCGCACGCTGGCCGCCCCCAGAGCGCGAAACCCCTCCAGCGTGGCGTGGACCACCAGCGGGCTGGTGTTGATGGTGCTCTCCGGTTCGAACTCCACCAGGTTGGGCTTGATCGTCACGTGCCGTCCGCGCACGTCGAGCCGGTGGAGGGCGAGCATCCGCCGCACCGTATCGTACAGCGTCTGGTCGTAGGCCGGCGCGCGCACGATGGATACGGCGGCGCTACCGGGCGCGGGCCGGTGGGCGCAACCGGCGGCCAGCGTGGCCGCGCCGCCTGCGGCGGCGATCCATTTCCGGCGGGTGAGTTGGAGCTTCATCGTGTCGGTCCGTCAGCCGAAGGGGGAAATTCCGTTCTGGTTGGGCTGCGCCCGGCCGCGTGCTCCATCGGGGCGATTCCGCCATTCCGGCTCCCGGCTTCCGGCTCCCGGCTTCCGTCCATACCCAGGAGCAGGGAATACCCTGGCGGGCCCGCTGAAACCAACAGGCTGAGGGCGATTTCGGGAACCGTGCGGTAGACCACCTCCCCGGGCGGCCGATATCCCGGGGGCAGCGCGCCCTGTGCGGCGAGGCCCAGGCGCAGCCAGTTCAAAGCGTCGGCCGAACGAGATTGGCCGAGAAGCGCCCGCGCCAGGCCGATGGATCGCTCCATGTCCGGGGCGGGCTCGCCCCGCAATGCGGCGAGCGCCATGCCGGTGGTTTCCGGATACTCTTTGGCGGCATAGCCGAGGGCGTGCGGCGCTCCATAATTCCATCCGCCCCCCGAGCACCTGCGCCGCATCAGAAAGCGGCGCCCTTCCGCCACCCGCTGCCGGGCTTTGGGAAGGCGATTTTCCTTGTCCAGCGCCAGGATCGCCACAGCCGTAGGACCCACCCAGGCCGCCGAACCCTCCAGCCAGGGCCAACCCGCGAATTCCAAATCCGGGTCCGCCACGGGTCCCATCAACCAGCGTCTCAGGCGTACGATACGGCTGCTCTCGGCGCCGGTAGCGTCCGTCAGCCAACCGGTCGCGCGCCCGTGGGCAGCGGCGCCGAGTTCGTCCTCCGGCACCAATGCCGCCAGTGCCGTCACCCAGGTGCTCTCCTCCACCCCGGTGTGCGGACGCCAGCCGCCGTCCGGCCGCTCCAACCCCTTTAACCAAGCCACGCCTCTGCGGGCGCGTGCCTTCTCTCCCGCCACCAGCATGGCCAGAATGGCATAGACGGTGGGCTCGGTCCAGGAGGATCCGCGCGCATACGGCCAACCGCCGTCGGGATTCTGTTTGCCTGCTAATACCTCGGGAGACATGGAAAAAAAGAAGATAGTAGTCAGTGGTCAGTAGTCCTGGCGGTTCAGCCGATTCTCGCTCCTGACTGCCGACTTCTCACCGAAGCAGGAACCCGGACGACGGAGCCCCGATGGTTGGCCGATTCTGGCTCCTGACTCGCGGCCTGCGACCGCTGACCGCTGACTACTGACCATCGCGGACCTACCGGGTTCGGCGCACGCGCCGACGGCGAAGGAACAGATACATGGCTCCGCCGGCTACCAGCCAGATGATTCCTTGCATTGCTGTCGAGCTGTCCATTGTCGTTTGCCTCCTTGTCTTAAAGTTATGAATTCGTCCAAAGCCCGAAACCTCTACTGACGCCACGTGCCCGCCGCCAACCTGGCTGGGGACCTGCGCGTCCGCGTCCCTCTACGCCGGGCTCAATGAATCGCCTTCATCATCGGGAACAGGTTCTTGAAGATCTGCAAGAGCCCGGGCCCGGCCGCTACGATCAACATCGACGGCAGGATGAAAAAGAAAATCGGAAAAACCAGCTTGACGCCGACCTTGCCGGCGCGTTCTTCCGCCTCCTGGCGGCGGCGCGTGCGCATGAAATCCGAGTGCGTGCGCAGCGATTCGCCCATGCTGGTGCCGAAGCGGTCGTTTTGAACCAGAATGGCCACCAGCTTTCGCACCTCGTCTTCGCCGGTGCGTTCGGCAAAATTCTTGAGCGCATCCGCGCGCCGCTTGCCGGCCCGCATTTCGAGCGTAATCAGACCCAGGTCCTCGCTCAGTTCCGGGTGGCTGGGCTGCAACTCCTTGGCCACGTGCTGGATGGCTTGGTCGAGCCCGAGACCGGCTTCGATCGAAACCACCAGCAGGTCCAACCCATCCGGCAGCGACAGGCGAATGATCTCCTGGCGTTTCTTCACCCGCTTCTCCAGAAAGAAGCGCGGCATAATCCAGCCGGCGGCGCAACCGGAGACCATGAGCATCACCTTCAGCATCGGATTGGGAGGCATGTGCGCTTCGAGAGCGAGCGCGCCCACCAGCAGCGCCAGAGTGGAAACGATGCGGAGTCCGTAAAACACCGGTACCGCCGTATCCGACCGGAATCCGGCGCGAATCAGGTCGGCCTTCAGGGTGGCGACCTCGGTTTCCGACGAGGGAATCTTGGAGCCCAGACCGTGAAGAAAGGTGACCACCGAACTCGGCGCCGGCTCTTCGCAGCTGGTCAGCGCCATGCGCTGCACGTCGGAAATCACCGGGGCGCCCAACTGGCGCATGAATTTTCCGGGCTTATAGTAGATACGATATCCCACCCCGGCGATCAGGGACATCACCATCAAAAACAGGATTGTGGACAGCAGTAAAGGATGTTCCATTTCAAACCTTGATGTTGATGATCCGCTTGATGAAGTAATTGCCCAGGACCTGCGCCGCCACCGCGCCGCCGATCAGCCATTTCCCGTCGCTGTCCGCGGCCATACCTTGCAGGTAACCCGGCGCCACGATCAGCAGTCCCAACATGGTGGCTATCGGCAACACCGTCAGAATGGTGGCCGTCAGACGTCCATGAGCGCTGGCGGCCTTGACTTGTCCCTTCAGGCGGAAGCGCTCGCGAATCACGTAAGAAAGCCGCTGTAGAATTTCACTCAAATTGCCGCCCGTCTGTTTCTGCAGCAGCACCGAGGAAATGAAGAAACGGGCGTCCAGCAGCGGCACCCGCTGCCCGAAATTGCGCAGCGCGAGATCGAGCGGCGCGCCCAGGTTCTGTTCGTTGAACAGGGTGCGGAATTCCTGCCCCAGTGGATCCGCCATATCCTCGCCGATCATTTGCAAGCTGATCGTAAAGGCGTGCCCCGCGCGCATCGAACGTGACAGGAAGTCGAGCGCCTCCGGCATCTGCTCTTCCAGTTTGTCCAGGCGTTTCTTGCGGCGGTGCCGGACGTACAGGTACGGCACCAGGGCAAAGATTACCCCCAGCACGATGGCCGTGGTCGGGCCGTTCAACAGGAACGGAAGCAGGGCGCCCACGCCCAGTCCGGGAATGGCCGCGAGGCCCATCGCCGCCAGCAACCGCGTCGACGACCAGCTCATGCCCGCTTGCTGGATCTGCTCCTCCGCATGGTGGCTGAACTGGAAGCGCCGCACCAGGCCCTTCACGCCGCCCGGCTGATCGGGTTCGATTTCCCGCAGCAGGTTGGTGACCGTAACCACCGCCTCCCCGGCGGCGGTGTGCAGCATGTCCACCATATGCTTTTTGCGCTGCCCTTCGACAAACTTCGACCCGGCGCTGACGGCCAGCATCACGAGCGCGAAAATGACGACGAAGGCGACCAGGATCCCAACCGGCATACTCAAGTCTCCGTTAATTCCGCTCCACCGACCCCCATTAGCTGATCTCCACCACGGTTTGGAACAGTTGCGTGGGGAGCAAGATGCCGCTGGCCTTCAGCCGGTCGTAGAACTTGGGCCGGATGCCGGTGGCGCGGAAACGCCCCGTGACCCTGCCGTTCTCGGCGATGCCCGTCTTCTCGAACAGGAAAATATCCTGCAGGGTGATGATGTCCTGTTCCATGCCGACCACTTCGGTGACATGGGTGATGCGCCGCGTGCCGTCGCTGAACCGCGACGCCTGCACGAACAGGTTCACGGCCGAGGAGATCTGCTGGCGCACCGCGCGAATGCCCATGCTGGCGTTGGCCATGCCGACCATCACTTCCAAACGGCCCAGAGCGTCTCGCGGGGTGTTGGCGTGGATGGTGGTGAGCGACCCGTCGTGGCCGGTGTTCATGGCCTGCAACATGTCCAGCGCCTCTTCGGCGCGAACTTCACCCACGATGATGCGGTCCGGACGCATACGCAGGGCATTGATCACCAGTTGCCGGATATGAATGGCGCCCACCCCTTCCACGTTGGCCGGCCGGGTCTCCATGCGCGCCACGTGGGTCTGCTGCAGCCGCAGTTCGGCGGCGTCTTCGATGGTGACGATGCGTTCGTCTTCGGGAATGTACCCCGAAAGCGCATTCAGCAGGGTGGTCTTGCCGGAGCCGGTGCCGCCCGAGATGAGAATGTTCAGACGCGCCTTGACGCAGCCCTTGAGCAGCTCCAGCATTCCTTCGGTCAAGGCCAGCTTGCTCACCAGGTCTTCGCCCTTGAGCGCATGGCGCCCGAAACGGCGGATCGAAAGCAGCGGGCCGTCCACCGCCACCGGTGGGATGGCGGCGTTGACGCGCGAGCCGTCCGGCAGGCGGGCGTCCACCAGCGGCGAGGACTCGTCCACCCGCCGGCCCACCCGCGAAACCACCTTCTCGATGATCCGCAGCAGGTGCGCGTCGTCTTTGAATTCGACCGGCGTGCGGTACAGTTTGCCGGCCCGCTCCACGTAAACCAGGTGCGGCGTGGTGACCAGAATGTCGCTCACCGTGGGATCCTGCAGCAGCGGCTCGAGCGGCCCCAGTCCGAATACTTCATCCAGAATTTCCTCGATGACGCGGTCCTTTTCGACCAGCGACAGGGGAGTTTTCTCTTCCTCCACCAGTTTGGCCACGGCCGCGCGGATTTCCGCGCGCACCCGCTCGCCGGCCATCGAGCTCAGGGCTTCCAGGTTGATGCGATCCAGCAGCTTGCGGTGCAGCGTGAACTTCAGCTCCTGGTACTCCGGGGTGTAGCCTTCCTTGCTGAACAGGCGATTGACCCAGCCGGATTCGCGGTTATCGGCGGGTCTCGCGGACGAACTCATGAGGGCAGGCATACGGTTTTGGTGGTTCCTTCCTTCTATCCAACCTTTATCCAAAAAGCGCAAAGCGCTTCTTTTCGATCTTCTCGTCTTCGATCGAGGCCAGCTTGAGCGCCAGCCGCGCGATCTGTTTGCCCAAATCCGAACTGCGATTCAGCATCCGGCCTTCGGCGTAAGTCTCGTACAGCTCCGGATAGTCGTTGATGACGGTGCCGAAAATGGGAATGCCCAGCATCTTTTCGAGCTCGTCGGTCGAAATGTCCAGGCGCTTGGGAGCGCGGTTGAGCAGCAGCCGCAAGCGCGATTTGCCGAATCCGCCGTCGAGCAGGGTTTGCACCACCTGCTTGGCCTGGTGCAGCGCCGGCACTTCCAGCGTCGTCACCAGGACCACTTCGTCCAGCTCTTCCATCGCCGCCATGGCGATGCGGCCCAGTCCGCGGCCCAGATCCACCAGCGTCCAATCGTAATTGGGGCGGGCAAAGGACAGCACCTGCCGGATCTGGTCGTCGCGCGGCTGCATTTTCGCCGCCAGGGCCAGCGGCGAAGAAACGATTTCGACTCCCGGAATCCCATTCGAAACCAGCGCCTTCCAATAGTGAATGTCCAGCCGGTGCAGGTTGGTAATGGCGTCCAGGATCGAGTACACCGAGCTGGTCTTGGTAATGAACCCCACCATCCCGGCGTCCAGGTCCAGATCCGTCAGCAGCACCTTCTGGTTCTGCCGGCCCAGTTCCACCGCCACGTGGCAGACGATCGTCGTGTCCCCGCAGCCGCCCT
>JBKQIF010000041.1:0-106385 GCA_052148435.1 Bryobacteraceae bacterium
TCCGAAGCTCGTCGATGAGTTCCACCGGAGCCGGAATCTCACGATCTTCCCATCGCTTCGGGTAAAACTCCAGTTCGGGTTTCGAGGTCACCCGCACAGTCCGCAACTCGAAGTTAACGTCGCTCCAGCGCAGGAACATCACCTCCTGCTCGCGGAAACCGGTAAGCAGAAACGTTGCGAACAAGGCATGTTCCGCATCGGAGCACGCTGCAAAGAAGCGGGCAAGCTCGTCGTGGCGGTATATCTTCACAAGCGGCGTGATGCGCTCCGGCAGCGACAGCTCTCGCGTGATCCCGCTCCTGCCCTGGCGCTTGAGAAATTGCGCGATGATGACCGCGTTGTGCAGGATCGTGTTGGACCCCAGGCCGTGATCTCTCTTGAGGGTCACGACGAAGCGCGTCAGGTCGTCACCGGAGATCGCGTCGATTGAGCTGCGGTCGCGGAAGAACTCGCCGAAGCGGTGGAGCACGGCTTCATATTTGCGATGGGTGTTGGGCTTTTTCAGCGCTTCGATCTGCTCCAGGTATTTAGTGATGGCGACGTGCAACGCAGGTTTCTTAACAGTTTCGCCAGCTGATTCAAACCCGGGGATACCCAGTTTGCGGCCTTCCAGTTCATGGCGCTTGCGCCGCTGTACCTCAAGTGCCTGAGCGGCGGTGACGCCAGCACTCACACGACGGCGAGTGCCGCCCACGTACCACTCGACATAGTAGCGGCCGTCGGCGATGGCGTTCCAGTCGTAGTTGCCGTTGGCATTGCGGGGGATGGAAAACATCTTCCAGCGGCCGCCAATTTTGATGCGTTTGACGATGTTGACTCGCGACACAATGTCTCTCCTGCGAGCCGCATCTTTGCGGACAGCATAGGAGACAGCACATGGTCTAAATGACAGAAAACACAGAGGGTGGGTAGAAGCTGGCATTCTACCACTGAATTACTCCCGCTTGCCTTTAAATCAGCTATTTAGCTGATTCCCAATCACTTACACGAGACGAAGTAAAGTCTCTAAAGTCTCTGAAATCCACCAAATCTACGCCGTTTAGTCGAAAAATGGACAGCAAAACGGACACCAAATCCGGTCCAAGAATCGGCGGTGCCCAGCCTGCGTTTGGTGTCCATCTTGGTGTCCGTTCTTCGGCGGAACGGGTTCAGCCACAATGTACCACAAACGGTTCACCGGCGTTCTGCAATGGCGGTGCAATGGCGGTCGCTCTTCCAACGCGCCGCTGGTCAGATCCATGCCATGCTCGGCCTTGTGTGCCAGGTGCGTGCGCCCATCCTTCATCTTGGTGATGCGCGCATCCGGATCGCTCGGGCTCATCCATTCCTGATTGGATCCCTCCTTCTTTCGCTTCCGATCCAGACGCGCCAACTGTTCCCGCGTCGGGTTCTCGATTCCCGCCGCCTGGGCCAGTCCCTTCAAATAGTCGTTGTAGCTCTGGCCGTTATCCCGCCCCACGATGCTCTTCAGGCCGCATTGGCTTCCAGTGTGGCGGCGTCGATCGGGATCGTCCGCCCGCTGATCAATCCTCAGTACCCAGCGGAAGATTGCCTTATGTGTCTCCATTCAATACAATCGCCGGGTGCGCGAAATCGTGGAGTGGTCCGGCGTGGCCTCGTCCAGCGCGTAGCCCAGGAACAGATCCTGCTGCCCTTCCCGCTTCCGTCGGCTTCCCATCGCCATGCACTGGTTTCACGGCGCGGAGCTCGGCCGCAGAAACAGCCGCGCATTTAGAGGCGCTACAATGCATTCCTGCGGCCTTCCTGAAGGTTTGGATACCGCCGATTTCTGGGCTGGTATTGGAATTTCGGTCCCGACTGTTTACCGCCGAATCTGGCGTTCCCGCTCAAGCCGGAAACGCGTTCCCTACCACGGCCAGAGCCGCCACGGCGGCGGTTTCGGCGCGCAGAATGGCGGCGCCCAATCCGGCCGGGAGCCAACCGGACTGGCGGGCCAACTGGCGTTCGGCGTCCGTCCAGCCGCCCTCAGGTCCTACTGCCAGCGAGACTCGCTCGAGCGCCGGCTGCGAGCGGTCGAGTACCGAAAGAAGGGCAGGCGCGCCGGCTTCGTCCAGAAAGTAACGCGCGCCGGCGGCGGTCTCCAAAGCCTGTGCCAGCGAAACGGTTTCGGCAATCTCCGGCATGCGCAGGCGGCGGGATTGCTGGCTTGCCTCGCGCGCAATGCGGCGCCAGCGCTCGGCGCGCTTGCGCGAAGCTTGGAACAGGCCCTTGTCGGTGCGCGCCGCTTCCACCGGCTGGATGCGCTCCACGCCCAGTTCTGTGGCCTTTTCCACCATCCACTCGAAGCGGTCGAACTTGAACAGCGCCGCGACTAGCGTGATGCGCACCGGCGGTTCCGGGTCGGCGAGCGGGGCCAGTGTGCGGAATACCACCCGCTCGCCACGGGCTTCGGCGACTTCCGCCAGCCAGGCGGCCGAGTTGTCCGAGATTTCGAATTGCCGGCCCGCTTCGACGCGCAGGACGCGGGTGAGATGGCGGGCTTCGTCACCGCGCAATTCGGCCAGGCCCCCGCGAATCCGCTCGACAAAGAAACGGCGGCGGGACATGGTCAACGGGCCTCTGCGGGGCGCGGTTTCCCGGCGCCGGTCGCGGCTGTGAAAGGCCGTTCCCTGAGAAGCCGTGAAAAAAACAAATCGCAGGCCGAAGGCCTACTCCACAAGGTCGGCAAGTGCGTTGGAATCTTCGTGGAGTAGGCGTTTACGCCTGCGCTTTTTCGGCCGCACCCGATTTTTTCGCAGCTCCTGACGGGCGCGGCTCGGTAGCACGCCGGCTGTGGCAGGGAGCAGAAGCGTCGAGTAGAGACTCGACGCGGCGCGCAGGAATGCGTGCGCCACGGCCTCCGCAACGAGCGGGCAGTCTCAGTGAGTTGCGTCCGCCGCATGGTAGGAGCTGCGCACCAGGGGGCCGGACTCGACGTGCGCAAAGCCCATCTCCAGGCCGGCCCGGCCGAGACCGGCGAACTCTTCGGGCGAGACGTATCGCGCGACCGGCAAGTGCCGCGGCGAGGGACGCAGATATTGGCCAAGGGTGAGGATGGCGACGCCCTGGGCGCGCAGGTCGCGCATCACCGCCAGGACTTCTTCGGCGGTCTCGCCCAGGCCGAGCATCAGCCCGCTCTTGGTGGGGGTGGACGGCCGCAGCTTGCGGGCATGCGCCAAAACCCGGAGAGACCGCTCGTAGCGGGCGCCGATGCGCACCTGCCGGTAAAGCCTGGGAACGGTTTCGGTGTTGTGATTGAAGATATCCGGCGCGGCGTCCATCACGGTTTCCACCGGCCCCGTCTTGCCCTGAAAATCCGGCACCAGCACTTCCACGCCGCAAGCCGGAATTTTTTCGCGGATGGCCCGGATGGTGAGCGCGAACAGCTCGGCGCCGCCGTCTTGGCGGTCGTCGCGGTCCACGCTGGTCACCACGGCGAACTTTAGTCCCATGGCCGCTATGGCCTCCGCTACGCGGCGCGGCTCGTCGTAATCGGCCGGCAGCGGCGCCCCTTTTTCGACCGCGCAGAATCCGCAGCGGCGGGTACACACGTTCCCCAGAATCATGAAAGTTGCGGTGCGATGGTTCCAGCATTCCCCGACGTTGGGACAGGCTGCGCTCTCGCATACCGTGTTGAGGCGCAAGCGGCCGATCAGATCCTTCAGATCGCGGTAGTTGCCGCCCGCCGGCGCGGGGGCGCGCAACCAGTCCGGGCGCGGCGGGCCGGAAGTTTTCGGATTACCGCCGGGAGGAGTGATCGTGACCAGCACTTTTCCTATTGTACAGGGCGGATTACGGGCACCGCGACGCCCACCCGGCCGGCGGCTTTGACGAGCTGCTCCCAGTTGCCCTCGGCAATCGGGATGCCGTGGGCCAGGCGCTTGGCTTCCATTCGCCACTCCGGATCGCCGGCCACCAGGACTTCGTCGTAACCGCGCGCCGCGGGGGCTGATTTGATCAGCTTGACCAGCTTTTCCACCCGCGCCGTGAACTCCTCGAGCGGCATGAAGCGGGCAATATCGATGGCGACGAAGGTCTGAGAGGTGCGGCGCAGGCGGCCGCGGTCGCGGATGCCGCCGACCTCGGTCGACATGGCGCCGCCGCCCAGCACCGAGCAGAGAATCTCCACCATCATCCCCAGCCCGCTGCCTTTGTAACCGCCAAGCGGCATTAGCATGCCCTTGTAGGCGGCATCCGTATCGGTGGTGGGAGCACCCGAGGAATCGAATGCCCAGCCGGCCGGAATCTCTGCCTGGTGGTTGATGTGCGCTTTGAAAATTTTGCCAGCCGCGACGGTGGTGGTGGCCATGTCGAGCAGCCACGGGCCGGGCAAGGCCATGCAGATTGGGTTTGTGCCGATGCGCCCTTGGCGGCCTTGCCACGGGGGGACAATGGGCGAAGCACTGCACATCACGATACCGATCTGCCCGGCCTGGCGCATCTTTTGCGCCCACCAGGCGGCGGCTCCAAAATGATTCGACTCGCGCGCGGTGACGATGGCCATACCGAGCTGGCCGGCAATGCGCACGGCGTGCCCGCAACAAACCTCCGCAACCCATTGGCCCAGGCCGTTGTGGCCGTCGAACAGCAGGCAGGAGCCTTGCTCGGAAACGACTTCGCCGTCGGTCAACGGATCCATTTCTCCGGCCAGCAACTGGTCGATGTAAAAAGGCAGGAGCTGCGCTCCGTGGGTATCCACGCCGCGAAGATTGGCAGCCACCAGCGACGCAGATACGACTTTGGCCTTATGCGGTGGAACCCCGCCCCCTTCGAGAATCGCTTCCATCAGGAGGGTCAATTCTGTAGAGGAAATGGTCGGCATGAGACTCTTATGGTACTCCGCCGACCTCCGATTCATATCCGCTGGGACCAGACCAAGGTTGGCAGAGGCACTGTTCACCAAAGCGGGTCTTCGAGGGCTTACCAAGGCGCATCTTGCGGGCAAAGGCGCGTTACCGTATTCTCCCTGAGAACCGTTGATAAGGAGATTAGAACCCTAATCGGCGGTGCTCCTTCCGCCGATAGATATGCAGCGGAAGGAGAGAAGGTAACCGAAATGAACCAGGAATTTCTGGAAGTTCAGTCTATCCCAGCGCCGCTTCTGGCCGCCCGGGCGGCGCCGGCGGCGAGACGCGCCTGCGGCCGGGAGTGCCGTATCTGCATGGGTGAGCATGACGAGGAAACACACAGCGCCACTTTAGCGGTGCGCGCCTGGTATCGTGCGGAAGTAACTAAGTACCTTGACGATGTGCCGATCGCGGTCTGATCGTCGGCGAGCAAAGATTCAAATTCCACCGGCTCGCCGGATTCCATTGACCATCGGCCAGCCGAGTAACGCAGGACGTCCGCGTCCTCTCGGCCCTGTATGGCTATTCGGAGGCGACTTGGCTCGACAGCCATGATCACAGCTTCCACCCTCTGACCCGCAAGATTCAAAATGCTATACATCGAATTACTCCTTTCCTGCCGGATCGTTTACTGCTGACTACATAGTGCAGGCGGGAGGAAAGTATTATCAGGCTGGCTTTGGTTATGGAACCAAAGTTTTAGTACTGGAAAGCCCAAAAGGGCTTTTTGCGGTGAGATGGCGCGTGCTGACCTGGTCGGCGGTGGGGAAATCGAGTGGAACTTTCCGGGTCCCCTTTCCGGTAGCGGTCGATTCGCAGCGTCGCCGAAGGGTGGTGACAAGATCCGTCCTCTGCCATAGCGCGATGCCATGAATACGGGTTCGTCGTGGCCTGTCCCCATGTTGGCGGGGCCGGAAAAAGTCGTTACGAGCACGGCCATGTTTAGACCCGGGCCGCGCAGGCGGGCGTACGATTCATCGGCGGCGCGCCAGAGCATAGTCCGCAACCAGGAATTGTACCCGTACGGAACTTTTCCCGGATACCCGGTGTCTATTCGTTTGCGGGATCATGCGTTTTCCTGTTAGCGTGAAGGCAGACGGATCGCGAGGCTACCGTTGGCGACTTCGATTCTGGACCTGAGCCCGGACCAATCGGCTGCAAGTGCCGCCGATGCCGAAGACCTGCGCCTGGCAGAAGGTTTGCGGGCAGGTACGGAAATGGCGTATGAAGAATTGATTCAACGCTTTCAGCAACCGGTGTACGCACTGGCGATCCGGTTGCTAAACGACCCGGCGGGATCGAGCGACGTGGTGCAGGAGGTTTTCCTGAAGGTCTTCCGCAACATCGGAAACTTTCGCGGACAAAGCACATTGCGGACCTGGATTTACCGCATTACGGTGAATGAGGCCCACAACGCGCGGCGCTGGTTCTTGCGCCACCGCCGGTGCGAAGTGGACCTGGATACCGGGCCGGAAGATTGTCGAAGCTGGAAGGATGTTCTGGCCGATCAGAGCCGGTCTCCGTTTGAAATGACTCTCGATCACGAGCGGCAAGCGCTGGTCGAGGCCGCGCTGGAGCAACTCAATCCGGTGTACCGCGAAGCCGTGGTGCTTCGCGATTTAGCGGATTTGGGCTATGAAGAGATTGCCGCCGTTTTGAACGTTTCCTTGGGAACCGTTAAGTCGAGGATTCTGCGGGGCCGCGAAGCCCTGCGGCAGGGTTTCGCCGGCCACCTGGATCGTGGGCTGGCGATACGATTGGTGCCGAAGACAGCCGAGTAAAACTATGAGCTGCGACAACGTGCGAGATCGGATTTCTCTGCTGCTCGACCACCGGACCGTTGGCGGCGAGCGGGAAACCATGCTGGCGCACCTGGCGGGTTGCGAAGCCTGCGGTGCCAGGTACGAGAGCCTCCGGGACATGAAGCGAGTGATGGGCAGGATGAGCCGGACGCCGGTCCCGCCGGACGTTGAGGCGAAACTGCGCGCGCTTGCCGCCCGTGAGCGGGCACGGCAGTTGAGCCGCCTGAGCCATGGTTCCCGTCTGTCTTATTGGGCTGGCCGTCTGCGCATGGAATTCGAAAACCTGATGCGCCCCATGGCGCTTCCCTTTGCGGGCGGCGTATGCGCGGCTTTACTGGCGTTCGGTATGCTCGTGCCGAACCTGAGTTTCGCGCATCATCTCTCCGGCGACGATCCAGCGGTATCCCTGCCCACCAACCCGGACGGCAAGGTGGTGGGAGCGATTGGCGAGATCCCTCGTGTCGAGTCCATCGATGCCTCGCAGGCGGAGTCCGCCACCTCCGACGGCACCGTGGTCGAACTGACCATCGATCAGAAGGGCCGTGTGCGCTACTATTCCGTAGTGCGCGGCCAATTGACGCGCGATATGGAAAGCATCATTCTGTTTTCCTATTTTACGCCGGCGACCTTTTTCGGCCAACCGACCTGGGGCAAAGTTCGCGTATCGCTGCTGCCCATTCGCAATGCCCGCAGCTAGCCGGCTCCTCTAACCGGTGGCACAACAGAAGCTAGGCCAACATTTCCTGCGAAACGGCGCGATTCTGGAGCGCATTGCGGCGGCGGTGTGTCCGCAAAGTGAAGCTACCGTGGTCGAAATCGGCCCGGGCCGCGGCGCGCTGACCGAAAAGCTGCTGGCAAGGGCCCGCCGGGTGGTAGCGATAGAACTCGACGCCGAACTGGCCGGATACCTTCGCCAGAAGTTCATCGGCGAGCCGAAACTGGAAATCGTCGAAGGCGACGCGCTCTCGACCGATCTGGGGCAGTGGGGCAGCGTCCCGATCGCCGGTAACCTGCCTTACTACGTGGCTACGTCGATCCTCGGAAAAAGCGTCCGTCTCAGGCCGCCGCGCGCGGTGTTTCTGATCCAAAAAGAAGTGGCTGAACGGCTGGTGGCTCAGCCGGGCCAACGCGCCTACGGGTATCTCACCGTAGCGACGGCTTTGTTCGCCTCCGCGCGTCTGCTGTTTGAGGTCAAACGCGGCGCTTTTGAGCCGCCCCCAGCGGTGGATTCGGCGGTTGTCCTGCTGGAGCCACGCCCCGCCGTGCCCCAGTCCGATGGTGTCCTGGAATTGATGAGCCACGCCTTTCGCCATAAGCGCAAAACGTTGCGCAACAATCTGGCCCCGGTTTACGGCAAGGCGGTGGAAACCTGGCCGGAAGCCGGCCTGCGGGCCGAGCAGATTCCGCTGGCCGGGTTCCTCGAATTGTATGCGCGGGTGGAGCGGTAGGTATTCTACTGCGCCGCACCAACCGGCAGCACGGTCGGCGCTGAAGAAAAGAACCCATCGGCGAAAATGTGCAGCGGATATTCGGCGGCGCCCAGAGTGGGTGGAATCCGCACCACTACCTGGAACACGCCCGGCGAAAACGGTGCGGCCGATATCGCCGGATAGCCCTCGCCACCGATTACCACTTGCACCGCGTTGGGCTGGGTGGTGTCGTACGGCGGAGTCATTGGCCCGGTGATGTTCAGGCCCGTCGCATACAGGGTGATTGTTTCGCCGGGCCGGGCCGGCCGGTCGGGCGTAATCAGGCTGCCGTCCGGGCCGGTGGCCAGCGCGTACAGAATGCCGTTGAGAGTCTGCGCCAGGTATTCGGCGTCGGCGGTCCGGGTCAAAACCGAGTTGGCCAGGCTGCCGCCGGGCCAATTCAAGTTCAGCGACTGCCACCCGGAAGCGAGCACCGCCGGCAGTAGTAGATCGATGCGGCTTGGGCTGACGTAGCTCACCACGCACGGCTGGCCCGCGACGGTCGCCGTAACCCCCGCCAAACTGGTGGGGAGCGCGCCATCGGGGCTGATCGAGTTGCTCCAATCCATGGTGGGAAGGCCAGAGAAATCGCCCAACACCGACACCCAGGATTGCGGCGGGAGGCCGTAGGCTCCGTTCTCGAGCGGAATGGCCCATCGCCCGGGAACGACTGGCAGGAGCTCGGCAATGGAATTACCGCCGCTATCGCAGATCAGCAGGCCGCTGGAACTCCCCATAGCCAGGCAACCCGGCGCGGCCAATGGGGCGAGAAGAGCGTAACCGTACTGGTCAACTGGGGATACGGATGTGTTCGAGGAACCGGCCACGGTGCGCACCAGCCCATCGAAGCCGACCATACGTATTCGGTTGCCCGCTGCTTCGGCGATGAACAGGTCGCCTTGCGCATCTACAGCCAGGCCGTCCGGACCATTGAGCGGCGTCGCGTTGGCGGGTACGGCTTCCGCTCCTTCGCCAGGATTTCCGGTTCCTACAATCGTCATGATGGTGCCGCTCGTATCCACGCGCCGGACCACGCCGGCCCTGGCGTCGGCGATGTATAAATTGCCCGCGGCATCGAGCGCAATCGCCGTGACCGCCAGAATCTGGGCGCTGGTAGCTGGCCCGCCGTCGTTGCTGTAACCGCAAGTCCCCGTGCCGGCGACGGTCGAGACCGCGCTCTGGCTCCAGCGGAGTACGCGGCAGCCGGTAGGGTCGTTGAAGTACAAGCTGGTGGTATCGGCGGCCAGCGAGGTGGGAGCGCCCACGCCGGTGGCGATGGTGACGAAGGCTTGTTGAAACTCGTCGTAGCGTTCCAGAAGCTGCCGTTCCGGGTCGGCGATGTAAATGGCGCCACTCGAATCGGCGGCCATTGGCTTGGTGTGATAGACGAGTGGCGCCCAATTGATACAGCCAGCTCCGGGGAACGAACCGACGCAATAGCCTCCTTGCACCGGGTTGGACAGCAGTGTTTCCAACTGCGTTCCCTTAACGCGGTACACGCCATAAGCGTCGGCGTAGAGCAGGGTGCCGTCGGCGAGCTGAGCCAGCCCGGCGAGTTCGGCGTGGGCCGTTTGAACGGGCGCGATAAAGGCACCCGGTTGCGCGCAAGCTACGGCCGACCATAGCGCGGCGACAATGGCCCAGCCCGCGCGAGCCGCAACGAGCTCTATCTTCCATGTATACACTTGGACCGGGACCTCCACTTACAAAGACCCTGGCCGGTGGCAAACTACTACAGCCGGCCGGCGGAAAAATGCCCCCCGGGGCCATGCGTAAATCTAATGGATGGAGGCTGGCGGCAACCGTTCGGTTGAAAGCGCCCTCCAAGTTGCTGATTTCACGTCGTCCGCCGGGAGCGCCGGTAAACAACCGGCGCGCAGGATGCCATCCGGATGCCATCCTGCCCCACAGACCGGCAGCGCCGCAACCAAAGAATGGCGGCCACAACCAATATGCAGGATTTTCCCGCTGGAGCATAGGCGTCGAGATGAGTCCCGACGCGGCACGCACGTGTGCGTGCGCCACGAAAATCGCCGCGTTCCAAGCACCTGCGGGGGTGGACGGCGCGCGGTTTCCCTACGGCTGCACTTTCAGATCCGGCAGCCACAGATGAACACGGATGAACACAGATAAAACCTTTGGGTTTTTCATCGACGTTTATCTGCGTTCATCTGTGGCTATTTCTTTAGCCCTTTATGGCGACCGGCGCCAGATCGCGGCTGGTGATCACCCGGTCGATCATGCCGTACAGCACGGCCTGGTCGGGTTCCAGGATGTAATCCCGGTCCACGTCCTTGGCGACCCGTTCCACCGGTTGGCCGGTGGCGTCCGCCAGCATGCCGTTCAGAATTTCACGCATACGCAGGATTTCGCGCGCGTAGATGTCGATGTCCGCCGCCTGCCCGGCCAATCCCTGCATGGATGGCTGGTGAATCATGATACGCGAATTCGGCAGGCTGAAGCGCTTCCCCTTGGTGCCCTTGGCCAACAGCACCGCCGCCATCGAGGCGGCTTGCCCCACGCAGATGGTCACGATGTCCGGCCGGATGAATGCCATGGTGTCCAGGATTGCCAGACCGGCGGTAATCGAGCCCCCGGGGGAATTGATGTAGATGGAAATGTCTTTCTCGGGATCTTCGGCTTCGAGGAACAGGAGCTGCGCAATGATGAGGTTCGCTACCTGGTCGTCAATGGGCGTGCCCAGGAAAATAATATTCTCCTTGAGCAGCCGGGAATAAATGTCGTATGCGCGTTCGCCCCGCGAGGTCTGTTCGACCACCATGGGAACGAGGACCGAGTTTTGCATCGTGCCTCCGTCGGATCGAGTTGAATGGCGATTAAGCCCGCTTGGCGGCGGTAGCCCGTTTGCCGGCCTTGCGCTGCTTGCTGGCTGCTGCCGCCAGGGTCTTCTTCTTCTGCTCGAGCGCTTTGGCCAGGTCGGCGATGGTATTCCGCCCCAGATAATCCATGATACGCGAACGGAGGTTCACCCAGCTATCGTGCATCGGGCAGGGCATGTCGTCGTTGCATTCCGAAAGGCCGCTGGCGCATTGCTGGTAGGGCGCCAGCCCGTCCAGTGCTTCCACGATATCGAGCAGGCGAACTTCGCCCGCGTCGATGCGGAGCGCGAAACCGCCCGTCGGCCCTTTGCTCGAACGCAGCAGTCCCTTGCGTGCCAACTGCTGCAAGATCTTCGCCAGAAAATGAGCCGGGATGTCCTCCTGCTCGGCGATGTTTTTCACCATGGCGTATTTGCCCTCGGGCACCTGCGCCAGGTGTACGAAAGCGCGGATCGCGTACTCGGCGGACCGAGAATAGATCATCTTTGACTCCCCTGCCCAATTCGGAGAAACGTTACATTGTTATCTTAAAATGAGCCTGCCCGAACACGCAAGGTCCTGCGTTGATGGAACACGGAGGGCCTAAGCGACGCACCACTCTTTGGTACTGTTCGTTTTCGTACTTTTCGCTTGTATTGGTTGGGGGCAGGGAGCGACTCCGCGGTGGTCTAGCTCCAGCCAAGGCAGGGGATCGTATGGCTGCCGACCGCACAGGCCTTGGCGATTCACGTTCTCATGGAAGCCGCGACCGTCAAAGAGTCCCTACCACGGGCTGCCAGAAAAAAATGGTGCGCCTGAGAGAACTCGAATCTCTGACCTCCTGCGTGTCAAGCAG
Organism: Bryobacteraceae bacterium; assembly: GCA_052148435.1. GTDB lineage: Bacteria > Acidobacteriota > Terriglobia > Bryobacterales > Bryobacteraceae > JBEKYD01. The sequence goes on from JBKQIF010000041.1 coordinate 11,794, forward strand.
GCGCTCTAACCAACTGAGCTACAGGCGCGCACAATTGGCACAAATTCGGTGCCAAATTTGTTATAAATCCCCCGTAAGCCACTCATTATTAACACCAAAACAACCGTGTCCAGGGTAGCGCTCTAACCAACCGAACTACGGGCCCCAGGGGAAAAACTGGTTCCCCGATTGTAACACGCAGGGGAAATGGGCGCTGATTTGCGCTGGCCCGGCGCGAGGCAACCCGGCGGGCGCGGCTTTCGTCACTGGAACCAGACGGGCGCCCGGGCGCGGCCGGATTCCGCCGCTCCGGTATTGGCCGGGGCGGTAATTCTTGGGAGATTTTAATATCCGGACGGATGGAATCGCGAACCCCGGCGTGGTAGTTCTGAGGAGAGTGGATCATATGCGTAAGTTCTCATACGGATTCGTGCTCGTGGCTGCCGGCTGCGCCATGGCCCAGGATGCCGACCCGCCGTCGCGCGTGGCGCGGCTGAACCTGATCAACGGACCGGTTTCCTTCCGGCCCGGCAGCGTGGAGGACTGGGGCGCGGCGACCCTCAATTACCCGCTCACCACCGGCGACCATCTTTGGGCCGATGACGGCGCCTACGCCGAGCTGCACATCGGGTCGACGGCGATCCGAATGAACGCGGCCACGGCTCTGGCCGTGTTGAACCTGGATGACCGGGTGGCGCAGTTGAGCCTGACCCAGGGCGCGATCGACGTGCACGTGCGCTTCATCGGCGAGCAGGAAACCTACGAAGTGGACACGCCCAACGTGGCGATCACGCTGCTGCGGCCGGGCGATTACAGGATCAACGCCGACGGCGACAACAACGTCACCGTGGCCGCCGTTCGCGCGGGCCAGGCCGAAGTGACGGGCGGCGGGCAGGCGTTTTCGATCAGCCCCGCGGAAAGCGCCACCATCACCGGAACGGACCAGATCGGCAACCAGATGGGGCCGGAGCCGCCGCCGGACCAGTTCGACCAGTGGTGTATCGACCGCGACCGGCGCGAGTCGTCAACGGTATCGGCGCGCTACGTGCCGCGGGAGACGATCGGCTACGAAGACCTGGACCAGTACGGAGTTTGGCGCAACGTTCCGCCCTACGGGTATGTCTGGATGCCGACGGCGGTTCCGCCGGGGTGGGCGCCCTACAAATTCGGTCATTGGGCGTGGGTGGAACCCTGGGGTTGGACGTGGGTGGACGACGCGCCGTGGGGTTTCGCTCCCTTCCATTATGGACGGTGGGCATTCGCGGCTGGAGCCTGGGTGTGGGTGCCGGGGCGGCTGGTGGCGGGTGCGCGGCCGGTATATGCGCCGGCGCTGGTGGCGTTCGTGGGCGGGCCGGGGTTTGCGGTGGGCGTGGGCGTAGGTGGCGGCGTCGGCATGGCGGGGTGGTTCCCGCTGGGGCCTGGCGAAGTGTACCGGCCGGCTTACGCGGTGAGCCCGGCCTACGTGACCAGTATCAATATTGTTCATGTCGGCAACGTGACGGTAATTAATAACATGGCGGCCGGGAATGTGCGGTACGTGAACCAGGGCGTGCCGGGAGCGATGGTGGTGGTGCCGCGCGAGGCGTTTGTGGGGGCGCGTCCGGTAGGTATGGCCGCGGTGGTGGTTCCGCGGGGGCAATTCGTGAATGCGCAGGTGATCGGCGCGGCGCCGCCGATCGCGCCGACGCGGGTCAGCCTGGGAGTGGCGGCGGGGGCGAACGTGCACGCACCGCCGGCGCGATTCGCGGACCGGGCGATCGTGGCGAGGACGGCTCCGCCCCCGCCGCCGGTTTCGTTTGCGGCGCGGGAACAGGAACTGCGCGCCAATCCGGGGCGGCCGCTGGAGCCGGCACGGGTCAATGCGCTGCGGGCCTCGGCGCCGGCGGCGCGGCCGATGGTGCGAAGCGTGGATGCGGGTGGCCACTTGAGCCGTCCCGCCGGCGCTCCCGGCGTTTCGGGCCAGCCGGCGGTGAATACCAACCGGCCAATGAACAACGACCGGCCATCCAGCGCGCGGCCGAGTTACTCGAATCCGCAGCCAGCCGAGCACCCGGCCAATACCGGCGAGCGAAACCGGCCGGCGGTGAACGAACCGGCGCATCCCGCCGCCGCAACCGGGAACACGCCGAACACCGAGCACCCGGCCAACGCCAACGAGAAAACCCAGCCCAGGAAGGACACCCGGAAGAGCGCGAAGAAGACCGAGAAGTAGTAAGAGCGATCAGCATTCAGCTTTTGCAGCCGCGACGTGCGGACGCCCGGACGTCGGTCCGCGCGCGGCTGTTAGCTGAACGCTGACCGCTGCGAGCTGTTCTTGCTAATAACCAGTCCGGTCGATCTTCGCAAGCCAGGCGGCGAACGGGGCGTTGGCGTCCGGGTCCTCCACGCGAAACATGGGGATGGCGCGCGATTCCGTGGGCAATTCGATCTGGCGGTAGATGAAGCTGTCGTCGAATCCGGCCTGCGATGCCTGCTGGTGGGTAGCGGCGAAGAAGACGCGGGCTGGGCGCGCCCAGTAGATCGCGCCGAGGCACATGGGGCACGGCTCACAGGAGGAGTACAGGTCGCAGCCGGAGAGCTGAAAACTTCCCAGCGCCTTGCAGGCCTCGCGAATGACGACGACCTCGGCGTGGGCGGTAGGGTCGTTGGTGCCGGTTACCTGGTTGGCGCCCGTGGCGACGACCGCTCCGTCCTTCGCCACCAGTGCGCCAAAAGGGCCACCGCCGCGGCGTACGCTCGAGGTCGCTACTTCAATGGCTTGCTTGAGGAAGATCGGATTCATGCCGGGCTTTTGGCCGGGCCCGATCCAACCGCACCAGCCGATTATGGCTCGATCAGCCCCGCACGGATAGCATAGCGCACCATACTGGCGGTTTCGTGTACCCCCAGTTTTTCCAGAATCCGGCTGCGGTGCGAATCGGCGGTCTTATAGCTGATGCCGAGATCGGTCGCGGCCTGCTTGGTGGATTTGCCGCTGGCGATCAACACCAGGACTTGCCGTTCCCGCTCGGTGAGCGAGAACACCATGCGGACGGACTCCGCGTCGGGGGTGAAGAATTCGCGCTTCCGGTCGGAAACATCGACTGCCGCGCCCATAAAGCCGGCAAATCGGCCATCCGCGTCAAAGCGAGGAATTCCGGTGTTTTCCACCCAGCAATAGGCGCCGGATTCTCCCAAGAGGCGATGTTCCAGGCGGAAGGACTGGCGGGCGGTGAACGCCTTCAAATAGGTCTCCACGCACAGGTCGCGGTCGTCGGGATGAAGCCCTTCGGTCCAACCCTTTCCCACTTCCAGCGTGTGACTTCGGCCGCGGAAGTCGAGCCAGGCGCGGTTCAAATACGTGAATAATGCGTCCGTGCCCGACATCCAGATCATCACCGGGATGGCGTCGGCCAGGGCACGGAACCGATTCTCGGCCACATCGGCTTCCTGTCGGTAAAGGGAGAGTTGCGCCTCCAACTCGGAAATTTTCCGCTGCAGAGCCGCAGATTCGTCGAAACCGCAACTGGGCGCTGGTCCGAATGCAGTCATCAATGTCATAATAGAACCATTGGTACTGGACGTAAAGTACCAAATTATAGTAATTTACGCTAGCACACTAAGGTAAACACCGGGCATGTGTGCGGATTGTGGAACTTTGCGGGATTTGGCGACAATTGAGGAATAGAGATTTTAATGTCAATCCGTCCACCGGACACAGACGATGAGTTGTTGGGCCGTCTGCGAGCGGGTGACGAAGCCGCCTTCCAGGTGTTGTATCGCCGGCGTCAAGGCGCAATCTATCGGTTTGCCGTGCACGTCACCGGCTCCTCGGCGGTGGCGGAAGATATTACCCAAGAGGTTTTTCTGGCGCTGATCCGCAACGCTTGCCGCTATGACCCGGAGCGCGGCACGCTGAACGGGTATTTGTTTGGCATCGCGCGAAAACTGGTATTGCGCCACCTGGAGCGCACACGCATGGATGTGGCTCTCGATGGCGCTAACGAAGAAGCTTCGGCGCCCCAGTTGGCGATTCACGACGACCCGGGCATGGCGCTGGCCGATCGCCAACGGATGGAGGCGTTGCGTCGTGCGGTGCATTGCTTGCCGCGACGCTATCGCGAGGTAGTGGTCTTATGCGATCTGGAAGAAGTGGATTATGCCGATGCGGCCGCGATCTTGGGATGTCCGATCGGAACGGTGCGTTCGCGGCTGCATCGCGCCCGGGCTTTGCTGTTTGAAAAGCTCAGCCAGGAGCGGGCCGGGCGGAACGAAATCAAGGATCTAGACCCAGCCAGGTGCTGGACGTGATCGGGTGCAGTCGATGAATTGCCAGGAATTCTTGAAAAGCATGGCGGACCCGGTTCGGCCCGGGCTCATGAGTGCCGAGCGCCTCGCGCATTGGAGCGAGTGCCCGGCCTGCGCGAATCGCCAGAAGATGGCCGACGACCTTCGCACGCTGGCCGCTCAAGAGCGGAAACGCGAGGCGCCGCCGCGGGTGGAAGCGTTCCTGATGGCGGAGTTCCGCCGGCGCGGGCAGGGACGCCGGCCCATGGCGGTGCCCAAGCCGGCTGCCACCTGGCGCATGGCGCTTTGGGCGGCTGCGGGCCTGGTGCTGATGGCGTCGGCATTGTGGCGCATACCCGGCCAGAATCCGCTTTCCGTTCCGGCGGTGACCGGGTCAGCGGTCCAGACCGCCGATATGGATGACGCCGAAGACGGCAACGGATTCATTCCGCTGCCCAACGCCGAGGGTTTGGAGCCAAACGGCGACGTCAACGTGGTGAGCGTGGAAGTGCCGCGGTCGGCGGTGGTGGCGGCCGGGATTCCGCTGGCCGACGATCGCGCTTCGGAAATGGTTAAGGCGGACGTGATGCTGGGATCCGATGGATTGGCTCGGGCGATTCGGCTGGCAAACTAGCGGTGCGCGCGACTTAGAGGATAACGATGCGGAGTTGGCTGGCTTTCATGACCGTGCTCGGAGCTGCGGCGCTGGCGGTAGCGCAGAATGTCGCTCCGCCCGGCGGCGGGTTTGGGGGCGAGCGTGGCGGCGGCGTTCGTGGCGTTCGTATTCTGGGCGCCGAAGCGGGCATGCCGGCCCGGGTAATCAAGAACGCGCCCTATTCGGCCGATCTGATCACCGAAACCACGCAAGTGCTGGCGGACGGCAATCGTCTGCACCAGACCACCACCGCCCGCATCTATCGCGATAGCGAAGGCCGCACCCGCCGCGAGCAATCGCTCAGCGGTCTGGGAGCTTTGACCGGCCGCGCGCGCCTGCCGAGGGTGGTGTTCATCAACGATCCGGTAGCTGGCGTCAATTACGCGCTGAATCCGGAGAACCACACCGCCACCAGGTCCGCCTGGATGCATCCGGCTTATGGCCGCGGCGGGCCGCCCAGGTTGGCGCGCCATAGCGACGACAAAGTGGAATCGCTGGGCACCGAAACCATGGAAGGCGTTGCCGTGCGGGGTACGCGCACCACCACCACCATTCCGGCGGGCAAGATCGGCAACGAGCTGCCCATCCTGGTGGTGATAGAGACCTGGTATTCCTCCGACCTGGATACCGCGATTCTCACCCGCCGTAGCGACCCGCGCAGCGGCGAAACGGTCTCGCGCATGAGCAACGTCGCGCGCGCGGAACCGTCCGCGTCGCTGTTTCAATTGCCCGCGGATTTCAAAGTCGTGGAAGCGCCGCGCCCCGGGCATTGGTCCTCCCAATAGCCCGCTGAAGCCTGCGCCTGGCTGGGGTGGGACAGACGATCGGCTTCCGTCCTCTGGCGAGCCGTCGCGGGCTTGCGGGGACTGACGGACGGCTAACTAACTGCGGTCGTCTGTCTCACCGTTTCCAGTGGCTTTGGCCAATTTGGCGGCGCCGCTCGTGCCCGAGTTTTTTCCGTGGGCAATCAGCCGCCGAAGCGGCCGCCGGCGCGGGCAGGCGGAGGAGGAGCGTCGTCGGTCTTCAACGGCTTCAGGCCGCTCGCGGCGATGGCGCGGTTGTAGGCCGGAACGTCTTTCTCCATCACCGATCGGTATTGCGCCTGGACGTTTTGGAGCTCCTTTTCGAGGCCGAGCACCAGCCCCACGGCGGTCTCGGTGGCGCCGTAATCGGCCGTGCCCGCCACATCGCCGGCGCCAGTGCCGATCTCGCCGTTCAGCCAGATCAGGTTCAGGTACAGTTTGTCGGCGGTCTGAAAATACTTGTCGTCGCTCAAGGCGTCGGCGCGGGTGATCAACTGGTATTCCACGGCCTGCATCTTCTTGTCGATGTCGTCCATCGTCTTCAACAGTTCGGCCTTGCCGGCCACGGTTTTCTGTTCATCGGCGAGCTGCTTGCGCATCCACTCGATCTGGTTGGTCATGTTGGCGGCGGTGGTGATGTCCTCACGCACTTTGAGTTGCAGGCGAACCGACGCCTGAATGTCGGCTTCGCTACCGTGGCTGTCGGGCGGCAGCAGGATGCGCAGCGGCTGGGTGAAGCTCTGCCCATCCACGGTGAGCTTGAGAGTATAGGCGCCGGGGGCGGCGATGGGGCCGACTTCGGCTTCGGCCAGACCCCAATGGGTGATGGGCCGGGAATCCTGCTTCTGGAAGCGCGGCTCTTCCCAAATGTGCGGATTCTCGGGAGGAGTGGTGCGCAGGGCCACTTGGCGGGGCGCCTCGTAGCGCAGGTCCCAGGCGACCCGGTTCAGACCTTGGCGCGGGTTGGGCGGGGCGGGAAGCTTCTTCACCAGCGCGCCCCTGGCATCGAGGATTTCGAGCTCGATGGGAGACTTGGGCACGGACTTCAGCAGGTAAGAGATCCGGGCGCGGCCGCCGCGGAATTCGCGATAGATCGGGCGCGGCGCCGCCAGCGAAACCGGCTCGGTGCGGGACGGCTCCATCAGGCCCTGCTCGAGCGGGGTGATGTCGCTCATGATATAGAAGCCGCGGCCGTAAGTCGAAACCACCAGGTCGTGGGCCTGTTTCTGCACCACCACCCAGGAGACCGGCGCCGCCGGCAGACCATCTTTCAACTGTTTCCAGTGGGCGCCGTCGTCGAGGGTGTAGTAGAGTGCGTTACCGGTGCCGACGAACAGATTGCCCTTCCGGTTGGGGTTTTCGGCCACCACGCGGGCATAGTCGAGTGGATGGCCGCTGGGCAGATCGCCGCTGACCTTGGTCCAGGTCTTGCCCAGATCGGTGGTCTTGAAGACCCAGGGATCGCGGTTGTCCATCAGGTGGAAGTCGACGCAAATATAGGCCGCCGCCGGGTCGAAGTGGGACGGCTCGATTTTGGAAATCACGCCGCTGGGCGGAACTCCGGTCAGGTTCCCGGTGACGTCTATCCAGGACTTCGAGCCATCGGGCGAATACCAGACTTTGCCGTCGTTGGTGCCGGCCCAAATGAGGCCCTTGCGGATTTCCGAAAAGGCAATCGAGAACACGACCTCGCCGTAGAACTGGCCAAGGTTATCGCCCACGATGCCGCCGGAGGAGGCGATGAACCTGGGATCCTGGCTGGAAAGATCGCCGCTCACTTCGCTCCAGCTCATGCCGCCGTTGATGGTACGGAGAATCTTCTGGCAACCGTAATAAACCGCGTTGTGATCGAAGGGATCGATGGCCAGCGGCGGACTCCAATGGCAGCGGTACTTGACCTGGTCGGGGGCGGCATCGAGGGTATGCAGCCACGGGCTGACCGAACGGGCCAGCTTGGTGCGCGCGTCATAACGGGTGACTTCGTTGCCGTAGCAGGTGGCCCAGACGATATTGGTATCGGTGAGGTCGGGGAGGGTGAAGCCGGATTCGCAGCCGCCGAGGGTGTGCTCCCAGGCGCCCACGCTGGCGCCGCCGCGTCCGCCGAACCCGCGTCCGCCCTGGTTTTGTCCGGGCACGTTGGGTCCGGCTTCCTGCGTTGTGCTGAGCCCGCGCATGGTGCCGTCATCCTGCATGTTGCCGTAGATGTGATAGGGCACGTCGCTATCCACGGCCACGTGGTAGATCTGGCCGATGGGGAGGGTCACGTTGGTGGAGGTAGCGCCATGGTCGGTGGTCATATACATGCCGCCGTCGTGAGTGACCAGAATGCGCTTGCTGTCTTTGGGGTCGATCCAGATGTCGTGGGTATCGCCGCCCCAGGGGACCTCGCGGAAACTCTTGGCGCCGTCAGTGGAAAGCCAGAAGCTGGAATTGGCCACCAGCACCTCGTCGGGATTGGAGGTGGAAACCGCCAGGTGGATGTAGTAGCCGGCGCGGCCGATGAGCGCGCGCTGCCAGCTTCCGTTGGTCCAGGTTTCGCCGCCGTCGTTGGAACGCCAGATGGAGCCCTGATCGGCGGTCTGGATGAGAGCGTAAACCCGCTTGGAATTGGTTGGGGCGATGGCGACATCGATCTTGCCCAGCGGCGAACGCGGCAGGCCGTGACCTTCCAGCTTGCGCCAGTTGGCGCCGGCATCGTGGGTGACGTAAACAGCGCTGCCGGGGCCGCCGCTGTACATGCCGTAGCTGTGCATCTCGGCCTGCCAGGTGCCGGCAAAGAGCGTGTTGGGATCGTTGCCATCCATGCTGAGGCCGCTGCAACCGGTATTGGCGTCGGCGAAGAGGACGCGATCCCAGGTGCGGCCGCCGTCGCTGGTCTTGAACACGCCGCGCTCCTGCTGCGGGCCGGTGAGGCGTCCGGTGGCGCAGGCGTAGACGATGTTGGGGTCGGTGGGATGGATCGAAATGCGGCCGATGCGGCCGCTCTCGGCCAGTCCCATGTTCTGCCAGGTGGCGCCGGCATCGGTGGACTTATAGATGCCGTCGCCCATCATGTCGCTATCGCGGATGGCCCAGGCTTCGCCGGTGCCGGCCCAGACGATCTTGGGATCGCTGGGCGCTACGGCCAGCGATCCGATGGCCTGCACGGGCTCGTTATCGAAGATGGGCGCCCAGGTTTCCCCGCTGTCGATGGACTTCCAAACACCGCCGGAAGCGGCGCCGGCGTAATAGGTGGTTGGATCGCCCGGAATGCCCGCGGCGGCGGAGATGCGGTTGCCCACGGCTGGTCCCATGAAGCGAAACTGCAGATTCTGCGGCAGACCGCCATCGCCTCCGCGCCGCTGTGCCGGCGCGTGGATCGAGACCGTCACGATGAGAACGGTTAAACCGATTGTGCTTCGCATGATACGGGTGCCCCTTCCGGCTACCGGAGATTAAAGTTTTCTGCTGAGTGTAGCGAATCGCCGGGGCAGGGGTCAAACGGGTGGCGCATGCTTTCCGCTTGCGCGGCACCGGCTCGGCCGCCGGGCCAGCCCATCCCGCCCATGCTAGCCTGAAATTTGCGCAAATTTCTGGTTGTAGCCGCAGTGAGCCTGCAATTGCCTGCCTTTGGCTGGGGACCGGAAGGCCACCGGCTGGTGGCATGCATCGCGGAGCAAGAACTTACCGGCAAAGCGAAGGTCCGGATCGCCGAAATTCTCGGGCCCGGGCAATCGATCGCCGAGATTGCCAGTTGGGCGGACGAAATCCGCCGCTCCCGGCCTGATACGGGGCCGTGGCACTACGTCGACATTCCTCTGGCTGCCGGCCGCCTCGACATGGCCCGCGATTGCCCCAAAGGCCAATGTATCGTGGCCAGCCTGGAGAGCTTCGAAGCCGTGCTGCAAGATCCGCGGGCAAGCCCGGAACGCCGCAAGGAAGCGCTGCTGTTCGTGGTGCATTTCGTGGGCGACCTGCACCAGCCGCTGCACTCGATCGACCACAACGACAAAGGCGGTAACGATGTCAAAGTCGTCTTTCACGGCCGGCCAACCAATCTGCACAGCGTCTGGGACAGCGGCCTGCTCAACCAGATGCCCAAAGAGCCGGAGCTGTTCGCGAAATTCGATCAACAGGCGGAGCAACATCGCAAGAAATGGTCCAAAGGGCGGGTGGAAGATTGGACTGGGCAGTCGCACCATCTGGCGCAAGAAATCACCTATGGCAAACTGCCCAAACCCGGCGCCGATGGCGTGATTGTGCTGGACGCCGCTTACGAACAGGAAGCCGATGGCGTGGTCGCCGGCCAGATCGAAAAAGCCGGAGTGCGCCTGGCCGCGGTATTGAACGCGTGTCTGCGGTAGGGATGGTTTCCCACAGACTAAAGTCTGTGCCACCTGCCGGCAGATGGTGGCACAGGCTTTAGCCTGTGGGAAATGTGCAAACCCCGGAAACCCGCTGGAAAGCGGGTCCGCGGCCTGAAAGGCCGCCCGACTTATCGTTGCGCGGCGCCGGAGACCTTTTTCGCCGCCGGCTTAAGCAGATCTTCGATCGCGGCCGTCAAGTGCTGGTCCTGGTGGCCATCTTCGAAAAACGGCTCGGTGCCCTCGTGCTGCTGGCGGATCGTTCCTTCGCGGTCGATAAACAGCAGGATGGGCATGCTGGGAATGTGCGCCGGCGAGAGCTGGCAAAAGTCGGCGGCCAGGCCGTTGTCGCGAAGAAACCCGACCGGGAATGGGGGGTGGAACGTCTGCATGAAGCCGGGGATGGCGGCGGAGGCCTCTTTATCGAGGGCAACGGCCAGCATCTCGACCCCGCGCGTCTGGTAACGCGTCTCTAACTGGCTGAGAAGCCCCACCGTGTGCTGGCAGTGAGGGCAGCCGGTGAGGATGAAGGCCAGCACCAGCGGTTTGCCGCGGTAATGCGAGATGGCGACGCTCTTTCCGTCGATGGTGTTGACGCTGAGATCGGGAGCCGTTCGCGGCAATTGCTGCGCGGTCAACGTGAGGGCAGCCAGACAGGCAGCGGAGACCATACGCGTGGATAACATATTTCACCAGTGTAGTGGAATTCGGAAATGTGGGACGATCTGTCATTCTTACCTGCGCTAGCTGTTTTTGCACAGACCAGGGTCAACACCCCTTACGGGGCTAATCCTTCCACGCTGGTGACCATCGTTCCGTTGCGGCGCAGTTCGAAACGGCCGTCGTCGCCGGAACCGAGGACGCTGTCGGCGGTGCGGCTCGATATGTCCATCTTCTTCCACTTTTTTTGGAGCAGTTCCTGGTAAGCGTCGAAGTAGCGCTGGGCGGCATCCGCGCTATCCCACTCGACGGCGTACAACAGCACCACCCGGCCTGCTTTCTTGTCTTCGCGCAGCTCGAAACCGGAGCCGCGCCAGTGCGGCGCCAGTTCTTCGGCGGTCTCGCGGCCGGCGTATTGGCGGAGCATGATACCGTGCTCCAGCTCGCCCAGGCTGCCGCCAATCAACGATTTATATGCGCGGCTCAGGTGCGGGTCGGGCAGTTGCGGGTCGGTGGGTTGGACGCCCGAGAAATACCGCTCCGGATGCAGGATCTGCTGGGTGGAAACGGGCGCCTTGCGGAACACTTCGGCGAAAGAGGACTGCCCATCCCGCTCGAAAATCGCTTGCTGGAACAACATGCCCTTGGTATAGGGGAAGATCAGCGTCTCGCGGAGGTAGAGCGGGGCGTTTTCGAAGACCGGGTATTTGCCGCCGGAGCTATCCTCCATGGCGGACATCATGTTCGCCATCTCGCGATTGTCTTTCAGGCTGGTGCCATTGCGCCGCGCCAGGTATTCGGACATCAGCCAGGTGGCCTGGCCTTCCATCACCGCCAGCCGCGCGGTAGAGCCGTCGTCGCTCTTGCGCCCTTGCCGGGTATAGCGCGCGAGGTCGAAGTTCTGATCGGCCAGAGCGTGGGAAAGCTCATGGGCCAGCACGGGCTCCTGCGTTTCAAAAGGCGTGGTTTCGGTAATAAATAATTTCTTGCGGTCGAAATCGTAGAAGGCCGCGGCCTGTTCGGTGAGCAGGTCGATGGTGTTCTTGGCAAGGTCGTAATCGGCCGGCACGAGGCCGAATTTCTTGAGCGTCAGCTCTTCGGCGCGAATCTCTTCGGGACTGGCGGCCTCTTTGATACGTTTCTTGAGAAACTGGTTCACTTCGCCTTTGCTGATGAAGTGGCAGGGTACGGGGTGTTTCAGCTTGAGGCCGGAGATTTCGGTGAGCTGCCGCGTAATGGCCGGAACCTGAGCGCAGAGGGAATCCTGCGCGGAGGGAGTTTGGGCCGAGGCCACGGCGGCGGCCAGAATCGACAGAGCCGCAAGTCCGTAGCTGGGGAAGAACCCTTGGCGGAGAATCGTCAACCTTCAGGATAATGCCCGCAGCGCCATGCGCGCTACAATATATATTCAAACCAGATTCGAATCGAATCACCCAGACAGAAGGAGAAGTTCTCTTGGCGGAAGATAAGCTTTATCGGGCGGAGTATGTAGGTAGCGGCACATTTATCATCAGCAAGCCCAAGCGGAAGAAGCACAAGATGCGGCAAACCGCCCTGCGAAATCCGCAGCGAGGCTCGCGCAAGTAGCTGTCAGCCGTTAGCAATAAGCTTCAGCCACACCGCAGCGGCGGATTGCTGAAAGCTGATGATCGATGGCTTGAGAGTAGCGACTTCTAGCGGGTGTTTACTGCGAAGGGCCGCAACAAAATTATCCGAGGGTCCGGACTACGAACGCTGAAGCCGGCATTAGCGGTGTGCCTGACCGGTGACTGCTGATGGCTGAAAGCTACTTCGTCAGCTCCGCCACCGCCCTTTGGATCGCCGGGTCGCGCTGGGCTTCCACCTGGTCGCCTTGCTCCACGCCGAAAGCCTGGTTGAAGATTTCGGTCTTGAGACGGTTGCTGACATAGTCGCGCTCATTCAACCAATCGGCCACTCCGGGCTGGATGTCGCGCTGGCTCAGGAAGACCTGAAACTCGTCGAGAATTGGCGGCGTCACTTCGAATTGCCCGGTCACTTTGTGGATCTGCAGATACTGGGTGGCGAAAGTGGTGAACGATCCGCTGGCTTCCATCGCCGCGCGCAAGCGGTTCATCGGCTGCGGCCCGACCGGAATATCGGGCTGGATGCCGCCGCCGCCGGTTACTTTGCGGCCTTTGTCGGTGGTGAAGTCGCTTTGCCGGTTGGGGTGCGCGGTGGTGCCGCCGAGCTGAAAATGCGAGTCCAGCGGCTTTTGGATGGAGCGGCCGCTGGGCGTGTAGTAAAGAGCCGTCGTCAGCGCCAGGCCCGCGCCCTCGCTCAGGGGGAAGACGGATTGCACCAGCCCTTTGCCGTAGCTGGCTTCCCCCAGCACCACGGCGCGGTCGTGGTCCTCGATCGCACCGGTGACGATCTCCGCGGCGCTGGCGCTTTTCGCATTAATGAGAATCGCGAGTTTGCATCCGTACGGCTTGGCGTTGGGCGGAACGAATTCCGCCTTCTCCGGCGCGCCCCGCCCGCGCACCGAAAAGATCTTCTGCCCGGGCGACAGAAACAGCGACGCGGTTTCGAGCGCCGACGCGACCACCCCGCCCGGATTGTTGCGCAGATCGAGCACCAGCGCCGTCAGTTGGTCGGCCCCCAGCTTGTCGATGGCCGCCTTCACGTCGCGCCCGGTACTCTCGTCGAAACTCGACACTCTGATGTAGCCTACGCCCGGCGACAGAAGAAACGCGCGGTCCACGCTGGGCGATTGCATCTCTTCCGGGACCAGCACCAGGTGCTCAATTCGCGACCTGCCGGGGCGCCGCACATCGAGCTGGGCCTGGCGCTGGCGCGAGGCGCCCAGCAGTTCGCTCAATTGCTCCAGGTCCAGCCGCGCCACGATGTACCCGTTCACCGCCAGGATCTCGTCGCCCGGCGACAGACCCGCTTTCGCCGACGGCGTACCCGGCAGCGCCTGCAGCACGATCACCCGTCCCGGCAGCAGGGACACCACGCTGCCGAACCCCTTTTGGGTGGACGATTCCATCTTCTTGAGCTGCTCGAACTGGCCCGGGTCGAAGAAGACCGAATGCGGATCGAGCCCGCGCAGCAAGCCGGGAATCGCGCCCTGGTAGAACACCTGCTCGGAATTGACCGGATCGGCGGCGTTCTCCTCCGCCAGCGCGTACGCCGTCATCACGGCCTTCATCCGCGATTCCAGGCCATCGTCCGCCGCCCGGCCGAATGCCGAAAGCAATAAAGAAACTATGATGCACGGTACCAGTCGAGTCACGAAACCTCAGCCCTGTGGAGTAATGTCGAGTAACCTCAATTCTATCGCGGCCGAAGGCGCGGTCTCTCGGGCGAATGCCACATGGTTTTCCCGCCGCAGCCCACCCGCCTGTTATTGTGGGGTGGGCAATCTTGCCTGCAGCCGCCTTTTAGGCGGCTCTTCGGGTCGCGGTGGACTGCAGTTGGGTCGCGGGGACCAATCCGCGCGGCGGGGCAAGCTTCCCTCACGCTCCTGCGTACAGCCACTTCGGATAGCGTTCTTTGATCGGCCCGGTCTTGCGGCCCACGGCGTAGATGCCGTCGCCGCGCAGCCCGGTTTCGAGCAAATAGCGGTCCAGCAGGTGCTCCACCCAGACGAACTCGGGATGCGGCGCATCCCGGAATTCTCCGGTTTCGAGCAGCGCGACCTCGAACCCCGAGTTTTCCAGGAGCTGGTGGATTTCCCGCGGCGCGTATTCCCGATTGTGCCGCGCCTCCACTTCGCCCGACGCCGCCGGCTTGATGTAGGACGCGAAAAAGCCCGGATGGTAGCCTTGCAGGATCGCCGAGACGGCCCGCAACGAGGCTGCGTTGGGCGTGGTCAGCACCAGATGGCCGCCCGGCTCGAGCACGCGGTTGATCTCGCCCATCATGTGCATGGGATCCTCGAAAAGGTGCTCGATCAGCTCACAGCACAGGACCGTGTGGAAGTGTCCGCCGGCATAGGGAAAGGGATCTTTCTCGGCGTCGAACAGGTCGATCTCGCACGCAAAGGTCTCGCCGTCTTCGGAGCGAACGTCGCGGTGTTCCACCCGTCCCGCCGCGCCGTAGTAGCAGCCACGCACCTCGCCATATCCCAAGCGGGTGCGCAGGGCGGGCGTGATCTGGAGATAGGCGCCCATTTCCAGGATGCGATCCTGCGGGCCGCCTTTGGGCGTGATGGCCAGAGTTTTTTCGAGACGCGTCTGGTGCGTCTCCAGATAGTTCCGCGCTTCGCGATTCTGCGCCCAGGAAGAGAGGTACCGGGTGGTCTCCGCCGCCGATTGCGGTTCGGGAACCGGGGCTGGCCCGGCCGCGGGCGAGGCGGCGCCGGCGGCGGCGTTGCCCTCCTCCGGCCCTTCGGGCCATTCCCTGCCCTGCCATACGGCTTCGAGAAATCCAGCGTAACGCCGCGCCACCGAATCCCAATTGCACTCCGCGGCGACGTATTTCTTAGCCTGCTCGCCCAGTGCGCGAGCCGTTTCCGGACGCGAAACCAGCAGGTTCAGGTACTCGAAAATCAGGTCCTCATCGCCCGGTCCCGGCGGCACTTTCAGGCAAACATCCTCCGGGAATTCGGCGAACGCGCCAATATCCGACACTAATGCCGCCTTGCCCAAGCCCAGCGCTCGCAACAGGGTGCCGGAGCTTTCGCCCACGGTGGGGTAGCGCAGGTTCAGGACGATGTCGCAGGCGGCCAGGTATCCCACGAAATCGTCGATGGGAGCGAAGCCCAACACCTGCACGTGAGCGGAAAGGCCGAGCGAGCGGATCAGGCTCGCGAGCGGAAGCTCGGGATGCGGCTCACCCACCAGGATCATCTTCGCCTCCGGCACGAGGCGCGTGAGGCGGCGAAAGGCGCGCAGCGATTCGGCAATCCGTTTGTAGGGTTTGAGAAAGCCGAAAATGCCGATGAGGGGGGTGGTCTCGTCGAGCCCCAGCCGATCGCGAAATCGATGGCGGTCCGCGGCGGGAATCCACGCGCCATGAGGGATCACCCCGACCGGCCCTCTGAAGCCGGCTTTCCGCACCTGGCGCTCGATGAAGCGGCTGTGGACGATCGCGCCGCGCGCGCTCTCGAGCAGACGGCGCGTCATCGCCAGCCCTTCGTAATCCGGTCCGACCTCCAGCGCCCGCACCCGCAGGGCGAAGTCGCGCGCCGCCGCGCCGCCGTTATATTCGCACTCGCGCACATAGCCGTCCCAGTCGTTGCGCTTGATGGTGAGCGAGGCGATCAGATGGTGCAGGTTGGCTTCGTGCATCACCACCACGCCGGGATGCGCCAGGGCGGTTTCGTACACGAACTCGTGATGCTCGTTGTTGCCGACCTGGTAGAGCGCCATGTCGAAGCGCGCCGGGTCGTACGCCTGGCCGGGCCGCGAAAACACCTCAAGGGAGGCCAGCGGCGCGAGCGAACCGACCAGCGCCTCGGAATAATCCGCAATCCCGGACCGCGCCGGCGGCATCGGAGAGAAAAAAGCTACGCGCATCATGGCACTGGCTTCGGAGAATGCTGAAAAAGGCTTTCACCGGCTGAAGCCTGTGCCACCTCTGGTCTTAGGTGGCACAGGCTTAAGCCTGTGGTCTTCTTGCAGGCCAGGGTAGCTCTTTTCAGCGGCTTGTTCAGCCTGTGAGGCACCACCATGGGCGACATGCGGGCTAGCGCGCCAGCTCCAGCGATAAGGTTCCCAGTTGTGCGGGAATGCGGATGACCAGCGGCGTGCGCGCGGCGTCACGCGCGTAGAACACCTCCACGGTGGTGTCGGACTTGGGCCCCTTCAGCGAGACCGTCAGGTGATCGGTCACGGCCGGCTTATCCCCTACGCGTAGCGTTTCCTCGCCCACGTAAGTCAGGTGCGCGGTATAGGCGGAGCCGAAGTAAACCTGCTGCGCCGGCGGCATGCGGCCCTGACCGAGTTCCTCGCGCGCGTAATAGACATAGGCCACCGCGTCGCGCGCGCACGAGAGGACGCTAAAGGTGGATTCCCCGCCGCCGGCCGGAAACAGCGTCACCCGTTTCGCCGAACCGGCGGCCTGATCGAAGGTGATCCGTTCCGTGTCGGATTTGCCGCCGTGGTCCATGGTGCGGGTCAGTTCCTCGGAGCATAGCCCGCTGTCGGCGATGGCGCGATAGCTGTCATTCAGAGTGAAGCCAGGCACGGCGGCATTCACCGAAACCGTGAACGCCCAGTTATTGCCGGTGTGGTGCGCGCTCATGGAGGCTTCTCCCAGGCTGAGCCCGCTCTGCCAGTTGATACCGTAGCGAAGGGACTCATCCTGAAACGGAAAGCCGCTCTGGGCCACGGCCGGCCACGCCAGAACCAGCCAGGCGGCCGCCAGGGCGGCCAATCGGGCGGCTAATCGGGATGGCTTTCGAGGATTCATCGGCGTGCGACGGCGTCGGCGCGTGCGAATGGACGGGAGACCGCGCGGTCGGCCACCTCGCGGTAAACTTCCAAGGCAAGATCGGCCGCCTTCTGCCAACTGAATTGGATCGCCCGCTGCGAACCCAGACGCTCCATCCGGGCGCGCAAATCCGAATCCAGCAGCAGGTCGGCCACGGCCCGCACCATCTCGTCGGTGGAGTACGGGTCGAACAGGATGGCGGCGCCATCCACCACTTCCGGCAGCGCCGTGACGTTGGAACAGGCTACCGCGCGCCCGCAGGCCATGGCCTCCAGCGCCGGCAATCCGAATCCCTCGTAAAACGACGGGAACACGAACAGGTCGCAGGCGTTGTAGAGCTGCTGCAATTCGTCGTCGCTGACGAAGCCGGTGAACTGAATGCGGTCGGCCACGCCGGAGTCCCGCGCGGCTTCGCGCACCCGGCTGGCAAACCAGGTCTCCTTCCCGGCCAACACCAGGTTATGCCGAAGTTGCGGATAGGAGCGTGCCAGGCGGGCGAAGGCGCGAATCAGGCCGATCTGATTCTTGCGCAGTTGCAGATCTCCCACCGCCAGCACGAACGGCGTGGAAATGCCGAACCGTCTGGCGACCTGCGGAGCGGCCGCCTCGCGCGGCAGGGGACGAAACGCGGGACCCGCCGCGTTGGGCACCACTACCACCTTGTCTTCGTCCAGATCGCCGTAGACTTTCAAAATCGACCGCCGCGAGAATTCCGTCGGAGTAAGGATCTTGGCCGCGCGCTTCACCGTGCGTCCCACGGTACATTGCAATTGCAAGGCCCGCTTGCGGGTGAAGTACTCCGGGTGCTCGAGGAAACTCACGTCGTGGACCGTGGCTACTACCGGCGTGGTACAGCCCAGCGGGGCAGTGTACTGGACGTGCAGCAAGTCCGGCCGGTCGGCGCGCACCCTCCGCGCCAGGTCGAATCCCAGCCGCACAAACGGGTTCTTGGCGATGCGGCGCGTGGAGATCGACGCCGCCAGCGCGCCCGCCGCTTCGGCGGACGAAATGTAGGCGATGAACTCGCAGTCCCGCTGTCCGGAGGCCAATGCGTTCAAGAGACTTCGAACGTAAACCTCATTCCCGGTGAGGTGCCGGCCGATGGCGTGAGCATCAACGGCAACGCGCATTATTTGTACCAGTATACCGGAGCGAAAGGTCCCAGAGCTGTGTCACAAATCCAAATTCCGCCAAGACGCCTCCCAGTTAAACTCCTTTTCCACCAAGGATCTGCCCGCCTGACCCAATGCTAACCGCCCTTCCATGCAACCCAACAGCCACGAAACACTCTCGGCAAAAGCGCGCGGAGAATCCGCCAGGCGAATGTTCTTTCCATCACAAACCGGCAAGCCTTCAGCTCCCAGCGTGGTGGAAACCACCGGCAGGGCCGCGGCCCAGGCCTCCAGAATCTTGAGGCGTGTACCACTGCCAGCCACCACCGGAACCACCGCTACCTCCGCCCGCGCCAGTTCCGCCAACGCATCCTCTACGGGGCCGGTAAACTCGACCCGGGTGTCACCTTCGACCAGATGCCGCACCGCACCGGGATTTTTCCCCACCAGGCGCCACACCAGCCGCGGCCAACGTTCGCGCAGACCGGGCCAAACCGTCCGGGCGAAGAAGCGCACCGCGGAAATATTGGGGTGATATTCCAGATTCCCGGAAAAAACAATCACGTGCTCTTTGGTTTGAACCGGGACCGGCCGCAAAGGAATGCTGTTGGGGTAGACCCGCAGGCGGGCGGCGGGGGCCAGACGGGCGGCCTCGCGGCGGTCGGCCGCGGAGGTCACCAGCACTTCGCTGAAACGCGGCAGCCAGGCCGATTCCAGCCGCCGGGAGGCGCTGCCAAAGACCCGATGCGCCAGCGCCGGCCCGGCGCTTTCCACCGCCGCGCAACGCGCATGCAGCAGCGACTCGATGTTGTGGAGGTTGAGCACGGTGCGCGCGCAGTGCGGAGCTAGCACTTCCAGGTACGGCGCGCACCAGGAGTGCTCGATCACGCCCAGTTCATACTGCCGGCCGGCGATGCTCTGCGCTACCGCCCGTTCCAACCCGCCGAAGCGATCCACCAGCGGCGGCACCTGGCGCGCCAGGCGAACGGCGTTGCGCGCCACGCGGGCCGCCAGGTGCCGCTGGTGCGCGGGCAAATCGATCGCCGCGACTCGCTCCACCAGACCCGCCGGCAGCGCCGCCGCCAGATCCGGCGCACCGGCTTCGCGGAACACCACGAGGTCTACGGCATAACGCTCGGCCAGATAGTGGAGGAGCGACGCGGTGCGCAGGGCGCCGCCGCCGGCCAGCGGATACGGCGCTTCCGGCGCCAGCATGATCGCCGCGGGTTTGGAGTTAGGGCCTGTCAGAAGCGCATTCTCTTAATGTGGAGCAGGCCTTTGGCCTGCATTTGCCATCCTCTTGTAGAGTATGCTTTCGCCACGGAAATTCTCTGCCCACAGCCCCGTCACTTGCCAAAGCGCTCAATTGCCTCCCGGTAAACCTCCCGCGTGCGCTCGGCCGCGCGTTTCCAGGAAAACTGCGACGCACGCTCGAGCGACTTCTCCCGCCAGGAGGCGCGCCACACGGCGTCGCTCGCCATCCGCCGCATGGCCTCCGCCAATTCGTTCCCGCCGGCAAAATAGCAGGCGGCGTCGCCCGCAGCCTCGGCCACCGCCAGCGACGCGATCACCGGCGCACCGCACTGCATTGCCTCTACCACCGGCAGGCCGAATCCCTCGTAGCGCGACGGGTAGACCAGCGCGACCGCTCCGGAGTACAACCCCGCCAATTCGCCGTCGGCTACCTCTCCGGCCAGCCGCAATCCAGGTTCCGGCGCGAACGCCGGGCCGTCGGCGCGTCGCCGCCCGGCCAACACCAGGTCCACGTCCAACCCGCGTCTGACCATGCGCCACGCTTCGACCAGGGTTTCGAGATTCTTGCGCGGCTCCAGAGTTCCGAGGAACAGGAAATACGGGGTCCGAACCGGTTGGTCTGCCGCGGCCTCCACCGGCAAAAGCCACGGCGCGGCGGCTTCGGCAATCGCCACCACCCGGTCGGGCTCCAAACGCCATCGCTCCAGCGCCTGCCGCCGCACGCTCTCCGCCGGCGTGATCACCATCGCGGCACGGTGGGTGCGCAACAGCCACGGCGTTCGCCGCCGGACCCGCGCCGCGGCGCGATGCCAGGCCGGATCCATCCAGGGGGAAAGGTCGTGCACCGTCATGACGCTGGGCCTCCGGGCCAGGTACGGAACCGCGAAATCGGGCCCATGAATCACCTCCGCTCCCCAGCGCGCAGCGGCCTGCTCGCAGCCCCACAGCCACCAGCGCCTTTCGATGGCGCCGCGCGGCCCCGCCGCCCGCTCCAGGTTAGGCGGAGCATCCTCCGGCAACCGAAACGGCTGGTCCGAGATCAGGGCGTAGTCGTCTTTGGGGAAAGCCCGCGCCAGCGCGAGGCTCAACTGCGCCGTATAGCGCGCCAAGCCGCCGCTTCCCATGGCCAGCGTAGCCGCCTCGATGGCTACCCGCATGGCACCTGGCTGGCCAACTTAGCCCCAGCGTGGCGCACGCACTTTTGCGTGTCGCGTCGAGACTCGTCTCGACGCTCGCATTGGTTCGATTGGGAGGCTCCCGCTAGTGCCGCGATTCCGTGCACGCAGACACATGTTGTAGTCGAATGCCCCATCTCTATGCGGCAGGCACGCCGCTGCTTCTCGGCGACGCCGCGCGACATCCCAGGCCGAGCGCAAGCGTCGAGAGAAGTCTCGACGCGGCACGCAAAAGTGCGTGCGCCACGTTAAGCTAGCGGCACCACGGCCCGGTCTCCATAGTTGCGTTCGTAGTAAGACCGGTACGCGCCGCTGCGCACCCGCGACACCCATTCGCCGTGGCTGCGATACCAGTCGATGGTGCCCTTCAACCCCGTCTCGAAATCCATGCGCGGGCTCCAGCCGGTCTCCCGCTCCAGCTTCTCGCTCGACAGCGCGTAGCGCCGGTCGTGACCCGGCCGGTCCTTCACGTACTCGATCAAACTCCGCGGCTTGCCGGTCAATTCCAGCACCCGCTCGACCACTTCCAGGTTGGGCAGCGAGCGGTTGCCGCCGATGTTGTAGATCTCCCCCACGCGCCCTTTTTCCAGCACGGCGCGAATGCCGCGGCAGTGGTCGTCCACGTACAACCAGTCGCGCACCTGCTGGCCATCGCCGTAAACCGGAAGCTTCCGGTCCTCCAGCGCATTGGCGATCATGAGCGGGATCAGCTTCTCCGGAAACTGGTACGGCCCATAATTATTGGAAGCTCGCGTTATCACCACCGGCAGCTTGAAGGTGACGAAGTAGGAGCGTGCCAGCAGGTCCGAGCCGGCCTTCGACGCCGAATACGGGCTGGACGGATTCAGCGCATATTCCTCGGTGGCTTCAAGCGGCGCCGCCAGGCTGCCGTAGACTTCATCCGTGGAAATGTGAACGAACCGCTCCACGCCGCGCCGCCTGGCCGCTTCCAGCAGCACGAAGGTGCCGCGAAAGTTGGTCCGGATCACCGGCTCGGGCGAAAGAATGCTACGGTCCACGTGCGACTCCGCCGCGAAATGCACAATCGCATCGGGCCCTTCCGCTTCGACGAGCGCGTCCACAGCCGCATCGTCCAGAATGTCGCCGTGCACGAAGCGATAGCGGTGGCGAAAAGGCTCGGCCTCGGTCAGGTTTTCCAGATTGCCGGCGTAGGTGAGTTTGTCCAGGTTGACGATTCGCCAGTCGGTCTCGGCCAGCATCATCCGCACAAACGCGGAGCCGATGAAGCCGGCTCCGCCCGTTACCAGAACGTTCATCGCGGTAGCGCCTACTTTCTCTGTGTTTCCCAATCGTAGTTGAGAGACGGATCGTTGTAGGGAATGCGGCCTTCGTCCTTCGGGTCGTAGAAACGGTCGGTCATGTAGACCAGCATGGCTGCTTCTTCCCCAACGATCTTGTAACCGTGTCCCACCCCGGGCGGGATCAGTACCTGCCACGGCCGCAGCGGCCCCAGGTACAGCGTATTGCGCTGGCCGAAGGTTTCCGAGCCCAGGCGGAAATCCGCCAGCACCACTTGAAACAGGCCCTTGGCGGGCGTCCAGTAATCGGTCTGCTTCAGATGATAATGGAAGGCTTTGATGGCGCCGGGATAATTCAGCGCCGCCGAAACCTGGGTGGTCTCCGGCGGAAAATGCGCCGCCAGGCCACGCCCCATCCGCTGCACCTCCAGGAAGTAACCGCGATCGTCGGGGTAGACCGAAAACGGCGCCAGCTTCACTCCCGCGATCAGGTGCGGCGATTCGGGCGAGCCGATTACCGCCCCAATCCCCTTCTCGCAAACCGGTAAGGCGAGTTCCAGGTCGCCGTGGGTGGCAAACGGCTCTGCCACGGTTTGAGCCGGCGCTTTTCCGGCCGTCAAGCTTCCACCTCTTGCGGCCGTTTGGCCGAATTGGCCACCAGGTTGGTGGCGCGCAGCAGCGAGTCGAAGGTTCCGGCGTCGGTCCACCAGCCTTCCAGGAACGAAAATGTCATCGAGCCTTCGCCGATATAGGCGTTATTGACGTCGGTAATTTCCAGTTCGCCGCGGTGGGACGGCACCAGCGTCTTGATCTTCTCAAACACGCTGGCATCGTACATATAAACGCCGGTCACGGCGTAATTGGATTTCGGCCGCTTGGGCTTTTCCTCGATGCCCACAATCCGCCCGCCATCCACCTCGGCCACGCCGAAGCGTTCCGCGTCGTGTACTTCCTTGAGCAGAATGTGCGCGCCGCGGTCCTGCTTTCGAAACGCGTCCGCCGCCGGGCGAATGCTGCCTTCGATGATGTTGTCGCCCAAAATGACGCATATTTTGTGCCCGTCGGCAAAGTGCTCGGCCAGCGCCAGCGCGTCCGCAATCCCGCCTTCGCCCTCCTGGTAGGTGTAATTGATGTGCTTCAGGCCGAATTCCTTGCCGTTGGCCAGCAGCCGCAGGAAGTCCCCCGAATTCCGGCCGCCCGTCACGATCATGATGTCGGTGATGCCCGCCTCCACCAGGGTCTGGATCGGGTAGTAAATCATGGGACGGTCATAGATCGGCAGCAGGTGCTTGTTGGTGATCTTGGTCAGCGGGAACAGGCGGCTGCCGGTTCCGCCCGCTAGTACGACGCCTTTCATAGTCTTCTCATCATAACGCGACCCCGGATCGATTATCGGATCGCCACGGTTGCGTTGTCGATTCGCAGGCGAGGTGCTCGCCCACGGCCGGTGCGGGCTGGCGGTGGGAAAAGTGGGTGGCATTGGGCAGCATTGCCCGCCCCACAATGTATTGGAAGAGGAAAACCGGTACTAAGTACCGGTTCCTAAACTAAGCATCAAGCACTTACAGGCAAAAACCGGTACTCAGTACCGGTTTGCCGGGGCGGCGGAAGAGTTTCTACGGCTGGCTACTCCACTGGCTGGCTGGTCATTTTGTCCTGGCGCGCGTGGTCGGCGCCGGTTTCAAACAGCGTGGAAAACACCTCGCTCAGTTTATCGGCAGCTTGTTTGGAGAACATGCCGGCCAGCCCCGATAGTGCCGCCACGCCGTGCGGGCTGACGGCGCCCGCGCCCGCGCCCGGGCTGAACAGGCCGCCGCGAACCAGCGCGTAGAACAACAGCGCCAGCGTCACCCCGGTCAAGGGTTGCAGCGCATACCACCACGCCCAACTCGCCACCAGCGTTCGATTGCCCGCAAAACCGGCGAAGGATCGCGCGGCATGCAGCAGACTGCCCAGACCGCCGAACACCATCGCCAACATCAGCAGGTCGAGTTCCCGAGACACGCGCACCGCGCCTCCGCCAATCGCCACCAGCGATTCACCGCTGTCGGCCACCGGCCAGAGCAGCGCGGCCGCCGCGGCGAACCCGGCTCCGCCCGCAACCAGCGCGCAGCCGATCAGACGGCGCATCCGCGCCGACATGGGAGTAGGAAATGAGGGAGACAACTGCTCCATGGCGCTTTCACGCTACCACGCAGCCAGGCCGATTCCCGTCCCGCGGTGAGGCGCCCGAGCGACGCTCAAGGCCGCCCGCCACCTCCCGCACGCCGGGAGAGCTTAGCAGCCCGTGGCAGAACTGCCACGGCACCCCGTGTTGACGCGCGCGGCTCAATAGATTCAGTGAGCTACCGAGCGGCGACCGTCAGGGAGCGGTTCTTGCCAAAGGCCGTTAGCCGCGCCGCGCGACGCGCCGGGAAGGTCCCGGAGCGGGCGGTGCGGCGGGCTTCGAACTTTCTTCCGAAGTGCTGTGACCGGCTGCGCCTCGAAGCCGTGCCATCCGAATTTCGGCCTGGCCGACTGCCTCCGCCATCCGCCGCGTCAACACCGCGGCACGCTCGCCAGCCTTGAGAATCTGCTCCGCGCTGTGGCGATTGGGATCGGTTCGCTTGGTGCCGTCGACAATCAATTGACTGTAACCCAAGACCAAGGTCAACAGATTGTTCAACTCGTGAGCTGCAACCGCAGTCGTCGCTGGGCTGCTGCGCTCGTCAGCGCTTGGCTCTTGGATCTTCCCCTGTTCAGGCTTCATCGGCGGAATAAACAATCGCCTTAGTGTACTACAAACGACTCGAAAACCAAGGGTTTACCAAGACTAACCCTGTGCGCAAACGAACAGAACCGAGGCGCGGCCCGAAGCCGTCAGTCATCGGCGCGGCGTTCTTTTGCAGTATCTCGGTGGCCTACAGCAACCCCTCGATGGCCGTGCTCAACCCGCTCGGTTTGGTCGAGGGAGCGAAGCGGTCTACCACTTTGCCGTTGCGGTCCACCAGAAACTTGGTGAAGTTCCACTTGATTGCTTCGCTTCCCAGCAGTCCGCTGCGCTCGCTCTTGAGATACCGGTACAGCAGATGCGCGCCCTCGCCGTTGACCTCGATCTTGGAGAACATAGGGAAGGTCACGCCGTAATTCATGGAGCAGAACTGTGCGATTTCGCCGTCGGCCGCCGGCTCCTGGCCGCCGAACTGGTTCGACGGAAAGCCGAGCACCACCAGTCCGCGCTCGCCGTAAGTCTTGTATAGCTCTTCCAACTCCCGGTATTGCGGCGTAAATCCGCACCGGCTGGCCGTGTTTACAATCAGCAGCACTTTGCCCCGATATTCACCCATGCTGGTCTCGCGTCCGTCGATTGCGCGCACCGATATTTCGTAAATATCGTCCGCGCTAGTCTGTGCTCCGGCGTGTGGCATCCCTTCGCCCTCCCGCTCATCATTATCCCGCGCCTCGCGACGCGCAGATTCCGTCAAGAAAATAGGGCTTTCCGCCGATATGGAATAGTATGAGCCTGCAACTCCCTCCTCGCACCGGCGGCTACCCCAGGGAGCGGCACACCGGCGCTATTTCCAGGAATGGCCGATGACAACCGCCGCCACCGCGACCTGCGCGCGTTTGAAAGCCGAGGTGCGCCCATTCCGCCCGGTCGCGGTGCAGTTGTTGCGGATGGTGGGCAACTCCTCAGTCCCGTTCGGCAAAATCGCCAGCCTTGTCCAGACCGATTCGGTGCTGTCCATGGAGCTGCTGAAAGTCGCCAATTCTCCCTTGTTTCCGGTTCGTTTCGAAATCGTGAGCGTATTGCAGGCGATCGCTTTCATAGGCTCCGACATGGTCGGCGCCCTGGTGGCGACCACCTGCCTCAAGTCCCTGGCGGCTGGGCGTTCCAGCCCGTTCATCGTGGCCTGCTGGCGCCACAACCTGGCTACCGCCCTCGTCTGTCAGCGGCTGTCCGAGGCGATGGGAGTTCCGGAGTCGAACGGCTACACCGCGGGCCTGGTCCACGATATCGGGCAACTTGCGCTCCTCACGGTGTTTCCGGATTATGAGAAAGCCCTGGCCTCCGCCGGGGAACGCGAAATCCACCCCCTGGAAGTCGAACGGGAACTGTTCGGCCTGGACCACGCCGAAGCCGGGAGATGGCTGCTGGGCCAGTGGAACTGTCCGCTCGAACTACAGAACGTGGCTGCCAGACACGAGAATCCCCCACAGGCGCCGTCGCGGGATGGTGCCCTGATCCGCCTGGTCCACAGCGGTTCCGCCCTGGCCGACCTGATGGGCATGTCGGTGCTCGAGTCGCCTCTCTGCCAGGATCTCTCCCAAATCGCCGCCGCGCTTCCCGAGACGGGTCCGGAGCTTACGGCGCCGAGTTTTCGGCGGCTTGCCGAAAGTGTCGTGATCAAAATCAACGGGGTCGAACAAAGCCTCGGCCTCGGCTAAACCGAATAGTCGGGGTAGGCTCTCAGCCTAATACCGAATACTTTTCATCCCGGTGACGCTCTGCACGAATCGTGGGGCAGCCAATTCTGGCTGCAGCCGGCTTTAGCCGGCTCTCACCGGCAGGAGGACTCTCACGCGCTCCGAAAAAGCCGCCTAAAAGGCGGCTGCAGGCAAGATTGCCCGCCCCACATCACTTTTCCGTTGCCCAATACCCCGCTTTCGCGTTGACCCGGAACTTGTCGCCGCCGTTCACTTCAACCTTGATCTTCCTGTATTTCCCGTCCGAGGCTTCGTTCTTCGGCACGTAAGCGAGCACGTAGTATTCCCGTGTGTCCGTGAGCGCCCTGGTGATCCCCTTCGGCAAATCGTTGCTGTTTTGAAAGAAAAGGCCGCCGGTCTCGTGGGCAAGCTGGGCCATCACATCGGCGTTCTCCCGCCCTGCCGAGGCGGCCTGCTGGTCCACCGATTCTATCGTGGATGTGGCTTCGGTCGGCACGTTTCTGGCATCCATTTGTGCCGGGGTCGTCGAGAAAGCAGTGCTGGCATCGAAACTGTTGCCGGCGCTGAAGGCCGACGAGTAGACCCCTCGCGAGTCGAGCGTGTAGAACTTCACGTCGTACCCGGTAGCCGCTTTCAAGATGGTTTGCAGCTCGGGTTCGGTGTCTCTCGATGGAAACTGGAAGGTGTGATCACGCGGGGCAAAGCCGCGAACGATGCCATAGAGTTCACGGCCGGGAGAGCGATTAAATCCGTCGGAAATGAAAATGATGGTCCGGGAGGTCGGCATGCTCGCCGTCGCCCTTACCAGATCGTTGAGCTGCAGCAGAAAGTTATGGTTCAGAATATAAGTCCGCTCTTCGAAACTGACAAGAAACGCCTTGACCCTGGACTTGACCGCGAGACACCCCGGCTGGTCCCCGCCGACGTTGCTTTCACAAGCGCAAACCGA
This sequence comes from Bryobacteraceae bacterium, assembly GCA_052148435.1. Classification (GTDB taxonomy): domain Bacteria; phylum Acidobacteriota; class Terriglobia; order Bryobacterales; family Bryobacteraceae; genus JBEKYD01. Next base: position 39,076 of record JBKQIF010000041.1, read on the forward strand.
GCAGTAGTTTCGCATCAACGCCGTGAAGTCCTGGATCGCGACGGCTGTGCTGGCGGCCTCGCTGGTTTGGATCACTTTCGCGAATCCCTTGCTGCCGATGGCGGCTACGATCGCCGCCGCATCGGGCGTGGAATCCTTGACAACGGTGAGATCTCGCCCCAGCGCCATCAGTGCGTATTGTGTATCCGTGCCTTGCTCCTGTCGAAGGCTCTTCAGAAGGGCGTCCCTCACCCGGCCAAAACTTGCAAATGACGAGTGAAGCGTATCGATGCAGATCAGGTAGGTGCGGCGCACTGCACCGGGCGCTGGAGCTGGGCGCTGAGCTGGTTTGGGAGGGCTTCCGGCGGGAGCGCTGGTCTCCCGGCCTGCCTCCTGGCCTGCCTCCGAGGCGTCAGAATCCACGGTTGTGCGGAATGCGACGATTTCTTGCGGGAAGCCATCTTCAGACACCTTGAAGTCGGATCGCTTAAGGTTGCCGACATGGTGCCCTTTTGGGTCCGTCACGACGACCGGCACAAGCACTTCTCTGACATTCGCCGTGATTCGGGGCACAGGCTGCTGCTGTTCCGCGTCTTGAGCTAGAGGATTCTGCGTTCCGGGGTGCGCCGATTTGGCAACCGCCAAAGCAAGTAACCCAGCCAGAAGGGGAAACAACGTGCGTGCCCGACAGCGTTTTATCACGGTTCACGTCCGCATCTTCATCCGCTTAACGGAAGAAGCTTCACAGTCACCTCCGCTATAATAACGCCCCTTTCGACGCGAGCGGGCGGCGGGTTCCCGATCTGGCGGCGGAGCCGGCGAATTCGGCCGGCATAACTGTGCACAAATTTGCACAACGCCGCCAGCTCCGTTCGTCCCGCGGAAAAACACCGGGCCGCACGTTACTTTAGACTATGCAGGAAGTCGTAGCTGGGCTTCATGAACTCCAGGTCCATTTCGACGAAGTAGTTCTTGACGCCCCCGATCCTGGCGGCGGCGAACAGCCCCTTCCAGTCCACCGATCCCGAGCCTACGGCCGCTTGCTTCTGGGTCGCGGCCGACCAGTCGGACAGGTGCATCGAGAGGAAGCGGCCGGGGTATTTCTGCAGGTAAGTGGCGGCTTGATAGCCGAGCCTGATGACGGCTACCTGGAATTGCATCTTGACCAGCTTGGGGTCGAACTCGGCCATCAGTTTGTCGTATACCAGCTCGCCGGCGATCTTCTGAAACTCGAAGTCGTGGTTGTGGAAGCCGGCCTGGAGGCCCGAGGCGGCGATCTTCTCGCCGATCTTGTTCAGTTCGCCGGCAGCTTTCGCCCAGTCCGCCATTTTGGCGGTGTTGGGCAGGGCGAAGGTGGAGCAGATCATTTGCTTCAGGCCGAGTTCCTTGGCGAAGGCGATGCGCTCGTCCAGGGCCTCCTTCATCTCTTTGAACTGGAAGTGACAGCTCTCGCAGCGCAGGCCGGCGGCCTGGATGGTCTTCTTCATTTCCGACGCGGACATGCCGGCGAGCGCGCCAAAGCCCTCCCTGTAGCTGGGCGGGGAGCACATTTCGATGGTCCGGTAGCCCATGGCTGCGATCTGTTTCAGCGTGCCGGGGAAGTCCTTGCCGATAGCATCGCGGATGGGCCAGGTCTGGGTTCCGATGGGCATGCCCAGGGGGTCGGCCACGAGCGGGCCGGTTGCCACCGCGCCGGCGGCGCTAGCGGCGAGGAACTCTCTTCTGGATAGATGCATGACGTTTTCTCCTATGAACCGTTCAAATGGTTTGCGGGTCCCAACCCTGGCGGTACTCGCGTGAGAGATACTTGTTGGCCTCGGGGACGTTGGTGATCGCGCCGGTATTGGCCTCGTATAGCAGCCGCTTGCCGGTTCGCAGCGCTACCGCGTAGAGGTTGACCGCCTCCGAAATCGCACCGGCGTTGAGGAAGCTGCCGGGCGAGTGCTGTTTGTCGCCGCGGCACGCCGAAACCCACTGCTTCAGCCCTGGCGATAGCTGAGGCGGTTGGGATCCGCCGTTCTGCGGGCGCGCGGGTTGGGGCGGCGGCTGAATGCCCTTCTTGCGGCGCGCGGAGATCAGGCGCGGGCTTTCCACGTTGAACCCGGCGAGGATCTTACCCTTGTCGCCCACGAACATCATGCCTTCGCGCGCCAGTTCCTGGCCCTCCGCCTCCAGTTCCACGGGCGTGGGCGGATGCATGCCGCCGTCATACCAGACCAGGTCGATGGGCCCGCGCCGCCCGCTCGCCGGATATTTGAAACGGACTACGCCGGCCAGCGGGAAGGAGAAATCGTTGCGGATGGTGGTGGAGACGCCATCCTTCAGCATGCAGGCATGGGTGAACATCGGGTCGATGCTGGTTGGCCCGGAAAGCTCCAGCGCGTTGAACACGGTCCAGAGGCTATAGTGCCCCATGTCGGCCATCGAGCCGCCGCCAAAGTCGTACCAGCCGCGGAACACCATGTGCGTGTAATCGGGGTGGTAGGGACGGGCGGCTTCGGGGCCAAGCCACAGGTCCCAGTCGAACCCCGCCGGCACCGGCGGCCTATCGGTGGGGATGGTGGCGTACTGCGGCCAGACCGGCCGGTTCGACCAGTTATGAACCTCCCGCAGCGTGCCGATGGCGCCGCTCCCGATCCACGCCATCACCGGAGCCATGTCCCCGTTGCTGTCCCACGGCATGAAATGGGTCGAAACCCCGGTTTTGCGCGCCATCTCGATCACGAGTTGCGCTTCCTTCAGGCGGTTCGAGATGGGCTTGTGCGTGATGACGTGCTTGCCGCGCTTCATGGCCGCAATGGCGATCACCCCATGGAGATGGTCGGGGGTCATGATCTTGACGGCGTCAATGCCCTTCTCCTTTTCCAACATCTCCCGTGCGTCGGCGTAAGCGGCGCAGCCCTTCGACTGGCCCGACCGGCTCTGGCCGGCGTAGTAGGCTTCGACGAAGCTGCGGCCCACCTCGCGCCCGCCAGGAATCGTACCCTCCGTCCCGGCCCGCCAATTCGGATCGCCCACGGCGCGGCGCAGGTCGCGCAGCAGGCCATCCCGGCTCCAGTCGCGATACCCGGCCGCGTCCCTGTTCGGATCGCAGACGGCGGTGATCCGAATGTCCTCGGAGGCCAGCAGAACCGGCATCTCGCGCAGCCCCTCGGTGCCCGTGCCGACGCAGGCCAGGTTAATCTTGTCGCTGGGGGCGACCACTCCCGGTCCCCCCAACACGTGTCTGGGAACGATGGAAAAAGCCGCCGCGGCGGCCGCGCTCCCCAGAAATTCCCGGCGGTTGGCGCTCGATGTCATCTGCTCCTCCCAGGCGGCCAGGCCGCCCCGGAGTAGAATAGCGGGATTCATGGGAAGGGGCAAGGCCTCGAGTCAGAGCCGCGACCGTGAGGGAGCGGTTGCCGACGATAACTGCGCCCCTACCCTTACTTCCCATCCACTACGCAGCGAAAGCCCAGCGTGGCGGCGCGGTCCTTCGATGGAGCCATCAGCAAGTACTTTCCGTGCTCGGTCAGCTTGTAAGTTGCCGGAAAATACCAGATGGAATTCTGCGGCCGGTAGTAACTGCCTCCGCGCAGGATGCCCGCCCGCGTGTGAGTGTCCACAAACTCGTCGGTCCACTGCCAGACATTGCCGGACATGTCCATTACGCCGAACGGGCTCACTCCCTCGGGGTGAGAGGTGACATCGGCCGGACCGGTAAGATCGCGCCCCTGATCCGTCGCCGGGACAGCCGAATCCTTCCACGTGTTTCCCCACGGATATAACCGCCCATCCGTGCCCTGGGCCGCGTATTGCCATTCCCACTCGTGCGGCAACCGCTTGCCCGCCCAACCGGCATAGGCGCGCGCATCTTCCAGCGACACCCAGGTGACCGGCTTATTCTCCCACCCAACCGGAGGCGCGCCGTTCTTCCAGTCTTTCAGAAAGTTGCGGGCGTCCCGCGGTTTGTAACCGGAACCCGCCAGGAACTTACCGAACTCGGCATTGGTCACCGGGTACTTATCGATATAGAAGCTGTCGATCCGCATCACGTGTTCGTGCCCGCGGCGCGGCGAGTCTTCCCAGGGATACTGCACGTCCAGTCCCGCCCAGTTGGTGCCCTCAATTTCAATGCCCGTCACCTTGAACTGGAATTCGCCCGCCGGTATCTTCACCATGCCCTCGGGCGCGCTCGCGGGCACCCTGGTGCGCGGGCTATCGACGAGTTGCTGCGGCAGGAAATGCCACTCGTGCGAGTAGGCGGCCAGCGGCGTCCGCGTCAGCTCGCTCATGCGCTTCATGTAACTATCCAGATCCTTGACGCGTGCATCGGAATCCAGCGCCAGCACCGCCCCATAGCCATGGGCCTCGATGGAAAAAGACAGCACTGCCGCGCCGTTCCGCTCCACCGGCTTCAATTCGGTTCCGTTCCAGGCGTCATAGTAGCGGCGCCCGCTCGCGCCCGCGAGCGCGATCTGTTGCCCATTCACGTCGTATTCGTTCCGGTTGACGAACGTGTACAACGTGACGCCGCCGCCCGGGAACTTCGAGGCGAAGATGCCGTACTGCTTCACCGGCACGAACGGCTCCCAATCCTTGCTCGACAGCAGATCGGCGAAGCTGCGCTCCACGGTGGCCACGCGCCGCAGCGCTTCGGCGTCGCGATCGGTAATCTGATTCCAAATGCCCCAGATGTTCTCCCAACTGACGTAGCCCATTCCGTTGAAGAACGCGTGCTGCAAATCGTCGGTCTTGTCTCGCGCCCAGCGGTCGCAAATGTGCGACATGTGCCGCGGCTCCAGCCACTTCTGTTTACTCGCGGTGGGTTGAAACTGGAATGTCCAGTAAGCCCAGCTCTGGTTATTCCACATCAGTCCTTCGTCGGCTTGCGGAGCCCCCTCCGGCTCGAAGATCACCGGATGACCGGTCTGGTCCGACGCCCTCCGGTACGCCCGCGGCAGGCCGGAAAACGTATCGCCATTCACTCCGTCCACGCCCATTTCCGCCATCAGTTGAGCGGTGGCGGCCCAGTGTGGCATACCCGGGTCGCGCGTGCCGTTGTCCCACGCCATGGTCGGGAACAGAACCCTGACGTTGCGCCGGTGAAAATCGGCGATCATCGCGCGCACGGCCTCGATGCCGCCGGGAAGGTCGCGCGCCAGGTCCCATTGGTTGCGGTTATCGATGCCGATGTTCGGATACACCGGCCACAGCAGCACGCTATCGATCCCGCCGTAGCGCTTCTCGAGATCGTCCAGATATTTGTCCACCGTCCAACGACCGGTGGCGGCATCGAACAAGGTCCGCTCTTCCACCATCACCTGCGGCGAAATGAAGTTACGCTGGGTCCACTGAAACTCCGGCCGGCGGTACTCGGCGTCGTCGTACCCCATGCGCGTCAGCCGCTCCGCGCGCCACGCTTTCAGGTCGCGAAGCCAGGCATCGTGGTCCGCATTCGGGTCGCCTTTGAACTGCATCATCTCCTGGTACCAGTCCTGCTGTGCGGCGAACTGGCCGGGCCCGGGGATCTGGTTCCCCCGCGGTTGGTGCTGCATGTCCTGTGCCAGGGACAAAGCGCATCCAAGAACGGCGATCACGATTGCGCCGCGGACGACGGACTCCTGGTTCACGATAGCTTCTCCTTGAATCGATTCCACATCCGTTATCAAGGATAACGGAATCGATTCAACGAAAGCTTGCTCCTTCGCGAGGATCGGCTATTGGCTCAGGCGCCGCCGTCTGATGGGCAAATGTGGCGCGCGCACTCGTGCGTGCCGCGTCGAGTAAAGACCTGACGCGACACGCAGGAGGGCGTGCGCCACGGCGGCTTATGTGAAATTGATTTGCGCCGTTCCTTAGCGAGGCGGACTGGCGCCGGCAACGCTCACCGGTACAGCGGCGGCTAGAAATGGCTCGACATTGGCGTTCACGGGCTGGGCCTCGTTCCAGCTCGGCCGAAACTCCATGCCGAGGCCCGCGTACTTGCCCCCGGCGGCGCGATTATACGGCAGCAAATCCACTCGGACGAGGCCCGGAAGCGATCTGGCGATGCCGGCAATGGCGCGAAGATTGGCATCGGTGTCGGTGACTCCCGGCACCAGCGGAACCCTCATCACATAGGGCACATTCATCGAGCTCAGCACACGCAAGTTGGCCAGGATCGGCGCGTTGTCGACGCCCGTATAGCGAATATGCGTCTCCCGGTCGACCAGCTTGAGGTCGAAGTACACGAGGTGCGATTTGCCCGCGACCCGCCGGAACGCGGACTCCGTTGCGTAGCCGGCAGTGTCCAGTACCACGTGCACATTCGAGAGACGGTCGATGATATCTTCTACGAACGGCGCTTGCAGAAGCGGCTCACCGCCCGAGAATGTCACGCCTCCGCCGTTCGAGCGAAGAATGGCGGCCTGGCGGTTCAAGATCGCCGCGACCTCTTCGGCGGTGTAGCGGCGGCCGACGGTCCTTTCCCCCCGGGCCGTCCGCATCGCCTGCCGCTCCCCGGAAAGACCCTCCGGGTTGTGGCACCAGACGCACCGCAGCACGCATCCTTTCAGGAATACAGTCGTGCGCACGCCGGGGCCGTCATGAGTCGTGAACTCTCGTATTTCGTGGATGACTCCGGAAATCACGGGTTCTCACAGTCCGTACAGTTGGCGCGCCACAACGTGATCCTGGTACTCGGGCGCCAGTTCGCAGAAGTAACCGCTCCAACCCCAGACGCGCACGATGAGATTCCGATACAGCTCCGGATGGCGCTTGGCCTCCAGCAGTTTCTCGGCATTCAGGGCGTTGAGCTGGAGTTGCTGGCAGCCGAGTTGCGCAAACGTCCGCACCAGCATGGCGCATTTTGCGATCGAGTCCTCGTCGCGGAAAGCCAGGTCCGAAAGTTCCATAGTGATAGGGCCGCCGTTGCAGATTCGTTGATAGTCGATCCGGCTGAAGGCCTGAAGCACGCTGATCGGCCCGCGAATGGCTGCATTCGGCGACGGCGCCAGGTTGGCGCTGAAGAATTCGCCCCGCTTGCGGCCTTCGGCCGTTGCGCCGATAGGGGGCTCGGCATCGCCCGGCTCTCCACGGGCGAGCCAAATGTAATACATGGCGGAGCCGGTGCCCGGCCGCATCTTCCCGCCGCGGCCGTTGTCTTCGATGGCTTCACACGCCTCGGCAACGAACTCGAAAAGCCGGACCATCAACTGGTTGGCCTCCTCGTCATTGCCGGCCTTCGGCGCGTCCTCCGTGAGTTTCCGGAGGAGCGGTTCATAGTTCTCGAAGTTGTGGTCGAGAGCGTCCAACAGTTCACCAGCGGATACCGAGCGCTCTTCAAAAACGAAGCGTTTGACTGCCGCGAGCGCATCCGCCGCGTTGGCCGAAGCGGCCGCATGCAGGCCGAAGTTGTTGTACTTCAGCCCGCGGGAAAGGTCGCGGCCGTTTTCGAGGCAACCCTCCATGAGCACGGAGTAATACGGAGCGGGGGGCAAGAGCAAGCGCCGGTATTTTTCGGCAAGCTCGAAGACCCGCGCCCGAATGTTCTCAGCGGTACGGCGGAGTATCGCTTCGAACCCCTCGCCCGATGACAACCCAACACGGATGGCTTTGTCGGCGGCGAGCGGGAGGGAAACCGCGCCAGTGTTGACCACCTCCATCCCTTTACCCGGAATGATGAATTCCCAACAGGCCGCTACCGTGTAGTCGCGCGCATCCTCGAGGGCGTAGCCGTGTTTCACCAGGGCGGGGATTACCACATCGTCATTGGAATACTGCGGAAATCCCAGCCCGTTGCGGGTGAGTTCGGCTGCAAGACGGAGCAGAGACAAATCCGTTTCCGGGCAGATTCGCAAATTGATCTTTGGGTCGATCATGTTGGTGTAAAGTGCAACGCGGATGGCCATTGCCGTCAGCTCGTTTACCGCGGAGCTTCCGTCGGGCCGGACCCCGCCCAGCATGATCGTCTGGCCGTTGTCCCCCTGCTGGACGCCGGGATAGAGATCGCTATCTTTGTTCAAGGAGATGAAGAACTCCGCCAGGAGTTCTTCGGCGGCGCCCAAAGTAATTCGACCCGATTCAAGGTCGCGCTGGAGATATGGCCGCATGTATTGGTCGAAGCGGCCGAGACCGACGTGATAGTGCCCTTCCAGCCAAACCATCGCGTGCAAGATGCGCAAAGCCTGAAGCGCCTCGTGGAACGTGGCGGGCGCCCGGCCTGGCACCTTGTCGAGTATTGCGGCGACGCCGGCGAGCCCCATCTTACGCGTTGTCTCCGCGTATCTGTGGACGAGCGCCAGCACGGCGTCGATGGTCTCGACCGAGGATTCGAGGAATTCCAGCGCGCGCTCATCGTGTCGCAGGCGGGATGCCGTCTCCGCCGCGATGCGTTTCCGTTCCAGCAGGCCCTGGCTGAGGACGAATCCCCAATCGGCGCAAATGTTGCTGATCGGACCCAGTTCGTGAAGCGTCCTGTCACTGGTCAGGGTCTTCCACTCGTCGTCGCGGTAGACTCGCGGGATTCCGGGCGTGGTGCGGGTGAAGACGATCCTCTCGTCGGGCAAGACGACCGGATTCTCGGCTTCGCAGACGCGCCGGAACGCGCGGGCGACACGCCTGGGCCACGACAACCCTTCAGACTCACACTCCGGCAGCACGTCGGGCGACTCAGCCGAGCGGTGAAGTTTGTGCTCGCCGTTCCGGATGCGGTTCCTCATGGAATCGAGGCGGCCGGTTGAAAAAGAACAGGCGCGGTCGAGAAAGTTGGGAGCGAGTTCGGTTGCAATCATGAGCCACCTTCACTGACCATATATTATAGATTCTTCTCGCACGACGCGTTCCCGTAGTCGATCTGCCACCATGGCGCACGCACTTTTCGGTGCCGCATCGAGTCTCTACTCGACGCTTCCGCGACCGTGGCAGCGGGCGTCGAAGAGTGCGCCACATTTGCCGGTCGGGGGATGTGAGTTGTTCTTGCGTCGGCCTAACGGGTCGATTGGCCAAAGCGGGAGCGTTACAAACAACGAGGATGCTTGCGGACGAGTGTCCCCCGACTCATCTTTACGCAAGGGAAGCGCGTGCTTCACCGAATCAGCCGAACCAGTCCGTAACACACCAGGCAAATCCAGAAGTCGACCGCCAGTCCCCAATCGATCTGGTAGATGTCGTGTTGAGCGCGCGGTGGGAGGTATCGCTCAACGCCGAAGTAAATTGCATTTCCGGCCAGCACGGCAACCAGGGATTGCCAGAACCGCCGTTTCATGAAGCCCGGTTCTCCAGCCGCGTGGCGATGATGAAGTTCACCGGCTTCAGAGTAGCATTTTGCCGGAGGCGGCTGCCGAGTGGGGCGGGCCTGCATGAGGATGCACCAGCGCTGCAGAGAAGAGGTCGATCACGCCCCCGGCGCCGATCGCCTTCGAGACGATCTGCCGGATGGCGTGGTCCAGTTCCTCTTCGGCCTTGCCGGCGACGGCACTCGACTTGACGATGGCGGCCTTCACTACCTGGAAGAACGCCACGTCGTCGCGGATGCGGATCGCCGAGGGGCCATCCGTAACCAGCTTGGTCTTGGACAGTGAGATGAAAGTCCCCGAGAGACGGACACGGCGTCGGGAACAGTTCCCCACCGCGCTTACCATTTCAAGTTGTTAAACAGGGTTTACTGCTGACGTTCTTCGAGCTTGGCGGCACGTTCGGACACTGCTTCCATTTCCACATCGATTGCACGAAGCGCCGCCGCGTGAGTACGTTGACGGGCCTCCGCGGGAGACGCCCACTTATGATACTCCGTCAGTTACGTTGTTTCGACTCGTTCCAACTTCTAGTCCAGTTGCCCAAACCTCTGCTCAAACTTATGGTCTTCCTTTGGTTCGGCAGTTGGAAGAACGGGCTTTCCAGCTATGCCCCAACCTGGGTGAAGAAGGATTACACGCGCTTCCCGCGGATCAAGATCAAGGGCGGAAAGAGCATCGAGTTGCTCAGCGCCCTCGGGGACGCCAGCCGTGATGCCGACGCGCGGGCCTACCGGGCGCTCATGCGGCACATCCACGAGGTGGACGGCCAGCGGCACACGGTGGTGATGATGCAGGTGGAAAACGAAGTGGGCGTGCTGCGCGATTCCCGCGATCGGTCCCAGGCGGCCAACCAGGCATTCGCCGGACCTGTTCCACGGGAACTGATGGGCTATCTCCAGGCGCACAAGGACTCGCTGGCGCCGGAATTCCGCGAAGTTTGGGCAGCCCATGGTTTCAAGACCTCCGGGACGTGGGAGGAGGTTTTCGGACCGGGAAAGCCCGACAGCGTCGACATGCCCATCCAGACGAACAGCCCGCCGCTCAGCCAGGAAGAGTACCAAACCGGTTGGCGGAAGCTGCACTGGCCGGTGGACGAGATCTTTATGGCATGGAACTACGCCCGCTACGTGAACAAGGTGATCGAGCAGGGCAAGGCGGAGTACAACATCCCAATGTACGCGAACGCCTGGTTGCAGCAACCGAACATGGCGTGGCCCGGAACCTACCCGAGCGGCGGCCCGCTGCCACAGGTGCACGACGTGTGGCGCGCCGGCGCGCCGGCGGCGGACATCCTTGCGCCGGATCTCTATCTGCAGTACTTTGACGAGGTCGCCGGAAGGTTCACGCGCAATGGCAATCCGCTATTCATTCCCGAAACCAGCGCCAACCCGGCAAATGCGTTCCTGGCTTTTGGAAAGTACAACGCCATCGGATTTTCGCCGTTCGGCATCGAGCGAAGCGTGGGACCGGACACCGATTTGGCCGCCGCCTACCGCGTCATTTCACAGATGTCTCCCGCGATCCTGGCGCAGCAGGGCAAGGACACGATCGCAACCGTTCGAATGAACCAGGGCGATGCGCCGGTGAAGATCGAGTTGGGCAACTACACGCTCAGCCTGAGCTATGTGGGCAGGGGCCGAATTCCGATTGCGCCGCAGCCGGCCGCTCCGGCGGGCCAACCGCGGCAGGTGGCGCAACCGGCGGAGACGCAGGGCCAAGCGGGAGGCAGGGGCGCGCAAGGCGGACAGCAGGCACCGCCGCAAGCCAACGCGATTCTGGTGGCCTCGGCGCCGGACGAGTTCTTCCTGTGCGCCGCCGCGGGCGGGTTGCGGATCGCATTCTCGCCCAACACGCCCGGGCCGGCGACGGTGGGGCTCGGCGACATCGAGGAAGGCAGGTTTGTGGATGGCAAGTGGGTGGTGGTCCGCCAGTTGGGTGGCGACGACACAGGGCAGGGCGAGATCCTCAGCCTGCGTGCAAATACCGTGATGCGAGTGACGGTCTACCGGTACGAGTAGACCGAAGACCGAGAGGAATGCTTTGATCTCCAACCCGGAAAGCGGTCGCTCGGATGGGTGGGTGGCATAATAGTGTGGTGACGAAACGGCTATTCGGTTTTACGGGTGTGGAAGTGCCGGTAATCGGCCAGGGGACCTGGATGATTGAAGGGGCGCGCGAGAGCGAACTGCGGGCCATCGAGGCGCTGCGCACGGGCCTGAACCTGGGGCTGACCCATGTCGATTCCGCCGAGATGTACGGCAGCGGGCGGGCCGAAGAACTGGCCGGAAAGGCCATCGCCGGACGCCGCGGCGAGGTGTTCCTGGTGAGCAAGGTGCTTCCCTCCAACGCCAGCTACGACGGGACGTTGCGCGCGTGCGAGCGCAGCCTGAAGCGGCTGGGCACGGACCATCTCGATCTGTACCTGCTGCACTGGGAAAGCCGCTACCCCATCGCCGAGACCATGCGCGCCATGGAAAAGCTGATCGACGATGGCCGCACCCGCTTCGCCGGCGTCAGCAATTTCGATTTGGACCAGCTAAAGGCGGCGCAGGCCGCGCTGCGGCACCATCGCCTGGCGGCCAACCAGGTGCTGTACCACCTGGGTGAGCGCGGCATCGAGCGCAAGCTGATCCCTTACTGCCAGCAGCAGGAGATCGCGGTGGTGGGCTACTCGCCATTCGGGCACGGCGCCTTCCCGCGCCCGGATTCGCCGGGCGGCAAGGTTCTCGTCCGAGTGGCGGAACGCCGCGGACGTACCGTGCGCCAGGTGAGTCTGAACTTTCTCACCCGCCTGCCGCAACTCTTCACCATTCCGAAAGCCGGCGACCCGGACCACACCCGCGAAAACGCCGGCGGCGCCGGATGGAGTCTGCCGGAGGAAGATCTCGCGGCGATCGACCGCGCCTTTCCGGCGCCCGCACACGATACCCCGCTGGCGATGTTGTAAGCCGCCGCTGAAAAGAACCGCGGCAGGACCCACGCGGCGTGATCGCAGGTGCGGCCGCAACTGGACAAGCGGGGGCCTCACGTCCGACCATGGAGCTTTCGACCAGTGACCATGTCTTTAGCCTTGTCGCCCAAGTTCCGTCCGGTGCTCGACCCGGATTTCGTGCCCGCTTCGCTGTGGCGTGGCGCCTATCGGAATCGAGTGGCAGCCTGCGGCGGGGGCATCCCGTTTGCACTGGCTCTCGAGCGAGCCGACGGCGCCGTCAGCACGCTGCGCACGGCCATCCTTCCACATGACGGCGAGAACGCGGCGCTGAACCAGCGCTACGCGGAACGGCTGCTGAAATTCCTGCTCTGGCAGAAAGGCGGCTGGCGGGTTTGGGTGGGCGGCGAACCGACGCTGGCGGATTTTCTTCGCTCGGTTTATTCGCCGTCGGGAGTGCGCGCGTTCGACTACCAGTTTATGGGCGAGCGCGTCTACGGCCGGCCGATGGCCATCGAAAGCGTGAGCTTCGAAGCCGTGCCCGAGGAACGCGAACGGGCGGCAGCGCTGGGCCGCCACCTGGAGGGATTCCGGATCGGTTTCGACCTGGGGGCGAGCGACCGCAAGTGCGCGGCGGTGGTGGATGGGAAAGTTGTATTCAGCGACGAAGTGCCGTGGAACCCGAGCGTGCAGGCCGACCCGCGCTATCACTTTGACGGCATCCACGATTCGCTGCAGCGCGCCGCCGCCCATCTGCCGCGGGTGGATGCCATCGGCGGAAGCGCGGCGGGCGTGTACGTGGCGAACGAAGTGCGCGTGGGCTCGCTCTACCGCGGGGTGCCGCGGGAGCTGTTCGACACCCGCATTCGCCGCCTGTTCTTCGAGCTGCAATCGGCCTGGGGCGGGGTACCGTTCGAAGTAGTCAACGATGGCGAGGTGACGGCGCTGGCGGGCTCGATGGCGCTGGGCGATAACGCGGTGCTGGGCATCGCCATGGGCAGCAGCCTGGCCGCCGGGTACGTGACCCCGCAGGGCGGCATTACCAGTTGGCTCAACGAACTGGCCTTCGTGCCCGTGGATTACCGCGAGAACGCGCCGGTAGACGAATGGTCGGGGGACGGCGGCGTGGGCGCGCAGTATTTTTCGCAGCAGGCGGTGGGCCGGTTGTTGGGGCCGGCCGGGATCGAACTGCCGGCCGCGATGCCGCTGCCGGTGAAGCTGGAACAGGTGCAGAAGCTGGCGGCCGCGGGCGATGCGCGCGCCATGCGGATTTACGATACCATCGGCGTTTATTTCGGCTACAACATCGCGCACTATTCCGAGTTTTACGAGGTGCGCAATCTGCTGGTGCTGGGCCGCGTGCTGACCGGCGTGGGCGGCGACCGCATCCTGGAAGTGGCCACCCGGGTTTTGAAAACCGAGTTTCCCGAGTTGGCCGAGCGCATCCGCTTTCATATTCCAGGGGAACTCGAGAAGCGCCACGGGCAGGCCATCGCTGCGGCCAGCTTGCCGGCGCTAAGTGCGTAAGTTAACGAGCCGCGATAGTCAGAAGGCGTGAAAGAATATAGCCACAGATGAACACCGATGAACGCGGATAAAGAAAATAAGGGCTTTATCGGCGTTCATCTGTGTTCATCTGTGGCTTGAATTTGATTTTTTCACAGGTCCTCAAGGAGAGGTTCTTTCAGGGAGAGGTTCTTTTAGGAGCTATGAATCTTATGCAATTTCATCAACCTAACACGGATTGTTTCGTGCCGGATGGGGCGGCGCCGGAGGAGGCGCTGGCGCGCACCACGCATCTTTGTGTGGCCGCACACCAGGACGATATCGAAATCATGGCGTATCACGGCATCGCCGCCTGCTTCGGCCGCAAGGATCGGTGGTTCACCGGCGTGGTGGTGACCAACGGCGCGGGCAGCCCGCGCAGCGGGATCTATGGCGATTACAACGACGAGGAAATGCAAAAGGTGCGGGTGACGGAGCAGCGCAAGGCGGCCTACGTGGGCGAATACGCCTGCCAGTTGCAGCTCGGGTTTTCGAGCGGCCAGGTGAAGAATGCCGCTGAAACCGGGGTGGTGGCGGACCTGATCCGGATCTTGCGCGCGGCGCGCCCCGAAGTGGTGTACCTGCACAATCTGGCCGATAAGCACGACACCCACCTCAGCGTCACGCTGCGCTCGATTGCGGCCCTGCGCGCGGTGGCGGCGGAACACAAGCCGCGCAAGGTTTACGGCTGCGAAGTATGGCGCGACCTGGACTGGCTGCCGGATGCCGATAAGCAGGCGTTGGCGGTGAGCGAGCGCTCCAATATCGCCGCCGCGCTGGTGGGCGTTTTCGATTCGCAGGTGACCGGGGGCAAGCGCTACGATCTGGCTACGGCGGGACGTAGGCTGGCCCACGCCACCTACTTCGCCTCGCACGGCACCGACCAGGAATCCGCCTTGAACTTCGCCATGGACCTGACCCCGCTGGTGGAGAACGCGAGCCTGCCGATCGCGGGTTACGTGCTCGGGTTTGTGGACCGCTTCCGCGAAGAGGTGGCGGGGAAGTTGCGAGCGTTTGGGGGATAAGAGCTGTCAGCAGTCAGCTATGGGGAAGGGAGCTTTGCTATGAAGGAAGAGGCTGTCGAGATTCGGACCGTGGATGGCACGGCCGACGGGTTTTTGTATGGGAACGAGGAGAGCCGTGGGCCGGGGTTTCTGTTTCTCGCCGACATTGGCGGCATTCGTCCGTCGCAGCGCGAAATGGCGGCGCGAGTGGCCGGCGAGGGATACACGGTGCTGCTGCCGAACATGTTTTATCGGACGCATCGCGCGCCCTTGTTTGAACCGCCGATGAACTTCGCCGATGAGGCTACGCGGCGGAGATTCGGCGAATTGAAGGCTGCGCTGCCGCCCGACGCCATCGAACGCGACGCCGCGGGATACGCCGATTTTCTGGCGGCGCACAGCGGGCCGGCGAAAGGGCCGATTGGCGTGATGGGGCTCTGTTTTGCGGGCGCCGCCGCGCTGCGCATTGCCGCCGCAGCGCCGGATCGCGTGGCCGCGGCGGCTTCTTTCCACGGCGGCGGCCTGTTTACCGATGCACCGGACAGCCCGCATCTTCTATTGCCGCGGATTCGAGCGCGGCTCTATTTCGGCCACGCGGTGGAAGACCGCAGCATGCCGGCGGAGGCGATCGCGAAACTCGAAGCGGCGCTGGCGGCATGGGGCGGCCGTTACGAAAGCGAGATCTACGAGGGCGCTTATCACAGTTGGACGGTGCCGGATAGCCCGGTGTATAACCAGCCGCAAGCCGACCGCGCGTTCGGGAAGCTGACGGAGTTGTTGGCGCAGACGCTGCGGTAGGACTTGCTGTGGCGCGGGCCTCCACCTTGCCTGGCCATTCGATTGCTCCTTGCTTGGCTACAATATGCCTGTGCAAGCGTCGGCGGGGGCCTATTACGTTTTTGTAGCGGCGGTTTTCTTTTTGTATTGGGCGGCGGCCGGCTCGCGGCATGTCCGGCTGGCGGTTGTCTTACTCGCCAATTATCTTTTCGCGGCGCGCTATGGGCTGTTCTATGTGGTTCTGCTGCCGCTCTGCTCGTCGATCGATTTCCTGGCGGGCTTGGGGCTGATGCGTTTTCGCGCGCAGGCGGCGCGCAGGCTGCTGCTGGGAGTCAGCCTGGCGCTGAACCTGGGCCTGCTGGTGGGATCGCGCCACATGTTATGGGTGCTGGGCCGGTTCGGTGGCGGCGCGGCGCACTGGGATTGGGTCTTTCCGTTGGGGCTCTCTTTTTATACCCTTCAGGCGCTGACTTACACCATCGATCTCTACCGCGGAGACACGGAAGGCACCCGCAGTCCGCTGGAATACCTGGCCTCGGTAACCTTTTTTCCCACCCTGCTGGCCGGGCCGATCACGCGCGTGGCCGATCTGGTGGCCCAGTTTGCCCAACGGCCGGCGCTCGATCGGTCCGAAGGCGGCCGGGCGTTCTTTCTGATCGGCCTGGGGTTGCTGAAGAAAATCTTTCTGGCCAATTTTCTGGCGGAGAACCTGGTCAATCGCGTATTCGATACGCCCACGCTCTATAGCGGCGCCGAAACGCTGATTGCGATCTACGCTTATTCGCTGGAGTTGTACTTCGATTTCTCCGGCTACACCGACATTGCCCGTGGCGTGGGCATGTTGCTGGGCATCCGTCTGCCGATTAATTTCGACCGCCCTTACCTGGCCACCAACCTGACCGATTTCTGGCGGCGGTGGCACCTGAGTTTCTCCAATTGGCTGCGCGACTACCTTTACTTTTCCCTGCCCGGAGCGCGCACCAAGGTGATGCCCTACGTCAACCTGGCGATCACCATGGTGCTGGGCGGCCTGTGGCACGGGGTTACCTGGACGTTCTTCGCGTGGGGTCTGCTGCACGGCACCGGCCTCGCGGCCACGCGCGCCTGGATGGTGAAGCGCGGCCGCAAGCGGAAGCCCGCCAACCCGTGGGCCAGGGCCGCGGCCATCTTCGGAACCTATCAATTCGTCTGCCTGACGTGGGTATTTTTCCGCGCCTCCAGCATGGAGAATGCGTGGGCGATTCTGGGGCGGATCGGTTCGCTTTCGGTGAGCTTCGAAAATATTTCGTTGACGCTGGTGGTTGCGTTCGGGATCGGCGCGGCCACCTTCGCGGTGCGAAAGCAGTGGTACGCGTGGGCGGAAGACCGCTTCGCGCGCAGTCCGTTCTGGGTGCACACGGCGGCGCTGCTGGCGGTGACGCTGGCCGTCCGGCTGCTGGGTGGAAGGGGTAACGTGCCGTTCGTGTACTCGCGGTTCTAGGCGATGCGCAAATTCCCCATTTCCACCGCGTTGACGATTGTGTCGCTGGGCGCACTGCTCATGCTGCTGCGGGTGTGGCTGCCGGCGGCGATCGATACACCCAAGGCGCTGGTGGGCGCGATGGTGGATTTCTCACCCCAGTCAACACCGGCAAGCCCGCTCGTGGAGCGGCATGAGCCGGAGGCGCCGACGGTGCCTCCGGAACGGCCTGCCGCGGCCGCCGGTTCGCCCATGCATCCTCCTCTGCTTGACGACCGCAACGGGGCGCTCGATCGTTTCTACGAGTCTCTGTGGCGAACGGAGAAGGGCGCCGGCATGACCCGCATTCTGCATTACGGCGATTCGCCCACTACCGCGGACCTGATTACCGGCGATGTGCGCCATCTGCTCGAAGAGCGTTACGGCGATGGTGGCCACGGCCTGGTGCTGATCTCCAAGCCGTGGGCGTGGTACCAGCACCGCGGCGTAGAATTGAGCGGCAGCGGCTGGCAAATGGCCCCCGCCAGCTCCTTCAAAGCGCTGGACGGGGCCTTCGGCCTGGGCGGCGTGAGCTTCATCGGGTTAGTCGGAGCGCACAGCAAGCTGGTGTTGAACGACCCGGGCCAATCCAACTTCGAGCTCTGGTACATGGCCGAACCGGATGGCGGCGTGGTGACGCTGGAGGCGGAGGGGCACCAGGTGGCGCGTATTGCGACCGATGGCGTGGCCGGTCCCGCATTTGCCGCCTTCACGGTCCCCGGAGGCGCGCACGAACTCGACCTGGCGGTGGAATCGGGACGGGTTCGCCTGTTTGGCATCACGGCGGAAAAGCCTGGTCCGGGCGTGGTCTACGACAGCGCCGGCCTCAATGGCGCCTCCATCACCGTGCTTTCGCGCATGTTCAACGAAGCCTACTGGGCCGAGGAGTTGCGCCATCGGAATCCGGTTCTGGTGGTGATCAACTACGGCACCAATGAGGCCGATTTCGCGTCGTTCGTGGATAAAGGTTACGAGAAGGAACTGCGCGAGGCCATCCGCCGGCTGCGTGCGGCCCTGCCCCAGGCGTCGATCCTGATCATGAGCCCCATGGACCGCGGCGCGCGGGAAGGCGCCGACGGCATTGTGACCATGCCCACCATTCCGCGCATCGTGGCTCTGGAGCGGCGTGTGGCCGGGGAGACGGGCTGCGGCTTCTTTGACACGTTCGACGCCATGGGTGGCGAGGGAACCATGGCCCGCTGGTATACCGGGGAACCGCGTCTGGTGTCGGCCGATCTGATCCATCCGTATCCCGCCGGCGGCAAACTCATCGCTGCCGTGATGGTCAAGGAAATCGACCGGGGATTGAATCGGTACAAACTGCGCAGCGTGATGGCCGAGCCGCGGCCCTAGGGAGCTTCAACATTTTCCTGAGAGCGTCCCGCTCGCCACGCGCTCCTGTAGAGTAGGCCTTTGGCCTGCGTTCTATTCCGCTATGTAGAAGGAAGTCCCGTGGCAGCAGGGTTGGCTCGATCCATCGAGGAGTGGCCATGGTCCAGCGCAAGTGCAGGCCAAAGGCCTACTCCACCGGGTTAACCTAGAAGAAGTGAAACCACTTTCCGCGATGCTGGCGTGCGGCTTTCTTGTCCTTGGGCTCCTGGTATTGCCGGCGCCGTTCTTCGCGGCCGCACGGAAGAAGCCGGCGTCGGCCGCGCCATCGGCGGCGGCGCTGAAGCGGGTGAATGCGGCGCTGGACGATCCGCCGGACCAGCCTTTTGACCAGCCGGGGGCGTTGGCGCCGGTGTTCGAGCAGCTCTTGCGCATGAGCGCCAACGGCGATCAGCCGCCACTGCACGTGATTCAGTTTGGCGATTCGCACACCGCCGCGGACGAGTGGACGGGAGGGTTGCGGGATGAGTTCCAGCAGCGCTTCGGCAACGGGGGATCGGGATTTTCGCTCGCCGGCCGGCCGTTCTTGGGTTACCGGCGTTTCGATATTCGCGGCGGTGGCAGCACGCTTTGGCGCTCCGAAGGGTTGCGGACCGGGGCGGGCGACGGTTTCTTCGGGCTGGGCGGCGTGAGCATCGAAACCACGCGCGCCGGGCAATCGGTCTATGCCCAGGGGGAATGCGATTCGCTCGAAGTGGATTACCTGGTCCAGCCGGACGGCGGCTCGGTAGCGGTTTACGTGGACGACGAGCGGCGCGACGAAATCTCCACCGCCGGCGACCAGATGGCCCCGGGAGCGGTCCGGTACGACCTTTCGCCCGGCCTGCATTCCTTCAGGGTGGTGACGCTCGAATCCCGCCCCGTGCGCCTGTTCGGATGGGTAGCCGACCGCAACGCCGGGGTTACTTACGAGGCCCTGGGGATTAACGGCGCCGAAGCCGGGGTCATGCTGAAGTGGAACGAAATCATGTTGGCGACCTACCTGCAAAGAAGAAACCCGGCGATGATCGTGCTGTCCTACGGCACCAACGAAGCGAGCGATCCAAGCTGGACCCAGGAAGGGTATGCGGCCATGTTTTCCTCTCTGCTGGCGCAGCTTCGGCAGGCCGCGCCCACGGCTTCGATCCTGGTGCTCGGGCCCGGCGACCGGTGGTCCCGCACCCGTTACAGCATCCGGCTGGTAGCCGGCATCGATTGGGTGATCGAGGCACAGAAGCGCGCCTGCCTGGCCAATCGCTGCGCTTACTGGGATACGCGCGAGCGGATGGGCGGCAGGGGGTCTATGCGGGATTGGGTATATGCCGGCTTGGGACAAAACGATTACGTACACTTCACCGCGCCCGGCTATCGGCGTCTGGCGGAGGTGCTGTTCGCCGATCTGATGGGGCAATACGAAATTTATAAGAAGGCTCGCACGGAGGAAACAGGCTTCTAATGGATAACAAGGCCAAAATTAGCAGGATCGTCAAAAGTTTCGCCGCCGAACCGGTGGACCCGGCGCCCGGCGAATCGCTGTTCGAATCGGGGCTGCTCGATTCGTTTTCACTGGCCGACCTGGTGACCGAACTCGAAAAGGAGTTCGCCATCAAGGTCCCGGATTCGGACCTGGTGCCGCGAAAGTTCGATTCCATCGACCGCATCGAAGCCTACGTGGCTTCGAAATCCTGACATGGCTTTCCTTCGTGGGT
This sequence comes from Bryobacteraceae bacterium, assembly GCA_052148435.1. GTDB lineage: Bacteria > Acidobacteriota > Terriglobia > Bryobacterales > Bryobacteraceae > JBEKYD01. The sequence goes on from JBKQIF010000041.1 coordinate 59,142, forward strand.
TTGGATGCTACCTGCCCGCGCGCGTGGTAGACAACGCCGAACTGGCGCCCATGGTGGGGGCCGATCCGGCCTGGCTGCTGCACGCCACGGGGATCGACCAGCGGCGTTTCGCGGCCGATGGCGAAACGGTTTCGAGCCTCGGAACCGAAGCGGCGCGCGATTGCCTGGAACGCTGTCGAGCCACGGCGGGCGAAGTGGGGCTGGTGATCGCCGCCAGCGGATCCGGCGAGTATCGCTTTCCCGGCCCGGCCACAGCCATCGCCAGGGGTTTAGGCATTCAGGGTGTGCCGGCCATCGATTTGCCGATGGCGAGCGCAGGTTCGCTCTTCGGGCTTTCGCTGGCGGGCGGACTGGCGCACCAGTACGGCAACGTGCTGGTGGTGGGCAGCGAAATCATGTCTCGGGTGGTGCGCCTCGAGCCGCCCAGCCGCGATACGGCGATCCTGTTCGGCGATGGCGCGGGCGCGTGTCTGGTGAGCGCCGCGGACGGTTTCGCCGAAATCCGGGATTCGCTGCTGGCGAGCGACGGCGAATTCGCCGAAGCCTTGCGCCTGTGCCTGGATGCGCCGCTCTACATGGATGGGCGCACCATCATTCTCCACGCGTCCCGCAAATTGCCGCGGGCCATTCTGCAATTGCTGGAACGAAACCGCCTCCAGCCGTACGACGTGGGCGCCTATATCCTGCACCAGGCCAATCTCAACCTGATTACCCGTGTGGCCCACGCCGTGGGAGCGCCGGAATCGCGGTTCTTCCGCAACCTGGCGCGCTACGGCAACACTTCGTCGGCGTCCATGCTGATCGCCGCCGCGGAGTGGCGGGCTGGCAGCCAGGAAAAGCTGGCGCAGCCGGTGGTCTTCGCCGCTTTCGGCGCCGGGTTGAACTGGGGCGCCGTGCTGGCTGTGCCGCCGGGGGCTATGCCGTGACCGGGGGCACCAGCGTCTTAAGGAATTCGTGCGCCACGCGGAAGCCGCGTTTGTACTGTTCGGTGAAGTTGCTGCCGTCGTACCCTGGGTAGTAGAACTGGTCTTCGTTCTCGATGTTCATGGCTCCGGTGTAGCCGACTTCGGAGAGCACCGAGAAAAACCCCTTCCAATCCACCGAGCCGTATCCGGGCACGCGGAAACGCCACCAGCGGGCATGGTCCACGGGCTGGATGCCGTCGCGTTTCAGCACGTGCCAGAGAATCTCCGTGTCTTTGAGGTGGACGTCGTAAATCTTGTCGGCGAATTCGCGCGCCGCCGCTACCGGGTCCATGAACTGCCACACCAGGTGCGACGGATCGAACTGCAGGCCCACGTGCGGGCTGTCGTGGAAGGCTTTGAAGAGCGCTTCCCAGCCCACCGGTCCGGTGGCGATGTTGGGCCCGCCGGCGTAGGGCTCCCACAGAATGCGCACTTTGTTCTTCTCGCAGGCAGCGAAGTATTTCTCGGTGTAGACCTTGACGATCTCATCCGCCTGCTGCTCGAGCCCCATGTTCGGGATGGTGCCGCTCTGGCCGCCGATGTTGGGGATGCCGAGCTTGCCGCACAGGTCCAGGCACTTAACGGTGTAGGCGTTCTGGCGGTCGCGTTTGGCGGGGTCCGGATCGATGTGGTTGCCGTCCACGCCCAGCGAGGAAATGTAGATACCGCTTTTGGCGATATTGCCCTTGATGGCGGCGATGGCGGCATCGTCCACCTGGTCGGGATTGATCCGGAGTTGCGCGCTGGTAAAGCCTTCGGCCTTGACGAATTCCAGGTTGGAATCCGAGTACTGCATCAGGACGCCGAGCCTGGGTTTCCAGTTCGGCGGGCGGTTGCGCTGCGCCTGGGCGGCGGCGGCCGCGGCAGCGGATATGGCGGTAAGAACGGTGCGTCGCGTAACGGTCACGAAACGACGATACTCCGCAAGCGGGCGCGTGCGCAAGCCTCCGGCGCGGCTGGATGGCTGGTGAGCGCCGCGGCCGGTTTTGCCAAAACCCGGATTCGGTGCTGGCCCGCGACGGCGAATTCGCCGAAGCGGTGAGGGTTACACCTGGATGCGCCGTTCTCCATGGATGGGCGCACCCGAGGGTCCAACGAGCCAACTCCAGGTTCCGACAGGCGCTCTGGGGTCGAGCCAGCAGCGCAGCACCACGTGGCTAGATCTTCTATACTGATGGCGTGCAGGCACACTGGAGAGAGACTACGGTCGGCGAGCATGGCGAACTCCTTTTGGAGGGCCTTCCATTCGAGGCTGGCCAGCCGGTCGAAGTGTTGGTGATTTCGAAAAGGGCTGGACCCGCGACCGCCGGGGACCGCAGTCTCCGAAATTCGGTTCTCGAGTACCGTGAGCCGCTCGAGCCCGTCGCGAACGAGGACTGGGACGCCTTACAGTGATATTGCTGGATACCCACATTTGGATCTGGTGGGTTTCTCGGCCCGATCGGTTGCAGCCCAGGCACCGCGAGCTTCTCGAACTCGGTCCTGACCGCGTCTTCGGCGTGAGCGTCATCTCGTGTTGGGAAGTCGCCAAGCTGGTGGAGTACGGAAGGCTGAAGCTGGATCGGACAGTCGGGCTTTGGATGGAAAGCGCCCTTGCTGGGCCGGGTGTGTCTCTCCTGCACCTGCAGCCGCGAATCGTGGTGGAATCCACTCAATTGCCGCAACCTTTCCATCGCGATCCAGCCGACCAATTGCTGGTGGCAACGGCCCGCGTGCTTCAGTGTCCTATTATGACTGAGGACACCAGGATTGCGGCCTATCCGCATGTCCGGCTTGCCTGACCAGATAGCATCACCGCAAAACGCCGATCACATCATCCTTCGCTAGAGAGTTTCATGGCGTCCCGGAAGGCCTCAAAGAGCTTGGCGTCCGGCCAGTCCGCACGATCCTCGGGATGCCACTGCACCGCCAGCACGAAACGCTTTCCGGGCAACTCCAGCGCCTCGATTACGTTGTCCGGCGCTCTCGCGGCAACCACAAGCCCGCTTGCCACCTGGTCCACGCATTGATGGTGGCGTGAATTCACGGCGTATTGGTCGACTTCCAGGAGCGATTTCAGCCTGCTGCCGGATGCGACCGTTATCGCGTGTCCCGCCTGCTGCTGAGGGCAGAGGTGTCCCTCAATGTGCTGGACCAGCGTACCTCCCAGGGCAACGTTGAACAATTGGAGCCCGCGGCAGATCGCAAGAACCGGGAGGTTGCGGTCCAGCGCCTCGCGTAACAGGGCGGTCTCCAGGCTGTCTCGATCGTGGTCCGGTGGGCCCGTTTCGGGGCGGCGCGGGGCGCCGTACAACGCGGGATCGACATCGGATCCTCCGGCGAGCAGCAGGCCGTCGAGACCGGCAAGGCCGGTGGCATTCTCAACTGGTTTTATGCCGGCGGCAGCCAGCGCTTCACGGTAGGAACCGCGCTTACTTTCCGGCGTGCGGCTTCCAAATGGCAGCGCGACTCTGATCATGCGGCAAACCTGGTTTCGATAACCAGTATGCCCCGCGGGAGGGCGATATGGGAAGCACGTCCCTTGCCCAGGCGCGACAGACGACGGAAAGCGATCGTCTGTCCCACTTCAGCAGAGGGCGGCCATCAGGGCGCCGCGGGCGGTGGAATTGAGCGGGTCGGCCGAGACCCGGATTTCGGAAAGCCGCAGGGGCAGTTCGTGCGCGCGCATCACCTCGGCGAAACCCTCCAGGAAGCCCTGGGGCAACACGGTGCCTCCGCCCAGCACGAGCGGGACGGATTGGTCGATTCGGGGCAGTTTCTGCGAGGAGGCGATGTGGGCCTGGAGAGAATCAGCCAACGCCGTCATCATATCGCGGTAGTATACGTTCAGCGCGTTCTTCACGCGGTCGCCCGAAAAGCCGTTCAGGTGGAAGGATTGTTCCTTCTGCACCCGCAGGCGGGTGGCGCGGTCGCCGGTTACCAGGGCGCTCTGGGCATCGATGTAGTCGCCGGCCTTGGCAATGCTGTAGCTGATCACCGGAACCGAAAGCACGGCCAGGCAGACGTTGCACAGGCCGCTGCCGCAGGAAATTCCGATGCCGCTGAAGTTGGAGTTGCCCAGCTCGCCGAAGACCACGCTCAGGCCTTCCTCGATCGGCGTGGCTTCATAGCCCAGTTCGGTCAGCATCTGGCGGATGGAAGCGGTGTGATACGCCAGGCCTCCTTCGCCGTTGTCGCCGGGGGCCGGAATGCTGAAAAAGACGCGCTGCCTGGGCGCCGCGGCCGTGCCGATCAGCCTGGCTACGATGCTGCGGACCACTGCCAGGCTGTGTGGCTCGTCGGGATTGAGCACGCCGTTCTTCATCGGGCGGCGGGTCTCCACGTGGAAGACTTCGGCAAAACGCTGCGCGTCGTTGCCGGCTACCAGCAGTTCGGAGCCTTGGACCTGGTGGAACACGTTTTCGCGTTCCAGCAGGCTTTCGGCCAGTTTGGAATAGGGTAGCGTCAAGAAGGCGTTGAGCTGCGAGTCGTAGCGATATTTCTTTTCGTCCGCCCGGGCCACCACGATACGGCTTGTGCCCACGTCGAGGCCCAGAGGTTGGGTATAGGTCTGTTCAGCGTTGCTCATCGATTTACCTGCCATTCGATCCGCCGCGCGACGGTCTTCGGATCGGATTGATAGTTGCGCCAGGCGGGAATTTCTCTCAGATTTAAGAATGGTTGAGATTCTTTGGGCGGCGCCGCCACTGCTAAACGGGGACAGCTATAGCGACGCAATCATGCCGAATGCCACACAGCCACCGTCGCCGCGGCCCGTGGTCGATCGCATCGCCAGGCACATTGGCGATCCGGTGACGCGGCTGCGCTTTCTCCGGATCGTCGGGCCGACGACGGTTCTTCCCCGGTGCAGGCGCCGGAAATATCTGATTCCGGTGGCGGCTGGCGCCGTGGCGGCGGGTTTGTTTTTCGGCGGCGCGATCCTGTGGAGAGCATTCGCGGCGACGCCGGCGCGCCTCGATGTTCGTGTTCCGCCGGCCGCCGCGCCCGTGGTGGTTAGCCCGCCCAGACTGCCCGAGGTGTGGCAGGTGGACAACTCGGAGCAGGCCGAGGTTTATAGCAACGGGTTGCGCATCGATAGCCGCTATACGGTGTCCACGGATCCTCGAGCCTACCTTGCGTTTCCGGTCTCCGGGACCGAATCTTCCCATGGCGTGCGCCGCCAGGATCCGGCCGGAATTGTCTTCCATTCGACCGAGAGCCCGCAGCTTCCGTTCCTGCCGGGAGAGAATCGCGAGTTGAAACGCGCCGGCGAATCTCTGCTGGAATACGTCCGGCGCCAACGGGCCTATCATTTCGTTATCGACCGTTTCGGGCGGGTCTACCGGGTGGTGCGCGAATCGGACGTGGCCTACCACGCGGGTCATTCGGTTTGGGCCGACGACCGATGGCTGTACCTCAACCTGAATGAAAGCTTCCTGGGGATATCGTTCGAGGCACAGACACCGGCGCGGGGAGCCGGGCCCGGCGGCTCCGCCGAGGCGCCGGCCATCAGCCCGGCCCAGGTTCGGTCGGCTGCCGTGCTTACCGAGATGTTGCTGGCGCGCTACCACATACCGCGCGGCAATTGCGTGACCCACGCCCAGGTGTCGATCAACCCGGCCAACATGCAGGCTGGTTATCACCAGGATTGGGCGGCGGGGTTCCCATTCGAAAGGGTCGGCCTTCCGAATAACTATCTCACCCCGTTGCCCGCGCTCACCTTTTTCGGATTCGAGTACGACGGCTTTGTGTACGACCCGAGCCAGCCAGGACTGACGGGCGGCATCTACTCCGGCATCGCCAACGCCGAGAAGAGCCTGCGCGAGACAGCCGCCACGCGGGGCGTCAAACCAGGCGCATGGCGCAAGGCGCTGGAGCGGCAATACCGCCAGCGGCTGGCGCAGGTACGCGCGGTCGAACCCGCCGGCAAGTAGCCTGCTTCCTCACGAGCTTGCCGGGACACCGTTCGCGCTCGCCCCAGCAGTAAAGAAATCGGCCACCGGAACCAGCGCGTCCGCATTGCCGAAGGCGCCCGATTTGGTGACTACGATGCGGCCGTCCGCGAAGCCGCCGCGCAGCACGCCGAATGGAATGCCGGTGGTGACTTCATCCACCAGGCGGATCGAATCCACGCCCAGGGCGCGGCATACCAGGGACGCCGTATCCCCTCCGGAAAGCAACAAGCCGCCGGCATCTTCGACCGCGGGGAAAAGCAGGTCGCGCACCAGTGCCGCCGGGGTGGCTCCACGCGGCATGCGGAGAACAACGTGCTTGGACTGCCGCAGACTGGCGATGACTTGGCCCGGCGATGCCGAGCGCGCGTCAAGCCACACCGCCGGCCGCCGGCTGAGCAGATCGGCTTGCTGTTCCAAGGTGGCAGGGTGGTCGGAGCCGATGCAGAAAATGGCCGGCGCAGCGGGCCGATCGGTCCGCAAGCGGGCGGCCGGTTGTGGCCGCAGCGCGCGCGCCAGGGCAGCGGCCAGACCACCCGAGCCCGCAAACAAAGCTCTGCGATGCCACCCCAGGCCGGCGTGGACGATGCTGTCCAGATCCTGGTCGCAGCCTGCGTCGACGGAAAGAAATCTTTTTCCCCAAACCAGGGCCGTCTCCACGTCCCACGCCTTCACCTGGTGACATTCGGCAACGCCCTGCCCGCGAAAATAGGCGGCCAGATCGATCGGCGCGAACGTCTCCTGGCTGGTCACGCACAGGTAGCCCGATTCCACCACGCGCTGCATGGCGGGGAAGGCAGGTGTCACCAGCACCGCCTCGCAAGCGAAAGCGGCTGCCACGGCCACGATCTCCGCGCCCGCATTCCCACGCAGGGTGGAGTCGATTTTCTTAAAAATCACCTGCGCCGGAGGGACCCGAGAGGCGAGATCCTGCATGAATTCCGTCAGGATATCGTCCGGGATTTTATTCGGGAAGTCACGGGTGTCGGTGCTCAGCGCGACCACTTCCGAGCCGGGGTTCCGGCCGCCGGGATCGAGAACCGCCTCCGTTTCGGCGCCGCGAGCGGCAAAAGCAACCGCTGCATCGCACGCGCCGGTGAGGTCGTCGGCAATCAGCAAACACTCCAAGCTGGTTTGCGGTTGAGGCTTCATCTTCCCCGGCCAACGTGTCTCAGATCGGCGGGTGCACCAGGGCTGCCGTGAAGGGATGTCCAGTTATCGCTAATATTGAGCAAAATCACAAAATGGGGACACTCTCAGCCCAAGGGTAGCACGGACCCCCTATTGGGGATTTTCCCGATATCTCCTGGCTATTGTGAGCGGCCGGCCGTGGAGAAATCGGACTGATGGGCGAAACCCCGCGACCGTTCCGCCCCGAAAACGGTTGTACCCCGGGCGCGGGTCCTAGGATATTGCAAGAGCCGCTCCGGGCCTTCGCAGGAGAAGTACGATGGCCGGTATGGGAAATGCGTCACGGGTGCTCCGAATCAAGTCCAGGAAGGAACTCCTCTCCCTTTGGGAGCACGTCGTAACCGAGACAGATCGCGCGTGGGATCACTGGGACCTTTGGGGCGGAATAGACGCCGCGCTTGACGACATTGACTTCCCAAAGCGGACGTTATACATTTTGTATAACGATGCGGTTTGAATGGGACAGCGAAAAGAACTGGATCAACCAACTCAAGCACGGCGGCATCGGGTTCAAACTGCGGCACTCGTTTTCGACGATCCCCACGCCGGCGAGCAGCGGTGGCACGCCATTGGAGCCATCGAGGGGGCGGTGCTGCTGGTCGTGCACGTATATCGCATGGAGGATAAAAATGGCGAAGAAGAAACCATCCGCATCATCTCGGCCGCGAAACTAATCAGCGTGAGCGCCGAATCTATGTTCAGCAAGCCGCCGACTAAAAAGCAAAAGGCGGTATTGTCCCGGATCGCGAAGCGGCAGGCCGCCGGAGACGATTCCGGGATTGACTACTCGGACATTCCTCCCCTGACCGACGAGCAACTGGCGCAATTCCGCCGAACCCCTAAGGTACTGGTGGCCGCTCGCATCGACCGGGAAGTTTACGACTGGCTCATGCAGTTTGGCCAGGGTTACTCGACCCGGATCAACAGTATCCTACGCACGGTGATGGAGAGGGCTCGATAGCTCCATCCCAGTCTCGTGAACGCGCGCCGGACGTATCTGCACGGGACGAAATCGCGCCGCCTTCAGCCAACCCTCGCCGTCTGAAATCCCAGCAGCCGCCCGAGCTTTTCAATCTTGGACCCGATGTGGCCCACGCCGATGGCGCAATGATGGGCGGGGCCGTGCGCGTTCCAATCGCTGATAAAACGCCGGGCGCCGATGGGGAAACGGTAGCGGCTGTTGGTGTTGCCGATTTCGAGAATCGGACCGGGCACGGATTCGCCTTCGGCCGTTAGCAGCTTCAACTCTCCGGCCGCCGTCTCCACTACCGAGAGGAGCGTGACCGGTCCGTGTTTCACCGACATCTCGACCGACAAGCCGCTGCCCACCTTGCCGTGATATACGCCCAGCGGCTTCACCTTCACCTTGCCCTCGGCGATGGCTATGTGGCCGGGGCCGTCGTGGCCTAGCAGCACTACATCATCGCGAAAATCGCAGGCGTAGTATTCCGAAAACGATCCGCCCGCCCCGAACGCGTCCATGATCTTCATGGCCTGCACGTTCTTGACTTCATACTCTCCCGCGACCGGAACGCCGCGCGCCGTCAAATAGCTGGTGCCCACAATGATGCTGCCGATGGCATCTTCGTTGGCGGCATTGCCGGTGCCCGAATAGTAATACGCCAACGATCCCAGGGCGTGGCCGGCCACCAGGCGGTCGAGCGCCACCGAAGTTCGCGCCGAGCGCGCCAGTTCGGCCTCGGAGCAATCCGGCTGCACGTCGAAAACATCCCGAAACAAGGCCACGCGGGCGGCGCATTCTTCGGGCGTGACCTGGGCGATGAGCGCGGCCAGTTCGTCCACTTCCACCATCTCGATATGGCCACCGAAGCCGGCGCACTGGCGCGTGAGGTCGGAGTAGATGTCCAGCATTCCCCCGTAGTAGTGACCCATCAGGCCGAGGCGGTTGTGCTCCATCGCCGAGGCCACGCGGGCGGCGTCCACCCACTCGCCGATTTCTTTCCACGCGTCGGGGTCGCGCTCCAGCATGCCGGTGACCTCGAAATAGGGAATGCGCGCGCGTTGAAAGACGTTCGCGATCTCCGGCACCGGGCAAGCCTGGCACCACGCCAGCCACTCCCCGGTCATGCGCCCGCGATCGCCCATGCGGTTGAATGCGGCGTAATCGATGGCCTCGCCGGGCGACAGATTCAGAATCACCACCGGAACTTTGGCGCGCCGCACCACCGGTAGAACCGTGGAAGACAGCGCGTAGGTGGCGACGTGCAGAAAGACGACGTCCACGTCGGCGCGCCGGAACTGATGCCCCGCCTCGGCGGCTGCCTGGGGGTTATCGATCAAGCCGAGATTGACGATCTCCACGCCCGGCCGCTCGAGGCGCCGCGCCACCGCCTGGTTATAGCCGAGGAGGCGTTCGCGCAGACCCTCGAACTGGGGCCAGTAAACGTCCAGGCCGATGCTGAACAGGCCGAGTCTCACGGTGGGGACGGCTGGCGTTGTCACGATTCGACCCGCTCCCGGCGCGCCCGCATACGGCCATCCCAGCGGGCGCGCAGATCCAGGTGAATGTCGAACTGGTCCAGAATCCGCATGACAATATGGTCGATCATCTCTTCGATCGACTGGGGGTGATTGTAGAAGGCCGGCACCGGGGGAATGATGACCACCCCCATCCGCGCCAGCTTGTACAGGTTCTCCAGGTGGATTTCGCTGAGCGGCGCCTCGCGCGCCACCAGCACCAGTTTGCGCCGTTCTTTCAAAACCACGTCGGCGGCGCGATGCACCAGGTGCTCGCCCTGGCCGGTGGCGATTGCCGCCACCGTACGCATGCTGCAAGGCGCCACCACCATGCCGCGGGTGAGGAACGAACCGCTCGAAATTGCCGCTCCCTGGTCGTTGGGCGAATAGTGCCGGCCGGCCAGGCGCTCCACCTGTTCCACCGAGTAGGGCGTTTCATGTAACAGAGTTGCCGCGCCCCACTTGCTGATTACCAGGTGGGTTTCGACGCCCGAGTTGGCCAGCGCTTCGAGCAGGCGCACGCCAAAAATCGCGCCCGTGGCGCCAGTGATGCCCACAATGAGCCGGGACGAGCCGGGAGTATCCATAGCTATTTCCACGTTACTCCATCGGGAGGTCGCCGGCTCAAAACCGGCGCGGGCCGAGGGAGGAAAATTAGCTGACCCATTTGTTGTGGGGCAAATTCCCCTCGCGGGACTCCCAGTCACGGAACTTCGAAGAAAATTTCCCTAACCAATCCAACGACTTCCTCGAAAAGCGTCCTTGGAGCCGACAGTCGCGGGAGTAGCGTGCGGTTGGAGGAAAGATTTTTCGATGAAAAGTCTGGAGCATGTGCTGCGGTGCCTACTGCAGGTGGTGTTGGTAGGGCTCGCGGTGGGCGCGATCCGGCTGGAGCGGGCGGCGACGGCCACGGTGGAGGCTGCCGGCCAGGAAGTCCGCGGCACACGGGCTGCCCTGGTGGAGGAGTTGCGCGGCGCGCGGCGCGATCTCGAAGGCGAGGTGACGGCGGCGCGGCGCGATGTTTTGTCCAGGTCCGAACGCGAAGTAGCGGCTTTGCGTGCGGACCTGGTGAGGGAGGCGCAGGCAGTGCGGACGACCGCCGATGCGCGCATCGGGGACGCGCTGGCACGTGCCGACAGCGCGCTGGGCGTGGCCGAAGCGTTGGACGGCCAGTTGCAGCCGGTGCTCGCCCATTCAGCGGGGATTGCGGCACAGGTGGAAAACGGGCTGCCGCTGTTTCTCGATTGCGATCACAATCCCGATTGCTTGTTCAACCGGTACCAGGGCACGGCCAAAGCGGTGGAACGCGCGGCCGGGGACGTCTCGGCCATGAGCGTGGATTTCCGGCGCGATTGGCCCGGCTATCTCCGCACCTGGAACGGCATCGGCAGGAACGTGGAAGAGACCACGGCCAGCATCGACAAGCTGAGCAGGCCGCACTGGTACGACCGGCTGCTCGGCTACGGTTTGAACGCCGCCGTGATCTATCGAAACCTGAATCCGGTGACAAGCCTGGCCGTGGCCGGAGCGCAGATTGTGGCGGGGCGGCCGTGACGGCGGACACCGGCTTTCGCGGCGGCGACGTCATTGCATTTGGCGGCACGGGGCTGGTTTCGGGCGCGATCGAATGGCTGACGGGGTCGAAGCTCTCGCATGTGGCAATGGTTCTGGACCCGCTGCTGAACGTGGATGGGCAGCCGCAGACGGAACTGCAGATCGTCGAATGCACCATTCTCAACGGTCGAAACGGAGTGCAGATCAACGCGCTAACGGCGCGGCTCGCGATGTGCGGCCCGGGCGACCGGGTGTGGGTGCTGCGAATCTCCGACGCGATTCGACGGTATCTGGATTGGGACCGGCTGTGGGCGTTCGCCATGGCGCGTGTAAACCGCGACCGCTACAACGTGCTGGAACTGGGGGCGTACGTTGCCCGCTTGATCCCGGTGGTACAGGATCTGCCGCTCTGGTACAGGCCCAATTCGCACGAGGAAGTGTGCTCCGAGCTGGTGGCGGAGCTGCTGGCGGCGGGCGGCCTCGCGGGGCTCTCGCCATACGAGACCCGACCGCAGAGCATCGCGGAACTGAAAATCTACGCTGGTTGTACTCAGATCATCGGTAAGCCGGCAGTCATCAAAAACTTCAACACGAAATAGGGAGAAAGTATGTCAACACAACCGGTTACGCCGGCGCCAACGCAGAACATTTACGATGAGATCTACGAGTGGGCGATGCAGGCCGTCGCGCTCATTGAAAGCGAGTTCGGGATCACCGTCACTCTTACGGTCCAGACGTTGTATCTTTCAGGGATAACGGCCGATCCAAACACCGGTCTTTCCTACATCAACTTCATCACAGCGATCTCACCGAGCTACCCGCAGGCACCGTACCAAATCGCGAACTGCCTGTATGGCACCTTCGCATGGACGCCGGCCCAGCTCGCCAATTCTATCCTGGGCACCATGGCGCTGATGAGTGGCCAGCCGTTCCCGCCGCCGAAGGCCGCAAATCCGACCGTGACGCCCGCGCCGACGCCGGTCGTCTCGAATCCGGTTGGCGCGGCCGTGGGCGACGGATACTATGACAACGCCGCGCCGACGGTCTACACCGCGGCCGGGCAGACCTATACCGCCGGCGATGGGACCGTCTGTGTCCTGGTCTCGATCAACTCCATTTTTGGGCCAAACAACTATTGGACCGTCAAAACGGCGGCTCCCGCGGCGGCCTGACATGCACAAGTGGATACTCCTGGGTGTGGCGCTGGCCACTGGCGTCCACGCCCAGACGGTCAGCTTCTCCCCACAGGTGAGCCTGGGCAACACGCTCACCCTGTGGGAAGCGGACGTCAGCGGGGCCAAGCAGGACGTCCCGGCGCCGCAAATCTGGGCGGTGGCTGCCGCCCACCGGCTGGGGCACATCGAGAATTCGACGGCTACGCAATTGGTGGCCGCGGCCGCCGGTAAGAGCCTGGCGTCGAAGATCCTGCGCGGCTGCACGGATGCTGCGGTCGGTGCGGCCATCGGAGCTTATATCAAGGGCCAGGCCAATTTCGCTACCAACCAGGCAGCCACGGAAATCGCTGTGGGCGCGACCACGGTGGCCGGGGTTTGCGGCCTGCTGTTACCCACGCTGCAAAGAGACGCGGTGTCAGCGGCGCCGAACCCTGCCTTAATGGGGACGGCCATTACGATCGGCGCCAGCGGTTCGGGCTCGGGCCTGTTCTGGGCTCGCGCGTCGGGCGTGGCGCCGTTTACGGACAGTCTGCATTAGAGGTCCGCGAAGGGGTCGCCGGTGAATTGGCAACGAACCAAAATTCCAGTGAGCGAGCATATCGCCAACCGCCTTGAAATGCGCTCGCGCATGAAGCAGCAATGCGCGGAAATTCCACTGAGCCCGTACGTCGCCAAACGGCTCATTACCGGGCTGGCGGCTCTCGGCTCTTTCCCTGGCGGGCGTGAGGCGCGCAAGTCGCTGGCGCTGCTGCTGTGCGATCTGGCGCACTACGAAAGCGAGGCGTGCTGGCTCATCGACCGGATGACGAGCGGCCTGTACGCCAAGTGGCCCGGACCTGGAGAGATGCGCGCGTGTTTCTGCGCCAGGTTCCGGCCGCGGGATGGTGTGGAGCGCCGTTCGTCGGTGTATCCCGAGGGAATTCCGCCGGAGCGTCAGCCGCCGCCGTCGCCGGTGGAGCACGCTGTGCGTGTGCGGCTAAGTAGACGCGTGCTGATTCCTCACCGCGGTAGAAACTTGTCGGTAATCGAGGCTATCCGGCCGAGCTCTTTCGCACGCGTTTCTTTGGGGCTTCCGATTCAGCCATAGCTTCGGCGGGTACGCTTTCCATAGCTACCTGCGCCGGCTTGCGCTTCTCGGCCAGGCTTTTCTTGAGCGCTTCCATGATGTCGATCACGGGCGCGACATGCGCGGCGGGGGTTTCCACCACGCTGCGGCCGGCGATCTTGGCTTCGATCATGATGCGCAGGTTCTCGCGGTACTCGTCTCGATATTTCCGCGGCTCAAAGTCGGCTTCGAGCGAAGAAATGAGCATCTTCGCCATTTCCAGTTGCTTTTCCTTCACCAGGGTCGTGTCGGTACGGAATTCCTCTACCTGGCGGATTTCGTCCTGATAGAACATGGTGTGGGAAAGAATGCCCTTGGCCCCCGGGCGAAGCACAATGATGTGCTCGCGGCTGTGCATGGCAACTTTGGCAACCGCGTAATATTTCGACTCGCGCAGAGCCTGAAACAGGAGCGCGTAGGGCTTCTCGCCGCCTTCGTCGGGCGCCACGTAGTAGGAACTTTCCAGGTAGACGGGGTCTACCTGTTCGGCCTTGACGAACTCGAGGATCTCCATCACCTTGGCGGTTTTGGGCGCCACCTTCTTGATGTCCTCGTCGTCGATTACCACGTAACGGTCTTTCTCGTATTCGTAACCTTTCACGAGTTCGGTGCGCGGTACCGGCTTGTCTTCCGCCTGGCAATAAGTCACCTGGCGGATGCGCGAATTATCGCTTTTGTGGAGTTGATTGAAGCTGATGGTTTCGCTGCGGGCGGCGCTGAACAGACGGATGGGGAACGATACCAGCCCGAAAGTCAGTTGACCTTTCCAGACGCTTGCAGACATAACAGCCGATCTCCAAGATACAACATCGGGCTTGCGATTGTAAATGCTAGGATGTAAAGGGATTTATGCCGCTCGAAGAGTACGCGGCCAAGCGCCGCTTTGAAAAGACGCCGGAACCGGGGCCGGCGCAAGGGCGGGACGCGCGGTTTCCGCCTCATTATTTTTGCGTCCAACGGCACGACGCCACGCGCCTGCATTACGATTTCCGGCTCGAGATCGGTGGCGTGCTCAAGTCGTGGGCCGTACCCAAAGGGCCGACTCTCGATGCCGACGTGAAGCACCTGGCGGCGCAGGTGGAAGACCATCCCATCGACTACGGCGATTTCGAGGGCACGATTCCCGCCGGCAATTACGGCGCCGGCAGCGTGATGTTGTGGGACCGCGGAACTTTCGACCTGCTGGGCGACGCTTCCGCCGACGAACAATTGGCCCGAGGCGATTTCAAATTCTACCTGCACGGCGAAAAGCTGCGCGGCAACTTTGCCCTGGTACGCATGAAAGGGCGCGGCAAAGGCAACGAATGGCTGCTGCTCAAGAAGCGCGATGAGTTCGCCATAGCCGGGTGGGATCTGGAAGCCCAGGCGCACAGCGCACTCTCCGGCCGTACCCAGGAAGAGATTGCGCAGAACCTGCCGGCGCGCACAAGCAAGCGGCCTACTGCCGGCGCGGCGGATCGGGTTTGGGAGAGCCGGCCGGCCGGCCGTGCCGGCCCGGCGCGCAAAGCAGCGGCGCCGAAACCGGCTGCCCCAAGAACAAAGTCCGGCGCCCCCAAGAGACTCAATGTCAGCCGCATTCCAGGCGCGCGTGCGGCGGCCATGCCCGATGTCATCGAGCCTATGACCGCCGTGCTGGCCGACCATCCGCCCCGCGGCGGCGACTGGCTGCTGGAAGTGAAGTGGGACGGCGTGCGCGCCATCGCCTTCGTCGATCACGAGGAGCTGCGGCTGGTTTCGCGAAACGGCATCCGCTCCGAGCGCCAATACCCCGAGCTGGCGATAGTCCCTCACCAAATCGCGGCGCGCCAGGCCGTGCTGGATGGCGAGATCGCCGCCTTGGACGAGAAGGGCGTGGCGCGCTTCCACCTGATCCAACCCCGCATCACCAATGCCGACGAGAGCGCGGTGGCACGCATGGCGCATGCGGCGCCGGTGGTCTATTTCGTGTTCGACCTGCTCTATCTGGACGGCTACGATCTGCGCGGAGCCGCGCTGGCGGATCGCCGGGCGCTGCTCGAAAAAGTCGTAACGCCCGGCGGCGTGCTGCGGATCTCCGAGGCGTTTCCGGCCGAGACCGGCGAAGCGCTGCTCGAAGCCGCCCGCGAAAACGGCCTGGAAGGCGTCATGGCCAAGCGCACCGCGAGCGTCTACGAATCGCGGCGCTCCAGCGACTGGCAGAAAATCAAGCTGGTTCACGAGCAGGAATTCGTCATCGGAGGGTTCACCGCGCCGCAGGGGGCGCGTTCGCACTTCGGCGCGCTGGTGCTGGGGGTGCACGAAAAGGAGTCGCTCCAATGGGTGGGGAACCTCGGCACCGGTTTCGACCAGCGGACGCTCGACGACCTGGCGGCGCGTTTGAAGCCGCTCGAAACTTCCGTCTGCCCGTTTTCCCCGCGCCCTTCGCCCGATAAAACCATGACGTGGGTGAAACCCGAGCTGGTCTGCCAGGTTAAGTTCGCCAACTGGACCCCCGACCGCCGTCTCCGTGCGCCGGTTTATCTGGGCTTGAGGCAAGACAAACCGGCCGGCGCGGTGGTGCGCGAGCTGGTGAAAGACGACGCTAAGGAGGCTACGGTCACGGTTGACGGCCGCACCCTCAAGTTGACCAATCTCCACAAGGTCTACTACCCCGACGAAGGCTACACCAAAGGCGACGTGCTCAGTTATTACAGCGATGTCGCCGGGCTGATCCTGCCCCACCTGAAAGACCGCCCGCTGTCGCTCAAACGCTACCCGAACGGCATTCGCGGCGAGTATTTCTTCCAGAAGCGCGCGGGAG
Organism: Bryobacteraceae bacterium; assembly: GCA_052148435.1. Taxonomy (GTDB): domain Bacteria; phylum Acidobacteriota; class Terriglobia; order Bryobacterales; family Bryobacteraceae; genus JBEKYD01. The sequence continues at coordinate 75,320 of JBKQIF010000041.1, forward strand.
AAAGTTTCGCTCCCTGGCTGCGCACCGAAAGCATTCCCTCCGCGCACAACCAGGCTCCGATTTCGTACGTCTTTGCGGAGGACCGCGCCAGCCTGCTCTATCTGGTGAACCTGGGATGCATCGACCACAACCCCTGGTTGAGCCGCTCGCCGCACCTCGATCAGCCGGATTTTCTGCTGATCGACCTGGACCCGCAAGCGTGCAGTTTCGACAAAATCGTGGAGGCTGCCCTGGTGGTCAAGAGGATTCTCGACCGCATCGGCCTCACCGGCTATCCCAAGACGACCGGCGGCGACGGCATGCACATCTACGTGCCCGTCGAGCCGATTTACAGTTTCGAGGAAACGCGCAACTTCGCCGACCTGATCGCACGCCTGGCCGCGCACCAGGAGCCGAAGCTGTTTACCGCGCCGCGCACGGTTGCGAAGCGCCAAAACGACCGCGTCTATTTCGACTACCTGCAGAACGCGAGTTCGAAGACGATCGCCGCGCCGTATGTGCTGCGCGCCTACCCCGGCGCGCCGGTGGCAACGCCGCTCGAATGGAAAGAGGTCGGCCGCGGTCTCCATCCACTGCAATTCCACCTGCGCAACGCGCGCCAGCGTTTCGCCGAAAAAGGCGACCTGTTCGCCGGCGTGCTCCAGAAGCCGCAACCGCTGGAAGCAGCGCTTGCGAAGCTGGAAGAGATCTGGAAGTAACCGAGCCGCGACCAAAGAAGGCGCGAAAGAATAATAGCCACAGATGAACACTGATGGGACTGCTTCTTTCCGATCGTCTGGCTATGCCGCCTGAGTGCGCGTTTTGACCTGCCGCGCGATCAGCCCGAGGTAGAAGTGGCCCTGCGGCCGATCGCAGGCGAAAACGCCTACTCCACGGTTGGCGCATCAACGCCTTGCAGACTTGTGGAGTAGGCCTTTGGCCTGCGATTTGATTTCTTCACAGCTCCTGACGGTCTCTGATTATGGGCGGCCGGGCTCGACTGCCGAGGATTGGCGCAGGTTTGCGAAGAAACCGAGATCCTGGCTGGTGTGGAGCTTGGTCAGCAGCATGATCTGAAAGGCGTGGCCTGCAAGGTGTTGGACGGCCTGGTAGATGGCCTCCAGGACGCTGGCATCGTATCCCTGGGGGTGGATGCGCTCGGTGAGGCGTTCGGGGGGTACGTTGCGAACGATGGCGGCGGCCTCGCGGAGGGTGGCGCGCAGGCTGGCTCTCAGTTGATCCGGCGAAGAGCCGGCTCGGGCATCGAACTCGGCATTGCGGTCGCGGATATCGACCTCGCCGCCCACACCGCCTAAGATCCATTGGCGGATGTTGCCTTCCAGATGCAGGATAAGGTTGCCGACCGCGTTTTCGTTCTCCGATTGACGGGCCCAGACCTGTTCCGGCGTGAGCTTGTCGACGCAGGTTTCGATGCGATCCAGATACAACTCCAGCTTTTCGGCGGAATAATCCAGGAACTCGGAAGCCACGGACATAACTTCATTGTGGCAGAAGAGCGGCGGGCGGCCGTCAGCGCGAATTCAGATAGGCGATCAACCACTGCTCGAACTACTACCTGGGCGCGCGACGTTCAGGCGATTCGCACAGATGGTCACTTCTGCCGCCGCGGCACGTTCAGGAAGGCGACCAGGTCGCCGATGTCGGTTGCTTCCAGAGTGGGCCACGAAGTGCCCATCTCTTCGACGCGATCGACCATCCGGGGGCCATGCTTCCACAACGCGGCGGTAAACGAAACAGCCGTGTACGCGTCGTCGCCGGCCGTCAGACGCGGCCCGAGTCGCGTGCCGTCTGCCTCCGGTCCATGGCATCGCGCACAGCCTCGCGCGCTGAATACGCTTTCGCCCACCAGGGAAGACCCGGTGGGCTCGACGTATCGCAGGCTGGCGAGAAATACCGCCAGGTCAGCCATTTCGTCGCGCTGAAGCGTGGGCATCGCGGTGCCGTTCTCGCGGCCCAGCCGCAGCATGGCGGGCGCGTGATTCCACAGCTCGCTCGCAAATGCGGCCGTGGTGAGCGGCAGATCGTGTTCCGGTCCCAGCTCCGGACCCAGCTTGCCGCCGTTTCCCCGGACGGAATGGCACTCGATACATCGGGCCTGGAACACCTTCCAGCCGAGCTCGGCGCTGCCCGCGTTCCCGGATGCGCGTGCCTTTTGGTTCCCCTCCCCCACGTATGCGACCAGGTCGTTCATCTCGCTGCCCGTGAACTGCGGCCAATGCCCGAGCGCCTTGGTGATCGGATCGATCATCGATTGCGTATGGTTCCACATCGCGCGCATCCACTCGCTCGATCCGCCGGCCATCGCCACCGCGGCCAGATCCGGCGCCGATTTGTCGCCTTCCGAGCGCACCGCATGGCAGTGCACGCAGCCTTTTTCGCGGAACACGCGGCGGCCGGCCACCGGATCGCCCGGACGATCAACATTGGCTGCCTGATAGAGGAACGCGAGGATGTCAGCCATCTCTCCGGTATTCAACTGCGGGTAAGACTTGCCGCTGCGTATCTGCCGGAACATTCCCGGAGCGTGGTTCCAAAGAACGGCTGCCAGCCAGCCCATGGCCGGCGTGCCGGGACGCGTGGCGGAAAGATCGGGCGCGATCCGTCCACCCGAGCCATTGATGGAATGACAAACGGAGCACTGCTTCTGTCCATAAAACAGCGTGGCACCCCGCTCCGGAACGCCGACGACATAGAGAGCGCGTCGCGCATCCGCAGGCCGCCGCTCCCAGATAAGTACGGCGATTAGGGCGGCTGAAGCAATCACTGCCGCGGCGATCCAAAGCAGACGAGCGATGGCTTTCATGATTCTCCCTTTCCTTTAGCAGCCTAATTCCGCGGCGGAGCTTCGAGGTAACCCGAGCCGTTGGCTTCCAGCCGCCGGAGCACCAGCCAGATGGCCGCCAGGGTGATGGCGATAAACAACGCGGAAACCGCAAGCCCGAGGCGGCGAAAATCTTTCTCCTTGAGCGCGGCCTGGCCGGCGCGCAACGTTTCGCCGGCGATCGCCATCCCGGCTTCGATCGGTTTGTGCATCTCCTCGGGGTGAAATGAATGCAGCGCCAGGCGAGCCTTGATCAGATCTTCCCGGCCGTCCATGAGACGCGCCTGCGCTTCGGAAACCTCCATGCCGTACCTTTCGGCTCTGGCCAGAGCCTCGTCGGAGTGTTTGAGGGACGCGCCCAGCGTGTCGATCCACCCGGCCATCCGCTCCGCGGCTTTGCCGCCCGTCGTCGACGGCTCGTGACACTGTGAGCACACAGCGTTAGGCCCCACAAGCATGGCCGTGGAGGGCTGATGAATCCCGTGATTGCTGTGGCACACGATGCATCCACCGCCGCCGCCGGACGCGGAAAAGACCGGCTCGTGGGGGCTCTTGTCGTAAAGCTGCTCGAACAGGACGTGGCAGCTTCCGCACACCGCGGCTACCGATTCCACCTGCGGCGGCTTGGCGCCGTGATTCCCGTGACACGACGCGCACTGGGGAGCCGAGAGGTCGCCCCGCTTTGCCAGGGCACTCCAGTGGACGCTGGTGAGGTACTGCTCGAGCTGATCCGTCGGGATACCGTATTTCGCCATCCTCTTGGCGTCGGCATGGCAGCGCCCGCAGGTGTCCGGAATGTGCAGCGGATAAACCGGGGACATGCCGTCTTTGACGGCGCGGATATCGTGAACGCTGTGGCAATCGACGCAGGTGGCGACGTTCTCATCCCCGGCAGCGAGGCGTTTGCCGTGGACGCTGGTCTTGTAAAGCTCGAACTGATCGACGCGCTGTTGCGGGCGGAAGCGGCGCATGAAGTCCGGATTGCTGTGACATTTCGCGCAGAACTGCGGAATCGCCATACGGCTCGGCTTGCCGAGGAAACCCTTGGCCTTGCTCATCGCGACCGATGGATCGTCGCTGGTGCGGTCGCCGCCGTGACAATCGGCGCAACTCAATCCGTTCGCAGTGTGGACGTCGTCTTTGATGAGTAGCGCCGGGCGTTGAATCGCGCCGTCCAAGGCGGCATGACACTCGAGACAGGTGTCTTTCGCCGGTTGGCCGAACAGCAAGGCAGGGGCGAGGAGAAACAGGAGCGCTTTCATTTGACGTACCCCAGAACGGTGAAGATGGCCAGATAGGTTGCCAGGAAAATCCCCGCGCCGGTGACGAGGCGCATTCGTGCTTCGCCGGCGCGATTCACGCCCCAAACCGGAATGAGCGCCCAGCAGACGGCCAGCGCCCCGAAGCCGGCGATCCCCAGAAGCTCGCCTTCGAACACCCAGACGTGGCTCGGGATCAGTTTCAGCGTGTAGAACTGGGCCAGGAAATACCACTCCGGGCGAATTCCCGCCGGCGCGGAAGCGAACGGGTCCGCTTTCACGCCCAGCTCCCACGGAAAAATCGCGGCCAGCCCGCCGAGCACGGCCAAGGCTCCGTACCACACCATCACTTCGCGCAAAAAGAAGTTCGGGAAGAATTTCATCTGCCTCACGCGCGACGGCGAGATCCAGGGCGGCGTGCTCATGCCGTTTTTCTGGACCAGCGCGACATGCAGCGCCACCAGGCCGGCGGTGAGCATCGGCAGCACCATCACGTGCAGGGCGAAAAAGCGCGTCAAGGTCGGCGCTCCCACATCGTCTCCGCCGCGCAAGATGCGCGCGATCGCGGGGCCGGCCAAAGGCGTGATGGCGGCGACGTCGGTCCCTACTTTGGTCGCAAAATAAGAAACCTGATTCCACGGCAGCAGATAACCGCTGAAGCCGAAGCCGAGCAATAGGCCGAGAAGGACGATGCCGCTCGCCCAGGTCAGCTCGCGCGGCGGACGGTAGGCGTGAGTGAACACGACGCTGAACATGTGCACAAACGCGGCAAAGATCATCAGATTCGCCGACCAGCTATGAATCGACCGGATCAACCATCCGAACTCGACGCGCGTCACGATGAAGCGCACGCTATCGAATCCTTCGGCCACCGTCGGGCGGTAGTAGAACAGCAACAGCGTCCCGGTTACCACCTGGATGCCGAACAGAAACAGCGTGATGCCGCCGAAGTAGTACCAGCGGGTGGCGGAGTGGACGGGAACAGTTTTATGGGCAGCCAGCTCGCGAATGGAGCTGAGGGCGAGCCTGCCGTCAAGCCAACGGATTATTTTCGCAGTCATCGTGTGCCGCCTTAAGCCCGCCGGGAAATCACGACTTCGTCGCCGCGGATGTTCACCGCATACTCAGCGAGCGGATTCGGCGGGGGACCGGAGACTACCCTTCCGTTCATGTCATAGATGCCGTTGTGGCACGGACACCAGATCTGGCGGGTCGAGGCGCGATACTGGACCGTGCAGTGCAAATGCGTGCACACGGCTGAAAACGCCTTCCACTCGGCGTCGCTGACGCGCACCAGAAGCGCCGGCTCGTTGCCGAACCTCACGACCTTCCCCGAGTTCGGCAACAGGTCCCGCACCTTGCCACCGGAGACTTCGTTCACGGCGGCTTCGGTGATCAGCGGAGGATTCAGGAACCGGATCACCGGATAAAGGAAAGAGGCCGCGGAGGCCAGCGCGCCGCCACCCAGCAGCCACGACAACATCGTCCGCCGGCTTCCTCCACCGTTCTTGCTTTGTTTGTACTGCCCGGAGTAATCATTGGCTGACATGAATCAGATCCTTTCGGGCCGTTGCTCGATTGCCGCTGATCGCAAGCCGAGAGCCATACCTCACTAAGATACAACTCCAGCTTTTCGGCGGCGTAAAACAGGAATTCGGAAGCCACGGACATAGCTTCATTCTTCCAGAAAGCCGCCAGCCGTCAGCGCGAATTGAGATAGGCGATCAAATCCGCCATCTGTTGCGCGTCGAAACGCGGCCAGGGGAGTTTGCGCTCGCCCATGAGCTCCAACATGCGCGGGCCGTGCTGCCAGAGGGCGGCCATCATGCTGATATCGGAGTACTGGCCTTTGGCGGCGCCGAGGGCAGGGGCGCCGCTGGAGGGTTGGTCATGGCAGGCGGCGCAATGTTTATCCGCGAACACTTTCTTGCCCCGGCCGGAATTGCCTTCGCCGCGGAAATATTGCCTGGCCCAAAGGTAGCCGATGATGTCGCGCATCTCCTGGCGAGTGAAAACCGGCGATGGCTGTTTCATGGACGGCTGGTGGTTCCACATGTCCACCGCGACCTCGGTGAGGGTCTGATTGCGGAGGAGGTTCTCCAGCGCCATTTTGCCCTGGTGGCACTCGGTGCAGCCCTTGGAGGCGAACAGGCCGGCGCCGCTGCCCGAAAGGTCGATCTCGAAGCTCTCCGCATGGTGACGCGTCTGGGGCAGGTTTTGCAGATAAACCAAAATGTCGGTGAGTTCCTGGGGAACCAGCTCGGTCCATTTGATGGACGCCGCCGCATACGCCGCCCGCATCTTTCCGCCGTGGTTCCACATCTGTTGCGCCAGCGCGATCGGGTCGGCGAGGGAGTCCCATCCGGAAACCGGCGGCCCGCCGTTGGGGATTGCGGAATCGATGCCGTGGCAGGAGTCGCAGTGCTTGACGTGGAAGGCCAGCTTGCCGCGCCCGGCGTCGCCGGGCTTTTCAAAATAGCGCGCCGCCAGGAAATAAGCGAAAAGGTCGGCGGCGGATTCGGCGCTGAGCGACGGCCGGACGATGCCCTGGGCCTTCATGCCGGTCCACATTTCGGGAGCGTGGTTCCACATCAGGCTGGCCATGACGGCGGGCGTGTAATCTCGGTCCATGCGGCGTGCCAGATCGGGCGCCGCCGTGCCGCCCTTGCCGTTGACGCTATGACATTGGACGCACTGCTCGTTTTGGAAGAGCTTCGCGCCCCTGTCGGCGTTGCCCTGCGCCGGGTCAGCGGCAAACGCAGCCGACGCCGCCAGTAGGGCCAAACTCAGTCTGTGAAGATTCGCCATGGCCAGCCTCCTAACGAGTCACCCGTAGCCCGGTAGTCACGATGTGCGTGCGGAAACCTTCATACCCGTAAAAGGAATCGTTGAAGCCATACCACTGCCACTCGGTGTTCCAGAACACGTGCTTGCCAATGGGGAGAGAAAACCGCCCCATCGGCTGGTAGTAATTGGTGGGCTGGCTGCCGGAAGACAGGAACAGCGATCCGCCCACGCTCAATTTGGCATTGCCGGGCAGGGCCACGTCGACGGTTGCTGTGGCCGTGTGCGCGTTATCGCGGTACGCCGACACCGCCGACCCCAGAGTCGGCAGGGTGAGGTAGGTGATATTGGAGCGCAAGGTGGTACGGTCGTATTCGCCCGACACGCTGATGCGCTTGGCGGCTTTGGGCGTCCAAAAGATGCCCAGGGAACTGTCGCGGCTTTGAAAGTCGTAGCGAATGCCGGGGTCCGGGTTTTGATTGTCGAGCGCCTGGAAGCGGGCCTGCAAGGTAAGGGAGCTCGCCAGTTGGTAGCGCGCCCGGGCCCTGCCCTTTTGATAGTCGTTCAGGCTGGTGCGGAAGTAAATGTGGTCGCTCGAAGCGCCTTCGTAATCCAGGTTCAGCGACAGCTTTTCAAAGGCGCGATAGGTAGCGCCGGCCAGAGCGATATTGCGCTGGAGCTGGCCCGCGGCCAGCAGGCCGGTCTGGCTGAGCTGCCCGGCCAGTTCCGTGGCGTCGCCCCAGACGCGGCGGTAGCCGGCACGCAGGGTGAGCCGCCTGCCGGCATCGTAGATGACGTTGACTTCGCCCTGGTTGTAGTTCACGTATTGAGTGTAGTTGAGGCTGGTGATCGAATCCGGACCGAGGGTGGTGGGCGTGAGGTAGATCTGCTGGCTCAGGAGCGGCGAGTCGGCGTCGTGGTAGCGGTCGGTCATCCAGGAGCCCAGCACGCGCACGCGCTTGAGCGGGCGCATTTCGAACCCGCCGCTGGCGGTGGTGTGAGGTTGATTGGCCGTACCGGTTCCCAGGTTCACCTGGCCGCTGTAGAACAGCAGCGAACTCAGCAGCGCGAAGTTGCCGTCGGCGATATCCACGTAGTTGACGGTGGTCTTGGGCTCGCTATAGAGAAACTGCGCGTAGACGTTCAACCAAGGCGTGGCGCTGGCAGTGAGGAGTGCCCGGCTATAGAGGCTGCTGCCACGAATGCCGTAGGTTTGCTTGAGGCTCGAAAGGTCCAGCACCTGGCCCAGGAGCGGTTGCGTATTGTCGCCGAATTCCAGCCCCGAGTCGGAAGCGAAATCGTCGTCTTTGTAAGTGGTGCCGCCCTGCTCGAGCGAAACGTGAAAATGCGAATACTCGACGCGCACGCCGCCGCGGTAGTTATTGGTCGAATCGCGCAGCAGGGTGGGCACGGCATACTCGTTATTGGACGAGTCGACATACGTGTCGACGCCGTTGCCGTAACCTGAATTATGGTCGAACGAAAGGTACGGAACGAAGTGCTTGCCCGGCAGAAGGTCCAGGTCTGCGCTCATCATGCGGCGGTGAGTGTCGAAGGCCTGCTCGTTGAAGCCGGCCGGGGCGCCAGGGTTAGCGAAACTGGGCACGGCATTGAAATAAGCCATGTTGCGATAGTCGAAACGGAAGTCGTAGATTCCCAGCTTGGTGGCGTCCACGTGGACGGAATTGTTAGGATCGCCCCACCCGCTGGCGCGCGCGTCCAGGCGGTCGAAAAACCGCTTCTTGGGGTCGATGATGGTCAGGTCGATGTCGAGCAGGCGGGGACCTGCGCCCAGATTGACGACGCTGCGGTACTCATCCATGTTGCCCGAAAGTTCCGGCGTCCAGCGATAGCCCACCTCGAAGCTGCCGCTGATCCATTGTTCGGTTGAGGGAGCCGGAGACGCGGCAGCGGCAGGCGCGGCAGGCGCGGCCTGTACGGGTGCGGGTGCCGCAGCCGGTGGCGTTTGGGCTGCATCCGGTTTTGCGGGCGCCGTCTGGGCGTCAGTCTGCGAGGGCGCGGGCTGCGCCGTTTGCGCGAAGACCGGGGCGTATCCCGAAGCCAGCAGCAGAAATGTCCAAAAATATTTCATTTCAGGAAATCCCGGCTCACGTAGGAGCCATGTATCTTCTGATGGCAGATGGTGCAGTTCCGGAAGCGGGGATTGCGCAGGTCGTGAAACGCCGGGGGAACAGTGCCGATGGTTCCGTTTGCCGCCGCCGTGGGCTGCGCCAGGTTGGCGTGGCATTCCAGACAGACGAAGTACACCTGCGCGCGGGTCAGCATACGCGGATTGGCCGAGCCGTGGGGTTCGTGGCAGGCGGTGCATCCTTCCAGTTGTACCGGCGCGTGCGCGAAAGTGAACGGCCCGCGTTTGTCCCCGTGGCACTTCACGCATGCCGGTTCGTTGGCCTCCACCAACTGGAGGCTGTGGGGCAGGATCGTGCCGTGCGGGTTATGGCAATCCACGCAACTCATGGCGGCCTCCGGCAGGCGATGCTTGTACGGCCGCTGGAAGCTGGCCCACACGTCCTGGTGGCAATTGGCGCACAGGCGGTTGATGTCGGCCGGTTTGCGCGCCACCATGCCGTTGGGGCCGTTCTTATGAATGGCGTGGCAGGAGATGCAGCTCACCTGATTCTTAGCATGGCTGCCATTGATGCGGCCGGCGTGGGTGGGCTGATTCAAATGGCAGGAAAGGCAGATCCGGTCGGCCTCCGCGGCGGTCAGCTTGGCCGGATTGCGGATGTCGGCCGCGTTCATGGATTCTTCGTGTTTGCTGGCGGGACCGTGGCAGGCTTCGCAGGCCTCGTTCGCGTGCTTGTATTTCTTGTCGGTATCCACCAGACGATGGGGGTTCTTTTGAAAGGCCTTGGCCAGGTCTTCGTGACACGCGGCGCAGGTTTCCGAGCCCATGTATTCAAGCTTGGCGGGAGTTTGGGGAGCGGCGGGCCTGGCGTCAGGCTTGGAATCCGCCTGGGCCCGGGCGCTCCCCGAAGCAATCGTCACCCACCCGACCGCCGCCGCAACAATCGCCCGCCCCAGCGCGCGAAAGCGACGGTTGACGGACAGGGCGGGCCACTTCGCAGTGCGCACTTGCGGTCGATGCATGACGGTCACCTGTAATAACGATTATTGACCGGCGTGAACCTGCGTAGCGTCATAAGCGGCGCCGGTTGCGTGACAGACGGTGCAGGCTTCACCGAACTGCGTACTGGTGTTGGCCTTTGCGTGGGCGACGGAGCCGGCGTCCACGTGGCAAGCCGTGCATGCCGAAGTGGTGGCCGGGTCCGGGTTAATCGGACCCTGCGGGTCGGTCACGGCGTTCTTGCCAACGGGCAAGACCGCTTCCGAGCCGCCGGTGTGGCACATGTAGCACTCGGCGGTATCCTGAACCGAGCCGCTGGGACCCATCGCCGGATAGCGGACGCCAGTGTTGGGAATCGAGGCCGGAACCGAAGCGTACGCAGCCCCAAAGTCGTTCTCGCTCCCGCCGTGACCCACGATGATGTAGTCCGTGTTGTACTCGGCTTCCAGGTTCTCGCCGGTGTGGATCTTATGAACCATCATCGCGAAATTGATCCCCTGGTTGGGCAACGATCTTTGCGACACTACCGTAGCCGAAGGACGCGTGCTGGAGTCGGTATTGCTCGGGTTATGGCAGAGCACGCAATACTGCACGTTATTGCGGAGATCGCCGTGCACTTCCAGGTAGGAGTGACAGGCGTTGCAGTTGGCCATCAATACGATGGTGCGGCGCGGCGCGATCGGCGTGCCATCCACCGAGAAGTTGATGACCTGGTTGGTGCCGGCGTAATTGGTGGTGGTGGATTGCGGGGTGCCCGCGAACAGCGTGGCGGAGAGACGGCCCTCGATACCGATGCTATACGTCCCTGTAGCCTTCGCCGGAACGGCGTGCGTGAAAGTGTATTGGCAGGTGCCGTCGGGGGTGCAGGACGCGCCAGTGACCGACTCGGTCACGTAACCGGGAGTGCCGGTGGTGTCCGGGCCGAAGCTGGTGTAGCCGTAATCGCTGGTCGGGCCCGCCATGGTCAGCGAAAGAGAGTTGCTGCCGGTGGTGAAATTGCTCATGGGAATGCCGGCGCCGGCACTGTTGCGAACCGTGAAGGTGACGGTAGGCGTGTTCCCGGCCGTGCCGTTGGTCACGCTGACCAGGCCGAAGACGAGGCCGCCGAGCTCGGGCGCCTGGTCGGCTATGGTGTGCGCGCCGACGATGGAGGCGTCGAACGACGCCGTGCCTTGCGGAATGTGGCAGGTGGCGCATTGCGTGTCGCTGGCCTCCGCACCGCCGGGATGGTTGGCGCCGGTGGCGAAGTTGATGTTGTCATGACAGGAGCCGCATGCGGCGGCGCCGGGGGTGGTCATCCACACGTTGGTCTGCGCCGCCCCGTTCTTGGGGTTGTGGCAGGTCTGGCAGCGCTCAATGTTAGCGGGATACTCCACCGTGGACCAGTCGTTCACCGAATTCAAATGGCCGACGATCTGGTAGGGCGTGCCGGCTATAACGCTGGGGAGCGAGCTGCCCATGTGGATCATGTGGATGAAAACCTTCATATCCAGGCTGTTGCCGGTGTTCGGATCGACGGTTTGCGGCTGATGGCAAATAATGCAGACGCCCACGCTGCGGCGCGTTCCGCCGTGCGCGGCCAGACCGTTGGTGCTGGTCGCGGTGATGGCGCTTCCGTGGCAGGAGTCGCAATCGGCGTTACGCACTACGTCGCGCGGGGTCGGGCTGCCGTTCCCGGATGGAATGAAGTCGTAGAAAGTATCGGCGTAATCGGTGCCGAGGTCGAACTGCGTCAGGTTGCGTGAACCGTAAATACCGATTCTGGTGGTGGCATTGGGATTGAAGCCGCTGGGCGCCTTGGTCTTGAAGGTATAAATATACTCACCCTGGGCGACGGTGGTGGTAGTGCCGCCGGAATCGGAGGTTGCCTGCGTGGCCGTGGCGGAACTGTTGGCTGCGGTGACGCTATGTGTAATATAGGATGCGAACTGCGCCTGGCCGGAGGGAATGTAAGCCGCCAGGAAGCTGAGCGAAATCGCCCCGGGGGTAACGGTGCCGGCGGAATCGAGCGCCGCTCCGTTGGGGTCGGCAACCTTGTAATCGACGCTGATGGTGCCGTCGTTGCCAATTTTGGCCGAAACCACGCTGACCACCAGCCCGGGCTGGACATAGTCGACCAGGTCTGCACTGGCGTAATAGGCTTTGTCGTGAACCGTCAAAGCCGGTTTGCGGTCGGCGGCCGCTACCAGAGCGGCTCCGGCGACAAGGAGGACCACCAGGAGAAGACCGGCGATGGCCCGTGCTTTTGAAAAATTCCGCATGACTCAAATCTCCGTATGAAAACCTGTGGGTCGCCCGAAGCGGCCGCGAGGGGGCACGGCCGCTTCGGGCGATCAGGCTACTGGCCGGCGTGCACCTGGGTCGCGCTAAAGGGCGCACCCGTTCCGTGGCACACATCGCAGCTTTCACCCAACTTGGGATCGGTCTGGGAAACGGCGTGCGCGAATGCCGAAGTATTCAGATGGCATGCGGTGCAAGCCGAGGTAGTGGCCGGCGAGGGGTTCAGCAGACCTTGCGGGTCGGTCACCGGGTTCTTACCGATGGGCAGAATGGCCTCCGCGCCGTTGGTATGGCACATTTCGCAAACGGCGGTGTCCTGGGCAGATCCGGTGGGCGAGAAGACCGGGAAGAGGACGCCGGTGTTGGGGATCTTAGCCGGGACCGTAGCGAACGCAGCGCCAAAGGAGTTGTGGCTTCCGCCGAAGCCCACGATGATGTAGTCCTGGCCAAAATTGGTTTCCAGGTTCGCGCCGGTGTGGATCTTGTGAACCATCATGGCGAAGTTGATTCCTTGGGGCGGCAGGGCTTTGTCCGCGGCCACGGTAGCGGTAGCCCGCGTGGAAGCGTCGGTGTCATACGGGTTATGGCAGAACACGCAGTATTCCACGTTGTTCCGCAGCGATCCGTGCAGTTCCAGCTTGTAGTGGCACTGGTTGCAGTTGGCGAGCGCGACTGGGGCGCGGCGCGCGGTGACGGGAGAGCCGTCGACGGAGAAGTAGATCACCTGGTTGAGGCCGGCGTAGTTGGTGGTTGTAGCCACGACGGTACCGGGCTGGAGAGTGATACTGGCGCGCCCTTCGATGCCGATGGCGTAGGTTCCGGTGGCGCCGGCTGGGATCGAGTGAGTGAAGGTGTAGGTGCAAGTGCCACCGCTGCAGGATGCTCCCGAAACGCTTTCGTTGACGTAGCCGGGAGTGGTGACGCCCGAACCGAAGCTGACGGCGCCGTAATCGGTGGTGGGGCCGGTCATGGTCATCGAGATGCTGGTGAACGTGCTCATCGGGATGGCGTTACCGCTGTTGTCCTTGGCCGTGAAGGTGACCGTGGGGGCCTTACCCGGCGCGCCGTTGGCGACGCTCACCAGGGTGAAGTTGATGCCCGGAACGCTGGTCGAGTCCTCCGCTACCACGTGTGCGCCCTCGATGGAAGCGTCGAAATCGGTTGTCTCCTGCGGAACGTGGCAGGTGGAGCACTGGGAATCGTTGTACTGGGGCAGGTTCACGTGGTTTGCGCCGGTGGCGAAGTTCACGGTGTCGTGGCAGGAACCGCAGGCCGCGCGCGACGGATTGGTATTCCAGTTGGACGCCTGCGTCGCGCCGCTGACGGAGGTGGGCTGGTGGCAGACCGCGCAACGTTGAATGTTGGAGGGCATCACCACTGTGGACCAGGTGCTGGAGCCGAGCGCGTAGGGGGTGCCGGCGACGACCGTAGGCAGCGAACTGCCCATGTGGATCTGGTGGATGAAAACCTTCATGTCCACCGAGTTCCCGTTGGTATCGTATATTTGCGGCTGGTGGCACTGAACGCACAAGCTGACGTCGCGCCGTGAGCCACCGTGGAAAGCCAACGTGCTATGGCATTGGTTGCAAGAGGAAGTGCGGATAATATCCCGCGTCACCGTGACTTTGCTGCCGTTGGGCACGAAGTCGAAAGTGGTGTCGGCGTAGCTGGTACCGAGGTCCCATTGCGTCAGATTGCGCGAGCCGTAGATGCCGAGGCGGTGCGTCACGGTGGCGTTGAAAGTGGTAGGCACCTTGTTGCCAAAGGTATAGATGTACTCGCCCATGGCTACCGTTGCCGTGGTTCCACCCGAATCGGCGCTCGGGTGGACGGCGACGAATCCGGTGGTGGCATTGGTAGACGACGAGGTGAAGTAGTCCGTGAAATAGGTGGTGCCGGGGGCAATATAGGTAAGGATAAACCTCGGCGAAACCGCACCCGGAGTCAAAACGCCGTTTAAGTCGAGGGCGTTGCCGGCCGAGTCCGTGATTTTATAGTCCACCGCAACCGTGCCACTGGCCGAGATCGAGGTGGAAACTACGTTGAACACCAAGCCGGGCTGGACGTATTCGATTACCGCCGGGTCGGCGTAAAACGCCTTGTCATGAGGCGTGAAGTTGTAGTTGGTTTTCTTGGCCGCGCTCAAAAGAAAGGCCGACCCGATAATCGCCGCTGCGACCAGGGCATACCGTATCGTCGAGGATACTGAAGAAGGAGTCCGCATGCGCTTGTTCTCCGCTAAATTGAACCCAGAATTCTTGTGCACCGCCAGCGCTGGGAGACAACCCAGCCAGGACGATGAACGCTACCGAGCCAATCACCGTCTGCATGTGTAGGACCATAACTTCAGATATAGTGATTGGAGATCCCAAACCCTTTTATTATCATCTTGTCGCAAAATTCAGCGCTTTTTTTCCCAAACCGGCGCGCTGGTTCTGCCTGGGTCAAAAACAAGGCATCGTTGGGTCAAATGCTGGGTGAAATGGCGCTGAGGTTTCACCACCTGGCGGTGGAGTATGGGGTTCAGGGGAAGGGTCACCGCGGCGAGGATTGACCGGCGGCAAGCTCTCAGCTTTCGGCGAGTGGCCGGTTTGGTGTGGCTGCCGGCTTCGAGCTGGGTTTGTCACCGTATTTACACATCATTTACACATCCGAGTGCGTAGTTTCAGGCGGTTCTAGTAATTACCAGTGACGGTACCAGAAAAAACTGTAAAAAACATAAGATTTTTCTTGCAGAGACAAGGATGCTGCGGCTATACTGGCCATTGATTTTCTAAAATACCCTATATCGGTACTAGGACAAATCAGTACAATGACGAATCCAATCGTGATTCCTTCGGCCTTTTCGGCAGACAGAACGCGCTTACTATTGACGAATGTTATTCGCCAACGAGCACTGGATCGGCTGTATCAACGGCGGACAGCAGTAGACGATCTTATTCGCTCTCTGGAAGACTACCAGCGGATCCGAGAAGTCCGGTTTGCCAGTGGTACGCCGCTCATCGCTTTGGAGAAAAGGAAGTAAGTTTGCGCTCGATGGCGAATTTTACCAGGCTCACCAGGTCGCGGACCTGAAGTTTGCGCATCAGACTGGCGCGGTAGGTGTCCACGGTTTTCGGGCTGATTTGTAGGAGGTCTGCGATATCCTTAGCTCGCAAGCCATTGACCAGATGGGTGAATACCTCCAGTTCGCGCGGACTGAGCGCTGCCAGGGGGTCTTCCTGCGCGGCAGCCGCAGCGCGGGTAAAGATGCCTACGCCCCGCAACAGGGGCGAAACGTAAATTCCTCCGTCTCGCACAAAGGAAATGGCATCAATGAGATGGCGCTTGGGACCATCCTTGAGGATATAGGCGTCGGCCCCCGCGCGCAGGGCTTCCAATACCCGCTGGTCTTCGCGGCTGATGGAGAGAATCATGAGCTTGGCGCCCGACCCGCCGGCTTTCAGTTGCCGGATCGCGTCAATCCCCGTGAGTTTCGGCATTTCGAGGTCGAGAATCGCCAGGTTCGGCTTGAGACTCATGACCATGTCCACGGCCGCCGCGCCGTCCGCGCACTGGCCCAGGATCCGCAACCCGTTCTCCTCGCAGATCAAGGCGAAGCCCTCGCGCACGATCTCGTGGTCGTCGGCCAGCACGACGGTTACATTATTGTAAATCTGCTGCATTTGTCTCCGGGTAGCCTTTCGTTCCGATTTCGCAGCTCATTCGGGTTCCTTAGGTTCGAAGGGCGCCGCCGCCATCAGGCTGGTACCCGACGGACCGCTTTCGACGCGCAGGGTGGCCCCGGCGGCCGCGGCTTCTTCCCGCAACGAGCGCAAGCCCAGGCCGGCGCCGATATCGGCGGGCGCATCCCATATGGAGTCCACGTCGAACCCGCCGCCGTTGTCCCATACGGTGAGATGCAGCCTGTCTTCGGACTCGGTCAGGCTCAGCCGCGCGGCGGTGGCTCGCGAATGGCGCACCAGGTTCGAGATTGCCTCCTGTGCGGCGCGGTAAAGCAGGGCCTTGATCTCCGGCTCCGGGTCGCGGGAGAGCGAAGGGATGGTTGCGGTGGCGGCGAACTTCTCCGGCACGCCGCTCGAGGCCCACATTTGCCGCAGCGCATCTTCCAGGGTAAGGCGTTGCCACACCGGCGGATGCAGGCGGCGCGAAACCGCCCGCACCTGTTCGAGGGCGTCGCCGGCCAGCAGCGAAATGCGGTCCAGGGCTTGTTGGGCGGCGGGCGGCGGGTCGGGGATCGCGGTGGCGATTGTATCGAGCTGCAGGCCAATGGCAGCCAGCAATTGGCCAACTCCGGTGTGCAACTCACGCCCCAGGCGTTGCCGCTCCCGCTCCACGTGCTGAATCAATTGCCCCGCACCGGCGCGGCCGCGCCCCCGTTTCACCCGGTCGGCAATATTCCGCTCCGCCTGCTGCAAGTGAAAGTAGTGCCCCAGAAGCCGGCCTTCCAGATGGCGCAGAGCGAAGGCAGCCGGATGGGCGGCGGTTTCCGGCTTTGGGAGCGGCTGCAACCCCAGCCAGACGCGCTGAGGCAAATCGAGCAGGCACGTCACGGTCCACCGAGCCGCGCCCGCCGTGAGGGCGTCGGCCAAGCCGGCCCGGGCTCCCAGCACGCTATTGGCGCGCGCGCTCTGCCACAGAATGCACCCAAGACGGTCGCATTCCGTGAAGACTGGCAAGGTCGGCGGTTGGTCGACGGCGGCATCGGATTCCGCGCGAATGTTCAACCAGAATTCTCCTGCGGTAAAGGATCTTGCTTAAATAGAATGGCAGGATCACTAACCTCGGGCAATTCCGTTACGTACCTGGTACGTTACTCACAAACTGTAGTACTTGCAAGAGATTCCGGAAAAGTATTATAAGAGAATCACGCATGGGACGAACTGTTGATTACCTTCCACGCATCGCGATTTTCGTTGCCGGAATCGCTGCGGGCGCGATCACTGGGGCTCGCCGGCTTCGAGGGGATGTAGACCCGAAACTGGCTGCGGAGTTAAAGAAGTCTCTGGCTGACCTGGAAACGCGCATGGCCGGCCAGCACGCCGATACAGCGGGACGTTTCGATCAAGTGGAAGCGCGCCTGGCTGAGCATGACGCCAAGTTCAAGGAAGCGCCGTCCACCGCGGACATTGTATCCGCCATGGAGCAACTGCTTTCGAAGGCGATGACTTCCCTCGACGACCGGATGAACAGTCAGGCCGGCTCGATCGAAGTCCTCAAGAGCACCGTGACCCAGACCGACAGCCTGCTCGAGCGGGTTTTGGAATCGCTCGACTCGCTGCAAGCGGCTCCGGAGGTTTCGGCGCAGTCCACCGCCACGGCTGAAGACAAACAGGCGTTCGCCAAAATGGTGACCTCGCTCGAGGATCGCTTCGCCAATCGGTTCGATGCCCTGAAGATGTCGGTTGCACAGGCGGCCGAAGAAAAGCAGGCGTTCACCCAAATGGTGAGCTCGATCGAGGATCGCTTCGCCAATCAGACCAGGGAATTCGATAGCCTGAAGACGTCGGTAGCACAGAAGGAAGACGCCTTGGCGAAAGTCCTGGCCTCACTCGACCAGCGGGTCGGCTCGCAGGGCCGTTCGCTCGACGCCGTGAAGGCCACCGTTTCGCAGACGGACAGCCTGCTGGAACGGGTCCTCGAATCCCTGGATTCCATGCAATCGTTCCACGAGCCTAGTTCGTTGGCCGAAGACGCCCTGCTGCACGGCCGGGCATAGACCGAGCAGCGAGCCCGCTGCGACTTTTGTAAGATAATCGGGTTTCATATTCATGATATTGGAACCCGGCATCCTCCAACGCCAAGCCGCTGTCCCGGTCCAAAAGCGCGGCGTTTCGGACCTCCAGGCCTTGAACGAAGCTTACGATTACGCCCAACCCAGCTCCTTCTCGCGTGGGATGCGTATCGACCTGAATGGATTGGCGATCCTGCTGATCTCCGGCACGGCGAGTATCGACAACCTGGGACAAAGCATTCATATCGGGGATTTTCGGGCGCAGACCCGCCGCGCGTTCCAGAACATCGCCGGCCTGCTGGAAGCGGAGGGCGCCACCTGGAAGGATGTGGTCCGGACTACCTGCTACCTGCGCGATATTGAGCGCGACTACGCCGCCTTCAACCAGGAGCGCACCGAGTTCTACCGCGAGCAAGGGCTTGACCCGCTGCCGGCTTCCACCGGCATACAGGCCATCCTGTGCAGGCAGGAGTTGCTGATCGAAATCGAAGCGATTGCCATGTTCCGAACCGGTCCAGTCCGGTAGGCGGGCACCCATGCGCTGCTTCCTGCTCCTGTTTGCGTGCCTGGCAGCGGCCGTTGCCGGCACGATCCTCCAGAACCGCGCCGCTCCGTTCGAAAGCAGCGGTCCGATTGCCTCGCACGGGCGGATCGACGATCTGGCCTTTGCCCGTTGGAAGCAATTGGGGATCGAGCCCTCCAAATCGTGCTCGGACGAGGTCTTTTTACGGCGGGCCTATCTGGACGTCATCGGCACTCTCCCCACCCCGGAAGAAGCCACCCGGTTCCTACGAGATCCGGATGCCGGCAAACGCAGCGCTCTGATCGACCGCCTGCTCGGGCGCGACGAATTCGCCGACTATTGGGCCCTCAAATGGAGCGACCTGTTGCGTGTCAAATCGGAATTCCCCATCAACTTGTGGCCCAACGCCGTGCAGGCGTATTACCGTAGGATCCATACCGCCATCGGCACGAACTTGGCCTACGACGAGTGGGCGCGCCAGATGCTGGTTTCGAGCGGCAGCAACTTCCGCGTGCCGGAGGTCAACTTTTACCGCGCCATTCCGAACCGCGATCCGCAGGCCATCGCGCAAGCCGTGGCGCTGACGTGGATGGGAGCACGCGCCGCCGCATGGCCCCAATCGCGGCTGGACGGCATGGCCACCTTCTTTTCCCGGATCGGATATAAATCCACCTCGGAATGGAAGGAAGAGATCGTCTATTTCGATTTCACCCGGCCCACTCCGGTCGGAGCCGTATTTCCGGACGGCCGGCCTGCCCGCCTGACGCCCGGCGAGGACCCGCGGGAGGCGTTCGCGGCGTGGCTTTTGGCGCCGGACAATGCCTGGTTCGCGCGCAATGCCGTCAATCGGATCTGGTATTGGCTGTTGGGCCGCGGCATCGTTCAGGAGCCCGACGATTTCCGCCCGGACAATCCGCCCGCGAATCCCGAACTGCTGGCGTACCTGGAACGGGAACTGGCGGCGGCGCACTACGATCTCCGCCATATCTACCGGCTGATCCTGAACTCGCAGGTTTACCAGCTCTCTTCCATTCCACGCGACACCCGGCCGGAGGCGGCGGCCAATTTCGCATCTTATCCGCTGCGGCGCCTGGACGCCGAAACGCTGATCGACGCCATTTGTCAGATCACCGGCACCACGGAAGACTATTCCAGCCCAATACCTGAGCCGTTTACGTACCTCCCGGAAAACCAGCGGTCTACTACAATACCGGACGGCAGCATCGGAAGCGCCTTCCTGGACATGTTTGGACGGCCGCCGCGCGATACCGGTCTGGCTTCCGAACGCAACAACACCATTACGGCCGAGCAGCGCCTGCACCTGCTGAACTCCAGCCATATCCAGCTCAAGATCCAACAAAGCACCAAGCTCCGAACCCTCGTCCAGGCCGGTGGCACGCCTCGCGAACCGGTCGAACGGCTTTATCTGGCGATTCTCTCGCGCTACCCCACCGGCGAGGAATTGCAATCCATCGCGGCTTATTTCCAGGCGGCAAAAGCGAATCGGTGGCAGGCAGCCACCGATCTGGCGTGGGCGCTGATCAACAGCTCTGAGTTTCTCTATCGGCACTAAAGGCGGAAGACGATATGGATACTACTCCGATCTTGCAGTTTTCCCGGCGCGACGCATTGCGTCTGCTGGGTACGGGCAGCTTGCTCGTGGCCGGAGCCGGTGTTCCCCTCCGGGCCGATGCGCGGCTGGCCCAAGGAAAATCCGAAGGCAAAGCCAAAGCGGTAATCCAGATCTGGATGTGGGGTGGCCCGTCGCACACCGACACCTTCGATCCCAAACCGGCGGCCGGCTACGATTACTGCGGCCCGTTCGATAAGCCGATCTCGACCAAAACCGCCGGCTTCGAAATCAACGAGTTGATGCCGCTACTGGCCGATCAATCCCGCAAGTACTCCGTCATCCGCAGCATGACCCACGGCATCTACGCCCACGAGACCGCTTCCTACGCGGTTCAGACGGGCAGGAAGCCGGGCGAGCGGCTGGTCTACCCCTGCACAGGAGCGGTCGTATCCCTGTTCAAGGGTCAGGAAACCGCGGCAGGCAACCTGATTCCTCCTTACATCGTGCTCACGCAACCACAGGGCCGGTTCTCAGAGAACGGTTTCCTGCCCGAACGTTATCGGCCATTCGCCACCGGCGGCGATCCGGCGCAGGCGCGCTTCGCGGTGGAAGGCATCGTAGCCCCGGGCGTTTCCGACCAGCGACAGAAGGACCGGCGGCAACTGCTCCACCAGTTGAACACCCTGGAACATGCCATGGAGGACGACCCCTCGTTGAAAGCGCTGGATCAGGCGGAGCGGCAGGCGTACGAGCTGATCCTGGGCGACGCCGGCAAAGTCTTCGACCTGACGCAGGAAAAAGACGAGATGCGCGACCGCTACGGGCGCAATACCTTCGGCCAGTCCTGCCTGGCGGCGCGCCGCTTGGTGGAGCGAGGCGTGCCTTACGTCACCATCAACTATGGCGGTTGGGACACGCACGTGCAGAATTTTCAGGTGATGCGGCAAAAATTGCCGCAGATGGACAAGGGACTGGCGACGCTGCTGGCGGATCTGTCGGATCGGGGTTTGCTCGACAGCACCATCGTGTGGTGGAGCGGGGAATTCGGCCGCACGCCTAAGATCATGTGGGAAGCGCCCTGGAACGGCGGCCGCAACCATTGGGGCGCCTGCTTTTGTGCGATGGTGGCCGGCGGCGGCTTTCAAGGCGGACGGGTGGTGGGCTCGACCGACGCCAAAGGCGAAGAGGTCAAAGACCGCCCAGTCTACCCGGCGGATCTCATCGGCACCGTCTACGAACTGTTGGGTATCGATCTCAACGCCAGGCTGCCCAATCCGCAAGGCCTGGATCTGCGCGTGATCCCAACCGCTGCCGAGGGTATTCCCATGGCGGGCAGGCTGAAGGAACTGGTATGAGCGCCCGCCTCGGGCCGGCATTAGCACTGTTGGCGGCCCTCCCGTGTCTGCACGCGCAGAATACGCCCAATCTGGCGTACGTTCTGCCGGCCGGAGGACAACAGGGCACGGCCTTTGAGGTGACCGTCGGTGGGCAATACCTAAACAACGTGAGTGCCGTATCGGTTACCGGCGGCGAGGTCGCGGTCACGGTTGGCGAGCACGGCCGGCCGATGGGTGGCGCCGAGGCCCAGCAGTTGCGGAATCGCATGCAGGAGCTGCAAAAGCAAGCGGCCGGCGAAGCGGTGCAGAAAGAAGCCGTACGGAAGGAGATGACCGATATTCGCGTGAAGCTGCTCCTGTTCAACGCCCGGCGGACGATCAGCCCAGGGCTGGCGGAGACCGTCAAGTTGCGCGTCGCCATCGCTCGCGGCGCCGCCGCCGGCCGGCGGGAGCTGCGCGTCGTCGGGCCACAGGGGCTGTCCAATCCGCTGGTCTTCTGTGTCGGCCAACTGCCGGAATTTACCGAGAAAGAAACCATCGACGTGATTCCGGCACCGGCCGGGCAACCGGTCAAGCAGACACAGATCAGCCAGCCTCGTACGGACATGCCGATTACCCTTCCGGCAACCGTCAATGGACGCATCAAGCCGCGCCTGGGCACGCCGCAGCAGCAGAACAGAGCCGTCACACCCTTCACCCCGGGTGACATTGACCGCTACCGTTTCACCGCCCGGCGCGGGCAGCAGTTGGTGATTGCGGCGGCCGCGCGCGAGCTGGTGCCATACCTCGCCGACGCGGTTCCCGGCTGGTTCCAGGCGGTGCTGACCCTGTACGACAGCGACGGCCGGGAAGTGGCCTACGACGACGATTACCGTTTTCATCCCGATCCCGTCATCCACTACACCGTACCCAAGGATGGCGAGTACTCGGTGGAGATTCGGGATGCCCTCTACCGGGGCCGCGAGGACTTCGTGTACCGCATGGCGATCGGCGAGTTACCGTTTATCACCGGCATGTTTCCGATGGGCGGCCGCGCACGCGCCAAAACGAAAGTCGAGATCAGCGGTTGGAACCTGCCGGAACATAAACTCACCGTGGACGCGAAGGGCAAAGTAGCGGGCATTTACCCGGTCTCCACCGGCGGCACGGGTTTATCATCCAATACACTGCCGTTCCTGGTGGACACCCTCCCCGAAACCAACCAAAAAGAGGGCAACGATTCGCCGGCGACGGCGCAGCGCGTCAAGCTGCCGATCATGGTCAACGGCCGCGTCGGCAAGCCGGGCCGCTGGAGCGTGTACCGCTTCGAGGGCCGCGCCGGGCAGGCCCTTGTGGCCGAAGTCTATGCGCGGCGCATCGAATCGCCGCTCGATTCCGTGCTCAGGCTGACCGATGACTCCGGCCGGCAACTCGCCTTCAACGACGATTTCGACGACAAGGGCGAAGGCTTGGAGACACACCACGCCGATTCCCGAATTCTGACCACCCTGCCCGCCAAGGGCGCCTATTATCTCTACCTGGGCGATATCCAGGGCAAGGGAGGCCCCGAGTACACCTATCGCCTGCGGATCGGGCCGCCGCGCCCGGATTTCGATCTGCGGGTGACGCCATCGGCCATCAACGTGGCCGCCGGCATGACCCTCCCGGTCACCGTCTATGCGCTTCGCAAAGATGGATTCGCGGACGACATCCGGCTATCGCTGAAGAGCATGCCGGGCGCGCCTGCGGGCTTCGTACTTTCCGGCGCCACCATCCCGGCGGGCCAGGATGAAGTGAGGGTCACACTCACCGCGCCGCCCCAGGCGTCGATCACGCCGCGGCAGCAGCGCGAGCCGCTGACGCTGCACCTGGAGGGTGCCGCGTCCATCAATGGGCACACCGTGACCCACCAGGCCGTGCCGGCCGAGGACCGGATGCAGGCATTCTTCTACCGCCATCTGGTCGCGGCGCAGGAATTGAAAGTCGCCGTGCGAAAAGGCGGACCCCTGCGGGCACCCGCCAGGATCGTCAGCCCCGAACCGCTGAAGCTGCCGTCCGGCGGCGCCGTCCAGCTCGAAGTGCAGGTCCCCCTGCCGGCGAATAGCCGGATCGAGAGGGTGAAATACGAATTGAGCGACCCACCGGACGGGGTAACGCTGGACGGCGTAGCCGGAGTGCCGCACGGAACCGAAATCGTTCTCCGCTGCGACGCTTCAAAAGCCAATCCAGGTCTAAAAGGCAACCTGATCGTGACCGTTTCTGGCGAAAGAGCCGCGCCGGTGGTAAACGGAAAGGCGCGGGCGAACCTCCAGCGCGTGCCATTAGGCACTCTGCCCGCGATCCCCTTCGAGATCGTTCCGGCGCACCGGGCTTCGGCCGCGACAACGCCGGATTCACCACCGAACTGACGCCGACTGCCTTTCCGGCATGCTGTGCTGACTCCCCCGGTGGACCGAATCGGTGCGCGGCGGTAATCGTGATGGCGCGCTCCCGCGCCGGGTTCTTCCCTATTCGTTCTGCCTTCCCCGATCTTGCGGCGGGTCGGCGTCCACGTTGCAGCTTTCGAGGCGTGCTCCAGCTTTACGCGTGTTACTGCCTGCCACCTTTGGTGGACTTTGCCGCGAGGTTCCGATCAGCCCGGTTGCCTGAACCTACCGCTCGCCAGCTATCGCATCTAACCATCTAATTGTTCGAGTGGGTCCTTCCCCCACCGGTAATCAGCCCCTTTAGGTCACACGCGAGATCGCCGGCGCTACCGGGCACGGAGGCGTTCGGCGGCGGTTTCGGCGGTGAGATCGCGCTGGGGAGTGCCCAGCAACTCATAACCCGTCATGAATTTGCGCACGGTGGCGGAACGCAGCAGGGGAGGGTAGAAGTGCCAGTGCATGTGCCACTCGGGGTGGGGCGCGCCGTCGGTGGGGCGCTGATGGGGACCGCCGGTGTATGGGAAAGAAACCTGGAAGAGGCGGTCATAGCGGGCGGTGGTGCGTTTGAGGATATCGGCCAGGGCGGCGCGTTCGGGGGTGGTCAGCTCATCGAGGGCGGTGAGATGGCGCTTGGCGAGAATCATAGTCTCAAACGGCCAGACGGCCCAGAACGGCACGACGGTGAGGAAGCTTTCATTTTCCTCCACCAGGCGCACGCCTTCGGAGCGCTCGATGCGGACGTAGTCGCAGAGCAGGCAGGCGCCGTGTTCAGCCAACCAGGACTGCTGGGAGATCTGTTCGGTGGCGACCTCGTTGGGAAGGGTCTTCGAGGACCAGATCTGGCAATGGGGATGGGGGTTGCTGGCGCCCATCATGGCGCCGCGATTTTCGAAGATCTGCACGTAATGGATGAAATCGCGGGCGCCGAGATCGAGGAATTGCTCCACCCAGCGATCGACCACCAGGCGGATGTCGCCCGGTTCCATGTTGGCGATGGTGAGGTTATGCTTGGGGGAAAAGCAGACGACGCGGCTTATGCCGGGCTCGGTTTCGGCAACGAGCAGTCCGCCTTTGGAAAAATCGCCGGCGGGGGTATCGGGCTTGAGCGCGGCGAAATCGTTGTCGAAAGCGAAAGTCGAGGTGTAGTTGGGGTTGCGGACGCCGCCGGCGCGGGCATTTCCGGGACACAGATAGCACTGGGGGTCGTATTCCGGCTGCGAGGAAGAGGGCGCCTCCTCGACCTGGCCCTGCCATGGCCTTTGAGTGCGGTGCGGAGATACGAGCACCCATTCGCGGGTGAGAGGGTTCCAGCGGCGATGCGGGTCTTGTTTCCAATCGAGCATGAAAATATATGGTAGTCGTTTGGCGGGGATGATGCTGCCCTGGCTCGAGCGGCAAGCCTGTGTGGAAATCGAGGCTAGCCTGGATTCCCACCCGAGTTTCCCGGCCTAACAAAGGGTGGCCTGTCATCCCAGGACCAGACGAAGGCGTTTGCCGCCAAGCCACGGAATCGGCAGGTCCGTTTTGTCGAAGCCCCGAAAACGTTCGTAGGGTTGCGCAAAGACTCGCAGTAGACTACCGTAGCCTTGATGAAACGCTGTACCCTCTTCCTGCTGATCGCCGCCCTGCTGGCGGCTAACTGCGCCGCCCAGACTACCGGGCGCAAACGCGTTCTGGTCTATACCAGACAGACCGTCACTGCCTCCAGCAGTTATATTCACGACAACACTCAAAGCAGCGTGGACGCTATCCGGAAAATGGGCGCGGAGAACGGCTTTGCCGTGGACGCCGCCGAAGACCCCGCTGTGTTCACCGCGGCCAACCTGAAGCGGTACAACGTGCTGATTTTTTCCAGCACGCACAACGAGGCGTTCCAGACCGACGCCCAGCGCGAAGCGTTCCAAGACTACATCCAAAGGGGCGGCGGCTTCGTGGGACTGCATGCCGCTACCACTACCGAGCGCCAGTGGCCATTCTTCGTTTCCACCATCGGCGGCAAGTTTGTGAGGCACCCGGCCCTGCAGAAGTTTGTGGTCCGGGTCGTGGATTCGAGCCACCCTTCCACACGGAGCCTGCCGGCCTCCTTCGAGTGGGAGGACGAATGCTACTTCCATGACAGCTTGAATCCGGATCTCCATCCGCTGCTTGTCGCCGATCCCGCGCAACTGAACGACCCCGAGCGCGGCAAGTTCCCGAACAGTCTCATCGACGGGGCGGTGCCGCTGGCCTGGACAATTACCACCGGGGGGCGCCGGGTTTTCTACTCGGCCCTCGGACACAAGAAGGAAGCTTACTCCAATCCGCTGCTGGCGGGGCACATTCTGGGCGGGGTGCTCTGGGCCCTGGGCGATGCGAAAGAGGGCTCCAGCCGGTAGGGAGAATCTTATGGAGCGGCCCATATCCTTCACTCTCAACGGCCGGGCGACTCGCATCACGGTGGACAACGAGCGCATGTTGCTGTGGGTCTTGCGTAGCGATCTTGGACTTACCGGCACCAAGTGCGGCTGCGGCGAGGGGCTGTGCGGAGCATGCACGGTGCTCGTGGACAACCAGGCCGTCCGGTCCTGCTCAACCCAGGTCAAAGATGTCGCCGGCAAGCGGGTGCTGACCATCGAAGGCTTGGCCCTTGGCGGCCATCTGCACCCCATTCAGGAAGCATTCGTGAAGCATAACGCCTTTCAGTGCGGCTTCTGCACCCCCGGTATGATTCTGAGCGCATACGCCCTGCTGGCGGAGAAGGCCGAGCCCCCGCGCGAGGAGATCGTGAGCCACATGGACGACAATCTCTGCCGCTGCGGGTCGCATCCTCGCGTGCTGGAGGCCATCGAAGAGGCCGCGGCCGCCATGAAGAGGGGCGTTTGATGAAACGGCGGGAACCAGCCGGGAATCCCAGCCGGCGCGGCTTTCTAGCGCTGGGCGGAACCGGGCTGTTCGTGTCCTTCGCCGCGGAGCGATCGCCCGCGTTTCAGCAGGCGGCCGATCAGGTGTATCCCTCCGACTGGAACGCCTATCTGCGCATCGGCGCCGATGGCCGCGTCACGTGCTTCGCCGGCAAGGTGGAATTAGGCCAGGGCACCACGACCGCTCTGGCGCAAATGCTGGCTGAGGAACTGGATGTCGCCTTCGATTCGGTCGATATGGTAATGGCGGATACTGGCGTGTGCCCGTGGGACAGGGCCACCGTAGGTTCGCTCGGCATCTCGCAATTCGGCCCGGTGCTGCGCGCGGCCGGAGCGGAGGCGCGGTCGGTGCTGCTTGAAATGGCGGCCGAGCGTCTGCGCGTGCCGGTCGAACGCTTGCAGGTCGCGGCCGGAGTGGTCGCCGATTCTGCGGCGCCGGGCAACCGCGTCAGCTACGCACAAATGGTCGGGGGCAAGCGCATCGAACGCCATGTCCAGGGGGCGCCGTTGAAGCCCGCTTCGGCATTCCGCATCGTGGGACAATTTGTGCCGCGCAAGGACGCGGTGGACAAGGTCACCGGCAAGGCGAAGTACTCCGCCGATGTGATTCTGCCAGGTCTACTGCACGCCCGTCTGGTGCGGCCGCCGGTGCTGGGCGCCCGACTGAGGGGCGCCGACACGAGCGCGGCGGAGAATCTGCCTGGAGTGCGCGTGATCCGGGACGAAGGGCTGATCGCGGTTCTGCACGAGCGGCCGGACATGGCCGACGAGGCGCTGAAGCTGGTGAAGGCGGAATTCGATCGCCCGCAGCCGGGACCAGACGACAAAACGATTTTCGATCACCTGGTGAAAAACGCGCCTGCGCCGCAGGTGGTGGGTGAAAAGGGAAGTCTGGCCGAGGGGGAAAAGCTGGCGACCACGGTGGCGGCCCGAAAATACATGAACGGCTACATCGCGCACGCGGTCCTCGAGACCTACTCGGCGATGGCGAGCGTGGAGGGGTCGAGAGCGACAGTCTGGGCCAGCACGCAGGTGCCGTTCCGCACCAAACAAGAGGTGGCTCAGGTTTTGGGTGTGCCGCCGGACAACGTTCGTGTGATTGCGTCGTTCGTCGGCGGCGCTTTCGGCGGAAAGTGCCACGGGACGCCGCCGCTCGAAGCCGCGCGGCTCTCGAGGATTACCGGCAGACCCGTACAGGTGGTGTTCGATCGCGCGGAGGAGTTCCGGTTCGGCAGGTTGTGTCCCGCTGCCGTGGTGGAGATCCGTTCGGGGTTGACCGGCGAAGGCAAACTGGCCTTCTGGGACTTCAAAACCTATGGCGGAGGTCCCCAGGAGGCGAAGTCGTTCTACGATGCGCCACACCAACGCACGCTATCGGCCGGCTCCTGGCAGGCGGCGAGCAATCCGCCGGGCCTGCATCCGCTCGGCGTGGGCACTTGGCGTGCGCCGGCGGGGCCCACCAACACGTTCGCGCGTGAATCCCACATCGACGTTCTGGCCAACATGGTGGGCGCGGACCCGGTGGAATTCCGTCTCCGGAACTTGTCCGACAAGCGCATGCGGCGCGCGCTGGAGATCGCCGCGGAGAGGTTCGCGTGGAAGCCGGCGAAAACGCCCAGCGGACGCGGAGTGGGGGTCGCGTGCGGTGTCTATTCGGGGACGTACATGGCCACCATGGCGGAGGTAAACGTGGACAGAGAATCCGGCCAGGTCAAGGTGAAGCGCATCGTCTTCGCGCACGACCAGGGGCCGACGGTGAGCCCGGAAGGCACGCGCCAGCAGATAGAAGGGGCAATCGTCATGGGGTTGGGCTACGCGCTGACCGAGGAGGTGCGGTTTCAGAGCGGCGACGTCCTAAGCCGGAATTTCGATACCTATGAAATTCCGCGCTACTCCCGGCTGCCGAAGATGGAGATCGTGCTGATCGACAACCCGGAAGCGCCGGTTTCGGGGTGCGGCGAACCGCCCGTTATCAACATGGGCGCAGCGATCGCAAATGCGATTTTCGACGCGGTTGGCGTCCGGCTGCTGCAGTTGCCCATGACTCCGCAGCGTGTGCTAGCCTCGATTTCCACGGTACTACCTTGACCTGACAGTTGGCTGGTTTTGGCAGGCTCAGGCGAAGCGGATCAGGAGTTGCTTATTGCCGACCACGGCATTTTCGCCGCTTTGTCCGCCGGACCGGCGGCGACCAGGTAGCGAAACGCGAGCGTTTCCGTTTACTTGGTTGACAACCGGCGAGCAGGATGCCATCCTTGCCCACGAAGATGCGCATTTCCTGGCGCTCAATGGAGGTCACATGAAGCGTTCTCATCCCGTCCGTTTCCCCGCAGCCTTGTGCTTGCTGCTTCCCGTCATTTCCCTCCTCGCATTTCAGACCGGACGCGGCTACCATCTGCTCAAGAAGATTCCTTTCGGCGCGGCCGAGGGCGGTATCGAATACTTCGACTACATCACCTTTGACGCCGCCGCGCGCCACGCCTACCTCTCGCATGGCACCGAGGTCATCGTGGTGGACGCCGATAGCGGCACGACTGTCGGCAAGATTACCGGCTTAAAGCGTTGCCACGGAATTGCTCTGGCTCCGGAACTCGGCTGCGGATTCATCAGCGACGGTGACGCCGGCGAAGCCGTCATTTTCGATCTCAAAACGCTCAAAAGCCTCGGCCGGGTCAAGGCCGATTCAGATGCCGATTCCATTCTCTACGATCACGCTTCCAAGCGCGTGTTCGTTTTCAACGGTAATCCCAAAAGCAGTACCGTTATCGACCCCGCCAAGGGCACGGTCCTGACCACACTGCAACTCGGCGGCTCTCCCGAGCAAGCCGTGGCCGACGGCAACGGCGCTATCTTCGACAACCTCGAAGACACCAATGAAGTGATCGCCATCGATTCCAAAGCTCTAAAGATCAAAGCGCGCTGGCCCGTCGCGCCCGGCGGACAGCCGGTCTCCATGGCTATGGATCGCCAGCACCGCCGGCTCTTCATCGGATGCCGCAACCCCAAGGTCCTGTTGGTGATGGATGCCGATACCGGAAGAATCATTGGCCAGCCGTTCCCCATCGGCGACCGCGTGGACAGCAACGTCTTCGACGCGCAAACCGCGATTGCCGCGGCCTCCACCCGCGAAGGCACCATCCATTTGATTCACGAAGATTCCCCCAACCAGTTCAGTTCAGTCGAGACGGTGAAGACCGAGTTCGGCGCGAAAACCATGGCGCTCGATCCCAAGACGCACAACTTACTAGTAGACACAACCGACTTCGAAACCCCCGCGCCCACGGCCAAGCAGCCCAATCCGCAGCCCCGCCCCAAGCCCGGTACCTTCCGCCTGCTGATTTACGGCCGCTGAACCCCCGTAAGCTCGCGGGAAATCATCTCACGGCAAGACGCCAAAACGCAAAGAAGAGCCCCCACGAGAATCTCCCCTGACGCCGCGGTTGATTCTGAGGTGACCATCCACCACGGTACCGTCGCTTCTGGCCAACACCGGACATTTGAGTCCGAACTCGCGGATGCTGCTGTGCTGCACATGCGATCCACGGCAGCGTCGTTTTTCCGGGGATTGCGAGAGTAGAAGACGAATTTGTCGATGTGCCAGATTTCGATTACCAGCGGCTGCGGAGACTTAATCATTCCGCCCCCTGAATAGTTCGCCGTTTCAGCCGTCAACAGTCAAGTGAAGCGACGAAGGAGGTCGAGAGTTATTCATCAGAACTTCAATTCGATACGGATCGCGTGGGACGGAGTTGTGCCTATGGTCTTGACCGTATGTACCGTTGCTTCGGACCAGGAGGCCGTGCCCCCTTTCCGTTCCTGGACGGTTTTCTTGCCATCCTGCGTGGTCTGTTCGTTGGTGTAGGTATTCAGGTAAACGACCACGCCGTGGGGATGTCGATGCATTGGCTCGGTGACGCCCACCGGAATTTGATCGTCTATTACCCGTACGAACTGGTTTTCCAGAATTAGATGCTGTGTGGCGGCACATACCTTCAGGGAATCGAGCGGGTCGTTCGCCACCTGGGGGAATGCCAGAAAAGCGGCTCCCAGGCAAGTCGCGACGACCGCGATCCAGATCTTAAGTCCTCTGCGCATGGCTTCTAGTATATACGTCGTGCCTCTGCGGCGCCTTCCTACCTGTGTGCGTACGCTTGGTCAACGGAAGAGTTTGGAGGAACCGTCGAGTTTCGCGCAGCCATCAGAGGGGCCGCGCGGGCAATTGTGAGTATTCTGAGTAGGTGGTTATTTACTTGACTCAGGTTAACACAACCTGTAGTATTGCAGGCTATGGAGGAATACCCGCGGAACCTGAGCGAGTTTGAGGCTTGGTTTGCGACCGAGCAGGCGTGCCGGGAATACTTG
>JBKQIF010000042.1:0-11617 GCA_052148435.1 Bryobacteraceae bacterium
AAAGCCGTCAATTCGCGCCAATGAATTGAGACGAATTTCATGGTTAGTTCATCCGACATCCTTAACGCCAGAGTGCTGATTGTTGACGATCAGGAGGTCAACATCCGCGTGCTCGAGCGCATGCTGCGCGGCGCCGGCCACACCAACGTCGCGTCCACGATGGATCCGCGCGAGGTCTGCGCGCTCCACCGGGAAAACCACTTCGACCTGATCCTGCTCGATCTCCAGATGCCCGGCATGGATGGATTCCAGGTGATGGAGGGCTTGAAGGAAATCGAGGAGGATGGTTATCTTCCGGTCCTCGTGATCACTGCGCAGCCTGCTCACAAGTTGCGGGCTCTCGAAGCCGGCGCTAAGGATTTCGTCAGCAAGCCGTTCGATCTGGCCGAGTTGCGCGCGCGCGTTCACAACATTCTGGAAGTGCGCCTGTTGCACCTGGAAACCAGGAACTACAGCAAAGTGCTGGAGGAGACGGTCCGTGAACTCGAGGCAAGCCGCGAGGTGATTCGTCTCAAAACCCTGGAGGAGCGAAAGAACAGCGAGCGGGAATTAGCCTTGGCGCAGGAAACTCAGGAAAGCCTGCTGCCCCGCTCCCTGCCCCAGCTTGAGAATTTTCGCATTCATGCATTTAACAATCCCACCCGTTATGTGGGAGGGGATTTCTACGATTTTCTGCAACTGAGTTCAGGGGAATGGGCGGGGGTTCTCGCAGATGTCTCCGGCAAGGGGATGTCCGCGGCCTTGTTAAGTTCGATGGTGCTTGGTGCTCTCAGCATGGAATTTCACTCAGGGACCCAACCGCAGGAGGTCTTGAGCCGGATTAACCGGCTCGTTTGCGAAAAATCTCTTCCTTACCAGTTTGTGACGCTCTTCCTGTTTCTCCTAAGCCCGGAGGGCATGGGACAATTCATCAGCGCGGGACATAACCCAGCCTATTTGTTCCGTTCCGCCACCGGAAAAGTCGAAGAGCTGGTCTCTAACGCCAACGTCCTGGGGCTGTTCGATTGCGTCTCTTATGAATCCCTCGCGTTCCGTCTCGACAAAGGAGACATTCTAGTGGTGTATTCCGACGGCCTTACAGACGCGCAAAACCCGCGGGAAGAAATGTTCGGAGAGCAAAGACTGCTGAGAATCATTCGGCAAGAGGCTCCCTCGGGAAGTCAGGCGCTCGAGCGGAGTTTCTTGAAAGCCATTGAGGAATTCACTGAGGGCATGCCGCAAACTGATGACATTACCTTCGTGGTCGTTGAAAAATGTCAGTAAGAAACTCGTGGTGGCAGTGTGTAATTCTTCTCCCGAGCACTTGTTAGTCTGGCGTAGCGTCCAATAAATTTACCGGACAAGTCTTGAAGCCTTTTGTGGGGCGGACTCCCTGGTCCGCGGCCGACGCCGCGCCGGCCTCTTTTCGAGATGGCGCGCGATAGGCTTGAATGAGCATGAAAAGCCGGTCAGGGGCCGGCTGCGGACCGGGGGTCCGCCCCACCAAGCCACTCGATCCGCGGGGCAGGAATTCAAGGTAGTATGGATCTGGCCTTCGGGAGCCGCCATGGAGATCGACCGACGCCTGTTTCTGTTTGCCGCCGCCGCCACGCCCCTCTACGCCGCCGCGCCATTGGTTTCGCTCTCCGCCGACGAGGCCAGCCTGCTGGAGGCGCTCTGCGACCAAATCGTTCCCGCCGATGACGCTCCCGGCGCTAAACAGGCAGGCGTGCTCTACTACATCGACCGGCAGCTTGCCGGACCGCTCGGGCGTTTCGCTCCCAACTACCGGCAGGGCCTGGCGCAGTTTGCCTCCGCCTGCCGCGAACGCGCCGGCCGCGAATTTCCGAGCCTGCCCTTTGCCCAACAGACAGCCTTCCTGAAAGATGTGGAATCCGGAAGCGTGCCCGGCCTCGACGTTTTCTTCCGCATGGTGGCCGACCACGCCATGCAGGGCTTTTACGGCAGTCCGGCGCATGGCGGCAACCGCGACGAGGCCAGTTGGAAAATGCTCGGCGTCGCGGGCGTTATGGAGGACCACCGCCACTGACTATGCCACTCCCGCCCGTAGATGTCGTAGTCATCGGCGCCGGAGCCGCCGGCGGCATCGTGGCGGAACAACTGTCGCTGGCCGGCTTTCGCGTGGTTCTGCTGGAACGCGGCCGGCGCCAGCAGTTCGCCGAAACCGGACACGATGAGCTGCGCAGCCAGCGCACCACCGTGCTGGGAAACGCTTTTGGGCCCGACGACGAGCACTGCGTCCGGCTGGCCGAATCCGGCGATGGCCAATTTCGCAAAGTCCTGCCCAGCGAGGGCGCGTATAACAATGTTGCGGCGTGCGTGGGCGGCGGCACCTTCAGCTATGGCGCCATGGCGTGGCGTTACATGGAGCGGGACTTCCGCATGCAGTCGACCTACGGCGCGCCGCCCGGCAGCACGCTGGCGGATTGGCCTCTCTCCTATCGGGAACTGGAGCCTTTCTATACCAAGGCCGAATGGGAAATCGGGGTCTCCGGCAAAGCCGGCGCCAACCCTTTCGAGCCGCCCCGCGGCAAGCCCTACCCCATGCCGCCGCTGCCTCTCAATACCGAAGCCTCGCTGCTGTTGCCGGCCGCGCGGCGTTTGGGCTGGCACCCGTTCCCCATTCCCATGGCCATCAATTCGGTCGCCTACCAGGGACGGCCGGGCTGCGTCGCTTGCCCGCACTGCGTAGGCTTCGCCTGCGAAGTAAACGCCAAGAACTCCACCGCCGTCACCGCCATCCCGCGCGCCCTGGCCACCAGGCTCTGCGAACTCCGTACCCGGACCGTAGCCCGCCGAATAGCGACCAACGGCCGCGGCCAGGCCACCGCGGTCGAATATTTCCTGGACGGCCAACTTTTCGAGCAGCCCTGCCGCGCCGTGGTGGCATCGTGCTCCGCTACCGAGACCCCGCGCCTGCTCTTCAACTCGGCCTCCAAATTGTTCCCGCAAGGTATCGGCAACCGTCACGATTGGGTAGGACGCAACTTGCAGGGCCACGCCTATGCCGGCGCCTACGGTTTGATCGAGCGCGAGGTCTTCGATGGATTGGGTCCGGCGGCGCGGGTAGCCTGTTGCGATTTCAACCACGGCCTGCCCGGCGGGTTGAAGGGCGGCGCGTTGCTCGCCAACGAATTCATTCGCCTCCCCTACCTGTTCGCGCGCGGCGCCATCGCCCCCGGCGTCCCCCTCTGGGGTTTGGAACATAAGCGCTACGTCCGCACCTGGTACAAACGCAGCATGTCCGTGCAGGGTCCGGTGCAGGAGATGCCGGTATTTGAGAACCGCGTGGAGCTGGCGCCGGATCTGACCGACGCCTGGGGCATCCCCACGCTGCGTATCCGCGGCCGGCGCCACCCGAACGACCTGGAAGTGGCGCGTTTCATTTCGTCCAAGGCGGAAACCTGGCTCAAAGAAGCCGGCGCCGTCAAGACCTTTCCCAAGCTGCCCGGTAGCGGCGTGAGCGGGGGCCAGCACCAGGCCGGCACCTGCCGCATGGGCGACGACCCGCAAACTTCGGTGGTGGACCGCTATTGCCGGATTCACGACGTGGATAATATCTGGGTGGTGGATGGCAGCGTACATGTAAACAACGGCGGCTTCAACCCGTCCCTGACCATCCAGGCGATCGCCTATTGGGCAGCCGCCCGCATGATCCGGGATCTGCCAAGAGCGTAGCCAGCTTTCAGCGATCGGCACTCAGCGATCCGCTTCTTCCGGCGCGGCCCAGAGCCGACCGCTGATCGCTGATCGCCGACGGCTACTTAGGGTATGATTCGGAGGAAGCCATGGTGGAGCAAGTTGGCCGCTACAAAATAAAAGGGCAATTGGGCAAGGGCGCCATGGGGGTGGTGTACCTCGCCGAAGATACGGTACTGAACCGCCAGGCGGCCATCAAGACCGTGGAACTGGCCGAGGACGATGCCGCCCAGCGCGAATTCCTCCGCAACCGCCTGCTGCGCGACGCGCGCGCCGCCGCCGGGCTTTCGCATCCCAACATCGTCGCCGTCTTCGACGTTTTCGAAGAAGGGAATTCGGCCTACCTGGTGCTGGAGTACGTCTCCGGCGAAACCCTGGCGGCGGCGCTCAATCGCACGCCCGTCGCCGACCCGGCTTTCACCGTCAAAGTGCTGAGGGCCATGGCCTCGGCCCTGGATTACACCCACGCGCGTGGCATAGTCCATCGCGATATCAAGCCGGCCAACGTGATGATCGACCTGGCCGGCACCCCCAAGATCATGGATTTCGGCATCGCGCGCATCGCCGATACCCGCACCACCACTCCCACGGGCATGGTGATGGGCACCGTTGAATACATGTCGCCGGAACAGGTGAAAGGCGAACCCGTGGATGGGCGGAGCGACCAGTTTGCCCTGGCCGCGGTGGCGTATCGCATGCTCGCCGGCGCGACCATGTTCGGTCAGCACTCGCTGGCAACGCTGGCGTACAAGACCGTGAACGAGCCGCCGCCGCCGGTATGCACGCGCAACGCCCAGCTTCCGGCCGCGGTGGACGCGGTAATTTCGAGAGCCCTCGCCAAACAGCCGGGAGACCGCTACCCCACCTGCGGCGAGTTCGTCGAAGCCCTGGCCGCGGCTTTGTCCGGCGCCGTTTCCGCGGCCCGGGAGCCGACCACGATTCGGACCGTACCGCCGCCCGCGCCTATTCCGGCGAGAAAGAAGAGCCGCGCCGGTTTGGTGGTGCTGGTGGCAGTGGCCGTGATTCTGGCGGCCGGCGCCGCAATTTTCCGGCCGTGGGAAAAAGCTCCCGCCGAGCCCGCGCCCATAGCGAAATCGGAGCCGGTCGGGAAGACTCCCACGCCGGCCAGGCAAACTGGCCGGCCGGCCCGGGAACCCGAACCCACGGCGACCGCCGGCACGGTAGAGAAGCGCTCCTCCGCGAGCCAACCCATCGCCAAGCCGGCGCCGCCGCCACCGGAGGCGCCGCCGGCCTCCTTGTCCGATACACCCGAGGATTCGGCGGCGGATCGCGAAGTGGCGGACGCGCCGCCGCCCGCGAGGGTTCAACCGGCAGCCATGGCCGCTTTCCGCCAAGGGCAGGAGTTGGCCAAGTCCCATCAGTTTGCCCAGGCGATTGTGGCGTTTTCGGAGGCATTGACGATTCACCCCGATTGGCCGAACGCGGTCTTCGCGCGTGCGCGCGCCCTTCAACTGTCGGGCCAGTGCGCCGAGGCGGTTCGCGGTTTCGACGAGTACCTGCGCGCCCGCCCCAAAGGCTTTAACGCTTATGCGGACCGCGGGCTCTGCCTGGACCGGTTGCAGGAGGAAGATCGCGCCCTGGCCGATTTCGAGCAGGCGCTGGCCTTGAAGCCCGATCTCGCCGCTGCGCTCTTTGGCAGAGGACTTGTCCACATGCACCGCGGCGGCCTCCAGAGCGCGATCGCGGATTTCGACGCCGCCATCTTCATCGCGCCCAACTACGGGCTGGCCTTTCAGGCGCGCGGCAACGCCAAACGCAAGTTCGGCGACGAACGCGGCGCCCGCGCCGACCTCGCCCGAGCCCACCAACTGCTGGCGAAATAAATAGGATAGGCCTCCTGGCCTGAAGCACTCGACACGGCGACTACTATATAAACGGCCTCCTTACGCTTGTTGCGTACGCCACCTGCGCGGCGAATTCGTTTACCTCGCCGTCGTGCGGGTGTTCGAGGAGGCGCACCTCTTCGTGACCAGGCGGCGGGGGCGCGAGAAACTCCAGTTCCTGAACGCCGCACCGATCCGGCTCATCCACGACCGCTGGGATTCTCTCCGGTCTCAAAACGCTGCTGGAGACGGGCGGGTTGCTCACCACGCCCGGATCGCTGCGATATTCTCAACCTCCGGAACCGGCCGCTTGAAATCACGATGAACGGGCGACTCGCGTGCCGGCGACCGCCTACTTCGCCGGGCGGAATTCGAGCGTGCCCGCGGTCTCTTCCCCGTTCCACGACATGGGGTAGCTGAGCGCGTGGTAGTAGCTGTCCCACTGATCGCGGTAGTGGCTGGACAGGATCTGACCGCTCTGGCCGGTGACGATGTTCAGCAGCGACCGGTCCCAATCGGCCAGGTCCGCGTTCATGCGCATGGAGGGGCCCAGCGCGCGGGTGAACTGCTTGACGGTGACCGGCGAGCCACTCATGGGGAGGGGGCCGATGTCGAAATACGGGCCGACCCGCGGCACCTGGCGCAAGACCGGGTTGCGGATGACGATGGTGGACCAGGCGCCGTACTTCCAACGCGTGGGGTCGCGGCCCTCAATGCGCTGGGCTTCTTCGAAGGCGTCGGAGAAAGCCGTCAGCAGCATGGTGTCGTAATCGGTGAACCAGCCGGCTGGCCGCTCGCGCAGCAGGCGCTCGATGGAGGCAGTGGTGAATTTCGGAATCCGGTCGATGGCCGCCCAGCCGGGCGCGGCCCGTTGCCAGACCGCCGTGCGCACGTGCTGGAACACCAGGGATTCGAGAAATGCGGCGGCGGAATCGGTTTCCATCTGCCCGTTCCAGCTTCCAAGCAGCGCGGCCGCGCCATCGAGGCCCGTGTTCCCCATCCGGTGGCGCTGATAAGCGGCGGCGACCTCGGCGGCCAGGAACTTGTCGAACGCGGAGTAGACGTCCTTTTGCACGCTGAGGAGATCGGCCGCGCGCCAGCCGCCACGGGAGGCCAGCCGGGCGCGGATCTGCCGCGCGCGATAGGGCGCCGCGAAATTGCCGTTGGGCGGATAGACGTATTCCTTCGGCAAGGGATCTTCCTTCGGAAACGGGTCCTGGTTGGCGGTGGCGACGATTCCGGAGGGCGGATTGAACGCCGATGGCAGCTTGTCGAACGGGATGAATCCATCCCAATCGAAGCGCGCCGACGATCCATCCACGGGCAAATCGCCGCGGTATTCCCGCCGCAAAGGGATGCGGCCGGCGGCGTGGTAACCGATGTTGCCTGCGCGGTCGGCGTAGACAAAGTTGGAGCCCGGGCCGGGGAAGCGCGCCAGCGCCGCCGTGAACTGGGTCCAGTCCTCGGCGCGGTCGATGTCCAGAATCGGGTATTGGAGCAAGCCCGTCTCCGCGGCGGTCCAGCGCAGCGACATGGTTTCGGCCCCTTCGGCCACGAACAACGGCCCGTGCCGCGTTACCCAGAGGTTCAGCTCTACGCTGGGTTTGCCCTTGACCGGAATGATTTCGCGCTCCAGCCGCGCCTGCTCCACGCGCCCGTCAAACAGGTATTGCCCGGTCTGTTGGTCGATCTTCTCCACGAACAAGTCCTGGACATCGGCTTGCAAATTGGTGATGCCCCAGGCGATGTTCCGGTTATGTCCCACCACCACGCCCGGAAGGCCGGGAACGGTGACGCCGGATACATCCATCCCCGGAGCCGTGATCCGCGTCATATACCAGATGCCCGGTAGCGAGTACTCCAGGTGCATGTCGTTCGAGAGCAGCGGCTTGCCGGAAGCCGTGCGGCTGCCGGCGAGAGCCCACGCGTTCGATCCGGGCGTGGGCGCGCCCAAAGCTCGCTCATCGAACAGGTAGCGCACTTTCGCGGGCTCGCCCGAGGCCAGCAGCCCCCGCAGGGTCAACTCGTCGCGCCAGGAGGTGGTCAGATCGCGATACATGTGGAGGCTGAGCAGCAGCGAGTCCACCACGCTCCAGGGACGAGGCTCATAACCGAGCAGGGTGAATTCCAGAGGAAGCCGGCTCAGGTGAGTGGAAAGGAAGGCGTTGACGCCGCGGGCGTAGGCCGCCATGGCGGCGCGGTCGGCCGCCGGCAGGGTGATGTAAGCCTGTTCGGCGATGCGCCGCATGCGCAACTGGCGCGCATCGCGGTCGGATTCGAGCGCCGCCGGGCCGACGATGTCTGCCAGGTCTCCGGCCGAAAGCCGCCGCAGCGAATCCATTTGAAACAGGCGGTCCTGCGCCGTCACATAGCCTTCGACGAAGAGCGCGTCTTCGAGGCTCGAAGCGCGAATGTGAGGCACTCCGCGCGGGTCGAAGGTGACGCTCACGCCCGCCCCTACTTCCGTCTCGATGGTACCGGAGCGGCGCGGCAACGGGCGCCAAACGTACCAGAACAGCCCGGCCGCTACCACCACCAGCGCGAGCGCGATGACAATGTTGACGAATCGTACGATTCGCGAACCCGTGGACCCCGTCATGTCAGGCTACAGTTTCATCATAGCGGCTGGACGAGGTTCGAAAAGCCGAAGCGGCGCCGATGCGCACCCGGGCGGCCCGCTTTCCGAGGATTCGGGGAAAGCGGGCCCGGTTTACGTAACAGTGTGAGTTGGTTATCTACGTGGACGAGCCGGCCGCGCATTCGTTAGCCCGCCTCGGCGGATTTGGCGCCGGAAATATGTGGGGCGGGCTCCCAGCCCGCGGCGGCCTCTCAGGCCGCCTGGCCGGAGGCGGACCGAGGGTCCGCCGTAGCGCGAGGCGCTGCCCCACTTCACGGAAATCGTTAGCGAACTTCCGAAACGGCGTACTCAGCTAAAATGAGGGCGGAAGCTTTGTGACGTATTTTCCGCTACGCATTCTGCTGGTGATTTTCCTGATCGTCGTGAATGGGCTGTTTGCCGGCGCCGAAGTGGCGCTGCTTTCGGTGCGGCAATCGCGGCTGCGGCAGATGGCCGAAGACGGCCAGGCGGGCGCGCAGGCGGCGCTGAACCTTCTGGCCAACCCCGGCCGCCTGCTCTCCGTCACCCAGGTCGGGGTGACGCTGGCGAGCCTCGGATTGGGCTGGGCCGGCGAGGGCACGTTGTACGATCTGCTGGTTTCGGCGTACCATCCCACCACTGCGGTGCTGGCCAAGTTGCTGCATGGAGCCTGCCTGGGGGTGTCCTTCCTCGCCATCAGCTACTTTCACGTGGTGCTGGGCGAAGTGGTGCCGAAGAACCTGGCCATTGCCAAGGCCGACCGGCTGGCCGCGCTGGTGGCGCCCGCCTTGCTGGTCTTCGACCGCGTCTCGCGCGCGTTTGTAGTGGTGATCGAACGTTCGGCGGGAGCCATTACCCGCGCCCTTGGCCTCGGTCCCGGCGGTCCCGGCGGCCATTCCGCCGAGGAATTGAAGCTCATCGTCAGTTCCAGCCGCGGCCTGGGCTACCTTCCCGAAGCCCAGGAAGATATGATTCACCGCGTGCTCGATCTGGAGTCCGTCTCGGTGCGCGAAGTCATGGTGCCGCGCAACGACATGGTGTCGATCGACCTTTCCGCTTCGCTCGATGACGTGCTCCGCACCATGATCGAAGAAAAACATTCCCGCCTGCCTGTGTACCAGGGGTCGCCCGAAAAAATCATCGGCATCCTGCATTATAAAGACCTGCTGCCGGTTTGGGAAGAGCGCCGCAACGCCATCCGCTCCGGCCGCCCCAGCCGCTCGTTTCGCATCGGCCGGCTGTTGCGCCAGCCGGTGGTGGTGCCCGAAACCAAGCCGCTCTCGCAAATGATCGAGCAGTTCCGCCAGGGCGCCTCGCACATGGCCATGGTGGTGGACGAATTCGGCACCATCGCCGGCATGTTAACCGTAGAAGACGTGCTGGAGCAACTGGTGGGGCGCATCGAGGACGAGCACGATGAACGATTGCCCCGCCAACTCCCCGAGGCCGAGGAGCTGGAACTCGAAGGCGCCACCCGCATCCGGGATCTCGAAAGCGAATTCGGCATCGAGATTCCCGCCGATGCCGGATTCGAAACCCTGGCCGGGTTCCTGATGTTTAAGCTGGGCGAAATCCCGCGTATCGGCCAGAGCATAGTCTTCGAGGGCCGCCGGTATACCGTGCTCGAAATGGAGCGTAACCGGGTGCTGAAGGTGCGGATCGAGAAGCTGCCGGAGGAGGCGGCGGGGGCGTGAGGGCGGATTAGATAATTAAGAAGGAGACGTCACCCGCCACCGTGGCGCGCGCACTCTCCGGTGCCGCGTCGAGTCTCCGAACCGCTGATGTCGTGAACCTGGGTTGAGCCATGTTTAAGAATTTGTGGGGCAGGCCCTCGGCCTGCGACGGCCTCCCAGGCCGTCCCGCTGCACCCCACTATCCGAACGTGATCCTGAAGCGAGCCCCTTCCGGAGTTTCCTCCTGCTTGATCAGCCTGGCCGCAACATGCCCTTGATGGGAGCACCAGAGCCATCGACGACCCACACTTGCCACCTTGGGCAGGCGAGGTACGGAACGGGGACAAGCGCGATTGCGACCAACGCCGCATCGACGATCCACGTTCGAGCATATCCTCCTACCCCAAATATCTCCGCAAGTCCTCCGTCCGGAAGCAATGCGCCTGCGCCGTCTCTGGCGAGACGCGACCGGCGCGCACCAGGTCCGCCAACGACTGTTCCATGGTCATCATGCCCTCCGCTTTGCTGGTTGAAATCTGGCTGCGCAACTGGTGGTCGTCGCCTTTACGGATCAGGGCGCGCACGGCGTCGGTCGCGGTCATGATCTCGGTGGCCGGCCAGCGCGCCACCCCGTCGGCGCCGGGGATCAGTTGTTGGGCGACGACGGCGGCCAGGGCCAGCGAGATCTGCTGGCGCACTTGCGGCTGGTTGGCGCTGGGGAATGAATCGAGTATCCGCGACACGGCCTGAACCGCATCGTTGGTATGCAAGGTGGAGAAAACCAGGTGGCCGGTTTCGGCCGCGGTCAGCACCGTGGCCATGGTCTCGGCATCGCGCATTTCGCCCACCAGAATCACGTCCGGCGTCTGCCGCATGATGCTGCGCAGCGTCACCGCGAAATCCGGCGTGTCGCGCCCCACTTCGATCTGCTCGATGATCGAGCTGCGGTTCGCGTGCTGATACTCCACCGGATCTTCGATCGTCACCACGTGCGCGGCGCGGCGGGTGTTGACGATATCGATCAGCGCGGCCAGCGTCGAAGTCTTGCCGCAGCCGGTCGGCCCGGTCACCAATACCAGCCCCTGCCGCCGTTCCGCCAGCCGCGCCAGCGACCCCGGAAGGTGCAGCGATTCGAGCGATGGAATGCGCGCCGGCAGCAGCCGGATACTGGCCGCCAGCGTGCCGCGCTGGTAATGCAGGTTGATGCGGAAGCGGCCCAGACCCTCCCGCATGAAGCTGAAATCCACCGTGCGCTTCTTCTGCAGCTCTTCCATCTGCGCCGGTTCGAGCAGCGGCACCACGAACGCGCGCACCTCTTCGGCGTCGAGCGGCCCGCCGCTGGCGGTCGAAAGCGCGCCATTCACGCGCAGCACCGTGGGAGCGCCCGCAATCAGGAGCACGTCGCTGGCATTGCGCGCGGCCGCAAGCTGCAACAGCGCATCGAGCGACGCCAGCGATCCGGCCACGCGGATCGGCACGGCCTTCTGCTGGCTCGGCGCCGCGCGGTTCAACTCCGCCACGATCTTCGAAAGCTCGCTGTCGTACCCGCCCATGACTCTTCCCTGCCTCAAGTATAGTAGGACGGGTTTCCGGGCACGCGCGTTGACGCCCGCGCGGTCGCGGTACCATGCATAGAACGCGGCTTCAGAAGGTTCGGCCGGGTGTCGGCGAAGGCTCTCCGCGATCGGCGGTCAGCTTTCAACACTAGAAGCCGGCTGATCGCTGGCCGCTGAGAGCTAACGTATTTCCGGGCAACCGCTCCCTGGCGGTCGCGGCTCGGAAACAAGCCAAACCGAGCCGCGACC
>JBKQIF010000043.1:0-10866 GCA_052148435.1 Bryobacteraceae bacterium
AAGGGCAGAAGTTCCTGACACTAGTCCGGAACGGGGAAAGCGTGGAGATGGTTTCGCCGGTCGAAGGCGAGGTAATCGAAGTCAACGCGGAACTCGCCAAGCATCCGGCGTTGCTGCGGCAGGATCCTTACGGAGCTGGCTGGCTGGTGTCGGTGCACGTACCGGACGAGGAGAGCGTGACGCGTAACCTGGTGCCCAAGAGCCTGATTAGGGAGTGGATGCGGGATGCGGTGGAACGGCTGTACGCCCGCCAACCGGAGTTTGCCGGCGCGTTTGCGGCTGACGGAGGCCGTCCAACCGACGATCTGCTGGCGGAAGTCCCAGGGGCCAATTGGAAGCGGACGGCCCAGGAATTCTTCCTCACGGACGGCGGACCGGCGAAATAAATCGGGGTCTTCCCTGTACTTTCGTACCTTTTTGTCAGTTTTTCCTACACATTGCGGCAAAACTCTGCTAAAAAAGAGTTGAGGGTCCCAATATGCCTCGGGCCATTTTGTACGACAGTACCCTGTGCATCGATTGCAAAGCCTGCGAATCGGGCTGCGCCGAACGGTGGGGGTTGCCCTACAATGACCGGATTGCCGGAGAAGAGTACCTTTCGGCACACAAGCTCACTGCCGTCGAAACACACGGCGATCATTACTGCCGGCGCCTCTGCATGAATTGTCTCCAGCCGGCTTGCGTTTCGGTTTGCCCGGTAGGAGCGTTGCAGAAGACCGCGCTGGGACCGGTAGTGTACGACAGTTCCAAGTGCATGGGCTGCCGTTACTGCATGCAAGCCTGCCCGTTCCAGGTACCGACCTACGAATGGTCGAAGCGGCTGCCGCTGGTTCGCAAATGCGACATGTGCTATGAGCGCCAGAGCCATGGCAAGCAGACGGCTTGCGCCGAGGCGTGCCCGGTGGGCGCAACCGTCAACGGCGACCGCGACGAGCTGATCGCCGAAGCCCGGCGGCGTATCGCCGGTAAGCCGGACCAGTATTACAACCGGATTTACGGCCTGAGAGAAGTGGGCGGCACCTCGGTGCTATTCCTGTCGGCGGTGCCCTTCGAGCAGATCGGCCTGCGTACAAATGTTCCACAGGAGCCACTGCCGGAAACCACCTGGCGCGTGCTGGAGATGCTGCCCGATGTGGTGTCCACCGGGTCGGTGCTGCTGGGCGGCATCTGGTGGATCACCAATCGCCGCGCCGAAGTGGCGCGGAAGGAAGGCAAGCGGAAATGAGCTTGAGGCTTCCCAAAATCACTTTCTGGCGCGTGGTTTTCGCGGCAATCATACTGGCTGGGCTGTATGCCACCTACCTGCGGGTGTTTTACGGGTTGGGCGGGTCCACCAATCTGAGCGATAAGTTCCCCTGGGGAATTTGGATCGCCTTCGACGTCATGTGCGGGGTGGGCCTGGCGGCGGGCGGCTTCACCCTGGTGGCGATCGTTCATATCTTTGCCATCGAACGTTACAAGCCGGTGCTGCGGCCGGCCATTCTGACCTCCTTCCTGGGTTATCTTCTGGTGGTGGTAGGGTTAATTTACGACCTCGGCCGTCCCTACAACCTGTGGCACCCGCTGGTGATGTGGAACCCCCACTCGGTGATGTTCGAGGTGGCCTGGTGCGTGACTCTGTACAGCACCGTCCTATTTCTGGAATTCCTCCCGGTGGTATTCGAGAAATTCGAGCTGCACAAGCCCATGCAATGGATTCACCGTATCTCGGTGCCGCTCATGATCCTGGGCGTGCTGCTTTCGACGCTGCACCAGAGCTCGCTCGGCACGCTGTTTCTGATCGTCCCGGAAAAGTTATACCCGCTCTGGTACAGCCCCATCCTGCCGCTGCTGTTCTTCGTTTCCGCCATCGCCGTGGGGCTGGCCATGACGATTTTCGAATCGTGGCACAGTAGCCGGGCGTTCGGGCGCGCGCTGGAACTGCCATTGTTGGCCAGCCTGGGGCGGGTGTTGGCGGTGGTGCTGAGCGTTTACTTGTGGATTCGCTTCCTCGATCTGACCCACCGGCACGTATGGGACTTACTGGCCCGCAACCGCATCGAAACCTGGCTGTTCGCGCTCGAGATCGCCTTGATGCTGGTCCCCATGGTGATGCTCTTCCAGTCCCGTACTCGCCGCGATCCCGGCATGCTATACGC
Source organism: Bryobacteraceae bacterium (assembly GCA_052148435.1). GTDB lineage: Bacteria > Acidobacteriota > Terriglobia > Bryobacterales > Bryobacteraceae > JBEKYD01. The sequence continues at coordinate 2,139 of JBKQIF010000043.1, forward strand.
CTGCGCGGTGATGGTGGTGTTCGGATTCATCGCCAACCGGCTGAACGTGGGAACCACCGGACTCGAGGCCGGGTCGGGCACACATTACGTTCCCAAGTGGAGCGAGATCGCGGTGACGCTTTCGATCGTCGCGTGCGGGTTCGCCGCCTTCCGCGCGATCGCCGGTTATTTTCCGATTTTCGAAGCGCACTCGCATGAGGACGCGCGGGGAGAATTGGAAGAAACGGAGGAAGATTCCGTCTCGGTCGCATGAATCCGCGGGCGCAAATCCGGGTCGGGCTGGCGGCCAAGCTGGCGCTGTGCGTGATCGCGAGTACGGCGGTCTTTTTCACTTTGTTCGGCTTTCTGAACCTGCGCATGGAGCGGGCCCAGAGCGAAGACCTGGTGAGGCAGTCGGCGCAGCGCGTCACCGACGTGATCCTGCGCAGCACGCGTTACGAAATGCTGCGCAACGACCGCGAAGCCCTCTACAACGTCATTCAGGAACTGGGCAGCGAGCCGGGCATCCAGCGCATCCGCATCTTCAACAAGGAGGGGCGGATCACGGTTTCCACCGACGCCAGGGAGCGCAACCTGGTGGTGGACAAAACCGCCGAGCAGTGCTTCGCCTGCCACTCGCAATCGGCCCCCTTGTCGAAGCTCAGCCGCCCCGATCGCGCGCGCATCTTCATCGACCGCCAGGGCCACCGGGTACTTGGCGTGATCCAGCCCATCGCCAACTCGGCGGAATGCTCGGGCGCCTCCTGCCACGTGCATCCGCCGGGGCAGACGGTGCTGGGCGTGGTGGACGCCGATCTCTCGCTGGCCACGGTGGACGCGCAGATGGCCGCGCACCAGGCGTCGCTCAAGTGGTTCCTGGCAGGGGCTATCGTCTTCGGATGCCTGGCGGCGATCCTGTTCATGTGGATCGTAGTCTACCGGCCCGTCAAGGCGTTGATTGACGGCACTCACCGCGTAGCCGGCGGCGATTTGAATTACCGGCTGCCGGTGCAATCGGAAGACGAGTTGGGCGATCTGGCGCGATCCTTCAACCGCATGACCGCCAAAGTGGCGGGGGCGCAGGGAGAGATCGAGGAGCAGGTGCGGCGCAAGACGGCGGAACTCGAGCGGGTTTACAAGACCCTGCTGAGCAACGAGAAAATGGCGTCGATCGGGAAGCTCGCGGCCACGGTGGCGCACGAAATCAACAATCCCCTATTCGGGATCCTGACTTACGCCCGGCTGGTGCTGCGCGAAATTCAGAAGCAGGAATTCCCGCGCCGGGACGAACTCGCCGAACAACTGCAAACCATCGAGCACGAAAGCAAGCGTTGCGGCGACCTGGTGAAGAATCTGCTCACCTTCTCGCGCCAGGCGCCGAGCCATCGCGAGCCGAACGATCTGAACGCCATCGTGCGGCGCGCCGTCCTGCTGGTCAAGCACAAGCTGGACATGCAGAGTATCGATCTGCGGGAGAATTTCGCGGCCAACCTGCCGCCTGTCGATTGCGACGGCAATCAAATCCAGCAGGTGGTGCTGGTGTTGCTGGTGAACGCATCCGAGGCCATGCCCCATGGCGGGACCATCGAAGTAGTGACGGAATTCGATGCCGCCGGCGAACAAGGGGTGGTGCGGGTGAAAGACACGGGCAGCGGCATACCGGCCGACGCGCTGGGGCGCATTTTCGATCCGTTCTTTACGACCAAGGAAGACCAGAACCGCACGGGACTGGGCCTGGCGGTGGCACACTCCATCGTGGAGCAGCACGCCGGAGAGATCACGGTACGGACCCAGGAGGGTGAAGGAACCGAGTTCCGCATCACGCTGCCGGCGGCGGCGGTGGCGGCCGGTGGAACCCCACGTTAAGGAGGACGAGATGGCGAGCGCGACGGAGTCCCCGACATTGGTAAAGGCAAAAGGACGAATCCTGATCGTCGACGACGAATTGGTGGTGCGGGACTCGCTGGGCAAGTGGTTCACCAGCGAAGGCTATTCGGCCCGGCCCACCGGGAGCGGGCGCGAAGCGCTGGAGGTGCTGGCGCAGGGCGAGTTCGACATTGCGCTGATCGACATCAAGATGCCCGGCATGGATGGGATGGAGCTGCAGGCGCGGTTGAAGGAAGCCGATCCCGACCTGACCGTCGTCATCATGACGGGTTACGCCTCGGTGGACACGGCGGTGGAGGCGCTCAAGCGCGGCGCTTACGATTACATCACCAAGCCGGTCGATCCGGACGAACTCTCGCACCTGGTGGGCAAGGCGCTGGAGCACAAGCGGGCGCACATGGAAGTGGCGCGTCTGCGCGAGAATTTGCGGGAGGTGGCGCCGGGCACGGAATTGATCGGCAGCAGCCCGGCCATCAAGAAGGTGATCGAGCTGATCGAGATGGTGGCTCCCACCGAAGCCACGGTACTGATCACCGGCGAGAGCGGCACCGGCAAGGAAGTGGTGGCGCGGTCGATTCACAACAGCGGGCCGCGGCGCTACATGCCGATGGTGACGATTCACTGCGGCGCGTTGACCGAAACGCTGCTCGAAAGCGAGCTGTTCGGGCACGAGAAAGGCGCTTTCACCGGGGCGCAATACCGCAAGAAGGGCAAGTTCGAGGTGGCCGAGGGTGGTACGGTTTTCCTCGACGAGATCAGCGATATCAGCCTGAGGACCCAGACCGATCTGTTGCGCGTCCTGCAGGAGAAAGAAATCGTACGGGTAGGCGGGACGCAGCCGATCAAGGTGGATTTCCGGGCCGTCGCGGCGACCAATAAGAACCTGGAATCGCTGGTAAAGGCCGGCACCTTTCGCCCCGACCTCTACTACCGGCTGCACGTATTCTGTATCGACCTGCCCCCGCTGCGCGAGCGGCGGGAGGATATTCCGCTGCTGATGAACCACTTCCTGAACAAGTTCTCGATGGCGACCAGCCGGCCGGCGCCGCAGGTGGCCCCGGCCGCTCTGGATGTGCTGATGCAGCACGACTGGCCGGGCAACGTGAGGGAACTCGAAAACGCGGTGGAGCGCGCTTTGGTGGTGTGTCATGGCCCGGAAATTCGGGCTTCGGACTTCTCCTTCCAGTTTCAGGGAGAGGCACCCAAGGGTGGACAGTCGTTGAACGACATAGAGCGCGTGCACATCGAGCGAATTCTGCGCGAGACCCAGCACAACCTGTCGCGCGCCGCGCGGATTCTGGATATCGACCGCACGACGTTGTATAACAAACTGCGGCGTTACGGGCTGCGGTAACCAGGGGCGATGGGCGAATTCGGGCAGTCGAGGCCGTCGTGTTGAAACCGATTCTGCTCCAGCCATTGATCGTTGACTCTGTCGCCGGCTGGCCCGCCACGGGGGCTTCGGGGAACCTGGCGGGGCCTTCGAGGAACGGGACGGCGGCCGCCTACGCGTCCGCTCTGGACCCGGCGCGGCAGGAGCTGCCGCTGTCGCAACTGGAAGAACTGGCGGCGGCCCTGGCGCGGGTGTTCCGGGTGCCGTGCCGTATCGGCCGCGCGGGCATGGACGTGCGCTTCGCGCGGGACGAACGCCGCGGCCAGTTCCATTCGACTGCGATTCTCGACCAGCTCGAGCGCACCACCGATACCGGCGCCAGGGTGCTGGGAGTGGGCGCGTGCGACCTCTACGTGCCGGTGCTGACTTTCGTCTTCGGCGAAGCGCGGCTGGACGGTAACTGCGCCGTAGTTTCCACCGCGCGCCTGGGGGAGGAATTCTACGGCTTGCCGCCCAGCCCGGCTCTGTTGCGTCAACGCCTCATAAAAGAAGCCGTACATGAGTTAGGGCACACCTTCGGCTTGCGGCACTGCCCGGATTGGCGTTGCGTCATGACTTCCAGCCACGCGGTGGAGCGGCTGGATGTGAAGACCGCCGAATTCTGTTCCAGGTGCCACCAGGTTGTCGGCAACGGGTTTGACTGGTAGCGGGAGGTGGAACCACCGGTGGAGAGGTTACCGCCGGGAGCCCATCGCCCTCAAGCCCGCTGGCGGTGGCGCTTTACTTCGGAAACCCGCCGATCAGCAACACCGCGGTGATTGTTAACGGGAGCGGTTTTACGGGCGGGCACCATGGGTGTCTATCAGATCGACTGCACCATTCCGGGCAACCACTACAACGGCAATGCGCTGCCGGTGACGCTGCGCATCGGCGGGGTGAGCGCGCGGCGGCCGTGTACGTGAATTGAACGTCGCCCCGCGGTCCCGATCGCGACAATACTAGTACCTACAATACCTGGGGACTCGAACGTGGTCATGGCGCCGGGCGGCAACTTGGCTTAAATTGGTAAAGGACATTCGTGGAGCGTAAAATGCGGTCGCTTTGTATCGTTTTAATATCGGTTCTAGGTCTGGCTTCCTGCAGCCGCGATCCCAACTTCGTCAAGAAGCGCTACTTAGACAGGGGGAATGTCTATTTTGAGCGCGGCAAGTACAAGGAAGCCGCGATCATGTATAAGGATGCTCTGCAGAAAGACCAGCGCTACGGCGCGGCCCACTACAAACTGGCCCTTACCTATTTGAAGGAGGGCCAGATGGCGGGCGTGGTTTCGGAACTGCGCAAGGCGGTGGAGCTGTTGCCGAAGAGCGATCCCGACCATTGGGACGCGGTGGTGAAGCTCTCGGAGATCTATATCGCCGAGGCGTCTAAAGACAAGATCTTCATGCAGGAAGTCCGGGGCTATATCCACGACTTGTTGGCCCGGGACCCGAGTTCTTACGACGGCCACCGGCTGAGCGGAGATTACAATTTCGCACAGGCATTCCTCGCCTTCAGCACGGCCAACGCCGACGAGGGCCGCAAGCTGGTAGCGCAGGCGCAGGAGGAGTATCAAAAGGCGTACGCCATCCGCCCCAAGCAAAAAGAACTGCAGATGCAGATGGCGCGCGTACTCTGGTCACAGAATAAGCTGCCGGAAGCCGAGCAATACTATTGGGACGTCATCGGCGAAGACAAGACGTACCAGATCGCCTACGAGGAGCTGACCAAGATCCAGATTTTGCAGAACCAGATTCCGGACGCCGAAAAGACGCTCAAGCTGGCCTATCAGAATAATCCCAAGCAGTACCGGTTTCTGACCCAACTGGCGGGGTTCTACTCGACCTTGAATCAGCGGGACAATATGATCGGCGTGCTGAACCAGATCAAGGCCCATGCCAGCGATTTTCCCAACGCCTATCTGGTGGTGGGCGATTTTTACTACCGGAAGCACGACCTCGACAAAGCGGAAAAGGAATATCGGGAAGGCATGGCGGCCGATTCCAAGCGTAAGGCGGATTACCAGAAGCGAATCATCGAGTTGTTGCTGGTCGAGGGCAAGAAGACCGAAGCCGTCGAAATCAACAACCAGATTTTGGCGGCCGACCCCAAGGACGATTACGCCAAGGGGTTGCAGGCTTCCATGATGCTGGATAGCGGCGAAGTTAACAAAGCCCTGGAGCAATTGCAGGCGGTGGTGGCCCAGGCGCCGCAGAACCCGGTGGTGCACTATAACCTGGCGCGGGCTCACCTGCTGCGAGGCGAGATCGAACAGGCTCGCCAGCAGCTCCAAAAGGCCGTCGAAATCCGTCCCGATTACGTTTTGGCGCGTACCAAGCTCGCGCAGATCGAGATTGCCCGCGGCGAGTGGGACAATGCCATGAAGTCCGCTGGACAAATTCTGGCGGTCGACCGGAACAGCCTCGTGGCCCACATGATTCAGGCGGGGGCGCTGATGGGTCAAAAGAAGTTCACCGATGCGCGCGCGCTGCTCCAAAACATGCTCAAGGTCTACCCTAACTCGCCCGACGTTCTGATCGAACTCGGCGAGCTCGACGTTCAGGAGAAAAAATATCCCGATGCAATGGACACCTTCCGCCACTCCTACCAGTTAAATCCGGGCGACACGCGCAGCCTGGTGAGCATGGTCCAGGTTTATGTGCTCCAGGGCAAAGGCGACGACGCGGTGGCCATGCTGCAGAGCGAATCGTCCAAGGCTCCCACCCGCAACGACTTCAAGGTGCTGCTGGGCAGCGCCGCGGTGCAGACCGGCAAATACGACGTGGCCATTCCGGTCTTTCAGAGCGTGCTCGATTCCATGGATCCGAAGTCCAAGGCGCGCGCCGATCTGTATATGCGTCTGGGGGAGGCGTATCGCAAGAAGGGCGATTTGCAGAACGCGTTGACCTCGGTCCAAAAGGCCCGCGAATTAGTGCCCGAGAACACCATGGTGTTGATCACTCTCGGGGTGATTCTGGATATGGCGGGCCGTTGGACGGAGGCCAAACAGGTATACGATGCCACCCTGCGCCTCCACCCCGACGATGGGCAGGCGCTCAACAACGACGCCTATCTGATGGCCGAGCACGGCGGCGACCTGGATCAGGCGCTCACCTACGCCTCGCGCGCCAAGCAGTTGCTGCCGGATAATGCCGAAGTGTCCGACACGCTGGCCTGGATCTATATCAAGAAGCAGATGAGCCAGAATGCCGTGGATATCCTGTCGGACGTAGTGCAGAAGCAGCCCAACGCTTCCACCTACCGCTACCATCTGGCCATGGCGCTGGCCCAGAAGGGCGACAAGCCACATGCGTTTAAGGAAGCCCAGGAAGCCCTAAGGCACAGCCCCACGGCGGAAGAGCGGCAAAAAATTCAGGACTTGATGGCCAAAGTGAGCTGATCGCGGCTGGCGGCCTGTTCATTTCCATCCCGCGACCCGCAAGAACCCGGCCCGCACCCCGGCTGCCTTTGCGCCGAGCACGCCCTAGCCACCCTGGCGCAGGTAATGAGACACGAAAATCCGGTTGCGGCGGAGGGTGGATTCGAGATACATGTTGGCTGTCCGGAATCGATAGGAGCGCTTTGCTTCACAAACTAACCGCATATGTCCCCTCAAACTAGCAACTCACCCATTGCCGAACGGCCCACGCGCGTTCGTTATTGGGTGATCGTCTTGGCCGTCACACTGGCGGTAGTCACCTATATCGACCGCGTCTCGATCTCGTTCGCGGCTCCTTTCATCCGGCATGACCTGGGGCTTTCCGCCATCCAGTTGGGGTGGGTTTTTGCAGCGTTCGGGTGGGCCTATGCGCTGATGGAGATTCCCGGGGGATTCCTAGGAGACTGGATTGGCCCGCGCAAGGTCCTGACCCGCATCGTCCTGTGGTGGTCTTTTTTCACTGCCGCCACTGGGTGGGCTTCCGGCTTCATTTCGCTCACGGTGACGCGCTTCCTGTTCGGCGCGGGCGAAGCCGGTTGCTTCCCCAACCTGACCAGAGCCTTCGCCACCTGGCTCCCCGCAAGGGAAAAAGTGCGCGCGCAAGGCATCCTGTGGTTGAGCACGCGTTGGGGGGCGGCGCTGACGCCACCGGTGGTGGCGCTGGTAATGAAGGCGGTGGGATGGCGCCATGCCTTCGAGATTTTCGGCGCATTGGGAGTGATCTGGGCGGTTGTATTCTTCCTGTGGTACCGCGACGATCCGATGAAGAATCCCAAGCTCAACGCCGCTGAACGCACGCTCTTGAAGGAAAGCTCCAAACTGGCCTCCGGGCACCGCGACATGCCCTGGCGTGAGGCGCTGCGCTCGCGCCAGGTGTGGATGCTGTGTATCCAGTACTTCTGCCATTCTTATGGGTGGTATTTCTATATGACCTGGCTGCCGAGCTACCTGCGCGACGGGCGTCATCTGGCCTACGGCTCCACTGCTCTGTTCAGTGCGCTGCCCCTATTCCTGGCCGGGCTCGGCGATCCGGTGACGGTTTTCCTGTCGGGACGGCTGGCGCCTAAGATGGGGGTAGCGCGGGCGCGGCGGCTCATGGCCTACATCGGATTCAGCGGCGGCAGCGTGTTCTTGGTCGTCTCCACCATGATCGCGGATGCGAGGCTCGCGGTATGGGTGATCGGCGTGGCCGCGTTCTTTTTGGAGTTAGTAATGTCGCAGGCGTGGGCGTCCACCATGGACGTCGGCGGGAAATACGCCGGAACGCTTTCCGGCGCCATGAACATGACCGGCAACATAGGAGGCGCGCTCTCGCCGCTAACGATCGGCTACATGCTGTCCTGGACCGACAACAACTGGAATCTCATCTTCTATGTTTCAGCCGCGGTAGTGGCCCTGGGCATCGTGTGCTGGGCGCTCCTCGATCCGGTGACGCCGTTCGACGCCAAGGCGAGCGCCAGCGACACCGTGCCGGCGTAAGTCTTCCGGATCATCGGTGCGTTTGCCGGGCCGCGCAGGTCAGGATCCGTGGAGAGTTGAAATTCAAGCCGCCGAGGAACGCAGATCAGTCCCTTCACTTCTTTATCTGCGTTCATCGGTGGCCATATTCTTTCACGCTCTTTCAGGCACCGGTGCCTGCCGCTGCCGGCTAGTCGATCGCCGGGCCGAAGTAACCTTGGGCCAGGGCCGGTTCGAGTTCCAGCGCTTTGCTCCAGCAATTGCGCGCCTCTTCGGCCTTGCCGTTGGATTCCAGGATGCGGCCCAGGTTGAGCAACGCTTCCGACATGTCGGGCTGTTGCGCCAGAGCTTCGCGGTACAAGCGAATGGCTTTGTCGTACTGGCCGATCTTCTCGTACATCAGGCCGGCATTGTACAGGATCTCCGGGGCGCGCTCGCCCAGATCGATCAGGCGCACGTGAAACTCCAGCGCCGTGTCAAACTCCGAGGCGTGAATGGCCAGAGCGGCCATGCCGCGCAGTGCATCCAAGTTCTTGGGATCGGCTTCGAGCATCTTCTCGTACAGGCGCTCGGCGTATTCCCGCTCGCCCAAGCCG
>JBKQIF010000044.1:0-76216 GCA_052148435.1 Bryobacteraceae bacterium
TCCGAAGACCTGGGCCTGGGCCAAACCGGCGTCATCCTGGCTGAGCTCCTCGGCCTGCCTCACGCCACGCTCATCCTGCACGTGGAAAAAACCGACACCGGCCTCAACGTGAAGAGAGAACTGGAGGAAGGCTGGTTTCAGCAGATCGAGATGCCCACCCCCGCCGTGCTCACCATTCAGTCCGGCGGCAACAAGCTGCGCTACGCCACCCTGATGGGCATCAAGAAGGCCAAGACCAAGGAAGTCCGGCGGATTTCGGCGCTGGACCTGGCGGTGGCTACGGGTTCGCCGGGCTTAGTGTTGGAGCGGGTGTATCTGCCGGAGCGCAACAGGCGCACACAGCTCTTCGACGGGCCTCCCAAGGCGGCGGCAGCCCAGTTGGTGGAAAAACTCAGGTTCGAGGCCCGGGTCATATGAGCACAGCCATGAGTACGACCATCCTGGCCGTAATGGAGCAGCGCGGCGGCGCCTGGAACCCGATGTCATTTGAAACGCTGGCGGCCGCGCAACAACTGGCGCCCGAGCTCGCCGGCACGGCGGCCGCAGTGGTGTTGGGACGCGGCATCGAAGCGCTGGCGGCCGAGTTGGCCGCGAAGCAACTGGCCGCGGTGTACGCCATCGAACACGATCTGCTGGCGAGCTATACACCGGATGCCTACGCGCTGGCGCTGGAGCAGTTGATCGCGCAAGTCAAGCCCGCGGTCGTGCTCTTTCCGCACACCTACCGGGTGCGCGACTTTATGCCTAAGCTGGCTACCCGCCAGGGCAGGGTTGCGGTAACCGACGCCATCGCTCTGCGCGTTGCCGATGGTGGCCAACTGGTGGCCGTGCGCCAACTCTTCCAGGGCAAGGTGAACGCAGACCTGCGCTTCACGGGCGGCGGCCCACACTTTGTTTCGTTGCAGGCGGGTGCGTATCGCGCCGACCGGGTGACGGAGGGCAGCGCCCCGGTGGAAAGGTTCGTCCCGGTTATCGAGGCCTCCCAGGTGCGCACGCGGCCGCTCGAGCTCTTCCGCGCCGGGGAGCGCGCTGTGGACCTGACCGCGGCCGAGATCATCGTCTCGGTGGGCCGCGGCATCCAGGAAGCCGGCAACATCCCCATGATCGAGAAACTGGCGGAAGCGCTGGGCGCGGAGCTGGCTGCCTCCCGCCCGATCTGCGACGCCGGCTGGCTGCCCATGGAGCGCCAGGTGGGCAGTTCCGGGCAGACGGTTGCCCCGAAGCTATACCTGGCGGTGGGAATCTCCGGAGCGATCCAACACCTGGTGGGCATGAAGGGATCGCGCACCGTGGTGGCCATCAACAAAGACCCCAACGCACCCATTTTTGAAGTGGCGGATTACGGAATTGTGGGCGATCTCTTTCAGGTGGTTCCAGCGTTGACCGAAGCGATCCGGAAGGGGAAACAATAGGCCGTTTGTAAGCTGACGGAATTGGCTAAGAGGGCTGCATTGAAGCCAAAGACCTCCTGGTCCGGCCAGAGTGCATTGTAAGCACCGTCCGGAGCGTTCGTCAGGGCTGGGCAGATACTGGAGCCTCGCCATGGGCTGCACTTTTCAGAGTCCGAACGCGGCCGGGTATCTGACCTTGCCGTGAATCCCATCCAAAGCACCGGGGCTGAGTTCGTTTGCCATGAAAGCCTCCGGAGGGAACGGGCTTTCAAGAGAGCGTGCTTTCTCATTTGAAAAGCCGAAGCGCGGGTAATAATCGGTATGGCCGAGAACGATGACGATATGCTCGCCCTGCCGCCGCAATAAATCCAGGCCATGCCGAATCAGTCGGCCGCCGACACCCTGACGCTGACATTCGGATAACACGGCCATTGGGGCCAGCGCCACTGCCGCGATCGAGCGGCCGTCTGCCTCAATCGACATCCGACTGAATAGGATATGTCCGACTGCGCGCTTGCCCAACTCTGCCACGAGCGATACGAGCACGACGCCCTCGATGCGCAAGCTGTCGACCAAGTCACCTTCGTCCGAGCGGCCAAAAGCGGCCTCGTTGATTGAGTGGACCACCAGCCGGTCCTCCGTGGTTTCGTGACGGATGGTCAGATTCTCTCCTGGGTGCCTGGATGCGATGTAACGCCTTTCAGGGCGCTTCCTCGATCGGGGGACGCTACGGGCGCGCTACACGTCCAAATTCTTCACGTCCAGCGCGTTCTCTTCAATGAACTTTCGCCGGCTTTCCACATCCTCGCCCATCAGCGTGGAAAAAATCTCTTCGCTTAGCACCGCGTCTTCCAGGCGCACTTTCAACAGCGTGCGCTTTTCGGGATTCATGGTGGTGTCGGCAAGTTGTTCGGCGTTCATTTCGCCCAGACCCTTATAGCGCTGCACGGCGGCGCCTTTTTGCCCCTCGGTCTTGACGTAGTCCAGCAATTCGCGCCAGGTGCCGCGGGATTCGCGGTGGTCTTCCTTCACCACCACAAACGGCGGATCGTTGTAGCGGGCGATGGAGCGCGCCAGGGCGCGGTAGCGCCGGTACTCGGGTAGAGCGGCCAGGATGACGCCTATCGAGCGTTCGGCGTTAGTGGAATCGTGGAACACCACGGTGTTCGATGAGTGTTCCTCATCGGTGCGCATTTCCGGCTTAAGGCCGAGCTTAACCAGCGCTTCGAACATGGGCTGGAGATTGATTTGTTCCTGGAAGTCGGCCTTGGTGTCCAGGCGGAGAGAGATGTCTCCTAACAACTCCACCACGCGGGCGTCGCGCAGCCGCCGTTCCACCTTGGCGAACATCTGCGCGTATTCATCCAGACTCAACAGAAAGCTGCGTAGTTCGGCGCCATCCAGGACGGCTTTCGGCCCATCGCCGTTGGAATGAGTTTCGAGCGACAGGTTCTCGGTGGCGCGGCGGGTCAATTCGCGCGTGAGCTCCTTTTCGTCGCGGATATATTTTTCGCTCTTGCCTTTCTTGATCAGGAAGAGCGGCGGCTGGGCGATGAAAACCCGTTCGCGCAGGATCAGTTCGTGCATGTGACGGAAGAAGAAGGTCAGCAGCAGGGTGCGGATATGGGAGCCATCCACATCGGCATCCGTCATGATGATGATCTTGCCGTAGCGGAGCTTGGAGACGTCGAAGTCATCCTTGCCGATACCCGTGCCGAAAGCGGTGATCATGGCGCGGATTTCCTCGTGGCCGAGCATCTTGTCGTAGCGCGCCTTTTCGACGTTGAGGATTTTCCCTTTAAGCGGGAGGATGGCCTGGAAGCGGCGGTCGCGGCCTTGTTTGGCGGTGCCCCCGGCCGATTCGCCCTCCACCAGAAAGAGTTCGCAGCGCTCCGGATCGCGCTCCTGGCAATCGGCCAGCTTGTGCGGCATGCCGCCGGATTCCAGGGCGCCTTTGCGGCGGGTCAGGTCGCGGGCCTTGCGGGCCGCTTCGCGCGCACGCGAGGCCTCAATGGCCTTGGCCACGATCTTGCGCCCTACGCTGGCGTTCTTGTCGAAGTACTCGCCCAGCTTTTCATTGACAAACTGGGTCATCGGGCCGCCGATGTCGCTATTCAGTTTGCCCTTGGTCTGTCCTTCGAACTGCGGCTGCGGGACTTTCACGCTCACCACCGCGGTCAAGCCTTCGCGCACGTCGTCTCCGCTGAGAGTTTCCTTTTCCTTGAACAAGCCCTGGCTGGTGGCGAAGGCGTTGATGGTGCGCGTCAGCGCCGAATAGAATCCGCGGAGGTGCGAGCCGCCGTCGACGGTGTTGATGTTGTTGGCGAAGCTGGAGATGTTCTCGGAGTAGGAGTCGTTATACTGCAGTGCGACTTCCATGGTGAGGGTGCCGTTGTTGGGCAGTTCCCTCTCGGCTTCAAAATAAATGGGCTTTTCATGCAGCACCTGCTTGCCTTTATTGAGGTGCTTGATGAACTCGGCAATGCCACCGGTATAGAGATATTCGGCGGTCTTGATAGGATCGGCGCGCTCGTCGGTGAGGGTGATTCTGAGGCCTTTGTTCAGAAAGGCCAACTGGCGAAGGCGGGTAGCGAGGGTGTCGTAGTTGAAGACCAGCGCTTCCATGATGGTGACGTCGGGCTTGAAGGTGACGCGGGTACCGGTCTTGCGTCCGGCTTTGCCGGCCTTGGCCAAGGGAGCTTTGGGGATACCGCAGGAATATTCCTGCTGCCAGGTGAATCCGTCGCGCCAGACTTCCAGTTCCAGCTTTTCGGAAAGTGCGTTGACGACGCTTACGCCGACGCCGTGCAGCCCGCCGGAGACTTTGTAACTCTTGGAGTCGAATTTGCCGCCGGCGTGCAGTTTGGTCATGACCACCTGCGCGGCGGAAACACCCTCGTCTTCGTGAAGATCCACCGGGATACCACGGCCGTTGTCGATCACGGTGACGGAGTTGTCGTCGTGGATGGTAACATTCACCTCGGTAGCGTAGCCGGCCATGGCTTCATCCACCGAGTTGTCGACCACTTCGTAGACCAGGTGATGCAGGCCCATTTCCCCGGTGGAACCGATATACATGGCGGGGCGAAGCCGTACTGCTTCCAAGCCTTCCAAGACCTTGATACTACTGGAATCGTATACTTGTTCGGAGGTACCGGGATTCACTTCGTTTGCCATAGGAATCGAATCAGATCCTCATGGGCATGACCACATAGCGGTATTGATCCACCACGGTGTCGCCCGCCGGACGCAACTCGCCGGCGCTTTTTTGATCCTTCAACTGAAATTCGACTCGGTCCTGTGAGATCACACGCAGGAAGTCGAGCAGATACTGGGCATTAAACCCGATCTCGAGGTCCGGGCCGGTGTACTCGGCGGATACGCTCTCCTCGCTTTCTCCCATTTCCACCGAGGACGAAAATATGCGCACTTCTCCGCTTACAAATTGCACGCGGATGGCGCGCGAGCGCTCATCGGCGAACTGCGCGACGCGCTCGATGGCGGAACGGATTTCGGCTTTTTCGAGTGTGGCAACGTGGATATGATCTTTGGGCAGCACACGCTCATAATCCGGAAAGTTGCCGGGCAGTTTGCGCGTCAGCAGCAGACGATGGCCAACTTGAAAGAAAAGGTGATTGTCGTCACCGGAAAACAATGCCATGGCTCCATCGCCCGCATCGTCGGCCAATTTGGCCAATTCTCCCATGGCTTTCTTGGGAATCAGCGCGCGTAAGGGTTGGTCCACGGTTCCGCTCTCGGCGGGAGGCACCTGCACATACGCCAGGCGATGGCCGTCGGTGGCTACCATGATCAAACCTTCCGGGCGCAACAAGAGCAGAGCCCCGCTCAAGGTGAAACGCGATTCTTCCATCGAAATGGCAAAACCGGTGCGCGCTATCATCGACGCCAGTGTTTTCACCGGCACCTGTGCAACCACCGGCGGGGTTTGCGGGAGTTCGGGAAAACTGTCACGGGACATACCGGCAATTCGCGTCCGCGAGCGACCGCTGGTAATGCTTGCCCAATGGTTCTCCAGAAACTTCATCTGGATATCGCCCTCCGGCAACAGGCGAACGAAGTCCAGCAGTTTGCGCGCCGGTACGGTACCGGACCCTTCTTTTTTCACCCGTGCCGGGCAGGAACAGCGAATCCCCAACTCCAGGTCGGTCGCCGTCAAAGTTATCCGGTCGGCGGTAGCTTCCATCAGTACGTTCGACAGGATCGGAATCGTGGTCTTCTTCTCGACAACGCCTTGCGACAGGCTCAGCTCTCGCACCAACTCCGCCTTGCTGACAGTGAATTCCATAGTGCCTCGGCTCTTACTATTGCTAACTGTACAAGTCCAGAGAAATTAAACCGTATTCATCGGGCCTGTGCAAATTGTTGAAGACTACCTAAATTATACTAAATTCAACCACTTTTGGCTAGTTGAACTTGTGCATTGGGGCGTGCATAGCGGGCTAGTTCCGGTGCAAATTCGTCCTCGGCTGAGGTTCTTCCTCAATTTCCGAAGAAGGCTCTTCAATGGCATTGTGCAAAACAAGCATAAAGTCATTGTAATGAGTCCATTAAACTGTGCAGTAACCTGTTCAATTCCGGATCATGATGACGGTCCTTATCAATTTTGTTTATGGAATGGATCACAGTGGTGTGATGCTTGCCGCCAAAAGCCCTCCCGATCTCGGGCAGCGAGGCGCTGGTTAGTTCCTTAACCAGGTACATTGCCACCTGGCGGGGATAAACCACCTTCCGCATGTTGCTGCGCTCCTTGAGTTGGCTTTGCTTGATCTGGAAGCGTTCCGCCACGGCTTTCTGGATGGCGTCGATACTCACTCTGCGGTCGGGCACGTGCACCATGTGCTTGAGGACCTGCTGCGCCATGGCAACGCTTACGGGGGTCCCGGTGAGAGACGAATAAGCAATCAATTTGACCAGCGCACCCTCCAACTCGCGCACGTTCGATTTGGTCTTGGACGCCATAAACGAGCGCACGTCGTCGGGCAGTTTGAAGCCTTCGGCCTCTGATTTCTTATCCAGGATGGCCATTTTGGTTTCGAGATCCGGTGGTTGAATATCGGCCAGTAGTCCCCACTCGAAGCGGGACCGCAAACGCTCCAGCAGACCCGGGATTTCCTTAGGAGGCGAGTCGCTCGACAGCACGATCTGTTTCTGATGCTCGTGCAGTTCATTAAAGGTGTGGAAAAATTCCTCCTGTGTGCGTTCCTTGTTGCCGAGTAATTGGATGTCGTCGATCAACAGCACGTCGACTTCGCGATAGCGCTTATGAAATTGAGGCATTCGTTCGTTGCGGATGCAGGCGATCATTTCATTCATAAAGCGTTCGCTGGAGGTATAGATCACACGCATGGAACCGAACCTCTGCATCAGTTCCCGGCCGATGGCGTGCATCAGGTGAGTCTTCCCCATACCCACTCCGCCGTAAATAAAGAGCGGGTTATAGCTGCGCGAAGGGTTGGTGGCTACCGAGCGCGCGGCCGCATGCGCGAACTGATTGCAGGCGCCCACTACGAATGAGTCGAAGGTGAACTTGGGATTGAGCGTGGAATCGGCGAGCTCCATATCCCCCGTTTCCAGCGCTGCCAGAGCCTGATTCCTGGCACCGCGGGGCGGCTCCGGCTCGTATCGGATCTTGCGCACCGGCAGGGCGAGTTGCCGGATGGATTGATCGACCAGTTTGGAAAACTCAGTTTCGAGCCAGGTGCGGGTTTCGACATCCGGAACCGACACCACCAGAGTATCTGTCTCCATACCTAGAAACGCCGTGCCCGTCAGCCAATTCCGATATGCATCGGCGCCGATTTTGCTTTGCAGTTCGTGCCGGATTTGGTCCCAAAGGTTCATTTTATTACACACGAAATCGGCAATTTTTCCACAACTTTTTCACAAAATTGCGAGATCGTTACGTGCCGACTAAAAAGAACCAGTAGCAGGGTGTCTAGGGAGTCGCGGACGCGGACATCAGGGGCACTCGCTTGCCGGTCAATCGAAAGTAGTCTAGCACAGCGGAAGAGCTTCGTCGCAAGTTTATAAATCGTTTCAATAGAACGAGATATGTGTAACGTTTGACAGCGCTTATGTTTGTAAGGGACAATGGAGATTGTTTTGAAGGGCGGGAGTAACTCAGCTGGTAGAGTGCGACCTTGCCAAGGTCGATGTCGCGGGTTCGAATCCCGTCTCCCGCTCCAGTCATCCCTCCTACTGTCATGACCAATAGCTTCTCAATTTCTTTGCTCGCCGCTGGATTGTTTGTGCTTGTACCGGCTGCGGCCCAGGATTATCGGCTGGAGCCGATGGCGAGTGCCGCGCCCGACCTGCCGGCTGGTTTTGCGGCGGTGATTTCTGCCCAAGGTTACCGTGTGGAAGGCGCGCACGGAGCATGGTGCGAGGCGTGGTTCCGGCAGTCGATCCCGACGGGCGCCAAGGCGGCCGACGACTCCATCACCCTGCCGATTGCCCAGGGAACGCTGCTGGGGGTAATTCGGTTCCCGGGGCAAGGAAGCGATCGCCGCGGCCAGACCATCAAGGCGGGGCTATATACGCTCCGGTACAGCACCTACCCGTCCGACGGCGCTCATCAGGGTGTGGCTCCGCAGCGGGATTTTGCCCTGCTCACCCCGATCGCCGCGGACAAGGATCCGGCTGCGCTACCGGCCTTTGAGGAGTTGGTGGGGTGGAGCAGGAAAGCCTCCGGCACCCCGCACCCGGCCGTGCTGTCTTTGGAAGTACCCGCTGCCGGTACCAACTTCCCAGCCGTTACCAAAGAAGGCGACAACCCCGATTGGGTTCTGAACGTTAAAGTCGGCGATCTGCCGATAGCAATCATCCTGGTCGGCAAGGTCAGCGGTTGAAGCGGAACGGGGCCGCTGGGGTTACACTGGGTTTGGAGAGTTCATGCCGGACGACAACAACGGTTCCAAACCTGCTACGAAGGCCGATCTGGCTGCTCTGGAGAACCGTCTCGTAGAAGTCGTGCGAGACTCGCAAACCGAGATTCTACGCGCGTTCGAACGCTACGCCTCCAGCGAGCAAATCAAGTTCCGAAGGCTGCAGGCGGATCTTTCGAACGTGGATGCGTCGACGGACCGCCGGTTGGAGATCGTCGAGCAGCGTTTGCTCGAGATTGAAAAGAAGCTCCTTATGAGGCCTCCGGAAGCGGCCTGAGGCTCTCGCTCTACCCGGCCAATTTCTCAATGGCTTGAGCGCCGCAGATGGCTTCGACGGCGGCACGGAATTCCTTGTCGGGTTTGACTTTCATGCCGACGTCGAGCAGGACCGAAAAATCCCGTGGCAACTCGAGGCGGAGGCGCACCTGGGTGGGGCCCGGCTTGCGCTGGAATAACTCGCTTAGAGCGGCGGCCCGATCGGATTTCCCGTTACCCTGAATTCCGTTCGGTCCCAACCAGATGCGGATCGAGATGACGGATGGCGTGTCGATGCGCGCGTTATCGAGCGCAACCAGGTCCTGAACGGAGATCTTGGGCGGTGCGTTGTCTTCGGGCAGGACTTGGCCTCGGATCAGCACCGCCTGGTCCTCAGCCACTTCCGCGGCGAGGCGTTCGTAATTGTTGGCGAAGATCATCCCGTCGAGGGTGCCGCCGCGGTCCTCTATGGTCATGGCGACCCAGGGTTTGCCCTCGCGGTTGCGCTTCCGGGTGATGCCGGTCAGCACGCCGCAGAGGACCACATCGGCGCCTTTGCCGAGGCCTTCCAGGGAGCCGGAGTCGTGCGTGGCCAATTCGGCGATCTTGTCGGCATAGCGATCGAGGGGATGGCCGGTCACCCAGAAGCCGAGGAGTTCCTTCTCGAAGGCAAGCTTCTCCTTGTCGGTCCAATCGGGGACGCTGGGAAGCGGCGCGTAGTGGGCCTCGGCTTCCTCGCCCGCCAGCATTTCGCCGAACAGGCCGACCTGGCCGCTCTGGCGGTCGCGCTGCGCCCTTTGGCCGGACTCCATGGCGGATTCCAGCACCGCGAACTTCTGCGCGCGGGCGCCTTCCAGCGTGTCCATGGCGCCGGCCTTGACGAGGCTTTCGATCATGCGCCGGTTGACCGCGCCGGAATCCACCTTGTCGCAGAACTGATAGAGCGAGCGGAAGGACGCTAATTCTTCGCGCGCCTTGCCAATGGCCTCCACGGCCGATTGCCCCACGTTTTTCACCGCGCCCAGGCCGAAGCGGATGGCGGCGCCATCCGGCGTGAAACTCCACTCCGACGAATTCACGTCGGGCGGGAGAATGGTGATGCCCATGGCCCGGCATTCGTTGATGTACTTCACCACTTTGGCGGTGTTGCCGGTTTCGGAAGTGAGCAGCGCGGCCATGAAGTCCACCGGATAGTGCGCCTTCAGATATGCCGTCACGTAGGCCAGGTAGGCGTAGGCGGCCGAATGCGACTTGTTGAAGCCATAACCGGCGAACTGTTCCATCAGGTCGAAGATTTTCTCGACCTTTCTTTGAGGCAGGTTGCGCGCGAGGGCGCCCTGCACGAAACGCTCCCGCTGTTTGGCCATCTCTTCGAGCTTTTTCTTGCCCATGGCGCGGCGCAGCAGATCGGCGTCGCCCAGCGAGTAGCCGGCCAGGCGGTTGGAGATTTGCATCACCTGCTCCTGGTAGACGATCACGCCGTAGGTCTCCTCCAGCAACTCCTTCAGCTCCGGGAGATCGTACTGCACCGCCTTGCGGCCCCATTTGCGCTCGATGAAATCGTCCACCATGCCGCCCTGGATGGGACCGGGCCGATACAGAGCGTTCAGAGCCGTCAGGTCCTCCAGCCGGCTGGGCTGATAGCGCAGGAGGATATCTTTCATACCGGCGGATTCGAACTGGAAGACTCCGGAAGTGAATCCCTTGCAGAAGATGTCGTAGGTGGCCTTATCGTTCAGGGGCAGATCCTCGGGAACCAGGTCGACGCCGTGCCGCTTCTTGATCAGGCGCAGCGCGTCCTGAATCAGGGTGAGCGTGGTCAAGCCCAGGAAGTCCATTTTGAGGAGCTGGAGCTTTTCGAGGCCGCTCATATCGAATTGGGTCACAATTTCGTCGCGGTTGGTCTTGTAGAGCGGGACCAGTTCGGTGAGCGGTTGCGGCGAGATCACCACGCCTGCGGCATGCACCGAACAGTTGCGGGCCAGACCTTCGAGGCGCCGGGCGACTTTCAGCACATCGTCGACGCGCGGATCTTTCTTGGCGGCTTCGGCGAAGCCAGGCTCCTGCTTCATGGCGTCTTCGAGCGTGATGTTGAGGACGCCCGGCACCAACTTGGTGAGGCGCTCGACGTCGGCGAAGGGCATCTCCAGCACGCGGCCGACGTCTTTGATGGCCGCGCGGGCGCCCAGGGTGTTGAAGGTGATGATCTGGGCGACCTGTTCGCGGCCGTATTTTTCGGTGACGTACTGGATCACCTCGCCGCGGCGGTTCATGCAGAAATCCACGTCGATATCGGGCATGCTGACGCGCTCCGGATTGAGGAAGCGCTCGAATAGCAGCCCGTACTGAAGTGGGTCGATATCGGTGATCGCCATGGCGTAACCGACCAGGCTGCCGGCGGCGGATCCCCGCCCCGGGCCGACCGGAATCCCTTTGGATTTGGCGTAGCGGATGAAGTCCCAGACGATCAGAAAATAGCCCGAGAACTGCATTTTCTGAATCATCTGGATTTCGCGGTCGAGGCGTTCGTTGTATTCCGCCAGGTCGTGTTTGAGACCGCCCTGCGCGCGCATAGCCTCCAGCCTCGGCCGCCGCTTCTCGAAACCCTGCCGCGCGATGTACTCGAAGTAGGTATCCGCCGAGTGGCTCTCCGGCACGTCGAACTTCGGGAACGGTTCTTTCACCTGCTCCAGGTTCACGTGGCAGCGATCGGCGATTTCCCCGGTGCGGTCCAGGGCGTCTTCCAGTTCGCCGAAAAGCTCCATCATTTCGGCCCTCGACTTCAGGTAAAAGTCGGCCGTGTTCCAACGCATGCGGTTTGGGTCGTTGAAGAACTTACCGGTCTGAATGCAAAGCAGGATTTCGTGCGCGCGCGCGTCGTCGCGGCGGAGATAGTGCGAATCGTTGGTGGCGACGAGTTTGAGGCCGGTCTCCTGCGACAGCCGGTTCAGCGCGGGGGTGAGGCGCTTGTCCTGGTCCAGGTGGTGGTCCTGCACTTCCAGAAAATAGTTGTTCCGGCCGAAGATATCGGCATAGGTGTGCGCCAGGCGCCGCGCGTCGTCGTACCGGTCGGCCAAAATCGTTTCCGGAATGTGGCCCTTCAAACAGGCGGAGAGAGCGATCAGGCCTTTGGAGTGCTGCGCCAGCAGATCCATATCCACCCGCGGCTTGTAATAGAATCCGTCCAGGTAGGCGGTTGAGACGAGCTTGATGAGGTTGCGGTAGCCTTCCTGGGTCTCGCACAGCAGCACCAAGTGGTTGTAGCCGCCGTCGGAGCGGTTCTTATGGCCTTGCTGGGCGACGTACATCTCGCATCCGATCACCGGGTTGACGCCGACGTTCTTGGCGGCGTTATAGAACTTCACCGCCCCGAAAAGATTGCCGTGATCGGTCATGGCGACCGCCGGCATTTTCTGTTCGGAAACGATCTGCATGAGCTGATCGATATCGCAAGCGCCATCGAGCAGCGAATAATCGGTGTGGCAATGGAGATGAACAAAAGCCATGGACGCGTCACTCTTCCCGGGGGAGGTGGGAGTGGTGGGCACGGGCAGATTCGAACTGCCGACCTGTCGCTTAGGAGGCGGCCGCTCTATCCAACTGAGCTACGTGCCCACGGGTATTTCTATTGTAGCGAAGGCCGGGGATAGGTCGCGCGCCGACGAGGGAGTACGCTACACCTTTAGTCGGCGCGAGCTGCGACAGGTTCAATTAATCAGACGGTAAGTAATTTGGTTTCTTATGCATATGGGAGAATTTGGTTCGTTTGGGAAAGAGGGTTTGGTTTCGCTATTGTGCATTCTTGTGCGTGTTTCCTGACCAGCATAGTTGGGGGCGGGGGCTCACCAGGGGGACTTGGCGGGTTCTTTGGTTTCGGAAGCAATCGTAACCTCGTTGAGCTCATGGCGGCCGCCGGCGCCAGCGCTACCGGGCGTGCAACGGGTATCCGTGGAGCGGGCACTCCTGCCATGTCTTGACTCATCCCGGCACGCTGTCGCCGCGCGGAAGAGCGCGTCCCGACGAGTCGGGAGGTGGCAGGCACAAGTGCCCGCTCCACAGTTACTCCTGCCGCTTCAAGCCCTTCTTGCCGATATCGGTCCGATAATGCATGCCGTCGAACTGGATCTTGCCGGCGGCGGTGTAAGCCGCCTGGATTGCGCCTGGGAGCGTCCCCGCCGATGTGGTAACACCCAGCACGCGCCCGCCCGCCGTTTCCAGGCCGGTCGTCCCCATGCGGGTGCCCGCTTGAAAGACCGTCGCCCCGGTAGCTTCGGCTTCCGCGATTCCGGTGATGGTTTTTCCGGTGACGAACTCGCCGGGATAGCCGCCGGATGCCAGAACCACGCAAACGCTGGGCCCGGGTTTCCATTCGATGGTCGCGGAGCCAAGTTCGCCAGTCGCCGCGGCCAGCAGCACCGGAACCAGGTCGGACGCCATGCGGTGCATCAACGGCTGAGTCTCCGGATCTCCCAGGCGAACGTTGAATTCCAGAACCTTAATGCCGTCGGCCGTCAGCATGAGGCCGGCATAGAGGAATCCGGTGAAGCCGGTTCGCTCCACTGTCGGGCGGATGACGCGATCCAGAATCTCGGCTGTCTGCGCCTCCGTCAGGATCGCCAGATCGCAGTAGGCGCCCATGCCGCCGGTGTTCGGCCCCTGGTCGCCGTCGAAGACGGCTTTGTGATCCTGCGTGGGAGCCAGCGGCAGCACGTCCTTGCCGTCCGAAAGGGCAATGAAGCTGACTTCTTCGCCTTCCAGATACTCTTCGATCACCAATCGGCCGCGCAGTGATTGGAGCGCCGTTTCAGCCTCGGCCGCATCGTGAGCGATGATGACGCCTTTTCCCGCCGCCAGGCCGTCGGCTTTGAGCACCACGGGATACCCGAAGCGGGCGAGCGCTCGCCGGGCGTCATGGGCGGAATCGACGGTAACGAATCCGGCCGTCGGGATATTACTTTGCAAAAAGAAGTTCTTTGCAAATACTTTGCTGCCTTCGAGCCGTGCGGCATCGCGCGCCGGGCCGACAATTTTCAGGCCGCGCGTCCGGTAACGGTCCACGACGCCGTCCACCAGAGGCGCTTCCGGTCCTACCACGGTCAGGTCCGGTTTCAGTTCTTCGGCGGCCTGCGGGCTGAGGCACCGGCCGATGGCCGCAATGCCGGGATTGCCGGGTGCGGCAAGAATTTCGACGCCGGGCGATTGGGCGAGTTTCCAGGCGAGAGCGTGCTCACGGCCGCCGCCGCCCAGTATGAGGATGCGCATTCGCTAAAATGATAACAATGCACGAGAGGTATGACGTGGTCGTGGTCGGCGCCGGCCATGCGGGTTGCGAGGCCGCGCGGGCCTGCGCCCGCATGGGAATGCGCACCGCCATGGTGACCATGAATCTGGACCTGATCGCGCAGATGTCCTGCAACCCCGCCATTGGCGGGATCGCCAAAGGCCACCTGGTGCGCGAGGTCGACGCGTTGGGCGGGTTGATGGCCGAAGTGGCGGACGCCGTCGGCATCCAGTTCCGCCTGCTCAATACCAGCCGCGGCCCGGCGGTTTGGTCGCCGCGGGCGCAGATGGATAAGCGGCAGTACCGAGTCAAGATGCGCGAAGTGCTGGAGCGCGAACCCAACCTCCGCATCAAGCAGGCCGAGGTCGCATCGCTGATCGTGGACGGCTGCCAGGCGCGTGGCGTGGCGTTGCGCGATGGCCGAACCGTGGAGGCGGCCGCGGTGGTGGTCACCACCGGCACTTTCCTTAATGGCTTGGCCCACGTGGGCGAGGCCAAGTACAGTTGCGGCCGCAATGGCGAGGCTCCGGCGCAACTGTTGGGCGACCAGTTGCGCAGCCTGGGTTTGAACTGGACCCGCCTGAAGACCGGCACGCCACCGCGCCTGGACGGCCGCACTATCGACTGGTCCAAGTTCGAACCCCAACCGGGCGACGCGGAACCAACCCCGTTTTCCTTCCTGACGGGCAAAATCGACCGCCCCCAGATCCAGTGCCACATCGGCTACACGACAGAGGAAACGCGGCGGATTCTGAGGGAAGCCATTCCCCGTTCCCCTCTCTACAGTGGGCAGATTGAGGGCGTCGGTCCGCGGTATTGTCCCTCTATCGAGGACAAATTCGTTAAGTTCCCGGACAAAGTCCGTCACCAGATTTTTCTAGAGCCCGAAGGCCTCGACACCAACGAGGTCTATGTGAACGGGATGTCCACCAGCATGCCCATCGACGTGCAGGCCGCCATGGTGGCCTCTATCCCGGGTTTGGAAGAGGCCGAGATGATCCGCCCTGGTTACGCCATTGAATATGACGCCATCGATGCGCGCGAGTTGGAACATACGCTGGAGGTGAAGTCGATCCGCCGCTTGTACCTGGCCGGCCAGATCAACGGCACATCGGGTTATGAAGAGGCAGCCTGTCAGGGGCTGATCGCAGGGTTAAATGCCGCCTGCCGGATCGCGGGAAAGGAACCGGTAATCGTTGGCCGCACCGAGGGTTATATTGGAATACTGATTGACGATTTGATCACCAAAGGCGCCGACGAACCTTACCGCATGTTTACCTCCCGCGCGGAGTACCGCTTGCACTTACGCATCGACAACGCCGACTTGCGCCTGACGCCGATGGGCCGCCGGGCCGGGCTCGTGACGGAGGAGCGGTGGCGGGTTTTTGAGCGCAAGAAGGCTCAGGTTGCCCGACTGACTGCCGCTCTCGAGGGGCATCCCAATGGCCAGTTGCTGAAGCGGCCGGAGGTTTCCATCGCATCGATCTCCGCGTGGGTGTGCCAGGTGTTGGGAGAACAACCCGTCTGCGGGGCGACGACCACCGTGGAGACGGAGTGCAAATACAGCGGCTACATTGCCCAGCAGGAACGGCAAATTGCGCGCTTGAAAGACTCAGATCGGCGCGCGATTCCCGCCGATTTCGGGTTTGGCGGAATTCCGGGTTTGTCGCGTGAAATTCAGGAGAAACTCGCCCGCGTACGGCCAGCGACGCTGGGGCAGGCCGCGCGAATCCCGGGTGTTACCCCGGCAGCGATAGCCGTTCTGGACGTCTATCTCAGCTTGAACCGTGTTTGCTAAGCTTTTGCGCGAGCGGCTGGGCGCTTGGGTCGAGTTGAGCGCGGCGCAGGTTGACCTGCTGCAAATGCATTTCGAGTTGCTCACCCGCTGGAACAAGGTCCTCAATCTGACGGCGATTCGGAGCGAAGGGGAAGCTGTGGAGCGGCATTACTGTGAATCGGTCTTTCTGGCGCTGCACTTGCCCCCGGGGCCTTTGCGCGTGGCCGATGTGGGTTCGGGTGGCGGCTTTCCAGGGTTTCCAGTGGGTGTGGTGCGTGCGGATTGCGCCGTCACCCTGATTGAATCGCACCAGCGCAAGAGCGTGTTCTTGCGGGAAGCGACGCGGCGATTGGACAATTTCCGAATCCTTTCTGTCCGTGCGGAGGAAGTGCAGGAGGAATTTGATCACGTAATTTCGCGGGCGGTGAGCTATCAGGACCTGATTCCGTGCGTAAAGAATCTTGGCATCTCCGCCGATCTCTTGACGGGAGAGGAAGTACCGCCGGATGGTCTGGGTTTTGTGTGGAAGGAGCCCGTTCCCCTGCCATGGGGGAAACAGCGGTTCCTGCGGGTGGGGGAACGTCGAAAATAATGGTAGTTCTGAGGACGACCGTTTCACGTGAAACAGCTGTGGACCCTCTTCAGCAATGTTGTTTCACGTGAGACTTCACCCAAAACTTCATCCGTGGTAGCATGGCCGCTTGAGCCGCGTAATTGCCATCGCCAATCAAAAGGGTGGAGTGGGTAAGACCACCACCGCTATTAACCTGGGGGCTTCCCTTGCTGCGAACGATCTCCAAGTGCTGTTGATCGACTCTGATCCCCAAGGGAACTCGACTACCGGTCTTGGCCTACAAAAGTCTCAAGACCAGCCGGGATTGTACGACCTACTGCTGGGCACCGCTACCCCGGACAACGTCATCCGCTCAACCGACCTCGAAGGCCTCAACGTCATTTCTGCCGACAAGAATCTTATCGCTGCCAATCTTGAACTGGTCGGTATCGAGAATCGGGAATTCCTGCTTAGAGAGCGGATTGCCGGCCTTCGCGAGCGTTTTGCCTTCACACTGATCGATTGCCCCCCGGCACTTGACCTCCTGACGCTGAACGCGCTCATCGCCGCCGATTCCGTTCTTGTCCCGATTCAATGCGAATTCTTCGCCCTAGAGGGTGTCTCGGAGCTCATGGACACTATCGATCGCATTCGCGAATCGTTTGATCATCCGCTGGAAATAGAGGGGATTCTCCTCACGATGTACGATGACCGCACCAACCTTACCCGCCAAGTTGCTGCCGATCTGAAGCAATTTTTCGCAGATCAGATATTCGCTACCGTGATCCCCCGCAGCATTCGTTTGGCCGAAGCCCCGAGCTTTGGCAAGGCAATCCTGGGATATGACCCCAGATCAAGAGGCGCTGAAAGCTACATTCAATTAGCCAAGGAAGTCCTGGACCATGAACAAGCCAGAAAATCCGCGCAGGGCGCTCGGTAGGGGCCTTGGTGCGCTCCTGCCCACGCGCCCGCCGTCCCAACTGCCGCCTTCTCCTGCACCGCCGGACGACAACCTGACCCTACCGATCAACTCCATTGAGCCAAATCCCTTCCAGCCGCGCCGGATCTTTCAAAGCGAGAAACTGGCGGAGTTAGCCCAATCCATTCAGGCTAATGGAATCATTCAGCCGTTAGTGGTACGTAAGTTGGGTGACAGGTACGAGCTCGTCGCTGGAGAGCGGCGTTGGCGGGCCGCGAAGATCGCCGGTTTGGAGAGCGTTCCGGTGGTTGTTCGCCCGATCACTGACGACAAGCTCCTGGAAGTCTCACTGATTGAGAATATCCAGCGGGAAGACCTGAATCCGATGGAAACTGCCCACGCTTTCGAACAGTTGGGCCGCGAATTCAACCTTTCTGCCGAAGACATTGGCCGCCGAACCGGCAAAGACCGCACCACCATACTCAATTTCTTGCGCCTGCTGAATCTCGCGCCGGAAGTCCAGCAACTCGTGGAAGATCGCCGGCTATCGGCGGGTCATGCGCGGTGCCTGCTGGCCCTTCCCACCCCCGAGTTGCAGGTCGAAGTCGCAGAGAAGGCGGTTGCCGAGGGCTGGTCCGTTCGCCAAACCGAACGAACCACGCAGCGCATGATGGAGGGCCGCAAACCGAAACATCCCGAAGAAGCCGCCACCGATCCCAACGTTAAGGCCGCCATCGAGCAACTCGAGCGGGTGCTTGGCACCAAGGTTCGCATCATCGAGAGGGCGAAGCAAAAAGGAAAAATCGAGATCGATTATTACTCTGCCGAGGACCTGGACCGGATCTACAACTTGATCACCGGCGAGTCGTAGGGCGGTTACTTCAACATCCGCAGAATGTCGGTGAGCTCTCTGCGGATCTCGGGTAACGGATCCACCGCGAAAAGCTCCTGCTGCGATTGCTTCAGCTTACGCTGTTTCGGCGCACGTGAATCTGCCAGCAAGAACTGCCGCGCGCCTTCAATGGTGAACTTCTTTTCGTACAACAGGTGCTTAATGCGCAACAGAAGTTCGACGTCTTTGCGCCGGTAAAGGCGGTGCCCGGTCCCCGATTTCTTCGGTGAAAGCACCGTAAACTCGGTCTCCCAATACCGGAGTACGTAGGGCTCCACCCCTAACAGATCGCTGACCTCGCCGATCTTGAAGTACAGCTTATCCGGAATCTCGGGAGAATCGGGCTCTGCCGCCACATCTGTCATGCGCCATTCGACATCCTAACTCACTGAACCGTCAATGTCACGGAATGCTGCCCGCGCGGCAACCGAAGCGTACATGCGCCGGCCATGGACGGTGTCTCCGTCGCTCCGTCGATTTGGACCCTGGCAGGTATTCGATCCAACACCGCAAACGCTCTGGAGGTGCTGTGGTAGGAAAAGCGAAAGCCCTTGGCGCCAAGCGCAGTCACCCCATCCAACTCGCCGTTCAAACGAAGCAGGCGGATCGGAGACACCGTGTTCGCCGGTTCGATCCGGTGTCTTCCCGCCGGCAGCCACAGGGTATGGCCGTCGCTCACCGGCCATGGTTTCCCGTCCACTGTTGCCGCACCCTGCCAGGCCAAGCCGACCGAAACCGGAGTTTCCAGAATCAGGGTATCGCCTTTCTTCTCCAAACGTGCTCCAACCGCGGCGGACACCGGCAGCAGCGGCAGGTCGGTCGGCAGCAGTGAGTTCTCGAAGTACAAGGCTACTCGCTGGAAGTTCTGTGCGGCGCTGTGCACCAACTCGAACAACTCGACCCCGGTTTGCTGTTTGGTCGGGTAGACATCCTGGTAGCGCTCTACGATGTTGATGTCGATCGCCAGCCGTTCGTGGTGAGGCGTAAGGGGCCGGTAGCGCTCGGCAATATTCGAGTAACGCTGCGGACCCAGGTTCCACACCGTCGCGGGATCCTCGATGAGCAGGGTCATTTTGTGGCTGTCTACGAGTGGCATCACCCGTTCTACATCGGCGCCGATCGCGTCTCGCATGCCCGCGTCGAACCGGTCGTCGACATGGGTAAGCACAAGGTCCAGGTCGGGCTTCTGTGTTCGAACGGCTTCCACCTCGGCTATCCACTTGGATTGCATTTCCCGCGCCAACTCCCTTCTGAAATCAAGAAAAGCGCGGCGCGAGGCATCGTCCTTTCGTGTTCCGAATAACTCCAGCGGATCGAAACCTCTGGCCTGGTGAAACCTGGCCCGCACGGTGTCGTTCATGGGCGTGAACCGGGAGGGATTACTAATCCCTTCCAGCGACTCGAAGTACAGTTCCGCCAGGTTGATCCCGTCCCAGTCGAAACGCTCCACCACCTTCCGCACCCCGTCGGCCGCCGCTCGAAAGCACGCACGGTCGTTCAGGTTCATCAGTTTTCGCCAATCGAGTTGGGCATCTTGCAAGACCGCGGTTTTCTCCCGCCACTCGGGGTGGTCGTCCCAGAACTTGTCACTCACGTGCGGCAGCTCGAACCAGGCATACACCAGGATGCCCTCGCGGTGGCAGGCGGCGATCAGCTTTTCGAGATACTCGTCCTGACCGGCCTCCCGTTCCTGAAAGTGCCAGGCGGCCACCTGCAGCGCCGCAATGCCTGCCGCGCGCCAGCGAGCCGCGAAATAGTCCAGGTCCACGCGGGAACGGTAGGCTGAATCGAAGAACGCCCACAGCCCTCCCGCCCGAAAAGAAGGTTCAAACCCAAGCTCGCAAAGCGCTTGAAGCAAATATGGAAACCGTTCATAGCCACGCGCGCCGGCGGGTGCGGCGATCCACAAGATCGCTCCTTTCCCCTGTCGCAAACCCGCCTCAACCGGCGTTCCCGTCCAACGCTCGCGGGCGAATATCTGAGCGCCTTTCGGCACTTCGATCGCTGTCAATTCCAGCGGTTTCTCCCAGATAATCGGTAGCTCCGGCCGATGCACGTCGCGCACGCTTCCCAGGTGGATAACCGTCTGGCCGCTTCGAAATCCGAGCTGCTCTGCCAGCGGGGATTGGCCCTCCAGAACCAGGAAGGCCCCTCCCTCTAATCGGGCCTGCCATTCAGTGGAAGCCGGCGCACCCGCGCCAGCCACGAAAACCTGGGCCTCGTCCATCGGCTTCGCTTCCATCCCGATAGAGCCAAGAATCGACGCCCAGCTTTCCTGGTTTCCGCCAAGCACATGAAAATAAGGAAGTTGCTCACTACAAACCAAGCCAGCAGTCAGCCACAGCAAGCTAATGCACAAACGCATACCAGATTCCCATCCGAACATCGTTAAAGTTTGGTCGCCCAGGATTCCCATCGTGGATCAGATAGGCTCCGCGCATGGCGTCCAGGCCTATGTACATCGGCGGTGGCATCCAGGCAGTATGAATTCGGATACCAGGACCCGTCTCAACAAAATTGGCCCAATATTGCCGTTGATCGTCCAGCGTTAGATTGCCGGTCCAGACGATCTGGGTGCGTAACTCGCTTGGTCCAAGCGTGTACCCCACTCTGGTGTGGCTATACGCCAGAAAGTCGTCGCCGAACCGGCTCACGAATACCCCATCCAGGCTTGTATCGGTAAACCAACCTCCCGTTTCCGCTCCCATCGAGTGTCCCCAACCCCGCGTCATGGATAGACCGCCGCGGTAGTCGGGCAACGCGTGGCCGCTCATATAGCCGACCGCCGACCCGGCTTCAAACCAACCGGTGATACCATGCCAGGGCAGGCTCCGCACTCCACCGGCGAAAATCAGGGAGCTCTCCGAAAGCGCCACCGGCGAAATCGCGCCTATTGTCAACCGCGTATCTCCAACCAGGCGAACGCTGCTGTACAGCACCAGCGGCAAGCCGGTGCGCAACTCCAACCTCACCTGGCCGTAGCCGAACAGATCGTGCCAGCGGGTCGAAAAGATAGGGTACATCCACCCGGTGACGCGAACGCGGGCACCTACCGACCGCAGATTCAGCCACGCCTTCCGCGCCTCGGCTGAAATCCTCGGATCGGAGCTCAGCCGCGCCATGCCGAAATAGCGATACGCGGCCACATCCTGATGGAGCATGTTGTAGGTCCACCCCAAGCGCAACATCACGGCGTAGTCGGCGGGGTCGGCTTCGTTGGCCTGCTGCAGGTAATTCAGCGCGTCTTTCAGGTAACCGGCTTTGTAGCTGCGTTCCGCCATCTCTTTGGCGTCCAGCGCCTGCTTCCGGCCGTCGTCCCCAGGTTTGGCCTCCTGCGGCACGCGCAGAACCGCGCGGACCCGATTTGCCAATTCCTCGTCGCCGCCCGCCAGCACGCGGTCGAACAGGGCTTGGGCGGCTGCCCGTTCGCCCCGCGCCCGCAGCAAAAAGCCGAGTTGCGTGGCTGCCAGCAGATCGCCATCCTGTTCCACCAACTTGCCGAACTCGCTCTCAGCCGCCGTCTGCCGGCCAATCTTGAGCAGGAGATAGGCAAGCTCACGCCGGAGGGCGATGTTCCGGGGGTCCAGTTCCGCGGCCCTCTGAAACTCCGCGACGAAAGGATACCGCGCGGGGAGAGACTCACGGGCCAACTCCCGGCAGCGGGGCTCCGGTCCGCGGGACGCCGCCAAAAGGGCGGCCGTGGCACCCTCCGCCCGCCCCATCGCCGTCCACACGCGGGCCAGGTCCACCAGCACCATGCGTCGCTCCGGTTCCAGACGCCACGCGGTGGAATAATGTTCCGCCGCCAGGGCCAACTCGTCGCGCTGCTCAGCCAGTCTGGCCAACTCATGATGACTGCTGAAGTTATCCGCGCCGCGCCGGATCGCCTCCTGCCATCGTGCAATGCCCGCCGCCAAAGGCCGGTCTATGTTCTGAAAGGCTTGTTCGGCGGTCCGGTTGCCGGTCTTGCGAATTCGGTCGAAGATCCGCCGCGCCACGGCCTGCTCTTTGCTCTCGTAGCTTAGAAAGGCGAACTCCATAGCGACTTGCTCGTCGCCGGCGTTGAGGCGCATGGCCTCGCCGAATTCGCGGCGCGCCAATTCGTTTTCGCCGATCTTCAGATAGGTGTACGCCAGATCCTTGTGGATCGACGCACGATCCGGCGCCAGCGTGCCGGCAGCCCGAAATCCCGCTACCGCGGCGTCGTAATCCTTCGCCTTCAGTGCCGCATAGGCCCGCGCCAAAGGCTCGTAAGCCGGATCCGGCGGCTGCGCCCAGGCTAGCGCGCCGACCCCCAGTAACACCAGTAGCCGCATGTCGCTACCTGGATATAGTGGCAGCGGGCCCGGAAATTTCGCAGAAATCGCTGGGGCTACCGAGTTGCACCCCCTACCGCGTCAATATCCCCGTGCCGTGAGCGTAATCGTCGATATGAATGGTAAAGTCGAAGCCCGGCTCCATGTGCGCGATCGCACGCTCGGTCACCAGACGAAAAAGGAGCGCTCCGTTTTTTCCCGGTACCGTTACGATCTTGCCGCCTTCAGCCCCGCGTCAGGCTTCCAGCATCTTGCGCAGAAACATCAACTGTCCCAGGTGATAGGCGTTGTGGTCCGCCGCCACCAGGGCTTCGCGCAGCAAGGTTTGCCCGGTGCCGTGGGGGATTGCGGCCATCAGGTCGTGTTTCGTGTCGGCGACGAGCGCCTGCATCTCTTTCAGATCGGATTGAAACTGTTTCACGCTGGCGTCCCAGGCATCCTCGCTTGGGGGCGCTTCCTTTGCTGGCCAGTAGTCGTCGGGGAACTTCTTCTTGGCGTACGCCTGATTGCGGCTGAAGTCCAGGATGTCTTCCTGCGCGATGCGCATGTGCTCCAGCAGTTGCCACGCCGAATGTGGGGCCCCTTGCGGCTTTACCCCCCGCAGGTGCGCCGGAAAATCGGCGACCGCGGCGTGGAAGGTCAAGTGAGCGCCCTTCATGCGGAGCAGTTCGGCCAGGTGCGAGCGCAGAGATCCGGCTGATTGCTTGGACATGCTTCCAGTGTCGCACCGGCCGGCCTGCCAGGACCTCTTGACAGCGCCAGCCCCGCGTTTCATACTCAAGGCATCGACATTCGAGGTATCGATAGACAATGGCTGAACGCGCTCCCGATCTCCTGCCCGGCACGCTCGATATGCTGGTCTTGAAAACCCTCGCTCGCGGCCCCAATCACGGCTACGGCATCGCCCAGCACATCCACCGCATCTCCGGCGAAGCGCTGACCATCGGCGAGGGGTCGCTCTATCCCGCCCTGCAGCGCCTCCTGGTCAACGCCTGGGTCCGGGCCGAATGGACCGCTTCGGAAACCGGACGCAAGGTGCGCCAGTATTCCATTACCGCCGCCGGCCGCAAACAATTGGCAAGGGAAACCCGCGACTTCGGGTACCTCGTGGCCGCCATCGCCCGCGTGATGGAGGGAGCATGAGGCTCTGGAACCGTATCCGCTTCTGGTTTACGCGCGGCCGCCTGGATAGCGAACTGGCCGACGAAATCCGCGCCCACCGGGAGATGCTCGAGCGGCAACTTCGCGACGAAGGCCTGTCCCCCGCCGCCGCGCATGCCGCCGCCCGGCGCCGGTTCGGCAACGACCTCGGCGCCCGCGAGCGGAGCCGCGACGAGTGGGGATTTCCCTGGCTCGACGCGGCCTTGCGCGACGCCCGTTTCGCCCTGCGTCTGTTGCGCCATCAACCGCTGGTGACGGCGGCGGCCATCGTCACCGTGGGCCTCGCCGTGGGAGCCAATACGGCGATTGTCAGCGTGCTCCGGACCGCGCTTCTCGATCCGCTGGGAATCCGCGACGCGGGCAACATCATGGTGGCCAGTGTGCGCCTCGAAAAGCTGCAGATGACGGGCGCCGAAACTTCCGCCGTGGAGTACCGCGAGCTCCAGGAGATGACCGACACATTCAGCGCGGTTGCCGCTTCCGAACCGCGCGAATGGACCGCGGAACTGGGCGGCCAGCCGAGCCGCATGCTGGGACGCGGCGTCACGCCGGATTATTTTCGTGTCTTCGGCGAGCACCCGCTGGCCGGCCGTTTCTTCCATCGCGAAGACCGGGAAACCGTGGCCGTGATCTCGTACGGTCTCTGGCAAACGCAATTCGCCGCTAGCCCGTCCGCCATCGGCGGGGTGCTGATGCTGGATGGCCGGCCCTATCGAATCGTAGGCGTTGCCGGGCCACGCTTCCACGTTCCGGCCGGCGTTCAAGCATGGGTGCCGGTGGTGTTTTCGCCGGACCGCCTGCGCAGACGCGGCTACAACATGATGGAACGCGTCTTCGCGCGGCTGCGCGACGGCGTCACCCCGGCTCGGGCCGCCGACCGTGTCAACCGGTACGTAGCCGGCCTGAAGACGTCGAACGATCCTACCGGCATGGCCCATCTCGGCTACTTCATCGATCTCGATTCGTTTTCCCATTTCGTGGCGGGCGATTTGCGCCGGCCGCTTTGGCTTTTGTGGGCCGCCGCATCGACCGTGCTTCTGGTCGGCTGCGCCAACGTGGCGTTGTTGCTTACCTCGCGTACCGCCGGCCGCCGCCGTGAGATGGCCATCCGTCTGGCCGTCGGCGCCACGCGCTGGCAGCTCTTGCGCCAATTGCTGATCGAAAGCTCGCTGCTCGGCTTGCTCAGCGGTCTGGCCGGAATTGCGGTCGCGGCGCTGGCGGTGTCGCTCATCGGGCGTTTGGCCATGCCCGGCAAAGCCCTGCTCGAGTTGGTTTCGCTCGATCGCCGGCTCATGCTCTACGGACTGGCCATCGCCCTGGCCTGCAGCCTGGCCAGCGGCATCGCGCCCGCGCTGCAGTTGCTTCGGACCAATCAGGCCGCCGCCATGGTTCGCTCCGCCCGACGCGGTTTCCAGCGCGTCTTTCTCGCCGCTGAAGTGGCCGCCACCGTGGTGCTGCTGGTTGGCACCAGTTTGCTTTTGCGCAGCCTCTGGGCACTGGAGCAGGTGCGTCCCGGCTTCGACCCCTCCCACCTTGCCACCGGCTTCCTGCTCCGGCCTCCCAACGACCCCGGTTTTCTCGCCCGCCTCGACCGCAACTTGCGCGCCCTTCCCGGCGTGGAATCGGCCGCTCTGGCCTATCCCATTCCGTTTAGCGGCGGCGGCGAAACCAGCGGCTTCAGCATTCAAGGGCGCCAGCACTTTCAAGGGCAGCCAGAATTTCACGGCGAAGCCTATTTCGTATCCGCCCCGTACTTCGCCACTCTCCGCATTCCTCTCGTGAGCGGCCGCGCCCTGGCCGATTCGGACACCGCTGCCGCGCCGCGCGTTTGCGTGGTGGATTCGCTTTTTGCCTCGCGCTTCTTTCCCGGCGGCAGCCCGATTGGGTCGAAGATCGCAATGTTCGCCGGCTGGGCGCAAATCGTCGGCGTGGTGGGCTCCATTCACGGCACCGCGCTCGACCGCGGTTCGCGCCCGACCATTTACTATTCCATGCCGCAGATACCCTACTTCCCCTCCCGCGCCATCGTCCTGCGCACCTCGCTCCCCGGCGGCCCGCTCATTCGCCAGGCGGTGAAACAAACCAACGCTTCGGTGCCGGTGTTCGACGTCCGCACGATGGAGGATCGCATCGCCGAATCGCTGGGAATCCGCCGCATTCTGGGAATTCTGGTGAGCGTATTCGGCGCGCTCTGTCTGTTGCTGGCCATGGTGGGCCTTCACGGCGTGGTGTCGCAAATCGTCGGCGAACGGACCGTCGAGATCGGCGTGCGCCTGGCCCTGGGAGCCCGTCCCGCGCAAATTCTGGCGCACTTTCTGGGCTACGGCCTGGCCGCGGGTGGGGCCGGCCTGGTGGTGGGCCTGGCCGGCGCGGGTTGGGCCCAGCAGTGGCTGGCGGGCTTGCTGTATGAGGTCCGCCCCTTCGACCTGCCCGCATTTGGCGCGGCCGCGCTGGCGGTGCTGGCGACCCTGCTGGCCGCCGTGTTCTGGCCCGCCCGCCGCGCCTCCCGCATCGATCCGCAGAGGGCTTTGCGGTACGAATGAAACTTAGCAGAGGTGCAGGTAGCCGGTGAGCTGCCCCGGAATTTGAGACAGCCGGTAAGTTGAGACCCAGGCCTCGGAGGTGGTCCGGGGACGTGGCTGTTGGCGGCGGTGCTGCCTCGATCCTGCCGCAAACCGTTCCGACATTCCGTTCGTCGCCGAGGATTTCTCCGGGGTGATTCGAAGGTGGGACATCGATCTTGGTGGTCTGTCAGGGCTTCGCCAAGCCAACTGCTTGACAGACGACAGAAAGCGATGTCCCACCTGTTTCACAACCCGCTGCGCTCGGCAGCCTCCTTTACCAGCAGGCCCATCTTGGGGTGGGAGGGTTCCATGGCGGGCGTAATTTCGAATTCCGCCAGCGCCTCGGTGGTGGTAGGACCGATCGAGCAGACCAGAGTCCTGCGCAATCCATCCAGCGCGGCCTGCTCCAAACCCTCTTCCCTCGCCACGCGCGCCAGATGTTCGATCTGTACCGCCGTGGTGAACAGCGAGACGGCAATCTCGCCCGCCGCCAGGCGCCGCACCGCTTCCCGCAACGGTCCGGTGTCCTCCGGAAGCGCGTATTGGTAAACCCGCACCGAGGTAACCGTGGCGCCGCGAGCCGCGAGACCGGCCAGCAGCGAGCCATTACTGCGCCCGTATTCCTGCACGGCGATCCGCCGCTCCGGCCGGCCTTCGACAGCCCGGAGCAGCTCGCGCCAGGTGTTCGGCTCCGGCGCCACGATCTCCGCTTTCAGCCCCATCTCGCGCAGCGCCGCCACCGGCTTGGGTCCGCGCGCCACGATGGCCACCCGGCGCAACCCGTCCGCGAACGCGCTTTCGGGGTAACGCGTGGCCAGCAGCCGGTTCAATTGCCGCGTGCCCACTCCGGTCAGCAGAACGACCATGTCGAATCCGCCGGCAAACAGCCGCTCGGCGAATTCGAACGCGGCCTGGTTCTCTTCACGCGGCGCCTCCCGCAGGGCG
The DNA here is from genome assembly GCA_052148435.1 of Bryobacteraceae bacterium. Classification (GTDB taxonomy): domain Bacteria; phylum Acidobacteriota; class Terriglobia; order Bryobacterales; family Bryobacteraceae; genus JBEKYD01. The sequence goes on from JBKQIF010000044.1 coordinate 26,960, forward strand.
GGGGCAACCAATGGGTCGCCGTCCTGCCGCCGGATCAACTCTGCGATTTCCGCGCTGCGCCGGCTTTCCAAAGCCAGCACGCGCTTGCCTCCGAATGACATGCCGGTATGATAACAAGCTCTCCCGGCCTGCTCAGGAACCTGGTCATAAGCGGCTTTCCCAATCTTCGGTCAGCGCCGCCAGGAATTCCGCGGCCGGCGGCCGCAGATAGAAATGTCCGCCGTCGAAGCGGCGCAGCCGGAACGGCCCCGTGGTTTGCTCCCGCCATGCCGCCAGGTGGTCCTGGCTGACGTTGGCGTCGGCTACGCCGCCGTAGGCGCAAATCGCGCAGTCGAGCGGCCCTTCCTCGGAATACACGTAGCGGCGATAGAGCCCCGTATCCGCGCGCAGCAGCGGCAGCAACGCGGCCCGCGCCGCGCCGTCTTCCCATAGTCCCGGCGGCGTGCCTTCCAGGCGGCCGAGCTCGGCCAGAAGCTGCTCGTCGCCCGGATCCGGCGGCGGCACGTGACCGCGGCGGAACTGCGGCGCCCGCGCCCCGGAAGCGATCAACAGGCGCGGCTGGCGAAGTCCCCGGCGGCGCAACTCGCGGGCCAGTTCGAACCCCACCACCGCGCCCATGCTGTGGCCGAAAAACCCGAAGGGCCGATTGAGATAGCTCGCCAGCGCATCGGCCAGCGCCGTCACCAGCGCCTTCATGCGCTCGAAGGGCGCTTCCATCTGCCGCGATTCCCTGCCCGGCAGCCGCACCGGACAGATCGGCCAGACCCCGCTCCAACCGGCCGCCCAAGCCGCAAACCCCGACGCGCCGCCGGCGGCATGCGGGAAACAGAACAGCCTGGGTCCGTCCACGCGCTCGATGCCCGGGAACCACGCCGCCGCCGGCGCCTGCTGGCGCAGGCGCAGCGCCAGCAACCGCCGCTTCTCGGCCGAAAGCGCCGCTATCTCCGCCCGGCCGATTGTGGGGCGGCCGCCCACGTCCGCGCGCGACCCCCCGGTCGCGCTCTTTGGTTTCGCCAGCGCTTCCTCCAGCAGCTTCTCGAAAGGCTCCGCGCTGAGGCTGCCCGCATAGTCCAGAGCCGCCGCCCGCGAAGCGCGCGCGATCTCGTTCCAATGCGCCCGACCCGTGACGAGGCGCCGCAACGTTTCCCGCCACGGCGCGATGTCCTGCGGCGGCACCTGCGCCACCGGCACCATCCGGTCGTCCAACTCGGCCGCGTATTTTTCGATGGGCGTCACCGGCAGCAGATAAGGTACGCCCAGCTTGGCTTCCTCCAGGCCGCCTACCGCGCTGGCCATCACCGGCACGCCCCGCGCCATCGCTTCCAGCACCATTCGCGAACGCGCTTCCGCCCACAGCGAAGGCACCAGCAATACTCGCGTGCGCTCCAGCAGGCGGTTGATGTCGTCCACCGGATCGAGCACCGCGATGTTCCGCCGCTCCGCCAACGCCGCCCGGTCTTCCCGATTGGTTCCCCACGTCGGCACGGCCGCAAAAGCCACCTCGGGCATGCTGTCCGCCAGCCCCAGCAGAATCGCGATTCCCTTCACCGCGCACGGATTCACCAGCGTGACGAACTGGCCGTCGAAGCGGCCCAGGTCCGGCCAAACCTCCGGCTCCAGCAGCGATATGGGCACGTGCACCGCGTCCATGCCGCCGTGCCGGCGCGTGTAATCGGCTACGTACTCGCTTACGCACACCACCCGATCCGCCTGCCGGATTCGCGCCGTTTTGGCCTCGCTCGGAAATGCGCAATCCGGGCCGAACGGCACCGCCACCGTGGCCCGCACCAGGTACACCACGCGCGCCCGCGGATCGTCCAGCGCGGCGCCCAGCAGAAGCTGCGCCGGATCGTCGGTCGAGGTCAGAATCGCGTCGGGATGAAACTCGGCCAGGGCGCGGGCGAAATGCGCCCGCGAATTACCCTCCGTAACCACGCTCACGGCTACCCCGTGGCGTTCGAGCTCCACCAGCCCGCCGTCCGCCGTCCGCGCTTCGACTCCGCGCGCCGCCAATTCCGCCAGGTAAGCCTCTCGCTGGCGCACCCCGAACACGGCGATGCGCGCTACCGCCCGGCACACGTGCCCCCGCGCCGCCAGCGCCTCCATCAGCAGCCGGTTGGATTTGTCCCCTCCGCCATGAGCCGGAAAGTAGAGCGAATTCTGTGCCAGCAGGATGCGCATTCGGTGCGGCTCCGCGGCCCGTCAGCCGAGGAACCGGGGGCCCTACTCATAGTAATAGGCTGCTCGCCCGAATTCTGGCTGCCCGTTTATCCACGTGTTTTGCGGACACTACGCTAGCCTTCCGGTTTGGGTTTGAGTTTTGCCACGATGTCGTACACCGGCTTGTTGTCGGCGTATACTCGCCACTCTTTCACCAAGCCGCTCTCCACTACCGCTAACCAGGCCGCCGGCGTCCGCCACTTGTTCCCCGGCAGGAGCCGGCCGTTGGCAGCGATTGTTCCCCCGGCCGCGCCGAACACGGCGACGCGGCTTCCGTTGTGGACGATCTCCTCATGCGAAACCCAGTAGTCCGGGCAAAGGGCATAGTAGCCTCGCCAGCCGGCCCGCATCTTCTCGCGGCCACGAACGGCCTGACCAAGCGAGTCGATGAACACATGGTCTTCCGTCATCAACTCCGCCAGTCTGTCCGCGTCGTGCCGGTTTATGCATTCCAAGAATTGAATTACGGTATCGACCGGGTTCATCGCACGTTCTCGGGTAGCTGATTAGCGCGCCTCGACCGGCGCCGGCATGTCTGCCTTGCTGAAGCGCGGCACCATCTCGCCCCGGTTGGCCACGTACCACACCGCCGCCGCAATCTCCGCCGACGCTTTCTTCACGTCGTCCGGAACGATCCTCTCGTAGGTGTCGAGACTGGTGTGGTGGGTCAGGGTGTTGTATTCGATGGGGTCCTGCGACATGCCGATCCCGGGCAGTCCGGCATTATTGAACGAGGTGCTGTCGGTGCCGCCGGTCTGGCGGCTCGCGGCGCCAACGGCGCCGAACAACCCCCAATCTTCAAACTGGGCGAACAGCGGACGCAGCACGGCCGCGGCTTCCTTGGGTCCGAAAACACTGCCGCCGCGCAGCCGGCCGGTGCCGGTGTCCACATTGAAATAGCAATCCAGCTTGTACCATTCCGGCTTGGGGTCTTCGGCCGTGCCGAAATGCTGCTTCACGTATGCCAGCGACCCCAGCAGCCCCTCCTCCTCGCCCGACCACAACGCCACCCGAATGGTGCGCCGCGGCTTCAAGCCCAGCGTCTCAATCAGCCGCACGGCTTCCAGCATGATCGAGGAACCGATGCCGTTATCGGTAGCCCCCGTGGCCGAGTGCCAGCTATCCAGGTGCCCGCCCAGCATGACTACCTCATCGGCCTTGTCCGTGCCCGGAATCTCGGCCACTGCGTTGTAGCTGGTCTTTCCGTCCGGATAGGTGTGGTTCAGGATGTTCAACTCGAGCTTCACGTCGTCGCCATCGGCCAGCAGGCGTTCGATGCGGCCGTAATCGTCGTTGCGCACAATCACCGTGGGCACACACTTGGCGGCGTCGTAAAAGCGGTTCTGCTGCGCCACGATGATGCCGTCGGCCCGCGCCGCGTCGTTCACCCGCGCGATGGCGCCGCCTTTGAGCAGCATGCCGTCGACCCGGTCGCTCACTTGAGCGGCGGTCAGCCGGTTGGGATCCTGCGGGCCGCCGCGCCCACGCCCGCCGAATGCGCCGCGCCCGCCGTCGCCGCGCTCGGGATCGTACATCGCTTTCACCAGGTCGTCCGGACGGCGCTTCTGCGGCGCCTCGAAGCTGACCGGAATCACGGTCTGCTTGCCGGCCAGCACGATCTTGCCGCCGACCTTATCCTTCGTCGCCGCGACCCAGGCGTCCATCTCCTCCCTGGTCGGTCCCAGGTGCGTCGGACCGAAGCCACGGCCGCCCCGCCCTGGGCTGGTATCGGCGCTCGGCTCCACTAGCGGCCCCAGGGGTGGATAGATCTGGATCGCCGAAGCCGTCACCGTGCCTTTAGTCGACGGCGTCCAGGCCAGAACTTCGAATTTCAGATTCTGATGCACCGGGGCCACGATGAACCCGCTGGCGCGTTCGTTCGACCAGCCGTCCCGGCCGAAGTCCCAAGCTTCCTGGTGCGCGTTTTTCATCCCCCACCGGGTGGTTTCGGCAATCACCCACTTCACCGCCGCCTCGTGATTGGGCGTCCCGGTCACGCGCGGCCCGTACCGGTCCGTCAGCATGTGCAGGGTATGCATGATCTCGGAATGCTCCATCTCTTCGGCGCGCATCCGCGCCACGGTCGCGGTGTCTACGCTGTCCGCGCCGGTCTGGGCCAGAAGAATCCAGGAAACTCCCAACAGAAAAAGTGCTTTTTTCATATTGGTACAGGATAGCCCAAATTCCGATTGCGGCATTCGTACCCGCCGTCGAGGGCCGGACTCGGTCAACAGGCGTCGCCCTTTGCTGGGCGAGCTATAGTAATTGTCGCTACGCCTCCTACCCCGCCACAAACGGAGACCATCTTCTACGATGGACATTGCGGATTGTGTCATCGCGCGGTGAGGTTCGTTTTGAAGCATGACCGCTCTGGAACGGCGTTCCGATTTGCACCTTTGCAGGGGAAAACAGCCCAGGCGAGGATCCCTGTCGACCGGCGCGCCGGGTTGTCCGATAGCATGGCCGTGCAAAGCCGTGACGCCTCGCTGCTCATGCGCTCGAATGCCTGGGTGCATATTCTCAGGCGGCTTGGAGGAGGATGGACAATCGTAGCGGCTCTGGTGGCCGTAGTTCCGCGACCGCTGCGAGATGGACTTTACAGTTGTATCGCGCGCATTCGCTACCGTGTTTTCGGGCGCCGCGACGATCTGTGCCCCATTGTCCCGCCCGGTCTGCGCGAAAGATTCGACCCGTGAATCGAAAGGCGGCCGCGCAAGCTTGAGGATCGGCTATCGGTCATGTAGGCTTAGTTAGCTGAATCGCTCGTATGCCTCTCTCTGATTAAGCTCCGCACCCTGTTGCGGGGGACGTGCTGCAACAGGTTCAAAAACGGGGATCCGGGGGACCGAACGTTATCCCTGGGTTCGGCTGTGGTTCCCTGGCGGCCCCTACTTCAACGCCTCGTTGATTTCGATATCACGCTTCAGCACTTCTGTCACGAGGTCGGATAGATCGACGCCTCGCTGCTCGGCTTTCCCCGAGAAATACTCCCAAACACCCCGCTCGATGGAGACCGGCATCAGCACCCTGGCACCGGCAGGTATGTGGTGGAGCCCGCGAGCTCCTTTGCTGAAGTCAATCTCGGCGGGCATGCCGTTTTCGTCGACCGGTAGGTTGTTCATAAGCCTTCCTCGTACTGCCGGCACTCAGCCGGCGTCGCTTTCCGAGCCGATATCAGCCGGATCTTGATAGCCTCGGGACCGGCATCGGACCAAAGGTAGACCACCGCGTACAACACGCCATTGTTGGCGATGCCGATTGAAAACCACCGCTCCTCATATTCGCCGTGCTCCACATCGGCGACCGTGAGCAGGCGTGGATCGTAGAAAACGGAGGACACCAATTCAAACGCGACACCGTGCTTGCGTTCGTTGCCAGCCGCCTTGCCTTCGTCCCACTCGAACTGGAACGACCGCTCGTTCACCACTCTCTCATACCACGGCGGCCGAAAGGCGGGCAACCGCCGTCGGGATCACCGTTCATTCCCTGAGCGATAGTTCGCTAATCCGCCCCCCTGACGCTGCCCGACTTCCCTGGATGGAACTTCAGCCGGTGGCCCGGTGCTTCGCGGATCGGCGTAAAGTCATGAAAGTGCTCCAACCTTCTCGTTCGTACTCTACTTAGTTGACAGAGATTAGGTAGATGATAAACTATCTAGAAGGATGTTGGGCTTTGTAATCCCTTTCCTTGCAGGTAGATGGAAGTTGCATCCGGAAGATTTGCCAGCGAATCAAAGAAAAAGGGAGCGGAATAGTCAATTATGGCCACTCAGCCGGTTCTGCAATCCGTCCGCGACGCGGCTGAGCCTTTGCTCTCAACCATCGGGAATACGCCGCTGCTATGCCTGGAGCGCACCGCTGCCGAATTCCCCGGCGTCCGGATCCTGGCCAAAGCGGAGTATTTCAATCCTGGCGGCTCGGTGAAGGATCGCGCGGCGCTCAATATGATCCTGGACGGCGAGCGCTCCGGCCGGCTCCATCACGGCCGCGTGATTCTGGATTCCACCAGCGGCAACACCGGCATTGCCTACGCCATGATCGCAGCCGCGCGTGGCTACCGCGTAAAGCTGGTGCTGCCGGCCAACGCCTCCCTTGAGCGTAAACGGATACTGAAAGCCTACGGCGCCGAAGTGGTCTACAGCGACGCCGGGGACGGCTCGGACGGCGCCATCCGCCTCTGCCGAGAAATTTACCGCCAGGATCCGGACCTTTACTTTTATCCCGATCAGTACAATAATCCGGCCAACTGGAAGGCGCACTTCGAACATACCGGCGCCGAGATCATCCGCCAGACCGGCGGCGCGCTCACCCACTTCGTGGCCGCCCTCGGGACGAGTGGCACCTTCACCGGCGTGACCCGCCGCCTGCGCCGCGATCTGCCCGGGGTGAAATGCTATTCGGTGCAGCCCTCCAGCGGATTTCACGGCCTGGAAGGCATGAAGCACATGCCCACCGCCATCCGCCCCGGCTTTTACGACGAACACCTGGCCGACGGCAACCTCTGGATCGAGACTGAGGACGCTCACAAGATGGTGCGCCGCCTGGCGCGCCGGGAAGGCCTCCCGGTGGGCATCTCCTCCGGCGCCAACGTGCACGCCGCCACTCTGCTCGCGCGCGAAGCGGCCGAGCGGGGCGAATCGGCTACCATCGTAACTGTGCTTTGCGACGGCGCCGACAAGTACCTCAGCGAGCATTTCTGGGACGAAGAATGATTCAAGTGGACCCCGAACCCTGGCAGGCCATGGTGGAGCACGCCCGCCACGCCTACCCCAATGAATGTTGCGGAGCCATGTTGGGCTCCGCCGACGGCGACAAGAAAACCGTGCGCGCCGTCATGGCCCTCGAGAACTCCTTCGCGGGAGCCCAGGCGGCCCGCTACGAGCTCCGCCCGGAAGATCTGCTGGCCGCCGACAAAGCCGCCCGCGAACGCCAGATGGACCTGATCGGCATCTACCATTCCCATCCCGATTGCGATGCCTATTTTTCCAAGACCGACCTGGAAAACTCCTGCCCCTGGTATTCCTTTATCGTGCTCTCCATGCGGAAGGGCGAGTTTCACCACGCCAATAGCTGGCTGCCGAACTACGAGCGGACCGAAGCGGCGAAAGAGGAGCTGATTTATTGATATGGCCAAAGTCCTGATCCCTACCCCGCTGCGCCAGTTCACCGCCAAGCTGGATACCGTCACCGCGTCCGGCGCGAGCGTCGGCGCCGTGCTGGACGCCCTTACGGCGCAGTATCCCGATTTGCGCAAACAGATTTTCAACGACGAAGGCAAACTGCGCAGCTTCGTCAACGTCTATCTGAACGACGAAGATATCCGCTACCTCGGCAAGACCGCTACGCCGGTCGCCGATGGCGACACCCTTTCCCTGGTGCCCTCCATTGCCGGCGGCTCCGCGGTTGCCGCCCCGCCCGAGGAAGCGGCGCTGACCAAAGACGAGATTCTGCGCTATAGCCGTCACCTGATCCTGCCCGAAGTGGGCATGGAAGGCCAGCAAAAGCTGAAAGCCGCCAAGGTGCTGCTGGTGGGCGCGGGCGGACTGGGTGCGCCGCTGGGGCTCTACCTCGCCGCCGCCGGCGTCGGCACGATCGGCATCGTCGATTTCGACGTGGTCGACTTCACCAACCTCCAGCGCCAGGTGATTCATTCCACCGCCGACGTGGGCCGCAAGAAGATCGATTCGGCCGCCGACAAGATGCTGGCCATCAACCCATTCCTGAAGATCGTCAAGCACGAAACCGCGCTTTCGAGCGAGAACGCGCTGGAGATTCTCAAAGACTATGACATTGTGGTGGACGGCACCGACAACTTCCCCACCCGCTACCTGGTGAACGACGCCTGCGTGCTGCTCGGCAAGCCCAACGTCTACGGTTCCATCTTCCGTTTCGAAGGCCAGGCCACCATTTTCGCTGCCGGGGACGGTCCCTGCTACCGCTGCCTCTATTCCGAACCGCCGCCTCCCGGCCTGGTGCCGAGCTGCGCCGAGGGAGGCGTGCTGGGAATTCTGCCGGGCACTATCGGCTTGATCCAGGCCACCGAGGCCGTGAAGCTGATTCTGGGCGTGGGCGAACCACTCATCGGCCGCCTCCTGCTCTATGACGCCCTGGGAATGCGGTTCCGCGAATTGAAGCTGCGCAAGAACCCCGAGTGCCCCATCTGCGGCGAGCATCGCACCATCACCAAGCTCATCGATTATCATCAATTTTGCGGCGTGCCCAATCCCAAACACCCCGCTCCCCCGGAGGAGACCAAAGTGAACAACGGTGAAATCGACGTTACCGAATTGAAAGCCAAGCTCGACCGTGGCGACGACTTCGTGCTGATCGATGTGCGCGAACCGCACGAATACCGGATCGCCAGCATCCCCGGATCCCGGCTCATTCCGCTCGGCGAGTTCCCCAAGCACGTGGGCGAGTTCGACCCTAACGCCGAGATCGTGATCCATTGCAAGATGGGCGGCCGCAGCGCCCGCGCCTGCGCCGTCCTCCGCCAGGCCGGCTTCGAAAAGGTCTACAACGTGAAAGGCGGCATCCTGGCCTGGAGCGATAAGGTCGATCCCAGCGTGCCGAAGTATTAGGGGATGTGGGGGGATCGACCTCTACCCCGGGGCCGCTTGAGAACCGTGACACGACGCTCGACCCGCCAGAGACACGAAGGCACCTCCTAACCGCCCACCCCGGATAGCTTGTATCCTGGTGCCATGCGGTCTTCCTGTATCTTGTTCGCACTCGCCTGCGCCGCGCTCGCGCCGCAGGTCCACGCCGACGACTGGACCGGACACTGGGTGGTGCCAGCGGCCAGCCAGAGCACGCCCCTCCCCGGCCGTGGCGGCCGGGGAGGCGCCGCGGCCATGTCGCTGTGGCTCAAAGCCGACGGCGCCCGCCTGACCGGATATCTGTCCGGCCGCGGCGGCGATACACCTATCTCCGAGGGTAAGATCGAGGGTGATCGTTTTTCGTTCGTCGTGGTCACCGACTACTACGGCGAAGAGCGGCGCGCCAATTACTCGGGTGTGCGGGCGGGCCCGGAATTAACAATCACGCTGCCGGCAACCGGCGGCCGCGGCGGTCCGCGCGAAATCACGCTCATCCGCGCCTCCACCGAACCCCCCCCGCCCCTGCCCCAGCCGCCACCCAAGGTGACCTTGCCCGCAGCCAAAGACGTGCCCTATAACGGCCTCGCCAAGACCCCGCCCATGGGTTGGAATAGCTGGAACAAGTTCCGCAACCAGGTGAGCGACCAACTGGTGCGGCAGGTGGCCGATGCCATGGTTAGGAACGGCATGAAGGACGCCGGCTACCTCTACGTCAACGTCGACGACACCTGGGAAGCGGGGCGCGACGCGCAAGGAAACATCCAGACCAACGAGCGTTTCCCCGACATGAAGGCGCTGGCCGATTACATCCATGGCAAGGGCCTGAAGCTCGGCATCTATTCGGGGCCTGGCCCCAAGACCTGCGCCAATTACGAAGCCAGCTACCAGCATGAAGAGCAGGATGCCAAGACCTACGCTGCGTGGGGCGTGGACTACCTCAAATACGACTGGTGCAGCGCCGGCCAGTTGTATGACTACCATTCCATGCAGGCGGCCTACGCCAAAATGGGCCTGGCGCTCCAAAGCTCCGGGCGCCCGATCGTTTTCAGCCTGTGCCAGTACGGCCTGCTCAAGGTGCAACAGTGGGGCGCCAGCGTCGGCGGCAACCTGTGGCGCACCACCGGCGACATCAGCGACAACTGGCAGTCCATGTCGCACATCGGATTCGATCAGCAGGCGGGCTTGGAACCCGACGCCGGCCCCGGCCATTGGAACGACCCCGATATGCTCGAAATCGGCAACGGCGGCATGACCGATACCGAGTACCGCACTCACATGAGCCTGTGGTCGCTGCTGGCGGCGCCCTTGCTGGCCGGCAACGATCTCCGCGACGTGCCGCCCAATATCCTGGAGATCCTGACCAACAAGGAAGTCGTCGCCATCGATCAGGACCCGCTGGGGAAGCAAGGGAAGCGCGTGGCCAAGAGCGGCGATTTGGAAGTTTGGGCGCGGCCCCTGGCCGGTGGCGCTTGGGCCGTGGGCCTGTTCAACCGCGGCGATGCCTCCGCCAAGGCTACTTTCCACGCTTCCGACATCGGCCTGGCGCGCATCGCCAAGATCCGCGACTTGTGGGCCCATGCCGACCGGAAGGCCGGCGCCGAATACTCCGCCGACGTGGCCTCCCACGGCGTGGTCATGCTAAAAGTGCAGGGACGATAGCGGCGGAAATGCGGCAAAGCGGGCTACCATTGTAGTTGCGGATGGTGGCGAGAAAAAAGAGGGGCGGCGTACTGCGGTCCGTGCTGCTGTGGAGTGCGGCCGCGATCCTGCTGGTTCATCTCTGCGCCTTCCTCGTGTTGGTGGGTCTGCGATGGCTCAATCCGCCTACCACGGCGGTACAGGCGGAGCGGCGGGTATCGGCCTGGGTTCTGCATAAGCCGTATCGCAAACACTACACCTTCGTGCCCCTCCGCCGCATTTCGCCCAACCTGCAGCACGCCGTAGTGGCCGCCGAAGACGGGCGTTTCTATCGGCACCACGGCATCGACTGGCAGGAGGTGCAGAAGGTCGTCGATGAAGATCTGGATAAAGGCAAAATGGGCCGCGGAGGCTCCACCATCACCCAACAATTAGTGAAGAATTTGTTTTTGAGCACCAACCGCTCGCTACTGTGGAAAGCCTTCGAGTTTACGCTGGCCCCGGCCGCCGAACTGGTGCTCCCCAAGCGCCGAATCCTAGAGCTTTATCTGAACGTGATCGAATGGGGACCGGGCATTTACGGAGCCGAAGCGGCGGCCGGTTCCTGGTACCACGTGCCGGCGGCGCGGCTCGACCGCGACCAGGCTGCCCGGCTGGCGGCTCTGCTGCCATCGCCCTTACGCCGCCGTCCCGGCCGCGTCAACTGGTACAGCACCGAGATCCAGCACCGCATGGAGGAAGCCGGCTGGTGAGAATCGGTACCGCCCTTACGCTCGCCGCGGGGATTGCCCTGGCCGCCGCCGCTGCCGCCCTCGCGCCCACAGTCTTCGTTCCCGGCCACCGCATTCCCGGAGTGGGCGTGGAGCGCAAAGAGCTGGACGACGAGTTGCTGGAGTTGCGCACCCAGCGCATGATCCAGGCCCAAACCTTCGGTATCCTGCGCGAAGGCGGCGCGCTCGCGGGAGCCAGGCGCATTGTCGACTCTCCCAGGCTGCAGTCCTTGTTTCAGGCGGCTTCGGGACGCAGCGGCATCCCCAGAGATTTGCTCGAAGCCATCGCCTACCTCGAAAGCTTCGGAGATCCCGCCGCGCAAAGTCCCGCCGGGCCCAGAGGCATCATGCAGATTTCGGTGCCCACGGCGCACGACATGGGCCTCGCCGTGGTGGTCGCGACGCGCTATCGCATCGCCAAAGAACGCGTAGCCGTGACTAAAGCCGGGCATACGCGGTTCAAGACGGTCACCCACCGCACGGCGTACACGGCGATGGTGCGCGACGACCGGCTGGTTCCCGAACGCGCCATCCCCGCCGCGGCAATGTACCTGGCCAACCTGGAGCGCAAATTCGGCGGCCGCGACTGGGCCATCTTCGCCTATCACTGCGGCGCCGGCTGCGTCTCGGAAATGATCGGGCTGACGCGCAAGGCGCGCGGTGTGCCCGCGGACCAGGTCACCGTGCCGCGCATGTTCTTTTCCGCCACGCCGGGTTGGAACCGCGAGCTGTATTCCGCCATCGAAGCGCAGATGCTGCGCGACTATTCGCCGACGTATTATTTCCGCATCATGCGCGTCCAGGAGCTGCTGGCGCTCTACCGCAGCGATCCGAAAGCCTTCGCCGCCATGTTCGCAGAATATCGGGCGAACTACAGCACCACCGCCCGAGCGCCCCACCGGCTGGCGCTGTGGCTCACACCGAAAGACCTGGTGTTCCGCAGCCCGGCGGATATTCAGGCCGATGCCGGCCAGCGCCTGGCGCCGGCGCCCGATCGTTCCGCCTACCTCGGCTACACCCTGCGGTTGACCTCCGGCGCCGCGGCGGTGGCTACTCCCGCGGCCCTGGGCACGCTAGAATACCTGGCTTACGAAACCCGCCGGCTCTACGAATCGATGGAGCCCGGCGAAGATTCGTTCCGCCCCCTAGAGGTCACTTCGCTGGTGGAACCCGAGGCCGCGGCTCTTCCGGAGGGCGCCGGCGAAGCGTTGGCACACAGGTCGGGCGAAGTCTTCGATATTACCATCGGGAATCTTCCCACCGGCGAGCTGGAATGCCTGCGGTTCATCCTCGACGATCTCGGTTGGGACGGCTACCTCGGCTTTTTCGAAGAAGGCCGCGATAGCCTGCACATCGGCTGCGCCCCCGCCGCCCGCGATTTCTTCACCAGCGTATTTCAGGAAGCGGGGCAGTAGGCCGTGGCGAAGGCCGTCAAGCCTGCGCAGGCTGTGGGGCAGGTTGGTAACCTGCGGACCGATTGTCAATCGGTCCAGCCGGGCGCCCACCGCACCTTGTGATCCCCCCAAGGAGGCTACGCGCGACACAGCGTATGCCCAGATCGCGCAACGGTGCCGCGCTCCATCAGTATGCTTGACGTAACGCATAACGGCTGGTATTCTAGTGAATGATCGTCGGTTTTCGCGACAAGCGCACCAGGGACTTCGCCGCCGGGGAACGAGTGAAAGCTTTCTCTGGAATCGAGCGGCCCGCGCACCTGAAGCTGGACCGGTTGGACGCGGCTACGGCGCTCAAGGACCTCGCCGCCCTGCCCGGTAATCGTTTTGAAGCGCTGGCCGGCGACCGTAAGGGGCAGTACAGCATCCGCATCAACGATCGATGGCGGATCTGTTTTGAATGGCCGGACGGAGCGCCGGGGCCGTCGGACGTGGAGATTGTCGACTATCACTGAGGAGGACGCTATGGCAGTGTTTGCAATCCATCCGGGGGAACACCTGGCCGAAGAATTAAATGAACTCGGCATGAGCGCCGCCGAACTGGCGCGCAAGCTCGACGTGCCGACCAACCGTATCACCGGCATTTTGAATGGCCAGCGCGCCATCACCGGCGACACCGCCTTGCGTCTGGCCCATTTCTTCGGCACGAGCGCGGCGTTCTGGCTGAACCTGCAAAGTCTCTACGAGCTTCGCCTGGCCCAGAAGAAGGCAGGAAAATCGATCGACGCGCTCCCCAGGCTGAAGCACGCCGAGCACGCTCCCGCGTGAGAGAGTGGCTACCAAATGCCCAAGCAATACCGCAGTCCCCTAATGGCATCGATCCACTAAAACTAAACCGCCGAGGGTCTCCACGCCGCCGGCGCCCGCAGTTGCACCCCTCAGCAAACTGGCGCCCACTCCCGCCTCAGCTCTCCACCCGTCCCGCCGCCGCGTTCCACCGCAAACGCCGCCCCTGCTGCAACGACAGATTGGCCATCTGCACCACCAGGGCGGCTTGGAACGCGATGCGCATCGGCGCGGCCGGCTCCTGGCGCGAGCGGACGCATTCCAGGAAATTCCGCACGTGCAGGTCAGTAGCATAGCCGAAGCCGCGCTCCGATTTCTGCGCGATGGAAGGCTCGTCCTCGGCGCCTTTGGGGAACACCTTCAGTTCTTCGCGGCCGATATCCATCCGCGCCAGATCGCCGTCGAGCTGGTTCAACTGGTCGTTGCGGGACTGGTATTGCATGGCGGCATAATTGATCGAAAACACGCCCATGAAATCCTCGGCATATTCGGCGATCGCAACCACGGATTCGGGTCGATCGACGCCCGGTTTGTGCGGCTTGCCCGCCGAAGCGTTCACCGCCAGCGGGTAACCGGCGCCCATCAGCATGTGGATGCCGTCGAACACGTGCGCGCCCTGGTCGGCCACTATCCCGCCGGCGTAATCCGAATAGAAGCGCCATTGCCGAAAACGGTTGGCATCGAACGGGCGCCGCGGCGCCGGCCCTTGCCACTGTTCCCAATCGAGCGGCCCATCGAGTTTGGCCGCCACCCCGCCGCCCAGGTAATTGTTCAGCCACCAGGAGCGGACCATTCGCACCGTGCCCAGCTTGCCCGCCGCCACCAGGTCGCGACCCTGCCGATAGAGATCGTAGCTGCGGCGCTGCATGCCCACCTGCACGACGCTTCTGGTTTTCTTCTCCGCCGCCACCAGCTTTACACCCTCTTCCGGCGCATGGCAGAGGGGCTTTTCCACGTAGATATCCTTACCGGCTGCAAGCGCATCCAGCACCATTTGCGCGTGCCAGTGCTCGGGTGTGGCAATCAGCACTGCCTGCACGTTCGGATCCGCCAGCAGCTCCTTATAGTTCCGGTAGGGCTTCGGCTTGCCGCCGGCGGTTTTCGACGCGATTGAGATGGCTTGCTCCAGGTTCGGCTCGTAGACGTCGCAGATGGCGCCCACGCGGATCGACGGGTCCTTCTGGAACACCGTCATCACGAACGTGCCCCGGCCGCCGCTGCCGATCACCCCAAGCGCTACCTGGTCCGCGGGCGATGCGGTGTGAGCCACCATGGCGCTTCCGGCGCTCAGCAGGAATGTCCTTCGGTTGGCGTTCATCGTGGTTTCCTCCCGGTATGATAGCAGCGGTTTCCGCCACCGGTTCGCCGAAAAGGCAGGCGCCGCTGTTGCGCCCCTATATAAAATGGATACGACAAGACCATCTATGAAATCTCCGTTCCCTCTCGCGCTGGGCATCGGTACCGCGGTCCTCGCCCTGCTGCCCGTCTGCGGCATCCGGTTTCACGCCGCCGCGCAAAACCGCATGACCTACTCGCTGGTGTCGGAAAACGGCGGGCACGTGTCGCTCGGGCTGGCTCTCCGCAAGCTCGGCGTATCGGGAACCTTCATGCAGTGTCCGGCCCATCCCGACGACGAGAGCAACGCCCTGTTCGCGCTCTTCACCTACGGCATGGGGCTGCGCTCGGTGGACGTGCAGAATAACCGCGGCGATGGCGGCCAGAACGAGATCGGCCCCGAGCTGTTCCGCGATATGGCCGTATTGCGCACCTCCGAGCTGCTCTCGGCCCATCGCATCGACGGCGCCGAGCAGTACTTTACCCGCGCCATCGACTACGGCTTTTCGTTCTCTCCCGACGAGGTGATCTCGAAGTGGGGCCGGCACGACATCGTGGGCGACTACGTGCGCCTCTTCCGCATGCTGCGGCCGGACGTGGTCGTCACCATGAACATCCAGGGCCGCGGCGGCGACCGCGCGCACGAGGCCACCGCCATCCTGGCGCGGGAAGGGTACCTCGCCGCCGGCGACCCCTCCCAATATCCCGAGCAGATCCTCGAAGGACTGCGGCCGTGGCGGCCCCGCAAGCTCTACTTCTCGGCGGGCTTCGGCGGTCCCGGCGGGCGTGGCCCGGGCGACGCTCCTCCAGCCGCGCCTCCGCCGCCATCTGTCAAGCTCACCCCGGTCAATACCAACGCCTATGATCCCCTTCTCGGCCGCACCTATGCCGAAATCGGCAACGGCGCGCGCGCGGCTCATAAGTGCCAGGGTATGGGCGGCCTGCCGCCGCTGGCTGGAGGAGGTGGAGGGCGCGGGGGTCGCGGCGGAGGCGGCTACCAGCTCATGGAAACTACCATCCCCAGCCAAAAAGAGAAAGATCAGGCCCTGTTCGACGGCGTCGATAGCCGCCTCGAAGCGCTGGGGCAGTTTGCCGGCCCTAATCCTCCTGCGGCGCTCGCGGCGGCACTGGCCGCCATTGCCGCCGATGCCAAACAGGCGCAGCTCGCCTTCGCCTCCGGAAACGACGCGGGCACGGCGGCGCCGGTGGAAGCCGGTCTGGCCGCCCTGCGGGAACTGCGTGCCCAGCTCCCCGCTATGGCGCTGAGCGATGCCGCCCGCTACGAGATCGATTTCCGCTTGCAAATTAAGGAGCGCGATTACGAAGACGCGCTGCTGGCGGCGGACGCCATCACCTTCGACGCGGTTGCCGACGATGGCCTGGTGGTCCGCGGCCAGCCGGTGAAGCTATCGCTGGTGGCGGCGAACCACGGCGCCTCCGACGTCGCCGTGGCCGCCGTCTCCATCGCCGGATTCGACGCGCCCGCAGCCTGCCAGCCCGCGCCCGTCAAGAAAGATGCCGTCTACACCTGCACCTCGGAAGCCCACATCCCCAACGACGCCAAACCCACGACTCCGTATTTCCACGACGACTACTGGAAGCACCCCGCCAACCAGGCGATCCAGATTTTCGGCCCCGGCGTTCCCTTCGGCGTTCCCTTCGCCGCCACGCCCTTCCGCGTTACCTTCCATCTGAGAGCCGGCAACGTGGAGGTGACCAAGGAAGTGCCGGTTCAGTTCCGCTACGTCAAAGACACTTATTTCGGCGAAAAACGCATGGAGCTGAACGTGGTGCCGGAATTCTCGGTCGCCCTCGCGCCCTCGCTGATGGTGATTCCGTCGCCCGCATTCCAGCCAGGCGCCAGGCCGATCGAGCGCGAGGTGCACGTCACCGTTACCAATGGCTCCAAGGGCGCCGCCCAGGTGAATGTCGCGCTCGACCTGCCCCCGGGATGGAAATCCGCTCCCGCCAGTGTTCCCATCTCTTTTTCGCATGAGGACGAATCTCTTTCCGCACGCTTCGAGATCGCCGCGCCGGTCCGCGTGAAGGCCGGCGAATATACGCTGCGCGCGGTGGCGACGTCGGCTGCCACCGGCGCCGAGAAATTCTCCAGCGGATACCAGGAAATCGAGTATCCCCACGTCGAACGGCGCCAGGTCGTCGAGCCGGCCGAGACCAGCCTGAAAGTGGTGGACGTCAAGGTCGCGCCCAATATCGGCCTGGGCTATATCGTGGGCGTCGGCGACCAGGTGCCGCAGGCCATCGAACAATTGGGCGCGAAGCTTACGTTTATCGACCCCGAAGAGTTGGCCTGGGGCGACCTTTCCAAGTACAACGTGATCATGACCGGCGTCCGCGCTTACGAACGGCGCGCCGATTTGCGGGCCTACAATCGCCGCCTGCTGGAGTACGCCGAACGCGGCGGCGTGGTCATCGTCCAATACAACAAGATGGAGTTTAACCGGGAGGAGTACGGCCCCTACCCGGCCAAGGTCAGCGGCAACCGCGTGACCGATGAAACCGCGCCCGTGAAAGTGCTGGCTCCCGACGATCCGGTGTTCCGCTACCCGAACAAAATTGGCCCGGCTACCTGGGCCGGCTGGGTGCAGGAGCGCGGGCTGTATTTCCTGGGCGAAAAAGATAAACGCTACATCGACCTGGTCTCCATGGTGGATCCGTTCCAAGACAACCCCGGCGTGAAACTCGGATCGTTCGTCGAAGCGCGCTACGGCAAGGGCCGCTGGATTTACCTGGGCCTCGGGCTATGGCGGCAACTGCCGGCCGGTACCGAGGGGGCGTACCAGCTTCTGGCCAACCTGATCGGCCTGGGGAAGGAGCCAGGCGCACCCACCCGCAAGAGCAGCGTGGCGCCCGCCATCGAACCGTGACCTCGTTCGCTGAGCCGGCGGAATCCCTTTGCGGCCCGCGACGGCGGTCACATCATTTCAAGAGCGGGCCCATCCCGCCATCGGCGGAGTATTGGCTCCCGGTCAGGGCATGGCCTTGTAGTACGCCGCGATGAAGGCGGCGGCCGGTCCGTTCTGTTCGTGCAAGTGGATCCCGTCGATCCGCGCCGAGCAACTCACGGCTTCGAACTTAGGCGTCACGGAGACCAGATCCGGATGGTTCGCCGCCACTTTTGCCAGAGCCGAGTCCACATACTCGGGAACGTGACAGTCCTGCTTCTTGGCGTCGTGGTCGGTGTTGGGACCAAGCGGGGGTTTGTCGGAATGGCACCATCCGTTCATCGGACAACGAATGATGGTCATGATGTCGATTCGCTTTGCGCTGGGACGTTTGGCGCGAATGGTCGCCAGCGTGGCCTCCAGACTATCTACCCAGGCCTTTTCGGAGGTCAACTCCCAGGACCATGCCTGATAGACAATCCTGTCTGGCGCGTCCCCGTTTTGGGCGCAGGGGATGGTCAGTCGGACATTGTTCACCCCGCCGACGTTGGCCGGGCTCCACGCATAGCTGTCAGGTTTGGCGTATTCGTACGTGTAGCCGTAGTGGGAAAATCGCCCCTGCCATCTGGTCTTGAGATCGCCAAGGCCATCGTAAAAACCTCCATCCCACCACTCGCCGCTGGAGTACAGACCAATCAGTTCGGTGCAGGTAAAGGGGCCACGGGGCGGCGTTACCGGCGGGACCGCCGCCTTCTGGGCCGCTGCCGTCTGTGCGAGCAGAGCTGCGAAGGTCAGGGACTTCAGGATTAAAGAAACGTTCGTCGGCATGTACTTCCAGTCTCCCTTGATCTGAACCCACGTGGAGTGTAGCACGCCTTCCGGAGCGAGTGCGGGAGCATTTCCCGGCCGCGGATGTGGCTGAGGAATGGGACCCGGAAGGCAAGAGGGTGTTGCATCGGAAAGTCCCACGGTAAGCAGGAATTTGTTGCCGCCGCTCCAACAGCGAAGCTTCCCGCCGGCTCGGTTGAGTGCCCGGCGTTTAGATCGCGCAGGCTTTGAGTCGTTTCGCTTATTATGTTCAGAGGAGAAAGCGCATGATGATCCGCCGTAAATTGATGGCCGCGCTGCCGACTATTTTGCTGATCGGGACCGGCAGGAGCGCCGATACCAACAGCGACATCCTCAAGAACAATGGCTCTCTCGAACGGCTGTTCAAGCAGACGGGTGTCTACAATGCCTCCGAGACCGGCAAGACGCCGAATTTCGTCGTCGATCCATCGTGGCCCCAACCGCTGCCCAATCACTGGATTCTTGGCCAAGTCGGCGGGCTGTATGTCGACCGGCACGACCACGTCTGGGTCTATAACCGGCCGCGTACCCTGACCAACGAGGAGGCCGGGCTGGAAGGGCCCCTACCCGGCGTGAGAGATGAGAACGGTCAGCCCATCAACGGGATGGGCCAAATGCGCGCCCATGGCCCCATAGCGGATTGCTGCAAACCCGCTCCTTCCATTCTGGAATTTGATTCCGATGGCAAACTGCTGCGATCCTGGGGCGGTCCGGCCGATCCCGGTTTCATCGGCGGCAAATGCAAGGTGGAAGCGGGCTGCATCTGGCCGAACAGCGAACATGGCATTTATGTCGACCACAACGACAACGTCTGGATTTCGGGGAATTCGGCGGGGGCCAGAGGGGGCAGAACGCCCTGGACGACCAACGAGGCGGGCGGCGACGGCTTCGTCCTGAAGTTCGACATGAACGGCAACTTCAAACTGAGGGTCGGCGGCACTCCCAAGGGACCAAACAGCAATGACACGAATGGCGGCATCGACGGCACGCCTCTGCTCTATCAGGCAGCGGACATGGTGGTCGATCCCAAGACGAACCGCCTGTACGTCTCCGACGGCTACGGAAACCGCCGCGTCCTAATCGTAGACGCCGATACCGGCAAATATATCGGCCATTTCGGTGCCTATGGAAACAATCCGATCGACGACGCAGCCGCCAGCGCTGCTGGGCCGTGGATTGGGGACTATGAAAGAGGGAGCAAAAAGCCCGCATTCTTCCGCACCCCCGTGCATTGCGTGAAGCTCGCCAATGACGGCAAGATTTATGTCTGCGACCGGGGCAACGACCGCATACAGGTGTTTGACAACAACGATCCCATGCTCGGGAAGCCATGCAGCAATCCGAATGGCGAGCCTGGCAAATGCGGCTTCGTTGCCGAGCGACTCATCAGCGAACACACCAACACTTCCATACCCGGAACGGCGGTATCGATAAGCCTCTCCAGCGACAAGGCGCAGAGTTGTCTCTATGTTGGGGACAACTCCAACATGACCATCTACATCCTGAACCGGAGCAATTTGCAGGAGTTGGGCCGGCTCGGGCGAAGCGGCCGCATGCCCGGCGAATTCCATTGGCTGCATCAGGTGAGCGTGGACAGCAAAGGTAACATCTACACAGCGGAAGTCGATACCGGTAAGCGCATCCAGAAGTTCATCCGCTATGGTAGCGACATGTGCAGCGGAACCGGATCTTCCACCGTCGGTGGAGTAGCGGCCGCGAAGTAGCACACGGGAACTTCAGCTTCGCACGCCAGTGGATGATTTGTCGCGGCACCCTCTGATGGGTACTGTTGCGCCGATTCCCGACGCCCCGTCGGCCGGAAGGCCGCGCCGCCACAGGGGTTAACGTTCGCGGCGACGTATCACCTTATACACGCTGCGCGCCGACACCGTAAGCAACCCGCCGCGCATGCTGCGACAATACGTTCAGGAGATACCCCTCGTCGGAGCGTTTATGATCGACACGGTGCTGAACCTGCTATTTCGTTGCCCCCACCGACGCCTTACTCGCCCCGTGGCGCCGGTTACCAAGGTGGGGCAGCCGCACAGCCAGAGCTATGTCGTTTGCCTGGATTGCGGAAAACAATTCGAGTACGACCTGAACGAAATGCGCATCGGGAAAGCCATTGACCACTCGCATGACGCCGGGGTCGTGCCCCCGGACTTGCCGAAGCCGCGCAAAACGAAGATTAAGTACGCGCTGTTGGGGGCCGTGCCAGCGGCTGTCGTACTCGCCGCGGTATTGAAGGGCAGAAAGAGAGCCGCGAAGCCGGAGAACGGCAATGCCGATCCCGCCGCGCGCCATGAATCAGATCGGCGCGAAGAATGAAGTGGAATGCTCTGCCAGCGGCGCAACCGCGAATACGGGAGCTACGGCAAGAAGAACTACCGCCAACCCCGGTCCAGCGGAACCCCGCAATTTCCCGTCGAGCATCTGGGATGGCCGAGCCCCGTGCTTGCCATTCTTCGCCAAGTGCTTCGGGACTCGCGCGCAGTCTCGCGCAAAAAGGGACTTATCTGGGAATTACGTCCAGACGAGGAGCGTGGCCACGGCCGGACCGGACGGACTGGGTCCCTGCCTTATGGACCCGACAAAGCAAGCTCCGGCAGCCAAGCCTCCCTCCGAAACCGCGAAGCTCATTCGCTCACGTTGTAAGCGGCGCGACCGGCGATCTCCCGGAGGTCCCAGCCCTTGCGGTATTCGCGGGATAGATACTGGTTCGCTTCCTGACAGTTGGTGATGCGGAACGCCAGCGAATCCCATTCGATCCGATGGCCCACGCGCAAGGCGACGTTACCGAGTTGGTAGGCCTCGGTAAACGGACCGGCGTAGGCGAAATTGCAGGGCGCCTCCTTGCCCGCTTTGATAGCCACCACCCAATCCTTGTGGACTTCTTCACGGCCCCAATTTCTTTCCGGCGGTATCGGGTACTGCTCCGTCTGCTTGCCGTAGTAGGAGCCACGGCCTTCGGGAAGGCTGCCTTTAGTGCCGATCCATGTCACGCCTGCGCCGCCGGCCCGAGCCGGCGCTGCCCCGCGCCCACGGCCAGGGACGATGGGCGGGCCGGCGATTGCCTCCGGCGGGCGCTTGCCGCCGTCGTACCAATAGATCTTCAGCGGCGGGTGAACGCCGCGGGCGGCGTAATCGAAGCGCATGATGGTCCAATCCGGGTACATCTCCTTTTTCATCCCGGACGTTTCAATTACTTCGACAGCCGAGGGCGCGCCCAAATCGAGCGCCATGAAGATCACGTTCATCTGATGGGGAGCGATATCGCCCAGCGCACCGCTGCCGAAGTCCGTGAAGCCCCGCCATACGAAGGGGTGGTAAACCACGCCCACTGGCGGAACCGGATTGAGACCCGCGACCGCGAAATCCAACTGGTGCTTCTTTTCGGCCGGCGGGTTGTAAACGGGGTGCCCCTGCGGATATGCGCTCTTGTATGGCCGCATCGGAGCCGCGCCGATCCACATGTCCCAATCGAGATTGGAGGGAACCGGATCTTCGCCTTGCAGACGGTCGAATCCTTGCGGCCAGATGGGGCGGTCCGTCGCCACGTGGACCTCCGTGATCTCGCCCACCACCCCGGACTGAATCAGCTCGATCGTCCGCAGGTTGTTGGGCTCCGCGCTGGTCTGGGTGCCCATCTGCGTGATGACCTTGGTTTCGGCCGCGACTTTGGCCATCACCCTGGCTTCGTGGACGGTCTTGCACAGCGGCTTCTGGCAGTAAGTATGGATGCCGTGTTTCATGGCCCATACGCTGATATAAGCGTGCATATGGTCAGGCACGGCGACAACCACACCGTCCAGCTTTTCATTTTCGATCATCTTCCGAAAATCGGTGTACTTCTTGGCCTTCGGATAGAGGGGCGCCCGAAGATCGAGCATCGCGGAATCCACATCGCACAGCGCACAGATGTTCTCTCCCAAACCGTTCAGCGTCCTGGCATCGATTGCACCCATGCCGGCCAGGCCGATGATGCCGAGGTTCAGCTTTTCGTTGGCCGTATAGCCACGCGCCAATCCGGCGGGCAGGATCATGAACGCACCGGCCGCCTTTTTCAAAGACTCGCGCCGCGTCATGCGGCTTCCTTCGTCACTCTGCTTCAAAGGTACACCTCCAACTCGATTCCATTATCTTCCTAATAATCGGCCAAGGCAGCTCCCGACGCCTTCTGCGTGTCGGTGATGTTCCAGGGGCCTTCACTCATGTAGAAAATAGCGTCGAAATAGTTCAGATTTCTGACGTTGGCGCCTTCGCCCGTCGCTCCTTTGGTAAGCAGGCGCATGTCCGTGCGAATCATGCTGACATAAGCGCCGGATTCGCGCCCTAACCGTTCCACCACCGCCATGGCGTGCGATGCCGCCTGGTGATGGTAGGTGCTCGCGCCGTACCATTCCACAGGATCGGCGATGACCAGAAGTTTTTTCTTTCCGGCCCAGGCATCGGGCTGTCCTCCGCCTCCGGCCTGCGGCCCCCTTCCCGCGCCCTGCGGGGCCTGCGCCGGCAGATCCGCGGAAAAGAGAACCGTGCAGAGCACCAAGATCGGGCGAATCAGACGTAAAGAAGCCACCAGGCTACCTCCTGAACCGAGAATTCACAAAGCAGCGCCGACCTTGCTCCTATGGCGGCAAGGCGAACTCGAAGAACATGTCGTTGGCGGCGACCAGCACACAAATGCCAGGGTTGCTGGAAGTGGCGGTCCTACTCATATCTGCCATTCTCGTTCGCAGGCTGCCGTATAGAACCCAGACACGCGGATCCTGCGCCCGCATCGGCTCTCTTTATACTCATAGCCCTCCGGGTTTGTCAAGGGCGACTCGCCGATTCATTGACTCGCAGCCCGGCCCGGAGTAGATTGTATTCTGGAGCAAATAGTGAGAACCTTAGTCCTGAGTTGTCTGGCCCTGCTGGCAACCGCTTCCGGCGCGATCTCCGCGGATAAAATCCGGGTTTTGATCCTCACCGGCGAATCCGATTACTCGCACCCGTGACCGAGGGTCTTCTTACACTTATGCCTGAAACAAACTACACCCCCCCGAACGAATCGCCGCCCGCTCAGATCCACCCTGTGCTCAAAGGACAGAAGGCCCTTGTAACGGGGGCGAGCAAAGGGCTCGGCCAGGCCGTGGCGATCGGTTTCGGACAGGCCGGAGCCGATGTTCTCGTCAACTACTATACTGACGAGGATGGCGCCAGGCAGACGGCGAAATCCATCGAAGAATGCGGCGGGAAAGCGCAGCTCTTCAAGGCGGATGTGGCCAGGGAGGACGACGTGCGGGCCATGTTCCGCCGCATGATCGAGGTCTTCGGGCGAATCGACATCTGCGTTCCTAACTCCGGCATCCAGCTCAACGCCCGGGTTGACGAAATGACGCTCGCCCAATGGCAGCGGGTCATCGACGTCAACCTGACCGGCATGTTTCTCTGCGCGCGCGAAGCCATCCGCGCCTTCAAGAAACAGGGGATCGACCGCTCCGTCTCCTACGCCATGGGGAAGCTGATCTTCATGAGTTCGGTCCACGACATCATCCCCTGGGAAGGGCACGCCAACTACGCCGCGGCCAAGGGCGGCATCATGCTCCTCATGAAGAGCATCGCGCAGGAGGTGGCGCACCTCCGTGTCCGCGTGAACGCCATATCTCCCGGCGCCATCCGGACGCCCATGAACGTCGAGAAGCTTACCTCGCCCGAGGTCTTCGAGCGAGCGCTGCTCAAGCTCATCCCCGCGAAGCGTATCGGCGAGCCGGAAGACGTCGCGCGCGCCGTGGTATGGCTGGCGTCCGACGAATCCGACTACGTGAACGGCGCCACTATCTACATCGACGGCGGCATGACCCTCTATCCCGGGTTCATCGGCGCCGGGTAATAAGTACAGGAGAAGAACATGAGACTACCGCTCTACATCTTCACAATATTCTTGGGAATAGTTCTCGCCGTCCACCTGGCGATGAATGGGAAGGTGGGAAGCGTGATGAACAACGCCCGCGTGGCCAACGCGCTCTTCTGGTGCATCGGCGCATTGGCGGCGGTGGTTATAGGGCTGACCGGCTGGCAGGCCGGCGCCCTGGGTCCTCTCAGACGGGTGCATCCCGTGTTGCTGCTCGCCGGCATTCTCGGCGCTTCCCTGGTGTTCGCGATTGCGTGGCTCATTCCGCAAGTCGGTGCGGGACCGGTCATGATCACCTTGCTGGCCGGACAGGTGATCGGCGGACTGCTGATGTCCCATTACGGCTGGCTAGGCTCACCGGTTCAGCCCATTACGTTGACCAAGGTCATCGGGGTTCTCGTGATGATCGCCGGCGTCGGGCTGGCGACTTTCACGAAATGAAATTGGTCTCGAAGATTCCACGACGGGTGATGAGCCTCTTGAAAGGAGCTCTTGTCGATGAAAAAGACCCGGCTGGGTAACTCGGATGTCGAAGTAAGCTCGATTTGCCTGGGGACCGACTTGATTGGCAGCAAAATAGACCGGGAGACGTCTTTCCGATTGCTCGATCTGTTCCGGGAGAACGGCGGCACATTTGTCGATACTGGAAACTTCTATGCCGCCTGGCTGCCAGATTGTCAGGGTGGCGAAAGCGAGACTACCATCGGCCTCTGGATGAAGGAACGAGACGTCCGCGATGAGATGGCGATTGGCACTAAAGTCGGGTTCGACTATCCAGGTTGCGCCGGCGGCCGAGATCCAGCAGGAATGTGAAAAAAGTCTCCGCAAGCTCCAGACTGATCGGATCGATTTGTATTACGCTCATCGCGACGACACCGCAACGCCCCTCGAAGAGACCATGGAGGCGTTCGACCGCCTGATCAAAACTGGCAAGGTACGGGCCATTGGGGCAAGCAACCTCAGAGTGTGGCGAATCGCCGAAGCGAATATAGTCAGGCAGTTCCGCGGGTGGTCGCAGTATTGCGCGGTCGAGCAGAGACATACCTACCTGCATCCCCGGCACGGCGCGGATTTCGGGCCGCAAATCTGCATCAACGATGATCTGAAGGACTATTCCCGTTCTCACAATATTTCGCTGATCGGTTACTCCATTCTGTTGCAGGGGGCCTATACGCGCGAGGACCGCAAGGTTCCCGCGCAGTATGCCGGTTATGAAGCTGACGAGCGCCTGAAAACGTTGAAGGCAGTGGCCCAGGAAGTGGGAGCCACAGTGAATCAGGTGATTATCGCATGGATGCTTCAGAGTAATCCGCCAGTAGTGCCCATCGTAGGCGGAAGCCGGCCCGAGCAGCTAAGTGAGAATCTAGCAGCGCTGGGAATCACGCTCGCCGCGGACCAGATGACACGCCTGGATATGGCGGGCAGCCCTGAAATCAAGCAGGCGTGGCTGCGTTAGACCGTTATCAAGCTGTTGCTGCCGCAGCCATACGCGCACGCCTGT
Source organism: Bryobacteraceae bacterium (assembly GCA_052148435.1). Classification (GTDB taxonomy): domain Bacteria; phylum Acidobacteriota; class Terriglobia; order Bryobacterales; family Bryobacteraceae; genus JBEKYD01. The sequence continues at coordinate 52,910 of JBKQIF010000044.1, forward strand.
CGGTCCAGCGCCATGTCATGAAGCCACGCCGGGACCTGCTTTGTGCGGCCAACCCACGCGGCATCGTGGCGCCGCCGGAAGGCCGGCGCGCCCTTGAACGCGGCGCGCCATCGACGCGGTGCCGTAGACGAAATCAAAACGGCTGCTGCACAAAAAATCAGCGCTTGACTACTGCTTCTTCTGTCCCGGAGGCGGCGTCTGGACCGGCGCTCCTGGTCGTCCACGGGTCTCCCACATTACGCTCCCTGGGTAGCTCTCCCGTGACGGCAGGTAGCTGTTCGACATCGTCCCGCTCTGGTGAGCAACAAGGCCCTTATTGTAGAGAACGTACAGGCCGGTCTTACAGGCGACAACGATATCGACCTTTCCGTCGCCATCCATGTCCGCGGCGTTGACCTTCATGCCCAATCCAATTACGTTGGTGGGCGGCGGTTGCGTGGAATTCCGGGGGTCGTCATAGGGTGGAAAGTACTGTGCGACCGGAGTGTACGTGACGATGTGGCGCCGGACGTTGCCGCCATTGAAAGTGTAATAGAAGATGAACTGCGGGTCGTACGACCCGACATCGCCGCCGTTATGGGCGAACATCTGTTTGCCGGTGATCAGTTCGAGCTTGCCGTCGCCGTACAGATCGGCTAGGGCCATGGTGTGGACGGTGGGATACTCGGTTTCAATCCAGTGCTTCACGAAGGTACGCTTGCCGCCGTCCATCTTTTGCTCGAGCCACGCCAGGCCGTAGCCGTGGTCGGAGCCAATGATCACATCGTTCAAGCCATCGCCGTTCACGTCGGCAACCAGGATCGGCAGTCCGGCGCCCGAGCTTCCGCCGGCTCCCATCCCTTGTCCGCTTCCGGCCGACTGACCGGCGGCCGCGCCCGGAGGCGGCACATAGGCCTGCCATTGCCAGTCCGGGTGCCAGATCCACGGGTCTTCGGTGGGATGCGCGGGGGCTTCAAACCAACCGGTCGTGGTGACCACATCCATTCGACCGTCGCCGTTGATGTCGCCAATTCCGTTGCCGTGGCTGACGCCGACATTTTCCGGCCCGAGGGTGTGCTCTTTGAACCACGGCGCCTGGTTGAGATGCTCGAACCAGATCAGGCTGCGGCCGGGTTTCTTAGCGAAGAAATTCACCAGCACGTCTTTGGGACCATGCCCGGAGAGGTCCCCGATCACCATCCCTTCCAGGCCGTCCGCCGCAAGCATTTGATGGTCGCGCCACTTCTGGTCAAACTTGCCCGGGTTCTCATACCACCAGATGCCTTGCCTGAGCATCCAGCCGGAACTGATGATGTCCGGGCGCCCGTCATTATTGACGTCCATCGTTCCTTCGAAATTATCATCGATGTCCGGCCCGTTAGTGGCGGCGCCTTCACGAAAACCAGCGTACTTCGTCCACTTGGGCGCGATGTAGTAGTTCCTGCCGGCGGCAATATCGAGCAGGCCATCGCCATTAATATCCAGAACCGAAGAGCATTCGGCGAACGGCCCCCACCAGTAAGTATGCTTGGCCGGGTTATGGACCGGCCCGTCGATCTTCACCGGCACGAACAGTATTTCCTTCGGCGTCTCGCCCGGCGTGTCAGCCGGAGGATTGTTGCTGGACCGTGGCGCGAAGCACGACACGCAAACACACGCGGCGGCCGTAGTCAGTAGGCATCTCGTCTTCATACTTTCCGGTCTCCTTCAGTGAAATCGGACCTCTTCCATTTTGGCTCCCCAATCAGGCCGTCAGCGGGGCGGACGGCCGATCCCTCCACTCTACAACGCCCACCCCGTCCCGACACTCCCTTTTCGCCGGGAGTTCGGCGCTGGTAAGCTCACCCGTGCCGCCGACTTCGGCAGCCGCGCGGTATCGTCTGGCGCCGCTCCTCGCCGCCGCGCCGAAGCCGCCCGAGCATTCACCCCGGAGGCAGTCCCGATAGGGCGCTAACGACTTGTGGGGAACAACCCGCGCCGAAACAGTTCCTCGTTACTACTTAGTTGTCGGATAGGCGTGGAGTTGGACGCCGACGACGTTGGAGAAGCTGTAGTTCCCACGGCGGTCGGCGTCGATGGTCCAGAACATCGCGCCTATCAAGGCGGGGTAGCCGGCGGGCTGTCGCAGCTTGTACTTGGTTTCGGCGGGCACCTTGCCGGTGATGATGTAGTCCATCGCCTGACTGACGATGGTGGGCGTTGTGTCTCCGGTGAGGAAGCCGACGGCAACCTTATAGGCTGGCATGGGTGGGAAGAACTGCCCGGTAGCGCCTCCAACGTTGAAGCCCTGCAGCAGGAGTTCCGTCATGGCGGCGTGATAGTCCACGGATCCGGGCTGATAGATCTCGCCATCGAGACCTTCCAGCGGCGGCGTGTTGTAGTCCTGCACATCTATGAAGGAGAGAATGTCGCGGATGGCGTACGCGATGGGCAGATAGGAGCCGAACTGGCCTCCGTAACTGGGGTAGCCGGATGGGATCTGCGTACCTTCGGGCACGAGGCTGACCATGAAGCCGGGGCCGAAATGGTCGCGCAACTGGCGCAGGGCCGAGATGAGGTTCACGATGGATGGCGTGGTGGGATGCCTGAAGTCCCTGTCTCCTGGGTCGATGGAGAGAGACGGGCTTTCGAAGTCGATATCGATACCGTCGAAGCCGAACTCGGCGACGATGCGGGTGACGGAGGAGACGAAGTTCGGTACGCGCTTCGGATCGGCGAGGGTGAAGTGCTGGCCGCCGCCGCCGAGGGAAATCATGACCTTCCTGCCTTGGCTCTTCAGGTACGCGATGTCGGCCTTGAACTCGCCGGCATCGAGGCCGGCGGGTATGCGGAACCGCATGGTCCCTTCCGGTGCAGTCTCATCCGGTGTGGAGAAGGCGACGATGATGACATCCCACTGCGGCGCGACCTCTCTGAGCGGGAGGGTGGAACCCGAGGCGCCATAGCCCGGCCAGTAGCCGATGAGCCGATGTCCGTTAGCGGACCCGCTGATCGGGACTGCCGCGACGGTAGGCTTTGGAGGTGCGGACGCCCCACGGGCGGCGCCAGCGCGTCCACCACGTGGCGGGCACGGCTTAGAATGGTCGGTGAGCGCCCGCGCGTCCGGAAAGCTGTAGGCGCTGCCAAGACCTTCGAAGCTGCCCGTATACCAAGGCAGCAGAGCAACGTTCTGTAGATGATAGGTGACCCCATCCACATGGGCGGCAAAGGCCTTCGACGCGGGAATATTGTTTTTGGGGTTCGTATTCGTGGGTTCGAGAAGGAAGTAGGCGGAGGCGGCGCCCGTACCACCGCAGCCGCCCTGGTCTCCCGGACGCATCGAGGAAGGACGCAGCCAACTGGGGAAGGTGTTTCCCGGAACTTTGACGTTGCGGCCGTGGAGCAGGGGATCGTGCAGGGGATCGTTGATGAACTCCGCGAGCTGCTGAGTGAGCGGCTGCACGTCGCCATCTTCGACAACGGTGGGCGGCTTGTGGAGATACGAGGCGAGCACGAAGGAGTTTCCGGTGGCGGAGTCGACGCCGTGCGTTCCCCACGAGCAGCACTCCGTTGCGTCGCCATCGGCGTAGTAAGTGGTGTTATGCGTCATGGCGATGACGAGCTTGCCTTCCTGTTTGGCAAGTTGCTTGAAGAGTTCCTTTTGCAGAAACTCGACGTCGACGACCGCGAAGAAGCCGCCGGTCGTCTTCGAGGTTAGGATGTAGCCGTAGCCGGCGGGGATGGCGATGGTTACAGGCTTCACCCGTGGCTTACCAAGCAGCGTATGCCACGTATCGGCCTTGGGAAAGGTGGTGCGCAGCATAGCGTCGGCATATTGTGTGGTGCCCCCGGAGGGGAAGGCAAACTTGGAGAAGACCGGCGAGCGGAGGATGCGTGGTACGTCCAGCGCGGCGTCCACGATGTAGGGCTTGCCGGCGGTCTTTTTCGCGTCAAACGAGAGCGTGATGGGAACCAGCAGTACGGGGATGGTGGTGGCGCCTCCCTGTGCCGGATCGCGGCCGGCGAGAGCGTAAGAACCCTGGCCGGCGTTGTGCTGGAACGTGGGTACGGTAGTCTGCGCGTGCGCACATGGCAGCGGCGGGACGAGAAGTAAAAGCAGACAGATAGACTTGATTCGCATATTCGGATTCTATAAGAGCAACGACGCCATTCGTTTGGAGCGGGAACGAAGTTACAAACAGGCTCGGGCGGCTATGGAGCGGCGCCCCAGAATACGATAGATCTGGGCCCCGTGTTTCTCCACTGTGCTGATTCCGATTCCGGGAATCGCCAGCAACTCCGCGGCGCTGGAGGGGCGCCGGGCGGCGATCGCTTGTAGCGCCCGGTCGCTGAAGATGCGGAATGCCGGCACTCCGCGCCGCCGGGCTTCCTCCCGCCGCCACCTGCGAAGCGCCTCTTCTAGTCCAGCGGCGGGCGCCGGAGTTTCGACGCGGCTAGGCTGGGAAGCGGGCCGCGCAGCCTTCCTCTTCGCGGAGCGTTCCTTCTTGCGCCTGCGAAGCGGCTTCGCCGCGGCGTCATCCTTCATGAGCAACTCGACGGGAGATCCTTCCTCCACCGCGTTTCCCGCGGCCGTGAGGCTTGCTTTCCGATACGGAATGGGTTTGCCATTCTTTTCGAATACCGCCTCTGCCAGGCGGACGAGGCCGGCTCGCGCGAGAGCGCCCAGCACTTCCTCAAACGCATCGCGGCTCAGCTCGCCCTGCGGGCACAGTTCGCTATGCAGCTTGCCGGTCGCCCTGGCGCCCTCCGAACTTAGCCCCGCTAGGATTCGCGCCGCCGCCCGGCTCTCCGGCGCTGTTGCCGGCCGAAAGCGCTGCCCGATGCAACCCGACGGCGCGCAGAAGTCGCATTTGCCGCACGGCTTTCGAGCATCGGCGAAATCGCCGAAATGGCGCACCAGGGCGGCCATGCGGCACTGGCTGCTTTCGGCATACCGGTGCATCAGCTCCAGTTGTTGCTTCTTCTGCTCGCCCTGCGCGATGTAAGGCTCGCGCCAGTGGTCCTGGCCGCGGCTGATGTTTTCCGCGAAATCGACAACGACGCCGCCGTTAATCCAGAGTTTTTCGAGAGCCTTGTCGAATTCTTCCGACATGCTGCCCAGCCTGTGCTGCAGCGCGGATTTCGCCTGCGGCTCGGGGCGCAGTTGCGCAAACAAAGCATCTAGGAAGGACACGTCGGGATAGTCGCGCTCGAAAAAGAAGTCGTGCGTTTTGCGGTCGGCCCACGCATGCATCAGGATGGTTCGGCTCGGTTTACCGTCGCGCCCCGCTCGCCCGATCTCCTGATAATACGCTTCCAGGCTTCCGGGCAACGCGGTGTGGATGACGGTGCGGATATCCGCTTTATCGATCCCCATGCCGAACGCGATAGTGGCGACCATCACTTCGATCCGGCCCGCGAGGAACTCCTGTTGGACGCGCTGGCGGTGCTCCGCCTCTAGCCCCGCATGATAGGCCGCGCAAGGGAAGTGCAGCCTCAGATCCGCCGCCAAGCCGGTGGCCTGCGCGCGCGTGGGCGCATACACGATGGCGGGACGCCGCGAGCGATCGAGGAGCAGTTGGCACGCGATGGCGGCGCGCTGCGAGGGTGCGACCTCCACGACTTCGATCGCCAGATTGTCGCGCCGGAATCCCTGGATGAAGCGGGCCGGGCTTTGAAGCCCCAGTTGGGCGGCAATATCGTCCTGCACGATCGGTGTCGCCGTGGCGGTCAGTGCGATCACGGGGCAGGGCCGGAAGGTCGGCAGGTATTGGCCGAGCATGCGGTAGTCCGGCCGGAAGTCGTGTCCCCATTGGGAAATGCAGTGCGCTTCGTCGATGGCAATCAGGCTTGGCTTGCGTTTGGCGAGCATCTCCGGAAAGCCGCTGACGCGGAGACGCTCCGGCGCGATGAACAGGAACTGAAGATTCCCGTGCAGGTAGTCGATGCAGGCCTGGCGCGAGACGGCGCGGTCGCGTCCGGAGTGGATGCGCTCGACGGCGAAGCCGCGCTCTAGGAGCTTTGCGGCCTGGTCCTCCATGAGCGCGATCAGCGGGCTGATCACCAGGGTTGTGCCGCCAAGCGCGATTCCCGGCAGTTGGTAACACAGCGACTTGCCCGCACCCGTCGGCATCACCAACAGGACATCTTTGCCCTCGATCACCGCTCTGCAGACCTCTTCCTGGCCGGGGCGGAAGGAAGAAAACCCAAAGGCCGGAAGCAGTTCGGAGGCGCTGGCGCCAGGTTTCGCCGGGCGGATGGCGGCTGGCCAATTCCGTTCCGCAGTTACATGTGGCGCCGGCGTCGCCGATGAAGCCGAGGGCGCCACGGTGCCGCACAAGCCGCAGGTTTTGGTCACGTACTGCTCGATGCCCTTCAGGAAAGGCGCGAGTTGCCCGGTTCCCTTCTGAATGCGGTGGAGATACGCCTCCCACTGCCCCGTCATGGCGGGGCTCTTCACGTCGGGATGCACCACCTCGATCAGCCCTACGCCCTTGTCCGTCGCCTCCAGGCTCTTGCCGTTGCGCACCATGTAGTTGCGCTTGAGCAGTACTTCGATGATGGCGGCGCGCGTGGCCGGGGTGCCCAGGCCGTGCTCTTTCATGGCATCGGAGAGTTCTTTCTCATCGAGCGTCTGGCCCGCCGTTTCCATGGCGGTCAGCAAGGTGGCTTCGGTGAAGCGGCCGGGCGGCCGCGTCTTCTTCCGCAAAACCTCCACGTCCGTGACGTCCTGCTGCTGGCCGCGCGCCAGGCCCGGAGGCAGATTCTGCTCGGGCTCCTGCTTTTCTCCTTTTCCTTTTTTGGCTTTGGCCGCGGGAGCGGCGTCCAGCACTTTCCAGCCGATCTGCCGCACCGCGCTGCCGGACGTGTGGTAGCGGTCCACGATTACGGCGTTACGGATGGCGGTAATGATGGTGGTGACCTGCCAGATGTGGTCGTCGTGCCAGGCGCCCAGCAAGCGGCGGCAGATCAGGTCGTAGATCATCCGCTCGTCGCCGGAGAGCGATGCCCCCTCGGGGGGGGTGGTGGTCGGGATGATGGCGTGATGGTCGCTCACCTTGGCGTCATCGACGAAGCGCCGGCCCAGCGGACGCTCGCCGGTGGCGGGGGCTAGGTGCTCCACATATGGCGCCTGGATGACGCTCACAATCCGCGGGAGCGTGCGCGCGACGTCCTGAGACAGGTGGCGGCTATCGGTACGCGGATAACTGAGAAGCTTGTGCCGCTCATAGAGTGCCTGGGCCGTGTCGAGCGTCTTCTGGGCGCTGAATCCATACAGGCGGTTGGCGTGGCGCTGCAATTCGGTCAGGTCGTAGAGCGCTGGCGGCGGCATGCGCTCGGTTTGCGATTGGATCGATTCGATGGCTGCCTGCCCGGTGCGCGCCCGCTCGGCGATCCCCGCAGCCTCCTCGCCATCGGCGGGGAGACGCATGGCCTGCTGCGACGACTCCTTATTTTCCACCTCCTGGCTGCGCTCTCGAATCCACCTGCCCCGATACTTGTTCTCCTCCGCCGCGCCGGTGGGGTGGAACGTTGCCAAAACCTCTAGATAATCCTCCGGCACGAACTTCCGGATGGCGAGTTCGCGCTCCACCACCACCGCCAGCGTGGGGGTCTGCACGCGCCCCACGGAAAGATCTCTCTCCCCGTATGCCAGCGCGTAGGCGCGGGACAGGTTCATCCCGACGAGCCAGTCGGCGCGGCTGCGCCCGCGCGCGGCATCGGCGAGCGAATCGTATGCGCTTCCCGAGCGCAGGGACTCGAACCCCTGGCGGATGGCTTCCGGCGTGAGCGAAGAGATCCAGAGCCGGCGAAACGGCTTCGAGCACCCGGCCGCTTCGTAGATGTAGCGAAAAATCAGTTCGCCCTCGCGGCCGGCGTCCGTGGCGCACACGATGTGCGCAATCCGCGGTGAATTTAGAATTCGCCGCACCACATCGAACTGCTTTTTGGTCTTCTCGTAGATCACCAGCGGCCACTGGCGCGGCAGCATCGGCAGCAGGTTGCGGCGCCAGTGGCGCCATTCCGGATCGATCTCGTGCGGCTGCGCCAGTGCCGCCAGATGTCCGATGGCCCAGGTCACGACGTACCCGTTGCCGTGCAGGTAGCCGTCGCCCTTTTTCACGGCGCCGAGCACGCGCGCGATATCCCGCGCGACGGATGGCTTCTCCGCCAATACGGCTATGCCTTCCGATCCAGGATCCGCCATCGTCACATATCAGTGTAGCCGCGGACGCGAAGAACCCGGTACCCGTCGCGCCCGCCGCAGGGGAGGCGATCAGAGTCCGAGGTAGCGGATCTGAACGGGCGTCCATCCTCCCGCGGCCCGCGATCGACGGCTACGGATTGCGCAACCGGAGGATGCCGAACGCCTGGGGAACGTGAAAGGAAGTTGCCCCCGGTGGGCGCCAGGCATAAAAGATACGCTTCTGGCCAGCGCCGGCAATGCGGAACAGACCGATGCGCAGTTCAAGGCCCTCCAGCAGCGGATGCGTGTCTTTCGTAAGAATGGCCGAGAATGGGATGCGCATCTCGCCATACCAGACCTTATGCTGCGCATCGATGCGGCCCAGGACGGTGTAGCCGGAGTTCCAAGCCATCCCTTGCTGGGTCTTCGGGCTGTCGCGATCAATGTCCAGGTCCACCCATTCGCTCTGCGGCGAGACCTGGAGTTCTTTGTACCGGGCAATGTGCGCGAAATCGGAGCCGATGAAGACTTCGGCCACATCCCACTTCCATAACTCGGGGGTCTCGGCGGCCGGGTTGGGGCCGGGCCTCAGATTCAGTTCGTCATACGGACAGATGAAAAGCAGGTAGAGATATTGAGAACTCCACCGCGACCGGATCTGGGTGGGTTCCCCGGGAATGGGTTGACCGAGATAGTTGCGGTCCGCCGCGACGTGAGGCGCGGTAGACCACAATTCTGAATTTGGGTCGGCCGTGAGCTCAAAATCACGGCCAGAGAAGCTGCTCTGGAGCACGGCGGTGGGATCGGCGGCAGCCAGAAACAACAGGAACGCGAACGCGGAATGCATGAGTCAACCTTTCATACGCCCCCCGGCGAGCCTTGACAGCGCTTTTGACTTGACCTCGTCCATTCAGCCGCTAAGCCCGTGACCACGGCTTGAACAAAGGCTCTTATGGGAGTGGCACGTGCCTATCGTACTACCGTATGGGACCATGTACCGGCACTGGCAGGATATTGGCAGTATGCCAGGTCAATGGGAGGATAATGGTGCGTGCCGTTCCAACCGTAATCATCCAACAGGCGGTCGACGATATATTGTGCGTGCGAGTACTTGTAACGGGCGGTGACAAATGACGGCAAGCTCCGGACGCGCCAAATTGCTCATGGGAAGATTCCCGAGTAGCCATAATTTTATTCCGGCGACAGGCGGGTCGGTTCTTCTGGTCGCCGTCGCGGCGTTGCTGGGTGCGCAGAACGGCACCCCACTGTCGCAGCGCGCGCGCTCACTGCATGGCAGCGCGCTGGTCTTCGACGGCCATATTCATGCCGTAGATCGCGAGTTCTATCACGGCGGCGACATCGGCCAACGGAAACCCGACGGGCAGTTCGACCTGCCCCGCGCCAAAGAGGGCGGCCTCGGCGCGCTCTTCTTTTCCATCTTCGTGACCGAGGACTACTATCCCGGCCGCCTAGAAACCAAACAAGCGCTGCGCATGCTGGATAGCGCGGTCGAACAGATCGGCCGCAACAGCCAGAGCATCGAAATCGCCCTCACCGCATCGGACATCGAACGAATTCACGCGGGCGGCAAGATCGCCGCCATCCTCGACATCGAAGGCAGCTTCGATCTGGATGGCGACCCGGCCGTGATCCGGCAGATGTACCGCCTGGGAATGCGCTCCGTCCAACTTTCCGCGCACAACTGGACCAGCAACTATGCGGACTCCTGCTGCTCGGCGCCGAAATGGCACGGACTGAACGATCGCGGCCGCGCGGTGATTCGCGAAATGAACCGTCTGGGGATGGTGATTAACGTCTCGCACGCTTCCGACGAGGCAATTTCGGCAGCCATCGACACCAGCTCCGACCCGGTCGTGGCGACTCATCACGGATTGCGAGCCATCAATGACATTCCCCGCAACATGCCGGACTGGCTCCTGAAGAAACTGGCGGCGAAGGGCGGCGTGATCGGCTTCCAACTCGGCAACGAATTCCACAACCGTAAGGCGTTCGACTGGGGTGTCTCGCACGCCGGAAGAGCGTTCTGGGACACCGGCGCCATCTTGCTGCGCGGTACTCAGGTTCCGATTTACGAGCTCGACAAAATCGTCGGGCCGCAGTTTCCGATGGTTCCGGCGGATATTCCGCAGGGAATCCGCATGAGCGTGGATGATTGGGTCGGCGTGGTCGACCGTGCGATTCAATCGGTAGGCGAAGACCATGTCGCTCTAGGCTCCGATTTCGATGGCGGTCCGCCACTGCCAAGCGGCATGCGCGACATACGCGATCTGCCGATGATCACCGATGCCATGCTGCGCCGCGCCTATTCCGAAGAGCGTATCCGCAAATTCCTGGGCGGCAACCTGCTCCGCGTGTTTCGCGAGATCACGGAAAAACGGCGGTAGCCGGCGCTGGTACTCTAAATCCCGGCCAGTAGATACTTGCCCCAGGAACTTCCCGATGCACTTGTTCCGCTTCGAAGCGGCCGGCGTGAGAAAATAAAATGGCTAACGGCGCTTGCCATGCCGGTGGACTTCTTTCGTCAAACCGTGATTCGGTGGAACGACCCGAATCCCAAATATGTGCCATTGCTCCGCGAGGGCGGCATCACGGCAGTTCTTACCTCTCCGAACGAGAGCTTCGAGAAGGCCTGCGTGGCGGCGCGGATCCAGGTGATCCATGAGACCGAGGTGCAGTTTGTGGGGCTCGGCGACACCGCGGAGGCAAGGTCCGGCCGGGCCGTGGTCTTTCGGGCGGGAATCTGGCCAGGTGTGCATACGCCGGATCGGGCGGTGGCCTCAGCCACAAGCGGTGTGTGGATCGATCAGAACTGCTACCTGGTGCAATGCCTGCGGGCGTTGTATCCGAATATGCCGCCGGTGCTGGGGTACCTGCCGAATAAGGAAGCCGGTGTGCCACCGGAGCGCGCGGTGCCGTTCCACACTCTGGAATTGGGGCTGGCCGAAGCATGGATGTCCGGCGGGAACTTTGTCATGGCGCTGGAGGCGTGGTTTCGGGCGGCACTGTTGAAAGGCGCAGCGGAGGCCTTGGCGGCATGGCGCAAGATCGGACGCACGGCGGGCTGGCTGCGGGAGAACGCGGCGGTGTTCGGCCAGCCGATACAGAGCAATATCACAGTGCTGGTGGAAAATAAGGACGACAGCCTGGAGATCGCCAACCTGGCCTATCGGCAGAACGTCTCACCAGCACTGCTGGCGGCGGCCAATCCGCCGACGCCCGATCCGGCGCGATGCCTGGAGTTGGTGGCCGTGGGGATTGAACCCCCGGCGGCGGACGTGCGCCGCCGCATCCTGGCGAACGCCGAGGCGGGGACGACGCTGGTGGTGGACGCGCCGGGCGACCAGGCTTGGTGGCGTGCAGCGGGATTGACTTATCTGCGCGAAGATCCCGACCGCAAGTACTATTCGCTGGGCAAAGGGCAGGTGGTGGCCTATAAGGAGCCCGTGTTGGATCCGTCTGATTTGGCGCTCGACATGATCGATTATGTCACTCAGAGCCGGCGCGCGGCGCGCGTTTTCAACTGCAACGCCGCGGTGGTGATGGCCGGCGCGGCTGTGCTCTACATTATCAACTACGGGCGGCCTCGGGACCTGCCGGTGCTGGCCCGCATTCAGGGCAGTTTCACCAAGGCGATGCTGCTGCGGCCGGAAGCCCCGCCGCAAGCGGTGAAGGTATCCCGGCGGGGCACGAGTTCCGAGGTTACGCTTCCCCAACTGGAGTGTGCGGCCGCCGTGATTTTCGGGTAAGATCGGCATAAAGTGTAAGGAGGGTTTCCATGGTCAACCGGAGAGATTTTCTGCGCTATGGCGCTTTGGCTGCGTGCGGTACGGTTCCCGGGCTGAGACTGACCGAAGCCGCGTCCGCGAGTCACTCCTATTTCGGACTGCATCCCCTCATCGAGCAGAACCCCAAGGCTGTTTTCATCCGGCGCACCAACGTCGCCAACAAGATGGACGGGGCGGCCAAACTCCGCGAGGGGCTCAATCTTTCCCGGCAGATTTTCGTGCCTCTGGACAAGCCAGGCATCCCGCTCACTCACAAGATCGTGCTTAAGCCGAACGCCACGGGTGTCTACGACCGCCGGCGCGCGCCGGCTGATAACTGGGGCGTGGGCACGGACCCGCAGTTCTACGAGGGCATGGTCACAGGGTTGCAGGAACTGGGTCTCAAGCGGTTTCATTTTGTGGAGTCGACGGGCTACGACACGTGGGAAATTCGCGGCTTCAACGATGTCAATGAACGGCTGGGCGTGAACATCGGCGAACCGCTGCGGCGTCCCAAGCACCTGCGCGACGGCTACGACACCAATTGGTCCAAGGTGCCGGACGGAGTGGTGTTCAATCGCATTCCGCACTACGCGCCCGTGGGTGAGCCGGACACCTGGATTCTGGACATCGCCAAGTGGAAGGCGCACGCCATGTGCCTCACGCAGTCGGTCAAGAATATGCAGGGCTTGGTGGTACACCCGTTTACACAATTCTGTGGCGGCTGGCCGAGTATCCAGACCGACCCGGTGGTGATGACCGATGTGAACCCGCGGGTACAGTCCCTGGTGAACGACTTTTTCGACCGGCACGTAAAGGCGAATTTCACGCGGTACGACATCAAGGTCGCCCGCCAAAACGAACGGATGCTGAGCCCCATCGATCAGGAGATTTGGGCACACAAGACCTGTGACAACCTGAGCACGGTGTGGCCGGGGCTGGCGATGATCGAAGCCATTTTTGGACGCGACGGCGACGGCTTCAACATCGGCAACGACCATATGGCCAACATGGTCATGTTCAGCAAACATCCTTTCCTGCTGGATGTCGTTGGGCTATATCTGGGCGGGCACGAGCCGGGGAATGTGAATTTGTATCGCATCGCTAAGGAGCGCGGCTTGACCACCACCTTCAATCCCTGGGAAATCCAAGTATTCGAATGGACGGACCAGGGCCCGGTGGAACGAAAGCTGAGCGACTTTCCGCGCACGGCGCTCAAGACCATTTATCTGACGCGCAAGGGCGAATCGGCTCTGCACCTGGTGAATGACCCGTTCGACTATGACAAACACAATGTCTGACGGATTTCGGCTGCGCCACGCGGAGTGTCCACTGTATCTGTTGTCTCTTGACGAGATCTACTGATCACCTGGTTGCCGATTGCCGCGAAAGAGTTCTCCAGCAGTGCAACCGAGGCCTAAGCAGCAAGGCAAAGTCACTATGAGAGAACCCTACGGGTCACCGAACGGGCCGTATATTACTCACCTGAAAACTGCCCGGGCGGGAATTTACCTACAGACTCTTCTGACGATTCTTTCATCTTTTCCAATAAGCGTATAATGGTTCGACTATATGCCTGGTAACCGTCCGAAGCTTGCCGCGATCACAACCGTCTACCGAAAGCACTCGCACACGCAGCACATCGTCGACCGGTATCTGGAGGGATACGGCTGGAACGGCACGCACCATCATCCGGAGATGGATCTGATTGCGCTGTACGTCGACCAGGTGGGCGCCGACGATCTGAGTCGCGATCGCGCAACGCGCTTCCCGGCCATGAAGATCTACCCCACCATCCGGGAAGCGCTGACGTGCGGCACCAGCAAACTCGCGGTGGATGGAGTGGTGGTGGTGGGCGAACACGGCGATTATGCGAAGACGCCCAAGGGGCAGGTGCAGTATCCGCGCTATCGGTTCTTCGAGGAGATCGCGGCGGTGTTCCGCTCCAGCGGGCGCTCCGTCCCGATGTTCAATGACAAGCATCTGTCGTGGAACTGGGAGTGGGCCCGGAAGATGTACGATACCTCGAAAGAGCTGGGATTTGCGTACATGGCCGGATCGAGCCTGGCGGTGACCTGGCGCATCCCGCCGGTCGAATTTCCCGCGGACGCGCGAGTGCGCGAAGCGTTGTGCATCTGCTACGGCGGTGTCGACAGCTACGACTTTCACGGTCTGGAGACAATCCAGTGCATGGTCGAGCGGCGCAAAGGAGGCGAGACCGGCGTGAAGTGGCTACAGGCGTACCGCGGCGAGAAATTCTGGGACGCCTGCCGCGACAATGTCTGGCCGCGAGAGCTGATGAATGCGGCGCTGTGCCGGAGCCATACCCTGACGCCCGCGCGCGCCGGGTTCAACGACATTTTCCCATCGTTCGACCAGATGCGGCGGCTGGCGAAGGATCCGGTGGCATACCGCTACGAACATTCCGATGGACTAAAGTGCACCATGATGCTGATGAACGGCTTGGTGCGCGATTTCAACTTCGCGGCGCATCTGGAGGGCGGGGTAAAACCGTTTTCGACGCAAATGTATTTGCCCATGCCGGATGGGCGCGCGACGATGGCCAATTTCTTCAGCCCTCTGTGCAACAACATGGAGAAGATGTTCCTGTCGGGAAAGCCGACCTATCCGATCGAACGGACGCTTTTGACGACGGGCTTGACGGCGGCCGGCGTGGATAGCCTGTACGCGGGGCAAGTCCGGGTCGATACGCCACATTTGGCGATCGAGTATCGGGCGCCGGCCGAGTCGACTTACTGGAGAACGTGATTATGGCGCCAAAGCTTACCCGCAGGACCTTCCTCGAGACCGCGACTGCCGTTCCGGCGCTGGCGCAGGCGCGGGTGCGGCCGAAACGCATCGCTATCGTCGCCACCATTTTCAGGCTCCAGTCGCACGCGCAGCATATCGGGGACCGGTTCATCGTGGGGTATCCGTTCGCGGGCGAGTGGCACAAGCCCAATACCCAGGTGGTTTCCATGTACGTCGATCAGAAGCCGGCCAACGATCTGAGCGGGGATCGCGCCAGGGATTTCGGCTTCGAGGTATACCCGACGATCGCCGGGGCGATGTGTTGCGGCGGGTCCAGGCTGGCCGTCGATGCGGTCCTGATTATTGGCGAGCACGGCGAGTATCCGCGCAACGAGAAGGGGCAAGTCCTCTATCCCCGTTACGAGTTCTTCGACCAGGTGGCGAAAGTGTTTGAGGCCGGCGGGCGGGCGGTTCCGGTATACAACGATAAGGCCCTTTCCTACAGTTTCGAGAAAGCCAGGACGATGCGCGACACGGCGCGGCGGCTCAAGTTTCCGATGCTCGCCGGATCGTCGCTGCCGGTCACCTGGCGCCTGCCGGAACTGGAACTGCCCTTGGGATGCGAGATCGACGACGCGCTGATGGTGGGCACGGGCGGTTCCGACGCCATGGATTTTCACGCTCTCGAAGCCATGCAGTGCATGCTCGAGCGCCGGAAGGGCGGCGAGCGCGGCGTCAAGAGCGTTCAGCTCATCGAAGGAGACGCCGTGTGGCAGGCGGGCGAGCAGGGGCGCTGGTCGAAGGACTTGCTCCGCTCCGCGCTATCGCGTAGCGACAATCTGAAGGGGCTCACGGAGACCGACGGCCGCACGCAGGACATGGTGGGCACGGGCGTGCTTCCCACGCTGGTGAAGGACCCGTGGGCGTATTTCATCGAATATCGCGACGGACTGAAAGCTACTCTTCTGATGCTGACCGATGCCGTCGGCGATTTTAACTTCGCGGTAAAGCTGAAAGGGCAAGCGGAAATTCAAGCGACGCAGTTCTTCCTGTCGCCCGACCCCAACGTGACTTATTCGGCTTGTCTGGCGAGCAAAATCGAGCGCATGATCGAAACCGGCGTGGCGCCGTATGCGGTGGAGCGGACGCTGCTGGTGAGCGGCATTCTCGAGAGCTGCCTGGATTCCCGTGTCAAGGGACACGCGCTGGTCGAGACGCCGCACCTCGCGGTCGCCTATCAGGCACCGCGAGAATCGCAGTTTTGCCGGAGTTGAAGGGGGGCCGATTGACAATTGGCCCCACACCAGTCAGAACTGCAGGTTGAGCGCGAACTGGATGGCGCGGCTTCTGGGTGCTGTCGTGTTCAGGCTGGTGCTGTTTCCAAACGAGGACGTGTTGGCGCCCAGTCTGAATGATTCGGCGCGGTGAAGTGGTAACTGGGTGTTCCCCCGACGAGTGCCGTCTGGTTCGGATTCAGTTCGGTGGCGACGCCGTTTATGGTGTAGGCGACCGTCGGCAGCTCGTAGCGGATTCCGTTAGTCGATGGTGAGTTTGCGCGACACCGCCCGGCCATGATGTTGTGCGAACCGTTGCCTTTCAGAAAGGAACCGCACGTTTTGAAACGTACTCTTCGAGCCCCGGATCGGGCGCGATATAGTGAAATTCTTCGGCGTAGGCGAGTCCGTGCTTCCGGCCCGTTTCCGCATCGCGACGCTCGAATTCCGCCTTGATGTATCCGTCGATCGCCTCGTCTTCGCTGCCCGAAAACTCGGGCATTTTCAATTTTCTCGCCGCCAGCGACGCGTTTACCCCTTTCACCATGTTCGTCAACATCGTGCGGCAGGCATGGATGGCCACGCGCTTGGCGTCGAGCGTCGCGCCGATATCCACCACGCGATTCACCAGTTGTTGCGGACCGCGCGCGAAATAATATTTTTCGCGAACGCCGTGAGGCTTCAGGCCCGCCTCGAAATGTTCCGGAAAATCTTTGCCGCCGCCGGCCATCCAGCAGGCGGCCTCGACCGACTGCGCGGTGACATAATGATCCGGATTTTCCTCGTAATGGTCCCAGGGATCGTAGCTGAATACCGTGTCGACCTTCAGCAGCCGGAACAAAAAGATCAGGCGCACGCGCAGCTCGATCCGGCTGATATCATCCATGCGATGGTTGCGGTAGCCCAAATCGAAAACGTTTTTCAGGCCCGCCGCCTTGACCAATGCGCGTGCGTCGCGCTCGTTGGCTAGAACGGTTTCGCCGGGGCTGAGATCGTAGGAATCCTTCTCGTCGTTGCTGGCGCGGATCAGGTATCCGGTGTAACCTTCGCGCAGAAGTTTGGCGATCGTACCGAACGCGAAGATGGGTCCGTCATCCAGATGCGGCGTCACCAGCGCCAGCACTTTGCCTTTGTGTGGCGTTCCCTCGGCGGCGCGTTCCACAGTCAGGCCGGTGGGTCCCGCGACGCTTTGCGCGGCCAGCGGAGACGCGCCGGCCAAACTCGCGGCGAGCGCATTTCCGAAAAAATCACGTCTGTCCATTTTCCAGAACCTCGTTTCGGAAACTTGGGGCCGCTACGCGCCGGCCGCCTTTTCCAGCACTTCTTTGAGACGCCCCGCCACGATGAGGTCCTCGCCCGGTTCGAGCATCCACACACCCACGACGATGGTGTTTTCATCGGATGGCAGCCCCCCTCCGGCCTTCTTGCCCGTCTGGGGATTCAGTTCGATGCTGGGAGTTCCCCGGCGCAATTCGGCCATGACTTCGCCAGGCCGGATCTTGACCCGTTCGGTGTCGTAACGCAGCAGCAGGTGCGGCACCGCATTGGCGGCGACGTTGGGGATCGCCACTCTAGCTTCCAGCGTCGGGATGTTCTTGAGTTGTGCGGCAATCCGGCCGGCGCGGCGGCGAAACTCAGCCTCCATCGCGGCGTCGGACTGGCTCAGAAACCAATCCACCGCGGCCACCATCCCGACGATCTGTTCTTTCGAAACCTTCATGCCCCGTCCGACCGCATCGGAATTCGGACTATTGTTCTGCGTGGCGGCTGCTATCAGGTCCTTCCTGCCCAGCAGCAAACCGGCGTTTTGCGGGCCCCGCATACCCTTGCCGCCGGAAAACGCCACCATATCGAAACCCATTTGCGTGTAGTTCCACAAATTGGAGATCGGCGGAACATCCGCGGCGGCGTCGATCAAACATGGCACGCCGTGGCGATGCGCCACGCGGACCCAATCCTCGCGGCCGATCTCGCCTTGCTCGGCCGCGTTGAAAAAGTTCGTCATCGCCGTCCGCTCCGTGAACGCGCCCTCGTAGTCGGCAAGCGTAACCACCTCGACGAACCGCGTGCCGCAATTGCGGATCGCGTGATCGTATTCGTAGCGATGGCTTTTCTGCGCGATGACTTCGTTTTTCAACCCCGTCACATCCGTCGGGATGTCATGAATCGCGGTCCTGCTGCCCTGCGTTACCGCCGCCGCCGTTGCCAGCGTCAGCGCGGAAGCCGCGCCCGCAGTCACCATCGCGGCCTCGCACTTGAGCTGGCGCGCCAGATATTCTCCGGCGGCCTTGTGCAATTCCTGCAAGCGAACCGGGTGCTTTGCCGCGAGCGCCACCGCCGCCTGCACCGAAGGGGGCATTGTTGAGGCGGAGAGCGCCGTGTATGTTCCCGCCGCGTTGATTATCTTGGTGACGCCGAGCTTGTCGTAGTAGTCCTCCCCGCCGGGTGCATGGCGCGTATCCGCCGCTCGGACCCTTCCTTCAGCGAGACCCAGGCCTGCCATCGCTGAACTAGCCCATCCCAAAAAACCGCGTCGCGTGCGATCTCCAGCCATAACGCCTCCTTGCGCCGATCAGCTAAAATTCTAATACGATAACACGGAGAGAAAATATGGCTTCCTGGCGGGTTCAATTGCGATTATCGCCGGCCTTCTTGGCTTTGGCTTGGGCTTTGAGCGCTCAGCCGCAGCCGTACGACCTGCTGCTCCAGGGCGGTCACGTGATCGACGCGAAGAATAATATCGACGCCGTGAGCGACGTCGCCATTAGCGGCGGTAAGATCGCCCTGGTGGCGCAGCACATCGACCCGGCGCAGGCCTTTAAGGTCGTGAACGTCGCCGGGCTCTACGTCACGCCCGGGCTGATCGACATTCACGTGCACGTTTACGCGGGCACGGGCGAGCCGCGGTCCTACGCCGGAGACAATAGCTTGTATCCGGATGGATACATGTTTCGGGTGGGCGTGACCACGGTGGCCGACGCCGGTTGCGCCGGCTGGCGAAACTTCGAAGACTTCAAACAGCGCGTCATCGATCGCGCCAAGACGCGCGTCCTCGCGTTCATCAATATTGTCGGCCAAGGCATGCGCGGGCCCCGGTACGAGAACGACCTGACCGACATGCAGGCCAAGCCAACGGCCGAAATGGCGCTGAAGTACAAAGGCTTGATTATCGGCGTCAAAACCGCGCATTACGCGGGGCCGGAATGGACGCCGGTCGAGCAGGCGGTCGAAGCCGGCACCATCGCCGATATTCCCGTGATGGTGGATTTCGGCGAGAATCGCAAAGAGAGGCCGATGAGCGAGCTGGTCACCAAGAAGCTGCGTCCGGGCGACATCTATACGCACTGCTATTCCGGATTGAGAAACGAACAGGACGAATCGGGACATGTCAATCCGGCCATGTTCGAGGCGCGAAAGCGCGGCGTCATTTTCGACGTCGGTCACGGCGGCGGGAGCTTCGCCTGGCGCATCGCCGTGCCGGCAATCCAGCAGGGATTCCCGCCCGATTCCATTTCCACCGATCTGCACACCGGCAGTATGAACGCCGGCATGAAGGGCATGGACAACCTGATGAGCAAATTTCTGGCGATGGGTCTGGCGCTCAAGGACGTGGTGGCCGAGTCCACCTGGAATCCGGCTCGCGAGATTCATCGCGAGGATCTCGGCAATCTCTCGCCCGGCGCGGTGGCCGATGTGACCGTCTTACGGCTGGAGCGGGGCGATTTCGGTTACACCGATATGTACGGAGCACGGCTCAAGAGCAACCGGAAGCTCACAGCCGAGCTGACGCTGCGCGATGGAAAAGTCGTCTGGGATCTGAACGGCATTACGCGCCCGGATTGGACCACGCTGCCGCCCAACTATCGGCAAACCGGCGACGCGCGGTGGGACACGGTCAATCCCGCACCGGTCAGAAGGCCGGATGCGAAGCGCTGATGTAAGGCCGATAAGTGCGGTGGCGCTTGGACACCCCATCAATACGATCCGGCGACCCTCCATCTCTGGAGGCGGGTGTTTCTAGAATGAAAGGCGGGGATTAATGTCAAACTCATTGTGGAAGAGAGTCAAAGAGCCATGGACCGGCTATAGCCGCCGGGACGTGTTCCGGCAGGGCGGGCTGCTCCTGGCTGCGCAGGCGTTGGGCGGGAGCGTGCGGACCCTGGCGGCAGCACC
Organism: Bryobacteraceae bacterium; assembly: GCA_052148435.1. Classification (GTDB taxonomy): domain Bacteria; phylum Acidobacteriota; class Terriglobia; order Bryobacterales; family Bryobacteraceae; genus JBEKYD01. The sequence goes on from JBKQIF010000044.1 coordinate 73,039, forward strand.
GCTCGAGTTGGGCGCGAACCTGTATCGCTCCATCGGGGTGCGGCCCCTCATCAACGCCCATGGCACTTTCACCATCATCACCGGCTCGCAAACGCTGCCCGATGTGAAGCGCGCCATGGACGACGCCTCGCGCGGCTACGTTCAAATGGACGAGTTGATGGAGGGGGTAAGCCAACGCCTGGCGGAGCTGACCGGCGCCGAGTGGGGCATCGTCACGGCCGGATGTTGCGCCGCCCTGACCCACTGTACGGCGGCCGCCATCGCCGGATTCAACCCCGAGCGGATGCAGCGCCTGCCGGACCTCACGGGCCTGAAGAATGAAGTGATCATTCCCGCATACTCGCGCAACGTCTACGACCACGCGATCCGCATGCTGGGCGTGAAGATCGTCGAGGTGCGCGACCCGGCCTTGCTGGAGGCCGCCTTCAATGAGCGCACCGCCATGGCTTACATCCTGGGCGGGCCGGGCGATGACGGGCCGCTCGGAACGCGCGTGATCGCGGACGTCGCCAGGCGCAGAAACGTGCCGGTAATCGTGGACGCGGCCGCGGAGATCCTGACGTTGAAGCCCAACGTCCACCTGGAGCGCGGCGCGACCGCTGTGGCCTACAGCGGCGGCAAGTGCATCCGCGGACCGCAGGCCGCCGGGCTTCTGCTCGGGGAGAAGAACTGGCTCCAGGCCGCTTGGGCCAACAGCGCGCCGCATCATGCCTTTGGTCGATCGCTGAAAGTCGGCAAAGAGGAGATCATGGGGATGCTGGCGGCCGTCGAGCTGTGGGTGAAGCGGGACCACAAGGCCGAATGGCGCCTGTGGGAGAGCTGGCTCGACACGATCTCGACCAGCGTCAAGAGAATCGACGGCGTGACCGCCGGAGTGACCCAGCCGAACGAAGACCTTTCCAACCGCTCGCCGCGTCTCACCATACGGTGGGACGGTGGCAAGCTCGGAATCACCGGCCAGGAAGTGTACAAACTGCTCAATGAAACCGATCCCCGTATCATGCTGGATCGCGGCAGCGGCAGCCGGCCTGGCAACATGGCCAGCTCGGTTTCAATCGTGGCGTACATGCTCATGCCGGGCGACGAGAAGCTAGTGGGCGATCGTCTGTATGCCGTGTTGTCCAAGCCGCCCCGGTTCGCGGATCCCGCGCCGCCGCAAGCCCCCACGGTCTCGGCCGGCGGGCAGTGGGATGCGCGGCTGGAATTCGGGCGCGGCTCGGCGAATCACACGATTGTGCTGGAGCAGGACGGCGCCATGCTGGTCGGGACGCACCACGCCGAATTCTACTCCTCGGATGTAAGCGGGACGGTTTCGGGTAATACGGTACGTTTCCAGAGTTCGTTCCAGGTTCAGGGCCAGCGTCTTTCCTGGACGTTCACGGGCGCCGTCGATGGCGACAAGATCGCCGGCACCGTCAACCTGGGCGAGTATGGAGAAACCAGTTGGACCGCGCAGAAGCACCAATACCGGACAACCGGAGGACGCCGGAACGGGTGACGCTCCGGCCAGGGACGACATCCAGCCAGTTACCACCAGTTACTAACAGGAGAGTGGCATGAGCAACACGAATCGACGGAATTTCATCGGACGGAGTGTGGCTGTGGCTGCCGCGGCGACGGTGGCGGCGACCCCAGGGAAAGCCCAGGAGAAGGCCGCCAAGAGAGTGATCTACCGGAACGGCAAGAAGCCGGAGAAGACCCCGCTGTTCAGCGGCACGGTGGCCTATGGCAACCTCCTCTTCATTTCCGGTGTCGGCTACCACCAGGCCGGCGACATCAAAGTACATACCAAAGGCGTTCTGGATTCGATCAAGGCGCAGCTCGAAAGCGCGGGGTCGTCGATGGAGAAGGTCCTCAAGTGCAATGTCTTCTTGAACGACCTGAAAGACTACGCGGGAATGAACGAAGTATTCCAGGGCAGCTTCGGCGATGAGCCTCCCGTGCGTACGACGATTGCAGCCGCGGGCGGCATTCCAGGCAACTCGCTGGTCGAGATCGACGTGATCGCGTACCTATAGCCGGTAGTTTGCATTGCGCTGGCGGCCGGCCTCCCGCGTGGCAACGCGGCGCGAAGATCGACGCGACGGACGCGGCATGGTCAACCCCCTCTACGTTTGCCGAGAACTCTGGCGCGGGCGGCATCCATCCGCTCCCTGCATCTGAAAAGGCCACTTCGTCTAATCTAATTCAAACGATGAGGTCGCCTGGAACTCAACTTTGGTAGTGCTTGTTGGGCGTTATAGCAGCTTCCCTCCTGTTATTTCTTCGAGCGCTCGTGCACGGCGGCTGCCGGGGCGGTGTGGGCGCTTGTCGCCTCTTGTCGCGCTCTTGTGCTCATTGTAAACTCCTGCGGGGGCCAGAGGCGCTGCGGCCGCCTTTGTCATCGTAACCTGTGAAAACATAAACCCGTCGACTCTGTTTTATCCACACGGCCTCCACGGGACTCTGACGCTAAGCATTTGAAAACAAGCCAAATAAATCTTGAGGAAAAGGTTAGAAATAGAATTGAAACCGGTTGACGCGGAAAGCGAATGGGGGCATAGTGAATGAGGTTCCAAGAGGTTTGTGAATCAGCCAGCCTCTCCAGCGGTAGCGATCCCGGAACGGTGATCCGTAGTCGGCTCTTTCTAGCAATAGGAGGGCAGTCTAGCAATAGAAGTAAGGCTATGGGGAGCGAAGGGAGATCGGGCCAAGGGAGAAGGCGGTCCAGCGTGGAGCGGGATCGGCCGACGCGTTGATCTGGAGGGGGGTAAAAGCCCCGAAGGGGAGTGGAAGCTAATCTAGCGGCACGGATCTGTGAGGAAGAAGCGGCAACGGGCCGTTCGCGAGGAAGCAGCCGAGGCCGGGCAACCGGGAGTTGGCTGTGGAGCGGGAGGGCCGAACGGGCTGTAGAGGACTTGCAGAGGAGAGCGAAGTAGCAGGTTGGGAGCTTTGACCCTGGGATGGAGGCTTCGAGAAGGAGCAGCCGTTCGAGGCGAGCGAAAGGCCGTTACGAGCGAAGGGACCCGGCGGAGAGAGGAAGCAAAGGCTGCGGCGAGCCGTAAGGCGGCGAAGCATGGGGTGGGGAAAACGCCCTGAGTGGAGCTAAGCGGCGAATCGCACGGTGCTCTCCGACGCAACGCTTAATGCCGCGCATGCCGGTGGTAAGCAAGGTAGAGGATCGGATCACTTGGAACCA
>JBKQIF010000045.1:0-6136 GCA_052148435.1 Bryobacteraceae bacterium
GTTTTGGCCCTAACTCCAGTCGCCCTACGGGCTCCTTCCGTCAGGGCCAAAGCGGGAAGAATTAGGCAAATACCAGGTGGGGCCAGATCAGAGCATCAAAAGGGGCCAAATCAAGTTGACAAACGCAACCCATAAGGGCAAAGCCGTCATACAAGTCGTGAGACTCTTCAATCAACCTCTCCAGCATTTTCCCCGGACCGGGATCGGAAAGCCGGTTACCGGTATCGGATCTCGATTCTGCAAGCGGAAATTTCGCTGACCCAGGTCCTGGACCGCCCGCTCACGGGGCGAGTCTTCTTCGAGGAAGTGATCCGCGAAAACCTGGAAGCTCCCTTCCGGCGGGTTTAGGCTTGATCGCTAGTTTCGATATTCGCGATTCTCCCGAGCAATTCGCGTTCGCGGTTTAGGCCCGTTCGCAGCGCTGACGCTCCAAAAAAAGTGCCCCGCGCAGACTGCCTGCGTGCGAGGCCCACCGGCGATTCTCCGACAGCATCCGGGCGCGCCAGAACGGGACGGGCCGCTACCCGGAATGCGGGGCGTCCCGAGCCGTCACGGCGCGCCGCTACGCCGGCTCGACTTCGATTTTCTTGGCTGCCGGGTCCAGGGAAGCGATCTTGAAACTGCGGACTTGGCCGGCGCGCAGCGATTGGTCATCGCTTGCGCCGGAGCCGGATCCGCTCTTCCATTTGGCGGCCAGCATTTCGCTTAGCGACGAAAGATCGGCTTTACTTTCGGCGCGCTTGCCACCGGCCTCGCCAGCATCGCTCTTGAGGCGGCAGATGGCCACCACACCCTCGCCCAATTCGACGCGGGCGCGGTTGGCGGAAGCGTCCACCACGCGGCCGGTCACGGCGTCGCCCAGCTTGTGCTCGGCGATGTATTCGTCGAGGCTGGTGGGCACGAGCTGCTTCATGCCCAGGCGCAGGCGGCGCTTGGCCACGTCCAGTTCGAGCACCTGGGCCTTCACCACCTGACCCATTTTGAGTTCTTCCTGGGGATGATTGATGCGCTTCTCGGCGCTGATGTCGCCGATGTGAATCATGCCTTCCACGCCTTCGGCCAACTGCACGAAGGCGCCGAACTTCTGTATGCTGGTGACCGGCGCTTCTACCACCGCGCCCACCGGGAATTTCCGCGGCACTTCGTCCCAGGGGTCGCCCAGGGCTTGTTTCAGACCGAGGGAAATTCGCCGTTCGGCCTGGTTCACGCCGAGCACTACGACTTCCACCTGGTCGCCGGGCTTGACCACGTCGGATGGCTTACGCACCTTCTTCGACCAGGACATTTCGGAGAGGTGAATCAAGCCCTCGACGCCTTTTTCGATCTCGACGAAGGCTCCGAAATCGGCCACGCGGGTGACCGCGCCCCGCACCCGGTCGCCGGTCTTGTACTTTTCGCCCACTTGCTCCCAGGGGTGCGGCAGGAGTTGCTTCAATCCGATCGAGACGCGTTTGCGGGCGAGATCGACTTTGAGAACGCGCGCTTCCACCTGCTGCCCCACCGAAAGCACGTCGGCGGGCTTGGCGATGCGCGCCCAGGAAATGTCGGCCACGTGCAGCAGGGCGTCGATGCCGCCGATATCGACGAACGCGCCGTATTCGGTCAGGCTGCGAACCGTGCCGGACACGGTTTCGCCTTCCTTGATTTCGGTATAGCGGCGTTCCTTGACGGCGCGCTCGTCGTCTTCCAGCACCGCCCTGCGGTCCACCACCACGTCTTCTTCGGCCACTTCCAGTTTGATGACGCGGCAACGGATTTCCTGACCGACCAGCTTCTCCATTTCGGCCGGGTCCCGCGCCCCGCTGCGCGATGCGGGCAGGAAGGCGCGCACGCCCACGTCCACGCTCAAGCCGCCTTTCACCACGGCCGTTACCACGCCCGCAATGGGGGTCTTCCCGGCGAACGCCTTTTCGAGCGACGACCAATCCTTGGGCCGCTCCACGCGGATCTTGGTGAGATCGTAATAGCCTTCCGGGCCGCGGCCCTTGTTGGACACGGCAACCTTGTCGCCGGGCTGGACGGTCTCGCCGGCCTTGGTGAACTCCTCGAGCGGAATGATGCCTTCGATTTTCAGGCCGATATCCACCAGCACCGAGGTATCCGTCACGGTCACCACCGTGCCTTCGAACCCACTGCCGCCCGATTCGGACCGATGGGAATGCGCGTGCTCGTACTGATTCAGAATATCGGCGAAGGACTCGCCGGGCGTGGGGGTTGTGGGAACTTCCGGGTCGGCGGACGACTCCCGGGCCACAATACTGGTGTTGGGCATGAGACTTACCAGACTATTGTGGCATAATCCCGACTGGGATGACACGCGTAGACGCGCCCGCGACTGGCCGCCGGATCCGGCCGCACGACATGGTGGTCTGGGCCTTGCTCGCCGGCACGCTCATCTTTAACGCTCCGCGCCACCTGGCGGAGATCCAGCCCCTGGCGGCGTTTCTGGCGCTGGCGGCGGTACAGGTTGCCGAGCCCCGAATTCCAGCTTTGAATTCGGGCCGTGGTCTGGCCGCCGCGCTGTTGGTGAAAATCGCGCTCGCCTACCTGTTAATCGGTCACACCGGCAGCCTGGACAGCATTTATTGGATCGTGATGGCGCTGCCGGTGATTTCGGCGGCCACCGCGCTGGGACTGGGCGCGACCCTGGCGGTAGCGGTGGCCGCGTCGGGAGCCTACCTTTCCTATATTCTGATCCTGGACCCCAAGTACTATCTGGATGCGGACAGCGTCTACGCGCTGATCGTGCGCACGGTATTCCTGATCGTGGTGGGCGTTCTGACCAACGCCCTGGCCGAGGACCTGCGGGCACAGAAAGAGAACTACCGGCGCACGGCCGAGCAACTGGCCCAAGCCAACCGCCAGCTTCACGAGGCCGAAGACGCCATCCGCCGCTCCGACCGCCTGGCCGCCCTGGGGCAACTCTCGGCCGGACTGGCGCACGAGTTGCGCAATCCGATGGGGACGATCCGCGGTTCGGCCGAGATGCTGTCGCAAGCCGTGGCCGGGGAAAACGACGTGGCGCGCGAAATGGCCGGTTTCATCGTGGCCGAAGTGGAGCGCGCCAATTCGCTGATCACGCGGTTTCTACAGTTCGCCCGGCCTATCGAGCTGCGCCTGGAAACCGCCGACCTGGCCCAAACGCTGGACCGCGCCATCGGTCTGGCCGAACGGGAAGCGCCCGGAATTTCCATCTATCGCAATTACCAGCTCGATATGGCGGCCTTTCCGTTCGATGCCGAGCTGATGGAACGCGTGTTCTACAACCTGGTGCTGAACGCCGCGCAGGCCTCTCCGGCGGGCGGCGCGGTGACGGTGAAAACCCGCGCGGACGGGGGGATGGCCGACGTGGCGGTGATCGACCGCGGCTCGGGAATCCTGCCCGAAAACCGCGACAACATCTTCAATCCGTTCTTCACCACCAAGCCCAGCGGAGTCGGATTGGGCCTGGCCATCGTGGCTAAAATCGTGGATGAACACGGCGGTAAAATAACCGTGGAGAGCGAACCGGGCAAAGGCAGCGTGTTCCACGTGCTGCTGCCGATGGAGCGGCCAGCCCCGGCTCGGTGAGACGCACGGCCCCATGAAAAAGCGCATTCTGGTTGTCGAAGACGAAGAAAAACTCCGCCGCGTCATCCAGTTGCAGCTCGCTTCGGCCGGTTATGACGTGGACCTGGCCGGCACGGCCGAAGAAGGCATCAGGATCGTGGACCGGGCCGACCTGGTGCTGACCGATCTGAAACTGCCCCACATGGACGGCCTCGAGTTTCTTTCCAAGGTCCGCCTGCAGAACGCCCACGTGCCGGTGATCATGATGACCGCTTTCGGCAGCGTGGAAACCGCGGTGGAAGCGATGAAGGCGGGAGCCACCGACTTCCTGCTCAAGCCCTTCGGTTTCGACCAGCTCCAGCAGGTGGTCGGCAAAGCCCTGGAAGTTCGCGCCTTGCGCGACGAAAACCGGCAGTTGAAGGCCGAGCTGGGGCGGCGCTACGAGTTCGACAACATCATCGGCCGCAGTCCCAACATGCAGGAGATTTTCGCCACCATCGAGCGCGTGGCTCCCACCCGCGCCACGGTTCTGCTGGCGGGGGAAAGCGGGGTGGGCAAGGACCTGATTGCGCGCGCCATTCACTTTCACTCGCCGCGCCGCGACCGTCCGTTGGTGAAGATCAACTGCACCGCCATTCCCGAAAACCTGATGGAGAGCGAGCTGTTCGGCTACGAGAAGGGAGCCTTCACGGGCGCCAACACCACCAAGCCGGGCAAGTTCGAACAGGCGGATACGGGCACGGTGTTTCTGGACGAGATCGGCGACGTGCCCGCCGCCATTCAGGTGAAGCTGCTGCGCATCCTGCAGGAGCGCGAATTCGAGCGCCTGGGCAGCAACACCACCCGGCACATCGACGTGCGCGTGATCGCCGCCACCAACCGGGACCTGCGCGAGGCCCTGGAACAAGGCGCCTTCCGCGAGGACCTGTATTACCGCCTGAACGTGGTGCCGCTCAACATTCCGCCGCTGCGCGAGCGCAAGCAGGACATTCCCTTCCTGGCCAACCACTTCATTCACAAGCTGGCGCCGGATTCCGCCTCGCGGGTGGAATCCATCACCGAGGCCGGAATGGAAAAGTTGGTCGCCTACCCCTGGCCGGGGAACGTTCGGGAGCTGGAGAACGTCATCGAGCGCGGCCTGGTGATGTGTACGGCCACCGCCCTGGACGCGGCCGACATACGGCTGGAGTCCGCCCCGCGCCCGCGCGGTAACTCCGACTCGCACTTCCTGCCGGAAGGCATGACGCTTGACCAGTACGAACAGGACATTCTGCGGGAAGCCCTGCGGCGCGCCGACGGCAACAAAAGCCAGGCCGCCCGCCTGTTGGGCCTCACCCGTAACGCTCTCCGCTACCGGCTGACGCAAATGGGCATGGAAGCGTGACCGGGGCAAGCCGCCGCACGATCTGTAGACATCGCCAAGCTCGTCAGGACCATCCGCGCAATGGTTCTCCGGCGCGCGCGGTTGCTGGTCCTGCCGCGCGATGACGCTTGTTCGATCTCGACTAAATGGTGAACATGCGGGCTGTCCCCGGCCGGGTTTACCAACACTGTTCCTTTAGGTCGTGACGCAGGCTGGCGAGCCTGCTGAGCCGAGATTCCGAACTCCTGAAGTCGTGGAATTTGGGCTGAGCCGGTCTCGGGTCCGTGGTGGCGCATGCTTTAGCTTGCGCATGACCGGCGCATGCGCCGACGCGGGCAGGCGGAACCGCCTGCCCCACCGATGCAGCAGAGATCCCATGCCCAAATGGGTCAACCTAATTTCCATAGCCCTGCGCGACGTCGCCCTGGCCCAAGCCCGCGTCTGGCTCGCCGACGGCAAGAACCTGCAACTCCTCGGTCTCTACGAGCACCGCATCCAGCGCCGCGTGGAAAAGAACATGGACATGCTCCGCGGCCTTCAGCAGGAACGCAAAGCGGCTCTCCAGCAAGCCGTCGAAGAGGTCGCGCTTCTCACCCAACTTGCGGCAAGCAAAGGGGAAACCTACGCCTTCGAGCGCGACTACCCGCACCACGCCCTGCCCCCGCAATTTGATTTTTCAAAACTCGGAATCGCTCGCCTGGCAGCCCACCACAGCCGCCTCGCCGAAGCCAAAAAGCCCCTCCGTAAGGCAGCCTGAAAGCGGTTTTCTGGTGGAACAGACGCCCCCGTCCGCGCGCGACCCCCTGGCCGCGCATCGCCAGGGGCGAGGACCGTGCCTCTCACGGCGAAGACGCCCTGCTGGCCTCCCAATAGGGGACGAAGACAGCCGTGGGCGGTCGCGTAAAATCAATAGTTTAGCCAGCGTCTTCAACTGAGGCCTTGTCATGGAATAACCACGCCAAATCCTGGAGGCCGACGTGGCGCACGCACTCGTGCGTGCCGTGTCGAGACTCTTCTCGAACCTGGGCCACGCCCCCCGGCCCGCCGCGCGTTGTCTCGGTCCCGGCGATGGCAATGTCCAGCGCCGCGCACAGCTTGGCATATTTCAGCAATTCAAAATCCCGGAACGGCTCCTCGAACCAGTGATAATCCAGCTTCTCCAGATCGCGCCCCACGCGAATGGCTTCTTCCAGCGAATACTCCGCCACCGGATCGCTCATCAAC
>JBKQIF010000046.1:0-74076 GCA_052148435.1 Bryobacteraceae bacterium
CGTATTCGGGCTGCGATGCCAGCAGGCGCGCGGCCTCCGCCACGATGCGGAAGAAGGCATAGACGCCCACCGAATAATTGGGACTCCAGACGATGCCGGTCGCATGGCGCGCCGCCGCCTGCTTTACTGCGTCCAGATGCTCGAGCCAGCCGGTGGTGCCGATGACCAGGTTCACGCCCAGCGCCGCGATGCCTTCCGCGTTGCGGCGTACGGCCGACGGCACGGAGAAATCGACGGCCACATCCACGCCGCGGAAGTTTCCCGCCGTCAATCCTTCGAAGTCCGCATTGTTGTATTCATCCAGCTTCAAGGCCACGGCGAAGCCGTACTCGGGAGCGAGCCGCTCGACGAGCTTGCCCATTTTGCCGTAACCGACGATGGCGAGGCGGGATTCAGTTGGCATTGGTCACACACTTTCTGCCGCGGCTGCCAGTCGCCGCCGGTCCCAGACACAGACTAAAGTCAGTGCCACCAGGTGGTGGCACAGGCTTTAGCCTGTGAGAATGCGCGAGCTGCGGAGCCCTACACATGCACGGCCTCGGATTTTTCGAAAACGGCGGGGTCGAGCTCGGCGAAGAATTCACGGTGCAGCGCCGCCACGGCCCAGGCCAGATCCGCCTCGGCCACCACGAAACTGATATTCAGCAGCGAGCCGCCCTGCGAGATCATGCGGATGTTGATGCCGTCGAGCGCGTTAAATACGCGCCGCGCCACGCCGGGAGTATAGCGGATGTTTTCACCCACCAGGCAGACGATGGCCTGGCGGGTTTCGATGCCGGCTTCGGCGAACTGGCGGAGGTCGGCGAGGATTTCTTCCAGCTGCGCCGGGTTGTCGATGGTCAGCGAAACGCTCACCTCGCTCGTCGCCACCATGTCCACCGAAGTTTCGTAGCGGTCGAAGACTTCGAAAATGCGGTGCAGGAAACCGTGAGCCATCAGCATGCGGGTGGAATGGACGTTGACCAGCGCGATGTTCCGCTTGCAGGCGATGGATTTGACCGCGTTGCCGCAATGCACCGCCTGGCTGACGATGCGCGTGCCTTCCACTTCGGGGCGGCGGGAATTCAGAATCAGCACCGGAATACTCTTGGCGATGGCCGGCAGCACAGTGGCGGGATGGAGCACCTTGGCGCCGAAATAGGCCAGCTCGGCGGCTTCGTCGAAGGAGATGCATTTGACGCGATGGCCGCCGGGCAGAATGCTGGGATCGGCGGTGAGCATGCCGTCCACGTCAGTCCAGATCTGGATTTCCTCGGCATCGATACCGGCGCCCACGATGGAGGCGGTGAAATCGGAGCCGCCGCGGCCGAGGGTGGAAGTGACGCCGTCCTCGGTGGCGCCGATGAAGCCGCCCATCACCACCACGCTCTCGGCGGCCAGCGGCCGAACGTGCTCGGCCAGCCGGGCGTAGGTTTGGGGAAGCAGCGGCGCAGCTTGCGTGTGGCGCCGGTCGGTGACGATGACGTCGCGCGAATCCACGTGCACGGCGTTCATGCCGAAGTGGCGGAAGGCCAGGGTGACGATATAGCTCGAAAGGCGCTCGCCGTAGCTCGAAATGGCGTCGACCGAGCGTGGCGTCAATTCGCCGAGCACCGCCAGGCCCTTCACCAGTTCGGTGAGCTCTTGAAAATGGTCGTCCAGGGTGCGGTCCAGCTCCGAGCGCTCGGCCAGCGGCACCACCTGGCGGGCTTCGCGCGAATGGAAATCGCGCAGGTCGTGCAACTGGCGGAGGTAGTCTTCGCGCTTACCGGAAATAGCGGTTTGGGCGATGGCCAGCAGCTTGTTGGTGGTTTTGCCCATGGCTGAAACCACCACTACCGGATGGCGCGGCTCGCGCGCTTTCACGATTCCCGCAACCCGCTCGATGGCGGCGGCCGATTCCACCGAGGAGCCGCCGAACTTCATCACGATCATCAGTCCAGCATCCCTTCCGAACGGATCAGCTCGGCATTGAGCACGGCCGCGCCGGCAGCGCCGCGCACGGTATTGTGGCCCAGGGCGATGAACTTATAATCCAGCACCGGGCAGGCGCGCAACCGCCCCACGAAGGCCGCCATGCCACGCTCGCGTTCGGCGTCCTTGCGCGGCTGGGGGCGATTGGCTTCTTCCATATAGATCACCGGCCGCTTCGGAGCGCTGGGCAGGTCGCGCTGCTGCGGCACGCCGCTCCAGGTGTCGAAGGCCGCGCGCAGGTCGGCCTCGGCGGGCTTGGAGGAAAGCTCCACCGACACTGTTACCGTATGGCCATCCACCACCGGCACGCGGTTGCAGTGGGCGCTCACTTTGGCGGCCAGGGGCTCGACGTGGTCGCCGCGGAACTCGCCCAGAATTTTCTGCGTCTCCTGCTGCATTTTTTCTTCTTCGCCGCCGATGAAGGGCACTACGTTGCCCAAAATGTCCATGGAGGCGACGCCGGGATAACCGGCGCCGGAGACGGCCTGCATGGTGGTGGCAATGACCTTGGTAATACCGAACCGCTTGAGCGGCGCCAGACCCATGGTCAGGACCACGGTGGAGCAGTTCGGGTTGGTGACGATCTGCCCTCTCCAGCCGCGCGCCCGCTGTTGGCAGGGCACCAGCTTGAGGTGCTCGGGGTTGATCTCCGGCACCAGCAGCGGCACGTCGCTTTCCATGCGGTGGTTCCTGGAATTCGACACCACCGCGTGGCCGGCCGCCGCGAAGGCGCGCTCGATGTCGGTGGCTACGGAAGCGTCCATGGCCGAAAACAGCAGGTGCGGCGCGTTGCCCGGCTTGCAGTCCTCCACCACGAGATCGGCCACCGAATCCGGCACCACGCCCAGGTGCCAGGTCATGGCGTCGCGATACTTCTTGCCGGCCGAGCGGTCGCTGGCCCCGAGCCACTTCAGGTCGAACCAGGGGTGACCCTGCAAAAACTTGATGAAGTGTTGCCCCACCATGCCGGTGGCGCCCAGAATTCCTACTTCGATGCGCGTTTGCATAATTCCTTTACCATGCGTTGATAGATTCCCACGGCTTCGGACAGTTGCGCCTTTTCCACCCGTTCTTCCAAGGTGTGAGCCACATGAATGGAACCGGGGCCGATGAGGAAAGGCTCGCCCCAGGCGCCGCCGAACGCCGGGATATCGGTAGTGAAAGCGACCACGGTGGTAGCCATGCCGTCGAGCGGGTTCAGCCGCGCCGCCGGAATTTCGAGCACCTCGCGCAACTCGGCCAAGCCTTCCACGGCGGCAGCCAGGACCTGTTTGGTGGAGGTGGAGTCGCCCACCAGGCGGATCAGAATCTCGGCGCGCGCCTCGTCGGCAATCACGTTGGGCGCGCGGCCGCCGGAGATGGTGCCGATGTTGAGCGTGCTGGGGCCGAGCAGCGGGTCCACCGGCAGCGGAGCGCGGCGGATGCGCGCGAGCGCGTCCAGAAGCTTGTCGATGGCCGAATCGCCCAGCTCGGGGTGAGCCGAATGCGCCATTTTGCCGGCGGCGGCCACTTCATAGCGCAGCACGCCCTTGGAGCCGAGCGCCAGCTTGTTTTCGGTGGGCTCGCCGTTGACGATGTAGCGCGACCCGCGCGGCGTGCCGGCGGCATGATACGCGCCGGCGCTGTTGCGCTCCTCGCCCACCACGAACAGCAGACCGAAACCGCGCTCGCCCGCCGCCAGCAGGCCAGCGGCCGCGTGAATCATGGCGGCGATTATGCCTTTGGCGTCGCAGGCCGCGCGTCCGTAGATATAGGTGTCGTCTTCGCTCGACTTGAAAAACGGCGGCACCGTATCCATGTGGGTAGAGAGCGTGACCGCGGGAGGCTCTCCCCAGGAGGCGAACACGTTATAGCGGCGCGGGGCGACCTCCATGCGCTCGATCTTGCCGCCGAAACGGGCGGCCAGGGGCGCCAGGTAATCGAACAGGTAGTTGCCCACCCGTTCCTCATTCTGGGTGATGGATTCGATATCGACCAGCGCGCGCGTGAGCTCGAAAACGTCCATGCTGACGGCCATTCTTCTAATGGTGCCATGGGGAAACGCCAGGAGAGGAAAATCCGCGCGCGTGAGGCGGCGTGCCTTCGATCCCGATAGCGCTCCACCCGATTGGGAACCGGGTGACAGTGAGCCGGTATTAGCCGGGCTCCCCAACCCTGGGACGTTGCACTCGCCCCACGATTTCGGCGGAAACGGAATAGGCCCCTTTTGCCCGGACGTCCGCAGCGCAAACGGAACTCGCCGCCCGGCCTACTGATGGCCTCCGCACCTCTACCGCGAAAACTTCAGCTTATCGGATGGGGCGAGAGTAAGTCAAATGGAGGCGCCGGGCTATGCCCTGTGCCCGCCTGGGTCGACGAGATTCAACGACGGAAACAGCTTCCCGTAGAAACCGCGGTCCCTCGAAAGCAGGCGGCTCGCTTGAAGCTCCGCGTGGGCTCCGACCAGAAAGTCGGCCAGGATGCGTGCCCGGGAACCTCCTTGCCTTCGGTAATCCCGCCAGACCCGGCTGGCGCGAAAATGCGCGGCGCGCGTCAAGGATTCGACCCGAATCCCGCCCGCCGCCAGAAAGTCGTCACACTCCCGCTGGTGCCGGAAATGCACGCAGAGTTCGGCGTACACCAGATCGCAAATCACCAGTGAGCCCGCCGCCGCGGAATCCTGAATGGCATCCATCGATCGATCGCAAAAAACCGCACTGGGTATCAGGACGTCCAGCAGAACGTTGGTGTCGATGGCGGTGATCATCGCCCGCGGACGTCTTCCATGAACTCGTCGACCGACGCGTAGCCCATGTCCGCGAGGCTGCTCTTACAGCGCCCCCTCCACCTTTCGAGGTTCAGCCGCTTGGGAGTTTTCTTCAGCGTGATGGACCCTTTCTCGACGTGGAACTCGACTTCGGTGGCTGGTCCAAGTCCGAACCGGTCTCGAATCTCTTTCGGGATCGTCACTTGGCCGCGCTCGCCTATTTTCATACTTTTTAGTATGACTCACAATTCATACCGGATCAAGACGTGGCGCCGGCGATGGCCCTTGCTACAATTCCATTGTGGCAAAGGTGCTGATGGTGTCTTCCGAGGCTACGCCGCTGGCCAAGACAGGCGGCCTGGCCGATGTGGTGGGCGCGTTGCCGGCTGCCTTAAGGGAATTGGGCGACGACGTCGCGGTGGTGATCCCGCGTTATGGGTCCATCGATCTGAAGAAAGCGCGCCGCGTGTACGATTCTCCGGCGGTACACCTGGGGAAGGCTGTCTACAATGTCACAATCTACCTGGCGGAGCGTGATCGAGCCGGGCTGGATGCCCCGCCCCGTGTGCCCATTTACCTGGTGGATTGCCCGCCTCTTTACGCCCGCAAAGGTCTGTATGGCGAAGCGGGGATGGACTATCCCGACAACCACATCCGCTTTGCGGTGCTGGCGCGCGCCGCGGTGGCGGTGGCGCGATACGTGTTCCAGACCGAAGTGTTCCACTGCCACGACTGGCAAGCCGGCCTGGTGGCTCCTTACCTGCGCACCACCTACGCCAACGACCCCACCTTTCTGGGCGCCAAGACGCTCTTCACCATTCACAATCTGGGCTACCAGGGCCTGTTTCCCAAAACGGCCCTGGCGGAAGTCGATCTCGACCCTGATCTTTTTGTTCCCGAGGGCATGGAGTTTTTCGGGCAAGTGAGCTACATCAAGGGCGGCATTGCGTATGCCGACGCGCTGTCCACCGTCAGCCCGACCTATGCGCGGGAGATTCAAACCCCCGAATTCGGATTTGGCCTGGATGGCGCCTTGCGCGCGCGCACCGGCGTTCTGACCGGCATCTTGAACGGCGTCGATTACAGCCAATGGAACCCGGAAACCGACCCGCATTTGCCGGCCCGCTATTCCGCCGCCGATCTGAGCGGGAAAACGGTCTGCAAGGAGCGGTTACTGCGCGAATTCGGATTGCCGGCCGAGGCCATGAACCGGCCGCTTATCGGCATGGTGTCCCGTTTCACCCGCCAGAAAGGCATCGACATCCTGGTAGAGGCGGCGGCCGATATCTTTGCCGAAGGCGTGTGTCTGGTGGCGCTGGGCACTGGAGACCCCGAGTACGAGGAATTCGTCCGAAGCCTGGCATCCGACTACCCTGGCCGCGCCGGCGTGCGGATCGGTTTCGACGACGCCCTGGCACACCGCATCGAGGCCGGCGCGGACCTGTTCCTGATGCCCAGCCACTATGAGCCGTGCGGGTTGAACCAGATTTACAGCCTGAAATACGGCGCCATTCCGGTGGTTCGCGCCACCGGTGGGCTGGATGATACCATCGAAGACGGTACGGGATTCAAGTTCCGGGAGTATTCGGCGGCCGCGCTGAGCGGTGCCGTGCGGGCTGCCGTGGCGGCTTATTCCGAAGGGGATTCGTGGCGGGCGACCATGCGGCGGGCAATGTCGCGAGATTTCTCCTGGGCGGTTTCCGCCAAGGCATATTCGGCGCTGTACGCGAAGCTGCTGGGCCGGGTGTGAATCCTTCCGTACCGGACGAGATTCTAATAACTGGTAGGAGAAAAGATGGCAGGTCAGAATACGCTAACCTTTACCGATGCATCCTTCGATCAGGACGTGCTGCGGTCGGAAGTACCGGTATTGGTGGATTTTTGGGCAGAATGGTGCGGCCCGTGCCGCCAAATGGCGCCAACCATTGACGTGGTGGCGAGCGAATACGCCGGCAAATTGAAGGTCGGCAAGCTGGATGTGGACGCCAACGGTAATACCGCGATGCGCTACAACATCCGCGGCATCCCCACCCTGCTGCTGTTCAAAGGCGGGAACGTGGTGGAGCAGCGGGTCGGCGCCATTGGCAAGTCCGACGTCCAGAAGATGGTCGATAGCCACGTCGGATCGCCGAACGAAGCGCTTCGGTAGCGGCGGCCGGAGCCTCGCCAGGGGCTCCGTTCTATTTCGATGCGGCTTTCCCGGGTAGCGGATAATCGGGCGGCAAATTCCAGGCAAGGTCGCGAAGCATTTGCTGCTCCTCGGGCGAGTACTTGCTGGTGAAGTCCTCGCTGGCGAAGCGGCTCTCGCGGGCGGCCGCGGACGTGCGCAGCAGCAGCCTCAGCTCGCGCCCCAATAGCTCGTGCCGGTCGTCGGGCAGCTTGTTGAAGGCGTTCATCTGCCGCGTCACCAGGGCTTGTTGGGCGGGGGGCAGCGCCGACATGGCTTGGTACACCTGAAATAGCCGCGCCCGCTGGGCCGGCGGTATGCGGTTGAAGCGATCGATCGCCTGCCGAAGCCGGGTCTGTTCCGGAGGCGGGGCCTTTTCGAGCACCCTCTCCTGCTCCTCCGGAGTCATCATCAGGAAGCGCTGCATCGGGTTGAGCGGCACGTAGATTCTGGGCGGCGCGGGAGTCCCTTTGGGATTACCACCCGAAGGCGCTTTGGGATTGCCCGCGGCGGGTTTCGCGGACGCTGGCTTCGCCGGCGCCGCTGGTTTGGCGGTCTTCTGACCGCACCAGCCGGCTACCGCACAAATCGCCGCCAGACCTCCGACTCTGAGAAGGCCGACTTTGAGCAGTGCTCGCATCCCCTTACATCTTCGAATCGGGACTGTCGGAACGCATCACCCGGTCAAACTGCCGGATGGTTTCCATGTCGTCGAGAGCGTGCTCGACCTGCTCCGGCTGCAACATCTCGATCTGGGCCTGTTCCGGCCCGGCCGCCGGCACGCGGCTACGGTCCATCAGAAGGCCGGCCGCGAGCAGCACCACCGCGGTGGCGGCAATCGGCATGGCCCGGCGGACCGGCATTGGGCCCCGTGGGCCGGTCAGGCGCTGCCACCAGGAAGCCTGCCCTTCCAGTTCCTCGATGCGCGCGTACAAGCGGCGGTTGAAGTCCGGCGAAATCGGCTCCGGCTGCCAGACGTCCAGAGCATCCCAGACGGCTTGTTGCCGCCGCATGAATTCACTGCAAGCGGGGCACCCGGCAATGTGGCGGTCGAGCCGGACCGCGATATCCGGACCAAGCTCGCGTGCGGCATGGGCCACCAGCAGGGCCGCATTCTCCCTTGTTTCCAAAGGACAGTTCATACCTTCCTCGTCTTCCCTAAGCCATATAGGCCAACCGGGCACGGAGTGTTTCATAGGCCCGGAAAAGCAACGACTTTACCGCTGATTCCGAACAGTTTAGCACTCTTGCGATTTGTGAATACTCGAGCTCTTCATACTTGTGCATCAGCACTGCGGCTCGCTGTTTATCGGGCAGCGACGCGACCGCCCGGCGAACCTCATCCAGCCGGGCCTCAAAAACCATGGACTGCTCCACCGACGGCCGGTGGTCGGCTACCTGACGAACCGGCAGGTCCTCGACCTGGTCGTCCAGACGTTCCTCATATCGCTGGTTCTTACCGTCCCGCAAGGAATTCAGCGCCAGATGGGTCGCGATCCGGAACAACCAGGTCGTGAATTTCGCCGTTGGCTCGTAGCTAGACCGCGAACGATAAACCCGTAGGAAAACCTCCTGCGCCAGCTCTTCCGCGATTGCCTGATTCCGGACCATCCGATACACAAAGTGGATGACGGACGAGCGGTGCTTTTCGAGTAGAACGGCGAAACTCGCACCATCCCCGTCCTTGACGCGAAGCATCAGTTCCGCGTCATAATCCAGAGCCACTGCGGCTCCTCCCATATCTTTATGAACCCTTTGCGCCATTCTGGGTTGCGCTAAAATGCCGCGCTAAGTCTAATACCTAAGTCACCTACGGCCTAGACGTACTCTATCCTATTCCCCTTTAAGCGAGCGGACCATGAGGCGCCGTACCGCTTCGCCCGGCAAAATGCCTAAATTCAGGATTTGGTGCATTTGCTCGGTGATGGGCATATCCACGCCGTGCCGTCCGGCCAATTCCTTAGCCGCGTTAGTGGTCTTGACGCCCTCCGCCACCATCCGCATGGATCCGACAATCTCCGCCAGCTTTCGTCCTTTGGCTAACTCTATGCCTACGTTACGGTTGCGGCTCAAGTCGCCGGTGCAGGTCAGCACCAGATCGCCCAAACCCGCAAGGCCAGCCAGAGTCGAACTTCGGCCGCCCATAGCCACTGCCAGGCGGGTCATCTCCGCCAAGCCACGCGTGATCAGCGCCGCCGTGGCGTTGTGCCCAAGGCCCATACCTTCTAATACGCCGGCTCCGATGGCTACTACATTTTTGATCGAGCCACCAATTTCTACTCCAATAGTATCAAGACTCGTATACAGCCGGAAGGTGGGGCCGGAAAAGGCCGACTGGATGGCCGTGCCGAGGGCTTGGTCATCCGATGCTACTACAAGAGCCGTAGGATCCAGCCGCGCCACCTCTCCGGCAAAGGTCGGCCCGGAGATCACCGCAACTCGCGGGTCGAAACTCTGCCGTACTACCTGCCGAATCACTGCGGACATTTGTAGTAACGTACCGTTTTCGAGCCCTTTGGTAGCGCTCACGAAAAGCATGGATTCTCGCAAGAAAGGCAGCATTCGCTCGTAGACAGGGCGTACCAGGTGCGAAGGCACCACACTCAGCACCACATCGGGGTCTGTCAGCGCGATCTCCAGATCGCTCGTAACGTCCACATTCGAAGGAATTTCGCGAGAAGGTAGATAGGTGTCGTTGACTCTGGTGGCACGCACCCGCCGGGCCAGATCCGGCTCGAAGATCCACAGGCGCGTCCGGGCAAAGCGTGGCGCAAGCACGATGGCAAGAGCCGTCCCCCAGCTCCCACCGCCGATGATTGCCAGGCTTTTCAAGACTTGTGGGCTCCGAAACGGAACACGTGTTCGCGTCCCTGGCGGAGCCGTTCGATATTACTACTATGTTTGTAAATTATGAATGCGGAAGCCATAATGGCAGCGATCCAGATCGGCGCCGGCGGCTGTAGCAGGAGCCACACCGCCAGGGGAAAGGTCGCTGCGCCAATGATCGAGCCCAGTGAAATGTAGCCGGTCCAGGCGACTACGACAACGAAGACGATGGTTTCCATCCCCAGCGCAAATGGGGTCAGGCACAAGAATGCGCCCACGAAGCTGGCTACAGCTTTCCCTCCCTTAAAGCCTAGAAACACGGAAAAAGCGTGCCCGGCCATCACGGCCAGCGCGGCCAACGACATCCATAGTGGGCTTGCGCCAGTCCATTCTCTGGCGATCCACACCGCCAGGTACCCCTTGCCGACATCCAGTAGCAGGGTCGCCACCCCGGCCAACCGGCCGGTCGTCCGTAAAACATTGGTGGCGCCGATGTTGCCGCTGCCCGCGGCGCGCACATCGCGGCCGGTCTTCCATCGCACCAGCAAGTAGCCGAAAGGAATCGAGCCCAGTAAATAGGCCACCAGTAAAACTGCCAGCGGGATCGTCAAGTTAGGGCAAGCTCCGCAAGTTTAGTGTACACGGAACCACCGGGGCGTAACTGGCTTTCGTAAAGAAAGAAACGGCGCGCTTCAAATTGTCCGAAATCGACGCTCGATGCCATAAGCGCCCTGGACATCTCGCCGAGATCAACCCGCTCCCGGATGCGGGCCAAGGTCAGGTGAGGGGAGAATGTCCGCGTCTCGCGCGGGATGCCCAGCCCGGCAATGGCATTATCGGTGTCAGCCGCCAATTCCTTCAGCCCCGGCGCTTCGACGCTGCAACAAAACACTCGCGGTTTGCGGTTATCGGGGAAGAACTGAACCCCGCGTATCGAAACCGCGATCGGGAGGCGGCGCGGCAAACCGGCGAGCGCGGTCTGCAAGTCCGGGAGACGCTCCCGCGGCCACTGTCCGATGAACTTGGTGGTGATGTGCAAATTGCCCGCTGGAGTCCATTGGATCGGCGCCGTACGCCTGAGCCTTTCCAGAAACCGCCGGATGTTTTCCAGGGCCTCGGCTTCAAGTTCCAGGCCGGTGAATAATCGCATGATCGCTTCTCATTGTATTTCCTTGTGGGGCAGGCGATTCGCCCGCCCGCAGGCGGCAGGCCGCAAACGTCGGGCGAAAAAGGCCCACCAGGCGGCCGGCCGCAGACCGGAGGTCCGCCCCACCATTCGCGCTTTTTCGCGCGAAGATGGTGTCTGTGCGGTTCGGTCCCGTTCTGCGGCGCGCTTTTTACGAGCGCCAAACCTTGGAAGTCGCCCGCGATCTGGTGGGCAAGGTGCTCGTTCACGGCGCGGCGGCGGGAATCATCGTGGAAACCGAAGCCTACCCAGGGCGCGACGACCTGGCTTCCCACTCGGCCCGCGGCATCACCGATCGTACCCGGGTGATTTTCGGACCGCCGGGCCACGCCTACGTCTACCTGATTTATGGAATGTACGAATGCCTCAACCTGGTGGCCGAACCGGATGGCCAACCGGGCTGCGTGCTCCTGCGCGCCATCGAGCCCGTGAGCGGCATCGAGTTGATGCAACGCCGCCGGCCGGCCGCGCGCAAGCCCGAGGAACTGGCTTCGGGCCCGGGCAAACTGACCCGCGCGCTGGGCGTGACCCTGGCTCATTACGGAGCGGACGTCACGCGCGGCCCGCTCGTGGTCCGCCAACCCGCTGAACCGCGGACGCTCGAGATCGTGGCCACGCCGCGCATCAACATCAACCACTGCATTGACCTGCCCTACCGCTTCATCGCTCGCGGCAATCGCTTCGTCAGCCGTGGCGCGGACTCTTAGTCCGCAGCGCCGAGTCTTGTGGCATGCCGCAGGCGGCAAGCGTCGGCATGAGTGCCGGCGCGGCAAGGCGGAGCGCCACGAGGGATCCGATGACGTTAGCGAACTTTAATGCGCCCCTCGGCGCGGATTCTGTAACCGCCCGTACCGCTCTTCGTCTACCGTATGGAACTGGATGGGCCATATATGGCACGGAGCGGGATGCGGCCAGCGGCCCGCATCAGTGGACAGGCCATCATCGACGAGCTGACGCGCAACATGGAATTAGGCCGTCTGGAGATGGCTTATAGCGTCCTGTTGCCGTGCGTTTTCAGCGTTTATCTGCACCCCGACGACTACGCGCGGCTGGTGGGCGTGGGCGAGCTGATCAAGGAAGACGCGCGCAAGGCGCTGGCGGCGCGCATGGCGGAGTGGAACCGCAAAGGCGCTTTGTTCCGCCGCGGCTCGGCGCGCAAGCAGTATCGAATCGCACAGAACGACTTCTGGATCGAATGGTTCGCCGACAGCGAAGGCTCGGTTCCGGCGGGCGACGTGGAAATCCACTCCGAGCTGAACGACTCCGTGCAACCGGGATACCGCGGCGCCAAGACCACCCTGATCGATCGCGAGCCGTCGGTGACCTCGGCGCGCGTGGCAAGCGATCGCGCCAGTACCCGCCACCAGCCGGATCGCGTGTACGCGGAAATTCAATACCGGGACGATTCCGGGCCGCAGACCTATTACATGACCCAAAACGAGGTCAGCGTCGGGCGCGGCGGCGAGGATTTGTGGGTGGACGTGCCGCTCTATTCCAGCGAAGAAGTCTCGCGCGAACACCTCAGGCTGCGGCGGGACCCCGCCACCGGGGTTTTCGCTATCGTCGACCAGAGCCGTAACGGCACCTGGGTGAACGGCCGGCGCCTCGAGCGCGGCGCGGAAGAAAAGTTGCCGGACCGGGCCGAGATCGGCGTGGCCGAAGTGATCAAGCTGACATTTCAAGCGCGGAGGTAATTCCCCATGGAACATTTGTACCGCCTGCATACAGACTTCGTGGTATTGTTCCTGGTTTTTGTTTCGCTGTTTGTGCTGGCACACCTGTGGAAACGCGAACCTTAAGCGCGGGCGTTTGGCGTCCGGCCGCCGCCACCGATACGGGCTTGGTGCGCGCGCGCAACGAAGACCGCTATTGGGCGGATGCCGGGCGCGGCGTGTTCCTGGTGGTGGACGGCGTGGGTGGGCAGGCCGCCGGCGAAATTGCGGCGGAAACCGCCGTGGCCGCCATCCGCGAATCGGTGTTCGAGGCAGGCCCGCCGGACGAGCGCGTACGCCGCGCCATCGCCCACGCCAACCACCGCATCTATTCCAGGTCGCAAGCCGAAGCGTCGCTCCACGGCATGGCATGCGTGCTCACCCTGGCGCTGGTGGAGGGCGATGAGATCACCATCGGGCACGTGGGCGATTCGCGCCTCTACCTGATCTGGAACGGCTCGATCCGCAAGCTCACCAGCGACCATTCGCCGGTGGGCGAAGACGAAGATGCCGGCGAGTTGAGCGAACTCGAAGCCATGCGGCACCCGCGGCGCAACGAGGTTTTTCGCGACGTGGGCTCGCGGCCGCGTGCGGCCGACGAACCCGGATTCGTCGAGATCCGCCGCTGCCGGTTTCGTCCGGAAGCCGCGATTCTGCTGTGCAGCGACGGGCTCACCGATAATCTGACATCCGCCGAAGTGCGCGAAATCGTGGAACGCTTCGAAGGCCGTGAAGGCGATGCCGCACGCGTCGCAGCCGAACTGGTGGAAGCGGCCAATGCCCGCGGAGGCGCCGATAACATCACAGTGCTGTTCGTGCCGGGGCCGAAGTTTCGCGGCTCGGCCGGCGCCACGCGCCCCCGCCTGGCCACCACCCGCGCCCGGCGCACGATACGCCGCTTTACCAGCCGCGGGGCGTTTCTGGCCTACGGGCTGCTGATCGGCATGCTGGTGTGGGCCGTGCTGCGGGCCAGGGGATAAAGCGTGCCAACCCCGCAAAGAATCGGGCGCTACGAAATCGTGCGGCGGATCGGCCACAGCATGACCGACGTCTACCTGGCCATCGATACGGTGGCGAACCGGCCGGCGGCGCTCAAACTCATCCGCCCCGGCGACGACGCGGTTACGCGGATGATGGTCGAAGCCGAGAGGCGCGGCGCGGCCATTCAGCGCGAGATGCGGGCGCTCGATCCGCGCGTGGTCGAGATCTACGACTACGGCGAGAAGGACGGCTTCTTCTTCGTCGCTATGCAGTACGTGGAAGGACGCAACC
Organism: Bryobacteraceae bacterium; assembly: GCA_052148435.1. Classification (GTDB taxonomy): domain Bacteria; phylum Acidobacteriota; class Terriglobia; order Bryobacterales; family Bryobacteraceae; genus JBEKYD01. Next base: position 13,863 of record JBKQIF010000046.1, read on the forward strand.
TGGCGGAGGTGCTGGAGCGCGAACGGGTAATGGACCCGGACCGCGCCACCGTCATCGCGCTCGAAATCTGCGAGCAGTTGGCCAAGTTTCACACCTGGCAATCGGCGGTGGTGCACGGCGATATCAAACCGTCGAATATCCACCTGGGACCGAACGACACCGTGCGCCTGCTCGATTTCGGCATCGCCAAAACGCTGCGCGCTTCCGGCGAAGCCACCGCTTTGCACTTCGGCAGCCCGGGCTATTGCGCCCCGGAGCGGCTTTCGCGATCGCAGGTGGATCAACAATCGGACCTGTGGGCGGTGGGCGCGACGCTGTACGAAATGCTGGCCGGCGCCCCCCCGTATCGCGCCGAAGACACGCGCAAGCTGGAAAACCTGATTCGCTCGCGCCGGCGGCCGCGGGCGCTTCCGCCCACTTGCCCGAGGGCGTTGCGCGCCATCGTCACCAAGGCGCTGGCTTCGGGTCCCGAGGCGCGCTACCGTTCGGCCCACGAATTTCTGGCCGACCTGCAGGCGGCGCTGGAACGCCGGCCCACCGCCGCGGAAAAGGAGCAACGCGCCGCGCGCGGCGCCACCGCCACCATGGATGCGGCGCGCGAATACCTGCGCAAAGCCACGCGCACCATCGCCCGCGTGCGGCAGATGGTCAAGCTGGGCAGCGCCGCGGCGTGGTTCGCGCTGGGCATGGCGCTCTGGATCGGCGGCACGCTCGGCTGGCAGTTGTGGCGCGACCGCCAGGCGCGGCTGATCCTGCCGCACCCCGCCATTCCGCCGGCGCCGCGCGTGGAATTGGGCCGGCATGAGGCTGCTCCGGTTGCGGCAGCCCCGGGCGCGGCGTTCGCCGCCACCGCCGCCGCCGCGGCGGAGCGGATTTTGAACGACTATCGCACCAGCGACGATCCGCTGCTGCACGACTTCGATTGGTACCAGGCCGAGATCCTGCTCCAGCGCGCTGTGGCGGCGGGCTCGAGCGGCGACCACGTTCTGGGCGAGCTGGCTCTCAGTAAAGGCTACGCCACGCTCGAACGGCTGGACGGCGATGGCTACTCCGCAACGGCGGCGGCGCACCTCGGCAACTCGGCGCGCGACGATTTCAACCAGGCCGCGCGCCGCATGCCGGCCGACCCCGCACCGTATCTCGGCATGGCGCGCCTCTACGTTTACTTCCTGCCGAACGTGGATCAAGCCATGCGCGAGTTCGCGGCGGCCGCACGGCTAGGCACAGTGCCGGGCAAGCGCGAGGTCGAGCAGCAGGGCGACGCCTATCGTCTGCGCGCAGCGCGCCTGGCGGCCACGCAGCCGCAGCTCGCGCGGCGCGACGCCGATACCGCGCGCGGATTCTACCAGCGCATTCGCGGTTTCGACCGGGTAGAGCAGCACCTGCGCGAGCTGGCGCAACTGCGTTTCGGCCGCAAGCTCTCGCGCAGTGCCGCGCAGCGGAGGGACCGATGGCGGTAACTCGCAGTTGGGCCGAAAGCGGAGAGCATCGCCTGGAGCAAAGCCGGGTGGCATCCCGCGCGCAAGCCGCCGCACGGAAGCAGAAGCCGGCGTGGGGCGAATTCGTCTGGCTGGTCTCGGCCTCGCTGCTGGTGGCCGCCGGGCTGGCCATGGTCTTCGCTTCTAAATCGTATTCCTTCGGGGGCGCAGAGCGGCTGGTGAATTTGAACACCGTCAACACGGCGGACGAGCTGCTGCCGCTGCTCGAGCCGTTTCCCAATCGCGACGAGCGCGCCCTGGCGGCGGAGAAGACCTTCGCGTTCCTCGAACGTACGCGGCCGCTGGCGAACGTCGGCGCGCTGGCTGCGCTGCGCGTGACGTCCGCGGAAATCGGCGCCGACCCGCGCTGGGACAGCCTGCGCCGGCGTTTCCAGCAGCTCGCCGCGCGTCCGCATCCGCCGCAGCGCATCGCTCTATTGCCTCTCTCCAAGCTGAAACCCTTCCTCATCGTCCGCACCGCGGCCCAATTCCGTTCGCAGTATCTGCGCTGGGTAGCGCTCTATTTTGCCGGCTTCTACCTGGTGGCGCTGGCGTGGCGGCTGGGGCGGTTCGGCGGCGATCGCGCTCTGTTGCCGGCCTTGCAGCTTCTGACCGGTATCGGCCTGATGCTCATGACCAGCATGCGCGACCCGCTGCGCGATACGCTCGAATTCCATAAGTTCGCGCTGGGCGTGTTCTTGGGGTGCCTGCTGTTGGCCGCGGCCGCGCTGCCGTGGAGCGATTATCGCCGCCTCTCGGATTGGTGCTACACGCCCTTGTTTGCCGCCATCGCCCTGTTCGGCCTGCTGCTGCGCTTCGGCCGTGGCCCGGCCGGCAACGACGCCAAGGTGAATCTCGGCATCTTCCAGCCGGTGGAGCTGATCAAAATCCTGTTGGTGATCTTTCTGGCCGGCTATTGCACGCGCAACTGGGAACGGCTGCGCGACCTGCGCGAACGGCGCTTCTTCCCCGGCTTGTTCCGCCGCTTCGGCGTACCCCGGCTGGAGCACGTGGCGCCGGTGGTGGTGGGCGTCGCGGTCGCGGTCGCCATGTTCTTCGTGCTGAAAGATCTGGGGCCGGCGCTGGTCATCATCTTCCTGTTCCTTTCCATGTTCAGCGTAGCGCGCGGCCGTTTGCCGCTGGCGCTGGCGGGGCTGGTGCTGATGGCCGGCGCGGTGTTCGTGGGCTACCGGATGGGCCAGCCGAAGACCGTGGTCGAGCGCATCGATATGTGGCTGGCGCCGTGGGATAACGACGTTCACGGCGGCAACCAACTGGCCCACTCCATCTGGGCGTTCTCAACCGGCGGCCCTACCGGATCCGGGCCCGGATGGGGCGATCCGGAAATGATTCCGGCGGGCAATACCGACCTGGTGCTGCCGGCGGTGGGCGAAGAATGGGGCTTCGCCGGCGTGGTCGCGGTGATCCTGCTGCTCGGCTTCCTGGTGGCCCGCGCCCTGCGCGCGGCGGCCCGCGCGGAAACCCATTTCGGCTTCTTTTTGGCGTTGGGCTTGGCCTGCCTCATCGCCTATGAAATGCTGCTGATCAGCTCCGGCGTGCTGGGTTTATTGCCGCTTTCGGGCGTGGTGTCGCCGTTTCTCAGCTCCGGCAATACCGCTATGCTGGCCAATTTCCTGATCTTCGCCGTGATCGCCGCCATCTCGGCCGACCGCCGCCCCGATCCGCTTGACGACCTGCTGCGCCTTCCGCTTCGCTCGCTCAAGCTGGCGCTCGCGGCCATGGCCGTGGTCCTGGTGGCCGCGGCGGCGCGCTACCAGGTCTTCGAAGACCGCCAGTACCTGGCGCGCGACGCCAATTCTTTCGAAGAAGACGGCGTCAAGCGGCCGCAACATAACCCGCGGCTCAACTCGATTGCGCGCGAGATTCCGCGCGGAACGATTTACGACCGCAACGGCATTCCGCTCGCCACCAGCAGTTGGGAGGAACTGGAACGCCATCGCACCGAATATGAAGGCATGGGGATATCGATCGAGACGGTCTGCGCCCGCCTGGACAGCCGCCACTATCCCTTTGGATCCGCCGTCGAGCATGTGACCGGCGACCTGCGCACGGCCGAGAACTTTCACGCCACCAACGCTTCGCTGGTGGAGCACGATTCGGGCCGCACGCTGCAGGGCTACGATTTTGCCGAGCTGGCCGGCCTGGTGCGCTACCGGCATGAGCCCGGCAATCCGGCGATGGCGCGCGTGCTCGGGCGCGACCGCAACGTGCACCTGACGCTGGACGCGCGCTTGCAACTGAAGGCGCGTGAAATCCTGGTCAAGCACATGACCGGGACCGGAGAGACAAAAGGCGCGGTGGTGGTGATGTCGGCGGCCACCGGCGACGTGCTGGCGCTGGTGAGCGAGCCCGAGCCCGCGCCGCCCGGCACGCGCGCGGCCGCGCCCACGCCGGACGAGCTGTTGGACCGCGCCCGCTACGGTGAATACCCGCCCGGCTCGACCTTCAAGCTGGTGACGGCCATGGCCGCGCTGCGCGCCAATCCCGGCCTGACCCATCGCACCTATCTGTGCCGCGCCTTGCCCGACGGCCGCGCCGGCAATACCATTCCCGGCTGGAACCGTCCAATCAAGGACGATATCGGCGACCGGGCTCACGGCACGCTGGATATGGGGCAGGCCATCGCGGTTTCCTGCAACGCGTATTTCGCGCAGTTGGGGGTGCACGACGTGGGCAGCGATGCGCTGGCCGCAACCGCCGCCCGCCTGGGCATCGATACCGGCGACATCCGCGAGTTGCGCAAGGCGCTGCCCTTCGCCGCCTACGGGCAGGGCCCCGTGCTGATTTCGCCCTTCAAGATGGCGCGCGTAGCCGCAACCATCGCCGCCGGAGGACGCATGCCGGAGGGCCGCTGGATCTCCGGCGCCGCCAATCCGCGCAACGACCCGCCGCTTGACGTGTTGCCCGCCGCGCAGGCCGATTTTCTGGCCGGCGCCATGCGGCGCGTGGTCACCGAAGGCACCGGGCGCAACGCCATGGCGGGCGCCAGCATCGCTTTCGCAGGCAAGACCGGGACGGCGCAGCTCGACCAAGGCATGCCGCACTCCTGGTTCGCCGGCTTTGCGCCCTACGATGGCGACGCCTCGCGGCGCATCGCCTTCGCCGTGGTGGTGGAACGCGGCGGCTACGGAGCGCGCGTGGCGGCGCCGGTGGCGCGCGAAGTAATGGAAGCCGCCGCGCAGTTGGGGATTTTGCGATGAGGGTGTATTACCGCCGGTGGGACAGACCATCGCATTTTGTGGCCGGGCATCGTGCTCGTGCCGCGGGTATGCTTGCCGGCAGCGCCGAAATTCGTCTCGGCGTTCTTGCGATTCGCCCGTCGGACTTTCCTGGGGTTGGAACGATTCTCGTGGCGCACGCACTCGTGCGTGCCGCGTCGAGACTCATCTCGACGCCCGCGCTCCACCGGGATAATCCCTCGGATCGCCCTCTGTGGGGCAGGTTGGAAACCTGCGGACCGATTGGGGACGCCCTCTGGGCCCGGTCATTCCCCATCGAGCCCGAAACCGATGCCAACGCAAATGCTACGCGATCGCATGTTCGGAGGGTACAACCATGAAGCTGGGCGATTTTCTCGAACGTTTTGGTCAAACCGTGTTCGAAGCGCCGTTGGTGCAGAAGCAGGATGAACCGCCGGAGGTGGCCGAAATCCGCCTGGCGGTGATCGACCACATCCATTCCAAGAGCTATCGCTCCGGCGGCAAGAAGGTATTTCCCTTCGACCTGCTGCGGGTGGAGCTGCGCGGCGTGGATGAAGAAGGGCAAGACGTCTTCGCCGGCCGCTTCTTTCGCCGTTACCTGGAGCAGGAAGCGCGCAACGCGCTGCGCGACGCGGGCTGCCGCTACCCGGATAATCTGCGCGTGGAAGTAAACGCTGTCCTCGGCTTACCGCAGCGCGGCGAAGAATGGCTGCAGGTGGAAGCGAGTTCGCAGGAGCGCGCCGCCGCCGATCGTCCTCCGGGCCGCCTGGTGGTTCAGGAAGGCAAGGCCAACCTGGCCGAGCTGCGCCTCGACAAGGCCCGCACGAACGTCGGCCGCACCGTGGATGTGTATCGCAACGAAGGGCTGTTCCGGCGCAACGACCTGGCGTTTGAAGACGACAGCGAAATCAACCGCTCCGTTTCGCGCGAGCACGCCCACATCCGTTACGACAAATTGACCGGCGAATATCGCCTCTACAACGACCGCTGGTATCCGCGTGGAGGCGTGCGCGCGCCCGAATGCGGCACCTGGATCGTGCGCGACGGCATGAGCCACGAAGTGCATCGCAACTCGCGCGGCGCCAAACTCCACCCCGGCGACGAGATTCACTTCGGCCGCGCCGTGGTGACGTTCGAAGAATAGCCGTCCCCGTGGCGCGCGCACTCCTGCGTGCCGCGTCCCGACTCTTCGGGACGCTGGTTTCGCGGCCGGCTGGCGCGCTCGCGGCGTGCTGACCAAAATGGAAGCCGGCCGCAACACCCCGGCGACGAAGAGATGCGGCCCGCCCTCCCGAACGGGGCCGTTTAGAACGTCAGCCGCGCGCTCACCTGCATGCGGCGGGCTTCGGTGCCATCGGGGAACAGGCCGTCGGACGTACCGACGGCATAGGCTCCCGGTGTAAGCGTAAGCACGCTGCCCTTCTCGGTGTATTCCTGGCTCGACATGGCCGTGGGCGACCAACTGTTGCTCACGTTGAATACCTCGAAGTTGAGATAGAGCTTATAGCGTTCGCCGAAGGGCAGAACCTTGCTGAGACGCGCATCCTCCCGGTAGAACGCGGGCTGATAGATAGCGTTCTCCGGCAGGAACGGCACGCGGCCGCTCAAGCCCGAACCGTCGAGGTTAAAGTTGCTGAACATGCCAGTTACCGGAGTGTCATTCACCTTGACCGTGGCGTTGCCGTACGGGCGGGCGCTATTGAAAGTGGTGATCGAGGAAAGCTGCCAATTGTTCACCACGTACTTGTAGAAGGCCCCGCCGCGGTGTGTGATCGTGGGCGCCCAGACCCACGAAAACACGAAGCGCTGCCGTTGGTCTTCGAGACCATTGCCCTTGTCGGCCTTGTAATTCCCGTTGTAGAGCCAAGCGCTCGCGCTGCTCCCGAAGATGCCTTGCGACTCTTGGCCATAGCCCTGGCCGTCGTCGATTTCGTGAGACCAGGTGTATGCAAGATCTGCCTGGAGCCCATGGGAAAAACGCTTGCGGGCCTGAACGGCGAGCGCATTGTAGGAACTGGTAACTCCATTCTCGTCCTGAACGACCGCCCCGTAACGGCCGTCAGGCCGCGATTGAGTCGGGCTGTATACCAAATAAACGGGAGTGGTATAGCTTCCCACCGGCGTGCCGGAAGCGTTGTCAATCGTGTAGGTGTTCGTCGTCGAACCCAGCGGAGGCAGGTTCAGGTCGCGCTCGCCGTACAAATCCACTCCACGGCTCCAGATGTAGGAAGCCGTGAGGGAAAGGTCGCGCCACAACTGGCGCTCCAGCGCCAGCGTGCCTTGTTCGGAGTAGGGGGTCTTCCAGTTCGGCGCGGTGAACTGAATTGAAACGGCGGAGACGCTGCTGCCTGATGGAACGGCGGACAGAATGCTCGGAAATACCGGTCCTGCCGCCAACTGCGTCGCTGACGTGCCGGAAAGGGTGAAAGTCGTTGTGTTTACGCCGTTGCCGGTGTACAGGTCCTGGAGCGTGGCGGCGGCCACGCGGGCATAGAACATGCCATACCCCGCGCGCACCACGGTCTTGTCATTCAGGCTGTAGGCTACGCCCAGGCGCGGCATCAGGTTCGTGGCCGGAGAGTTGATGTGGCAGGTCTGCGGATAATCCGGATTGCATTTCGGAGGCTGGGGTATGTGCGAATACTCGTAGCGGGCGCCGTAGTTGACGGTCAGCTTGGGGGTAACGCGCCACTGATCTTGCAGATAGAAGTCGTAGTCCCCGATAGTGGTATTCACGGTGGGGTTTCCGATCGCTTGTTCATACGTCTGCCAGTGCTTGGCCCCGGCTGTGTTGCCGGAGTAATCCAGCGCGAAATTGGTGACGGTCTGATACGTGTAGTAACCGTTGGCGTACTGAATAAAGTAGCTGTAATCCTGCGTGCTGGCGATGTCGGCGCCAAACTTGACAATATGCTTCCCCCGGGTCCAGGAAGCATTGTCGGCGAACTGGTAGCGGTATTCGTTAGGCTCCACGCGCGGCAGGTAATACACGGAGCCGATCTGCTGGGCCTGCACGGACAGATAAAGAGAGCCGACACCCGAGCCCGTGAGAGCGGGGTTGATGTCATCGCTCTGGCGGTCATTCAGCCAGCCAAAATGGAACTCATTCACCAGGCTGCTGCTGGGAAGAGCGGTCCAGGCGACCCTGCCTTCGCGTACTCGCGCCACGGAGTTGCCATTGCTCGAAATCGCCCCGCCGCTGGTAACCACCGAGCCCGTCTGGATGCCGTTGGGCGAGAGCCAGTGCATGTAGTTAAAGCTGGCGCTCAAGGTGTTGCGGTCCGAAAGATGATAATCGAGCCTGGCAAAGCCGAGATCGGAGGTGACGGTTCGCGGAAATGTGCCGAAGAAACGCGGCAGAAGGCCATTGACGGCGGAGCACTGGGCCGCGGTGGCTGGCGCGACGCAGCCAAGCCACACCTCGTTGGTGCTGTCGACCACGCCTGCCTTGATAATGCTGGACTGCAAGGGGAAATTCTTGTTCGTGAAGTCGCCATTCAGGAAAAAGAACAGCTTGTTCTTCTGCATGGGGCCGCCAAGGCTGAAACCCCGTTGGTTGCGGGTGTCTTTCGGGAAAACGCCTGCCGGAGTGAAGGCATCCAGCGCCTCCAGGTTCTGGTTTCGGAAGAACCAGAAGGCCGTGCCATGGAAGTCGTTCGTTCCACTGCGAGTGACCGCATTGACAATGCCGCCTGAGGCCTTGCCGTATTCAGCCGAAAAGTTCGAAGAAACCACCTCGAACTCCTGCACCGCGTCCTGGGAGAGCTGCGACACCGTACGGGTACGACCGGCGTTCTCCACCCAGAACTGGTCGGTAGTGTCGTTGCCATCCACCAGGAACGCATTCCCGTTGGCCACGCCGCGGAAGGTGAGCAAGCCGTATATCCCATCGTTCGTGACCGCGGGCGTCAGCAGCACGAACGTATCGACGCGCCGGCCGTTGATCGGCAGGTCTACAATCTCGCGGGAGTCGACCACTTGCGAGACGTCGCTCTTAGTGTCGTCCACCAGCGGCGCGGCGGTTTCCACATTAACCTGCGTGGCAATGGCGCCAACGGAAAGTGTGACCGTGAGGCCCACGTTCCGGCCTACCGGCAGGTCGAGGTTCTTGACGTCATATTCCGCGAACCCGGCCTTATTCACGGTTACTTCGTAACCCGGAGCGGGGACGAGGGAGGGTGCGTCGAAGACGCCGCCCTCAGATGCAGTCAGTGCGAGGTGAATACCTCTGGAAGGGTTGGATACCACCACTTGCGCGCCAGGGACAACCGCGCCGGTAGCATCTTGGACGGTTCCGGAAATTTCCCCGAGTCCTCCGGCGGCCTGAGCAAAAGCCGCCGCCGCGAATACGCATGCAATCAGGCACAGAACAAGAATGTTTTTCATAGCTTTGGACCCTTATGGACGGCACGGACATTGCCCTGCGTCCCGGTTGAAATCACCACGGCGTTTGGCACGGCGGATCCGGAGGGATCTTTGACCACACCCGAGACTCCGGCCACACCACCAGCGGATTGCGCGAACCTACGCATTGAAAGGCACAGCTCAAGAGCTGTTGTCGCTCTCCAATTCATGGAAGCACCTCTTTCTTGCGATTCGACCCGAGTACCAAGAGAATATCAGAATACCAACCCGGGATTACAGCCCCATGAAAAGCACCCGCGCCGGCGTTTGCGGGCGGTTGGGCATGTTTGTGCACGGCGGGCGTTTTGGGGCGGGAAAGGGTTCCAGCGAGAGCCGGGGAATTGCCGGGATTGGCTGGGACGCAGGGATTCGAACCCCGATACGCAGATCCAGAGTCTGCAGTCTTACCGTTAGACGACGTCCCAGTGGACAACTCGATTCTAACAGAGGAAAGCTGTCCGAATCCAGGTCGCCTGGGTGCGGATTGCGTGGGGCAGGCCCTCGGCCGGCGGCGGCCTCTCAGTCCGCCCGGCCCACTTGACGGAAATACGTGGCTGAATTTCCGAACCGGGCGCTGAGTGTGCCTTTAGAAACCTCGCGGATGCACTCCTGGTACTAACCCGCGTCGCGGAGCCGACCAGGTCTGGTATGCTTTTGGAAGAGCGCTCCCGCGTCGCGCCTGCCTGGAATCTCTATGAAAACTAAGTATCTCAGCATCCCCTGCGCCTTGTTGTGCAGCGCCATTTCCCTTTACCCGCAGTCCACCACCAGCAGTGTGACCCTGAACGCCGCGCCGTCTACGGCGGTTGGACAGCCCGCCGGGGTTTCCGTGACTTTGCCGGAATCGGTGAATCCCAACCTGGTGGAGGGCAGGGAGCTGTTCAATCCCGAGAATGTGGCGCTCGATACCAGCGTGTCGCCTCCGATTCTCTACGTATCCGACAGCAACAATAACCGGGTTCTGGCATGGAAGAACGCGACCGGCTTTAGCAATGGCCAGCCGGCGGACTTAATCGTCGGCCAGCCCGACCAGTATTCCACTAACGTGGGCGGACCGGGAACCGGAAATTCGCCGGGTTCTTCGGGACTGAACTTCCCCACCGGCTTGGCGGTATACCAGGGCGACCTGTACGTGGCGGATACCAACAACAACCGGATTATTCGATTTCACCAGCCGTTTTCGCAGACCAGCCTGCCGCTGCAGCCTAACATGGTGATCGGCCAGTCCAGCGTCAACACCAAGACCGTCAACTGTGCCGGCCAGGTATGCGCGCAAGGGGTCTACTTCGCCGCCGGCGTTCCGGTCAGCCTGGCATTCGATTCAAACGGCAACCTGTGGACCACTGATCCGGGGAACCGCCGCGTGCTGGAGTTTCCGCAAAGCGCCATCGCCGCCGGCGGCAACGCCATCGCGGCGACGGTGGAACTCGGCCAGCCCAACCTGACATCGATCAATCTCACCGCCATCGGCGCAGGCACCCCGAACGGCCAGACCATCACCAACCAGTTCGCCGTTCCGCTTGCGCTCGGTTTCGATGGCGGCGGCAACCTCTTCGTTTCCGACGCAGATACGGGCAGTCCGGCCAATTTCAGCCGGGTTCTGGTGTTCGTTCCCACCAACGGCGCTTTCGGCACTGCGGCTTCCGCCACCCGCATCATGGGCGTAGTGCAGGCGTCGCAGCTTGCCAGCCTGACTCAAAGCCAGGCCCAGGCCATCGCGGATCAGACCGAGATCGCCTACGCGCAGGGACTTTTCTTCCTGGCCGATTCCAGCGTGGGCGTGGTGGATTCGTTGCATAGCCGCATTTTGATCTTTCCGCCCTATTCGAAGTGGCCGGCACAATCGACCAACTACTCGCCGCAAGCCAGCTACGTGGTCGGGCAGAGCGGCTTCACCACGTTCAGCCCGAATGGCGCGACCTCGCCGACCATCCTGACCCCGCCGGCCAATAGCGGCTCGCTGTACCTGCCCGGCGGCGCGGTGTACTACCCCGCCAGCAGCCAATTGTTCGTGGCCGATACCGACAATAATCGGGTATTGGCCTTTACCCTGGTATCCGGCGCTACCTTTTCCAACGCCAGCACGGTGCTGGGACAAGCTTCGCTGACTGCCTCGTCGATAAACCTGATCGAAGGCAAGGAATTCGATTTCCTCAACTTTACTTCGAGCGGCACCTCCGCCGACGCCGGCATCGCGCTCGACACCACCGGCAGCGTGCCGCATCTTTACGTGGCCGACACCTATAACAACCGCGTACTGGCTTTTTACGACGCGCGCAAGATCGCTCCCGGGGCTTTCGCCACCATCGTCATCGGCCAGAAGGACTTTACCACGGGGCTCTGCAACTACCCGACCGGTGATGGCGCTTCGCCCACGGCAACCAGCCTCTGCCAGCCGACCGACGTACTGGTGGATCCGGCCGGCAATCTGTATGTAGCCGACCGCGGCAACGGCCGCGTGCTGCGCTTCCCCGCCCCCTTTGCCAACTACCCCACGCTGCCCACCCTGCCCCAGGCGGACCTGGTGTTGGGACAGTCCAGCTTCACCTTTTCCAACCAGGTGGCCAGCCAGAGCACCATGGGCGCGCCGTACGGCCTGGCTTTCAGCGGCGTCAACGGTCTGTTGGTTTCCGACCAGGCGTTTAACCGCGTGCTCTACATTCCGTTTACGGCCAACGGCACCTTCGTGGCCGGCGCCGACAATGGGAAAGCGGCCACCGTGGTCTTCGGACAACAGAATTTCACCTCCACGGCTGCCGGCAACGCCGTGACCCAGTTGAACAGCCCGCACCATATCGCCGCCGACAGCAGCGGCCAGCTTTATGTGGCCGATACTGTCAATAACCGGGTGCAGATCTTTTCCGATCCCAGGACCGCCCCCGCCGCCGGCGCCAACCCGCTGCTCACGCTCACCGGCAACGGTATCGCTACGCCATTAGGCATTTTCGTGAATGCCTCCACCGGCGAAATCTGGGTGGCCAACGGCGGCAACAATACCTGCATCCGCTTCCCGAAATATGAGACTTTGGCGCTCAACCCGGTGTCGAATGGCACAGTTGACACCATCTCCGGCTTGGCAACGCTGGCGGTTCTGCAGGACCAGTACGGCGACCTGTTCGTGGCGGATACGGCCAGCCGTGTTTCGGTCTATTACCAGGGCCTGACGGCCGTCAACGGCGCCAGTTTTCTGTCTTACAAGAACATTGCGCCCGGCATGCTCGCCTCGATCTTCTCCTCGGCTTCCTCGACCCAGTTCGGGCCCAGTTCGCTGAACGCGGGAGCTCCCAGCCTGCCGTTAGGTACAACGCTGGGAAATCTGCAGGTGCTGTTTAACGGCGCCTCTGTTCCCATGTATTACGCGGGTGGGGGCCAGATCAACTTCCAGGTTCCCAACGCTGCGCCGACTTCCGGTACGTCCACGCTGGAAGTAGTGGACGCCACCACGGGTCAGGTTTATGGCGCGGGCTCGGTGACCATGTCGCCGCAGTCGCCGGGTATTTTCGAATGCCCGGAAAGCACCGGCCAACTCCGGCAGGCTTGCGTCTTGAATTCGGACAACACGGTCAATTCGAGCTCCAACGCGGCCAAACGAGGGGCTGTGATTTCGATCTACGCCACCGGCCAGGGCTACATCGCCAACGCCCCACCGGATGGGACGGGCGCCACCGGCGCCAGTGCGACGGTGGCGGCGGGTTCCACCAGGGTCTGGATTGGTCCCGGCTACGTGGATGAAGTGACGGCAAACAACCCGGCCTGTATGCTGCAGGCGGGAGACCCGGCCAACGGGCAATGGATCACCTACTCCGGTCTGGCGCCCGGCTTGCCGGGAGTGTGGCAGATCAACGTGCAGATCCCCATGTGCGTGGCGCCCTCGACTTCGACGGTTCTGTTCGTGTTCCAGAACAACGTTTCCGACACGGACGCCAATTCGGGGTACCACATGTATATCGCGGTGAAGTAAAGCTGTCCGCTATCAAGAGACCGTGAAAAAATCGAATCGCAGGCCGAAGGCCTACTCCACGAGGCCGGCAAGTACATTGGAATCTTCGTGGAGTCGGCGTTTGCGCCTGCGCGTTTCCGGTTCCAGCCGATTTTTTCACACCTGCTGAGCGCTGAGAGCTATTCTCAACTCTCCGACTCGAAGGAAAGCACCATCTCCGGCTGGCCATCTTCGCGCATCTTTTCGATCAGCGATGCGCCGTACTCGTAGCCTTTGTCGAACGCCTGCAGATTGAGCTTTTCAAACGCCGGGGGCACGGAATCGGCCACCGCCTGGCGCAGCGCCTCCGGCGCGATGAGGCTGGTGACGGCTCCGAAAAAGCCCACCATGACGATGTTCAGCACCATCTTGCGGCCCAGCTCTTCAGCCAGCCGGGTAGCGGGCACTCCGTAGGCGCGAGTTCCGGCCGGCAGGTAGTCCACCCGCACCAGCTCCTGCTCGGTGATAAGGATGCCGCCCGGCTTCAAATCGGGGATGAAGCGGGCGCCGGCCTCCTGCGACATGACGATCAGGATATCGGGGCGCGTGATGTAGGGGTAGAGGATCGGCTCGGTGGAAAGAATCACCTGGGCGCTGGAGGAACCGCCGCGGGCTTCCGGGCCGAAGCTCTGGGTCATGGTGGCGAAACCGCTCTCGAAGATGGCGCGCGCCTTGCCAATGACGACGGCCGCCAGAATCACTCCCTGGCCGCCAAATCCGGCGATACGAATTTCGGTTAGCATTGTTCGCACATTACCTCGGGTTCGGCATAGCGGTCGCCCAGGGTTTCGGTCATCTGCGAGTTGAGTAACTCGAAGTAGCCGGGGCGCTCACGGTCGACGAATTTCCCTACTACGATTTCTCCACTCTTGGTCATATCGCACTCCGTGGTCCGGGCGCCGTTGCGAATCTTGCTGGCCTGCTTGTAATACTTCATGGTGTCCAGGCCGTCGCCCATCTTATTGCGGCGCTGATACAAAGTGGGGCAGGGCGAAATCACTTCGATGAAGCAGAATCCTTTCTTGTGCAGGACCTCTTCCATGGAACGGGAAAGCTGCTTGACGTGGAAGGTGGTCCAGCGCGCCACGTAGGACGCGCCGGCGGCTTCGGCCAGGGCCACCAGGTTGAACGCCGGCTCGAACACGCCGTAGGGTGAAGTCGCGCTGATCACCTTGCTGGGGGTGGTGGGAGCGGTTTGGCCGCCGGTCATGGCGTAGGTGAGGTTATTGACGCAGATGACCTTCAAATCCATATTGCGGCGCGCGGCATGGATGAAATGATTGCCGCCGATGGCGAACAGGTCGCCATCCCCGGAATACACCACCACCTGCAGCTCGGGATTGGCCAGCTTCAAGCCGGTGGCGAAGGGAATGGCGCGGCCATGGGTGGTGTGGAACGAATCCAGGTTGGCATAGCCGGCCACCCGGCCGGTGCAGCCGATGCCGCTGACGATGGCCACTTTGTCGAGATTGGCGTGGGATTCGATCAGCGCGCGGGTAAAGCAATTCACGGTGGTGCCAATGCCGCAGGCCGGACACCAGATATGCGGCATGCGGTCCATGCGCAGAAACGGCTCCACCGGGTTCGCCGCATCCGCCGGGATGGTGCCGGGAATTTCGAGAGTCTGCTCGTTCATTGGGCCGCCTCCAGGATGGCCTTCAGAATCACTTCGGGATTGTGGACCGTGCCGCCGGCATGGGGCACCAGCGTCACTTTGCATTTACCGGCCACGGCGCGCTCCACCTCGCGAACCATCTGCCCCAGGTTCAACTCGGGAACCACCATCGCCCTGACCCTCGGGGCCAGCGCGGCGATGTGTTGCTCGGGGAAGGGCCAGGCCGAGATGATGCGGAACTTACCGGCGCGCACGCCTTGCTGCCGTGCCATATCGATGGCGCGCTGGGCCACCCGCGAGGTAATCCCGTACGACACCACCACCACTTCGGCATCTTCCAGGTCCGCCGTTTCCGACAGGGCTCTCTCGCCCGCAAGCGGCTCCAACTTTTCCAGCAGGCGGGTCACGCTGCGGCTCTGCGTCTCCACGTTCATGCTGGGATAACCGCGCTCGTCGTGGGTCAGCCCCGTCACATGGAAGCGATAGCCATCGCCGGCGCGCACCATATCGGGCACCTTGTCCTCGCGCGGCTCGAACAGGCGGAATTCCCCGGGTGGGAGGTGGGTGAAGCGCCGGGGGTAAACGTCGATCGTGGCGGCATCCGGAATGATGACTTTTTCCGTCATGTGCCCCACGCATTCGTCCAGCATCAGCATCACCGGAACACGAAATTCTTCGGAAAGGTTAAAGGCCGTGATGGCCAGGTCGAAGCATTCCTGCGGCGAGTTGGGGCAAAGGGCGATGATGCCGTAGTCGCCGTGGGAACCCCAGCGGGCCTGCATCATATCGGCCTGGGCGGGCAAAGTGGGCAGGCCGGTGGAGGGTCCGCCGCGCTGCACGTTGACGAACACGCAGGGCGTTTCCGTCATGGCGGCGTAGCCGATATGTTCCATCATCAGCGAGAAGCCCGGCCCGGATGTCACCGTGAAGGCTTTGGCGCCGCCCCAAACGGCGCCCTGGATGGTGATGGAGGCGGCCAGCTCGTCTTCCATCTGGATGAAGACGCCGCCGACTGTTGGAATCCTCGACGCAAAGCGTTCGACCACTTCAGTGGATGGGGTGATGGGATAACCTGCGGCAAATCGCGCACCTGCTGCGAGTGTTCCCTCACAACAAGCGTGGTCACCGTCGAGAAAATGAACACCTGTAAGGACACCCTTGGGGTCAGCGTGCATAGCGGGCTCCGAAAATGGCGAAGTCCGGGCAGTACATCCCGCAGAGGTCGCAACCGCTGCATTTTTCAGCAGCCAGCACATTGGGTGGGTGATAACCCTTGGTATTAAAGGCGGAAGAAAGCGTCAGAACACGCGTGGGGCAAAATTCTACACAGAAGCCGCATCCCTTACAGCGTTCCACATTGATGGCAACGAAGCCCTTGGCCATTGGAATCCCTCCTCTAAGGACGTAAAGGGACGTGCACGTCGAATACCAAAGCAGGCAAGTCAGACCCGATACTTAGCAAACCACAGACTAAAGTCTGTGCTACCGTCATGAAGCTGGTCAAAATGGTGGCACAGGCTTTAGCCTGTGAGAAATGTTTTACTAAAAAAACATGGAAACGACGGAACTTGCCATACAGGCTGCAGACGTCCGTGAAGCCGCCGGGCGGATTGCCCCGCTGGTGCGACGCACGCCGGCGCTGTTCGACGAGGTTGACGGACGGCGGGTCTTTTTCAAGTGCGAAAACCTGCAGCGCGGAGGAGCATTCAAAATCCGGGGCGCAGCCAACCTGATTCTGTCGCTGACACCGGAGCAACTGCGGCGCGGCATCGTTACCTATTCCTCCGGCAACCACGCTCAGGCGGTGGCCATCGCCGCCGCGCATGTGGGCGCGCGGGCGACCATCGTGATGCCGGAAGACGCGCCCCGCATCAAGATGGAATCGACGCGCAAATACGGCGCCCGGATTGTGACCTACAACCGCGCCACCCAAAACCGGGAAGAGATCGCGTCCGCCATTCTGAAGGAAACCGGCGGCACGCTGGCGCCCCCGTTCGACCACCCGCGGATCATGGCCGGACAGGGCACGGCGGCGTTGGAACTGCTGGCGGACACCGGGCCGCTGGACGCGCTGATCGCGCCGGTGGGCGGCGGCGGCCTGCTGGCCGGCTGCGCCACCATCGCCAAGGCCATCGATCCGGCCATTCGGGTTTTCGGCGCCGAGCCGGAGAGGGCCAACGATACGTTTCTCTCGCTGGCGGCGGGCAAGCGCGTGACGGTCGAGCCCGACACCATAGCGGACGGACTGCGGGCGCCAACGCCGGGCCGGCTGACTTTCCCGGTGATTCAGCGCCTGGTGGAAGCCGTGCTGCTGGTGAGCGAAGCAGAGATTCGCGCCGCCGCGCGGCGGCTGCTGCTCGAGTGGAAGCTGGTGGTGGAACCAAGCGGCGCCGTCCCTGCCGCCGCGGTCTTCTTCGGAAAGCTGCCCGCCGGGATTCGCTCGGTGGGCGTGGTGCTGTCAGGCGGCAATGTAGATTTCGAAGAAATCGTGAAGTATTAGTGGGACAGTCCTCCTGGCCTGTCCGTGCTCACCGCCCGCACGGCATTTCTCAGGCGCTCCCGATCAAAACGATATCCCCGGGATGGGCGCCCTGCACCGCCTTCAAGGGGATGGACCGATCGAACGTGGCGAGTCTGCCGTGATTGCGGACAGCCAGGCCAAGCAGATACGCATCCGTGATCTTCTGGTGTCCGCCGATCGCCGACAGCCGGAACAACGTGTCGTCCGTCAGAGAAACCGAGTCCGGCCAGAAATGGTGGTCCGCCGTGGCGCAAGCGCTACGCAGGCGGCTGGCCACCTCGGCGGGTGTCGCTCGCGCCTTCCCATAGGTGGGGTTACTCAGAATGCGAATGCAGCCATTCGCGCTGATCGGGCAGGTTGCCCAACCGTGCTTTCGATTCCGGCCAAGCCAGCCGTGCGCATCTTCGTGGTGGATATGGGTGGGATCGAAAAGCGCCACCAGGACGTTCACGTCGAGAAGGGAGACACTCATGGCTCGGCGTCCCGCAGCTCGTTTACTAACCGAAGATCCGGCCTCGGGGCGCCAGGCTTCGTCTCAAACAGCAAGAAGCCGTTCCGCACCTTCTGGGGCGATTTGGTGGCGAGCGCCTGTCGGGCCAGTGCGGAGATGAACTGCCCGAGCGTCACGCCTTGTTCTTGAGCCAATTGTCGCGCGCTGGCGAGAAGGTCGTCATCCAGCTCTAACGTGGTTCGCATAACGTTAGAATACCGCATCACGCATCATCGCTAGTGATGCGTGATGCGCCACGTCCCTTATTTCAGCCTCTGCGCTTTGTCGAAATCGTCTTTGAGCTGCTGGGTGATTTTTTCGGCAACGTCGGAGCTGGCGCCGTGAAATTTGGCGCCCAGACTCTCCTGGGTGGTGGACCAGATGACGTCGCCGTCCTTATTCACCAGGCGGACGGCGGCGATGGCTTCGTGGCGGCGCTCGACGGAGTGTTCGGATTCGTTGTCGCCGATACCGATGCCGGCGGCATTGCTCACGTGCGAACCGTAGCCGCCGCGGGTGCCGCTCAGGTTGGCGCGCGCATTGATGCCGTCGGAGCTCTGGTGGGTTTCGGAAAACACCAGGTCTTCGGCCGCCCCGCGCAGGATGGCGTCGGCTTTGTCCTCTTTCTCGGTCAGGATGAATAAGCGGGCGCCGGCCATGCTGCTGATGAGGATGTCGCGCATTTGCGCGGCGGTTTCGCCGCCCGTGAGGCGGTCCACGTAGACGCGGCGCAGGGTGAGCAACTGGCGCAGATTGGCGGCTTCGATGGGCGCCGGCGCGGGGGGATCAGCGGCGCTCGCCACCCACCCAATCGCAACCAGGATGGCCAGGGCGGCCTTCATCCCTTGCCTGCCTTGCGCGCTTCGTCGTCCTGGTATTCCACGCGGCGGCCGGTGCGCGCTTCCAGACCCGCGAGCAGGCCGCGAATATCGCCCTTTTCCACCCGAAAGACCAGCGCCTGCTGCCGCCCGCCGGCATCCACAAATCCCAGCGTGACGAAATGCTTATGGTTCTTGCTCAGCAGGAACACCGGTGAAAACACGACGGCCTCAATGTAACGGCGGCTCACGCTCTGGCCGTATTCCAGGGTGTTGATCTTGATGTATGGAATGCGAAGTTGCTCCTTATCGAAATGAAGGGCCAGGGCATCCACGCCGGTAAGGTCGATGCGTACGTGACTCTTCACCGGAACACTCGACTCGGTACCGCCGATCACCTGTGCCCGCGCCCCCGGATCGCCGGCCGGGGCCGCAAAGGAAAATAGAATGCCGATTACCGGTAGCCAACCCAATTGCTCCATGCGAATAATTAGTGGAAGGGGACGCGCAAACTTCTCGGAAAATCCCGCTGCCCTGTTATCTTGGAGTTTCATGTCCAGAATGCTCGATGAGATCCGGCAGCAGCCCGAGGCCCTGGCCCGGACGCTGGCGGGGGAAGTGCGCCATGCCGGGCGCTTTCGCAAGCTACTGGAGGGAAAGCGGCCGCGGCTGGTGGTGCTGGTGGCGCGGGGAACCTCTGACAATGCCGCCCTGTTCGGCCGCTACCTTCTGGAAATTACCACCGGAATTCCGGTCTCGCTGGCCGCGCCCTCGATCGCAACCTTATATGAGGCCCCCATCGATTACCGCGACACGCTGGTGGTCGGGATCTCGCAATCCGGCGAATCCACCGACACCAACCTGGTGCTGGAGCGGGCACGTACCGCCGGAGCGCTGACGCTGGGGATCACCAACGAGCGCGCCAGCTCGCTGGCCCGGTTGGCCGAGCACGTCTTTCTGGTGCGCGCCGGTCATGAGCGGAGCGTGGCCGCGACCAAAACCTACACGGGCCAGATCCTGGTCCTTTACCTGCTGGCGTATGCCTTGGGCGGGCGCGTCCGGCTGGCCGATCTGGAACGGATTCCGCAACTGGCGGCGGAGTCGCTTGGGCTGGAGGCCGAGATCGACGCGCTGTCGGAGCGCTACCGGTACATGCGGTCCGCGGTGGTAGTGGGCCGCGGCCTGAATTATGCCAATGCCTTCGAATTCGCGCTGAAGTTGATGGAGACCTGCTATGTAGTGGCGGAGCGCTTTTCCTCGGCCGATTTTCTGCATGGCCCCATTGCGCTGGTAGAGCCAAGCTTCCCGGTATTCGCCTTTGCTCCTACCGGCGTAACGTGGCCTTCCATCGGGGAAACCCTGCGCAAACTGAAAGGGTTGAAGGCCGAAATCGTTGCCATCGCCGACCCAACCAACCGCGAAGTAGACGCCATGGCAACGCGCGTGATTCGGCTCCCGCGCCACATCCCGGAAGTGCTCACGCCCATCCCCTACATCGTGCCGGCACAGATCTTCGCCGCCTGCCTGGCCGCGCAAAAAGGCCTTGACCCGGACCGCCCGCGCACCCTGCACAAAGTCACCCTGACGCTGTGAGCGTGGCAGCGTAGCATCGGGTCTCAGGCTGCCTTACTTAGCGGCTTTGGGGGCGCGAGAGACTCCCGCGCTTCGGCGGCGGGCAAGGTGAGCGCATTCAGGCGGCCATCACGTTCTTGGCCGGGGGAGCGACCGATTCCTCCGCGTCGCTTGCGGCGATCGGCCGGACTCGGTTGGCCTGCTCGGCATTCCATTCATGAGCCAGCACCAGGGACACTATCGCCAGATTGTGAACCAACAGGTCTCGCTGGGCGCGCGTCGAACCCTCGGGCGTGAGGTCCTGGGCCCTCGCTACCAGGCTGGCCAGCGCCGCCGGGTCCGCGTCAATATGCGAAAGATAGGTGGCCACATCGCGCTTCTGTTCGAGCAGCGATAACTTCAGCCAGCCGTCCAGAATTTGTTGGTGCAGGCGCAGCGCCGCCGATTCGATCGCCGAACTACCGGTCGCGGTTGCCACGGCCAATGGATGGAAATCCCGAAACGTACACATCGCGACCAGTTGGCCAAACACGGAGTTTTGACTTACGATCAGGTCGTTCAATTCCACTTCGGGCGCGCCGGTTTGCGCGCGTGCCAGGACGGGTGAGCTCATTCGACAACTCCTTTCCCAGCGGGTCGTCAGCCAAGGCCTGAATCGAACTCGCTGGTATTCGGAATCTTACTCGGAGCCGTTCGTCGAGAACAAGACGCAACTTGGTTAGCGCCCCGGTTATATAGAGCGCCATGAAAGTACTAGCGGGTTTAGAACCCTGTCGAACCGGGTCACGACCGCCCAACCGGGGCGGACGCCCCTAGTCCCCTCTTACGCAGGATAGGCCGCTCTAGTTGTAGTGATTGGCGTTGATTTCGGCGAAATGCGCCTGGTCCGCGGGCAGATCCTCCAGAGTAAAGATCGAATTGGTCGGGCAAACCGGGATGCACGCGCCACAATCGATGCAGTCCGCCGGATTGACATAGAGCTGAGGTGCTTCGGCAAAAGCCGGCTCATCCTGCTTGGGATGAATGCAGTCCACGGGACAAGCCTGGACACAAAGTTCGTCTTTGGTGCAAGTATCGGTAATAACGTAGGCCATGCCTGCAAGGCTGCAATCGTCGGGCCAACCCCGCGGCGGTGCCAAGTTGCAGAAAACAGGATGTGAAATTCCACATTTGCCCTCCGGGGACTGGGGCAAATGGCGCAGATGGACCGGCTTTTGCCGGGCATCGCCCAACCAACCGCGTCTCATGCCGCATGTCTCCTCGTCGCCCCGGCGCTACGCTAGAATTTCATCATGCCGCTGGTTTCGATCGTTACGCCGTGCCGTAACGCAGCCCAGTTCATCGGCGAGACCGTGCGCAGCGTGCTCGATCAGGACTACCCGGACATCGAATACCTGATCATGGACGGCGCCTCGACCGATAATACCGTCGAACTCCTTGCCCCTTACCGCACGCGTCTGCGCGTCGCCAGCGCTCCCGACCGCGGCCAAGCCGATGCCGTCAACCGCGGATTTGCCCAAACTCGCGGCGCCATCTTCGCCTTTCTCAATGCCGACGACCTCTACCATCCCGGCGCCATCCGTGCCGTCGTCGAGGCCTTCGCCGCCCACCCCGAAGCCGCCGCGGTCTACGGCGAGGCCCGCTACATCGACGAGTCCGGCCGGCCCGTGGGCAAGTATCCGGTGGAACCCTTCGACCGCGTCCTGTTCGAGCGGCGCTGCTACATCTGCCAGCCCGCGGCCTTCGTGCGCCACGACGCGTTTCGAGCCTGTGGCATGCTGGATGCCCACCTCCGCTACGCCATGGACTACGACTTTTGGATCCGTCTCTCCGCCTCTTACCCCATGCTCAAAATCGACCGCGAACTGGCCGATTCGCGCCTCCACGCCTCCAGCAAGACGCTGGCCGAAATGCCCGCGGCCATGCTGGAAGCCATTGAGGTGCTGCGCCGCCACTACGGCTACGTACCTTATAACTGGCTCTACGGCTATGCTCATCGTCTGCGCACCCGCCAGGCGCTCGCTTCCGCCCGGCCGGCGGCTTCGCTTCGAAGCGCGTGCCGCTCGGTGGCGATGGGCGCCCGTTACAACTGGCGCCACCCCCTCCGCTTCGGCATGGATATCCTGTCGACTGCCCGCGAGGGCCTGGCTTGAGTCAACCCCTGGTTACCATCGTCACCCCGTCGCTCAATCAGGGTGAGTTCATTCGCGCCACTATCGAAAGCGTGCTGGCGCAGGATTACCCCCGCATCGAATACTTGATTATGGACGGCGGCTCGACCGATCAGACCGCCTCGGTTGCCGCCGAGTACTCCACTCGCCTGACCTGGATCAGCGAAACGGACCGGGGTCAGTCCCACGCCATTAATAAGGGTTTTCTGCGCGCCCGCGGCGATATCGTAGCATGGCTGAATTCCGACGACCTGCTGCTGCCCGGCGCGGTGGCCGCCGCCGTCGCTCAATTCCAGCAAGCCGGACCGGCCGGCGCCGTTTACGGCGAAGGCTACCTGATGGATCGTTCCGGCCTCTCGCGCCGCCGCTTTCCCGCTACGGAGCGCTTCAACCTCTGGAAACTGACCTATTTGTCCGATTACATTCTGCAGCCGGCCGCCTTCTTCCGCCGTCCCGCTTTGGAGGAAGTTGGCTGGCTCGATGAGTCGCTCCACTACGCCATGGATTGGGACCTGCTGATCCGCCTGGGGAAGAAGTTCGGCTTGGCCTACACCCCCGAATATCTGGCGGCCCTGCGCGAGTATCCGGAAGCCAAGAGCTTTTCCGGAGGACGCGCCCGCCTCGCCGAAATTCGCCGCGTTCTGGAACGTCACACCGGATTGCACCGCGCGCCCGGTTATTGGACCCATGCCCTCGACCAGTTGCAGCGCAGCACCATGACCGCGCTCACCCGGCCAGGCCCGCGCTGGCTCCGTCCGCCCGCCCAATTCCTCAGCCTGCTCGTCTACGCCGCCACGGCTGCACCCATCGCCTGGGTGGCGCTCCGGTCCCAGGGCTGCTTTCCCGACGGCTGGGTGGGGCGGCGCCTCCGCTGGATGTTGCCCGAAGGGCATGGCAGGGTGGCGATCCGCGGCCTTGTGCCCGATCACCCCTCCCTGCGCGGCCAGACCCTCGCCGTGTGGCTCGAAGGCCGCGAACTCGCGCGCTGGCCCCTGGGGCCCGGCCGCTTTGAAATCGCTTTCGAACCTCCGACGCCCGCCGGATCGGCCCTTCAGTTCGAGGTTCGCGCCACCCGCTGGCGCCGCGCCCCGCCCCACGCCGGGTTGGGCCTGCGCCGTCTCGCCTGGAAGATCGAGTCCATCCGTTCGGAACCATCCGTTCGGAACCACCCTAGCTCCTTTGGGTTCCCCGTGTTACCCTAACCTGCTGTCGAAGGCTCCGTCGGTACCAGGGGTACACTAGCCATGGTTTAGCCAACGGTAGTAACCGTTTGGAACTTGCTGCCACCGTGAAGAACTGATTCACTCAGGATGGGCGAGAGATTCCCGCTCAATATTTTGGAGGTTGCTCATGTCCGCCGCTCCAACTCTTCCGCAGACCTTGGCCCACCGGTTGGCTGAAGGAAAGCTGCCCGTTTCCGAATCGCTCCGAACCGGAACGCAATTGGCCGAGGCGTTGCGCAAGTTGCACGATACTGGAAGCGTGCACGGAGCCGTGTCGCCTGACAGTGTGACTCTCACCGCGGACGGTGTGGAACTGGCTCCTGCGCTTGCTTCTTCGACACCGAACGCTTATACCGCCCCGGAGGTCATCGCCGGAAAACCGGCCGATGTGGCCAGTGACATCTTTTCCTACGGCGCCGTGCTGTACGAGATGTTGACCGGGCGGCGCGCTTTCGACGCTGGCGACTCCGCGTCCATTGCCGCCGGCGCTACCCAAGCCCAGCCGGCGCCGACCGGCAGCCCGGCGGTGGATCGTCTCATGGCCGCCTGCCTCGCCAAAGACCCCTTGGCGCGGCCGCCGCGCATGCAGAAGGTCATCCTCGAACTGAAGATGTTGAGCATGGTCGCGCGGCGCACCGAACAGCCGGCTCCGCGCCGCGATACAGCCCTGGAAGCCGCCCTGCGAGGCGAAATCGCAAAACTCGAAGCTCGCATCGACCGCCGTCTGGAAGGCCATCGGCAGGACGTGGCCGCGTCGCATCGCGACACCGCCGATGCCCTGTCGGGGCTGCGCGGCGAGCTGGGCGGAATCGCCTCTCAACTGGACGCCGCGCAACAACATTCGGCGCGCGCCCAACAGGAAATCCAAGCCGCCGGCGAAAAGCTCATCGGCCACGTGCAACAGCACTTCGATGCCAGCGCCGAGCGCCTCCAGCGCCTGGAGCAGAATCTGTCGGCCAGTCAGGACCGTGTGCAGAAACTGGCGGAAACCGGGCTGAACCATCAACACCTGGAACAGATCGGTCTCAACCTGGAAGCCCACGCCGGCCGCATGCAACAAATCGAGGCCTCGCTCGCCGCCACCCATGGCGCTCTGGAACAGCTCGATCGCAACGCCGCCAGCCGCGATCAAGTCGACCGGATCGCTCAAAGCCTGGGATACCACCAGGAGCGCAGCGAGAAAATCGAAGTCGCCCTGGTTGCCCTCGAGGGCGCTTTCGAGCGGCACAAGGATACCGCCGCCAGCCAGGAACGGGTGGCGCAGCTCACCAGTGGCATCGAGACCCAAACCTCCCGCGTCGACGGCCTCGAAAAGACTGTCGCCGACCATGCCGACAGCCTGATCGCCGACGTCAATCGGCGCATTGCCGATCTCCACAAGCTGGTCGCCGAGGACGTGCAGAACATCGAGAACACCACCAAGCAGCAAGCCGGGTCCATAGATTCGCTGCGTACCGCCATGTCCCAAACCGACGATCTGGTGGAACGCGTGGTCGAAGCGCTGGAGTCCCTGCAATCGACCATTCTCGAGCAAAGTGAAAACTAAGCCGTCAGCGGTCGGCGGTCAGCGGTCAGCCACACCGGCTGGCCGCTGATCGCCGGCCGCGGAAAGCTTGCGCTCACCCGTCCTGCACCCGGCCTTTCCAACGGCCGCCTTTACCCCGCCAGTAAACCATCGCGGAATGCATGGTGGCGCACAAATAGAACGTCGCAATCAGCGGCATCAGCGGCGCCCAAAGTGCCGATTTCCGGTAAAAGCGCAGCATTGGTGCGTATGCCGCGGACATGAGCCCCCAAGCCAGGGCTCCCGCCAGCGCCGCGTTTCGCCGGCCCAGCGCTGCCGCCAGCGGTGGCCCCAGGTAGGTCAGCGCCAGCCCCGCCGTGGTTCCCAGCAACAGCAGCGCCGAATGCCGGAGCTGGGTGAAGGCGCCGCGGGAGATCATCTGGCCGATCTCACCGTACCTGCCATACCGGCGGATGCTGTGAGTAGCCGGGCTCAGCCCCAGCCACAGCCTGCCGCCGGCGTTCTTGATTTGCGCCGCCAGGGAGCAATCGTCGATCAGCGCCCCGCCAATCGCTTCAATGCCCCCGCTCGATTCCAGCGCTTTGCGCTCCACCAGCATGCAGCCGCCCGCCGCTCCCGCCGTGCGCCGCCGGGGATTGCGGATCCAGCGTGGAGGGTATAGCAGAAAGAAAAAGAACACGAACGCCGGAATCAGGGCCCGCTCCGGCAGCGTCCGGCATTCGAGCGTAGCCATATAAGAAACCAGTTGATAACCCGAACCCTCCGCCCGCGCCGCCAGACCGGCCAGATTATCCGGGGCGTGCACGATATCGGCGTCGGTGAGCAGGAAATAATCCGCTTCGAACCGGGCCGCGTAGCGCACGCCTTGTGCCACGGCCCACATCTTACCGGTCCAGCCGGCCGCCAGTGGCTCGGCCCGAATCACGCTCAGGCGCTCCGCCGGCGCCACCGCGCGCGCCGCTTCCGCCGTTCCATCGCTGCTGGAGTCGTCCACCAGAACGATGTGGAACGCCCCTGGATACCGCTGTCCGGCCAAAGACCCGATGGCTTTCTCCACCACCAGGGCCTCGTTTCGCGCCGGAACCACCGCTACCACCGAAGGGCATTTCCGGGAAGCGTCCAACCGCGGCGGCACGGCGGCCTTTTCCAGCCAGAAGCCGCCCCGCGCCACCACCAGATACACCCAGATCGCCAGCGCCAGGTACGCCGCCAGCTCAATCGCCATGTTGGGAGCCGAGGCCGGCAAACACGTTCATCATGTCGCGGTGGGCCAGCACCGCGCCCGCGTCGCGCTGCATGGCTTCGCGATACCGGCGCGCGAATCCATCCGCATTTTCGCCCGGTGAGATCAGCCGCCGGGCTTCCCCGATCAACCGGTCCGCATCGGCGGCGGTCGCCGGTTCGTCCAAATCCAGAGTCTCATCCACCAGCACCACGAACTGCGATAACTCCCGCAGCCAGGCGAACCACGGGTCGTTCAACAGCAGGTCCAGCAAATGCCCCGGCCCCTGAATCCGCGCCACGTCCCGCTCGTAGGCGGCGCGTTCCAGGTCGAGAAGGTGCTTGTGCAGCTTGAGCAGACCGTTGCGGAGCGTGGTGAGGCGTTGAGCGGCGGTATCGGCCATCGGATTTTCCCTCTCTATCCTAGCAGCCGCGCGGAAATCGCCGCGGACTAAAGGCCTATTCTACGAGGACTGCAAACCGCCGTTGTGGAGTTGGCGTTCCGCCCGCAATCGGCCACCGCGCAATTTCTGCCGCGAACTGCCGGCGTGTCTGCCAAACTGGGTGGAACGGATCACTAACCCAATGCGCAAAGCCAGCTTCGATCCCGGCCTGACCGAGAAATTCATCTCGCCCATCACCCGCGCCATCAATCCCGACGGCAGCTTCAACGTGCGCCGTGAGGGCACCACCTGGCGCGACTTCCATCCCTACCTGCACCTCATCAATATGAGCTGGCCGGCGTTCTTCGCTACCCTGGTGGCCGGATACACTTTGGCCAATCTTCTGTTTGCCGCCATCTACTTTGGCCTGGGCCCCGGCCAATTGCAGGGAGCCGACTCTCCCGCCGCCTTCGGCCGCTTCCTCAACGACTTCTTCTTCAGCTCCCACACCCTCAGCACCGTGGGCTACGGCAACATTGCACCCAGTGGCCTCGCCGCCAACTTCGTGTCGGCCATCGAAGCGCTGATCGGCGTGCTGGGGTTTGCCGTCGCCACCGGCCTGTTGTTCGGGCGTGTCTCGCGGCCCTCGGCACGCATCGGCTTCAGCCGCAACCTGCTCGTGGCGCCCTACCAGGACGGCCAGAGCCTCCAGTTTCGCGTGGTCAATCGCCGCGCCAATTCCCTCATGGATCTGGAAGCCCGCGTCATGCTCATGACCGTCGAGCCGCGCGACGGCCAACTGCAGCGCCGCTATGACCTGCTGAAGCTGGAACGCACCCAGGTCATGTTCCTGGCGCTGACCTGGACCGTCGTCCATCCCATCGATAGCGACAGCCCGCTCTGGGGCAAGAGCCCGGAGGAAATCGCGCGCCTCCAGCCGGAGGTTATGATCCTGATGAAGGCCTACGACGACACCTTCAGCCAGACCGTGCTGGCCCGGCACTCTTACACCTTCCCCGAATTCGTCCTGGGCGCGCGTTTCGCCCCCGCCTTTCACGCCGATCCCGCCGGCGAGATGGTGCTCGATCTGCCTAAGGTCAGCGATTTGGCCTCTTCGTAGGACAGGCCTCCTGGCCTGTCCAATCATAGACTGAAGCCTGTGCCACCATTTGCTCACAGGCTACCAATAGCAGGTGGCACAGGCTTCAGCCTGTGTTGCGTCCCCCAACAAAAAAGGGCGAGGCCGAAGCCTCGCCCTTCGCACAGGCTAAAGCCTGTGCCACCAAAAGGATTACCCTTTCACTCTAGAAATGCACGCGAACGCCGAACTCCATGTTTCGCGGCGCGTTCGCCTGGCCGCCGTTGGGATTGGACGTTCCCAGCACGCCCCAATCGGCCGGATCGGCGGTAGAGAGGTAAGGTTGCGCCATCTGCACGTGGTTGAGCAGGTTGCTGAACTGGAAGATCAAGGTCGCTCCTACCCGCCCTTCCTTCCAAATCCCGATGTCCTTCGAAACCGAGGCATCCAGGTTCCACCACGGCAACGTGCGAATGGTGCCCGTTGCGCCGCAGTTGGTATCGAATCCCAGGACGCAATCGCGGAATTGGCCGTAGGTGGCGATCGGGTTGGTAAAGAACTGCACGTTCTGGCCGCCGTTATCGGCGTTGGAGTTGATGCCCACGCCGTTGGGGTTCGCCGTGGCGCTCTCCGATACCACCTGGTTATAGTGCGCCGAACTGCCACCCGTGTACTTGCTCATAAATACCGCGAAGTCCTCCGTCGAACCCGTACTGCAGTTGGCTTCGCCGAACGATTCGCAATCGCCGTTGTCGTTGACGACCGCGAGCGGCGCTCCGCTGTGAGCGACGAAGAGTGGAGCGATGGTCCAACCACCCAGCAAATGTCCGATTACGCCTTTCTGGTTGCGGTAGAAGGGCGGTTGAAACACCAAGGTCAGATTCAGGTTGAACTTGTAGTCGAAGTACTGCGGACCGTACATCGCATGCATGTTCCAGGGATCCACCACGGTGTATTCGCTGGTGGCCTGGTCCTGGTTGCCGGTGCCCAGAGCACGGCCCCAGGTGAAGTTGGTGTGCACCGTAAAGCCGTGCCAGTCGCGCAGGGTCAATTGCGCGTACGCCGCGTTGTAGTTGGCGAAGCCGATGCTGGTATCGTAGTAGACCGCCGAGAGCTGGGCGTTGCCGCCGGCCACCGGCGAACTCGGCATGGTGCGTCCCAGGGTCCAGGACGGCGCGCTGTTCATCGCCGCCCACAGGTCGTAAACCGAGGTGCTCTGAACCATGCTCGCGCCGCCCACCGCGGGATTATTCAATACCGCCATGGTGCAGCTTCCGTAGCCTTTGCAAAACGCCGAATTGGCGCCGCCGAAGGCATTTTCAAAGAACGGCTGTGCGGCCACCGTGGCAGTCGGGGAAAAGCTCTGGTTGTACAGCGACCAGTAGGTATTCGAGTACGCCTGGGCGAAGCTCTGGCCGCCCAGGGTGGTCATGTACGGCACCGCGTCCATGTCCACTTCCTGCCATTCGTGGCGGATCAAACGGCCGATGTAACCCACCTCGAACATCGCCTTCGAGCTGATTTCACGCTGGACGCTCAGGGTGAAGTTGTCGGTGCGCGCCGGGCGGAAGTTGGGGTCCAGCACGCTGCCCGAACCGGCAGTCCCGTTGTTGAAGCCCGGTATGTAAGGCTGAGCCAGGGTCTGAGTAGGTGGCGTCCCCAGCGGCGCCACCAGGCCATCGGTGCCGATACGAAATGCCGTCGACGGAGTTGCGCCGGCGTTGCCCAGGCACTGGCCGCTGGAGGTGGCGCCGAGACACGAAACCGGTTGCCCCAACCCCGTGCCCAGCAGTGGAATCAGTACCAGGTCGACGCCGTTCAGCCGACTCATCACCCGGCTGTATCCGCCGCGGATCACGGTCTTGCCGTCGCCCAACAGCTTGCCTAGAACGCCATTCTGAAATTTCGGATTCCAGGCCACCGCCACATGCGGACTTATACCGCCGTAGAAGGGGTTGTAGGGATACTTGGTGCTGGCTCCGGTCAGGTTGCGCACGCCATCGTACGCCAGCGTCGGGTTGTACACCTGTCCCGCCAGTGCCGCCGATTGGCGCTGGGCAAGGTAGCTGGTAAGATCGATCGGATGACCGCTGGTGTCGGTAAGCACGATCTGCTTGCCGTTCACCTCGTAGGGCGGCATCTCCAGCGCGTAGCCCAGGCCGTAATTGATCGTAAATGTTGGCTTCATCTTCCACGTGTCGGTGAAATAGAAGTTGTAGGAGGGGATAATGCTCTGGTCGAACATCGGCGTTCCCGGCGGGTTGAGCGTCAAGCTGGCGCCGCTGCGGGTATACAGATCCTGGGGCTGGGTCACGATACCCATGATTTCCTCGTAGTACCTCTCGTAAGTGGAGAGCTGACTGCTCGGAACACCCGCCGGCACGTATTGCGAGGGGAAGCTGATGCCCGATGCATAGCCGCTCGATTGCCCGATCTGGTCCACCGGTTGGAACATAATGCCGCCGCCGTTGTCGGTGCGCTGATGGTAATCGAAATTGCGCTGGTACATGCCGCCGAAACTGATCAGGTGATTGCCCTTGATCTTGGTTACGTCGTCGCGGATGCTCTTATCCTGCCCGTCCCAGAAACGCTGGCGAGTCTGCTGGGTGTTGACGTTGTAGGGAATCAGCGCGCTGGTGGTTTCGCCGCCGATTTCCAGAGCCGCCGTCAAACCCGAACCCGGCAACTGCGGTATTGCGCCGTCCGTGCCCCAGTCCCAGTAGTTGCGCAGGTAGCTGAAGCGGAAATCGTTGGTGGTGGTGGCGTTGATGGTGGTGGTCAGCCCCGCTGCCCAGTAGCTGGGAATCTGCGGCCGCGGTCCCTGGGCGGTGGGTGTCCCCAGCTTGTCGCCCGGCAGCCCGCCGCCGATATCCAACTGGTTGGTGGTGAGGTTGATAAAGCGGTAATAGCGGTAGCTGCTCATGAACCGCCATTTGTCGCTGAAATCGTGATCGATGCGGGCGATTTCGTTGTTGCTCTTTTGGGGGAGCGCTACGATGCCCTGATATCCCTGGGTGTTGTAGTGGTCGCCGCCGGCAGGATAGTTCGGCGCCGGCATGTAGTTGTTCCAGAGTTTCGACACCAGCGAATTCAATCCGATTCCGCGCGGATCGCAGGCGCCCGCCGGGCAGGTCGCCGGCGCATACGTCGTTCCGTTCACGGTTACCGGACCCGGATTCAAGTTGTAAGGTACAAACGTCCCGCCCTCGTTAATCTGAACCACGCCGGCTTTCAGCATCGCCGTGGGAACGGTCCTTTCGACGAGCGCCGACTGCGGGAAGCGGAAACCCTCGTAATTCACGAAGAAATACCATTTGCCGCCCAGCAGGTTCTTGGGGATGAGCTGCCCACCCAATGCCCCGCCGAAACGGTTGTTGTGGGTGATCGGCAGGGGCGTGTAACCCAGGTTGCCCGAAGGCACGTGGTTGTTGTCCCAGGTATTGGCCGCGCCCACGTCGGTGGCGTAGTAGTATTCATAAGCCGACCCGTGGAACGCATTGGTGCCGCGCTTGGTCACCATCTGCACCTGGCTGCCGGAGGAACCGTTGAAATCCGCCGTCATGCCGCTGGTGTTCACTTTGAATTCCTCGATGCTCTCGACCGGCGTCGGCATGGTCCCGGTAGGTGCCCCGACACCCGCGTTATATGACCCTCCGTTGGTCCCGTTGCCGCCGTAACTCGCGGTATAGACGTTCTGGCCGCCGTCCATATCGCTGGAGTTGTTGCCGCCGTCGAGCTGGAAGGTGTTCTGGTCCCACATCGCGCCGGCTACCGAGCCTTCCGGCGAAACGCCCGGCTGATAGATCGCGAGCTGCGCGGCTTCACGGCTGAAACCCGGCAGATAGATCATCGAATCCCCGGAGACGGTCTGGCCCACCGTTGAATTCGCGGTCTGCAAATCCGCGCCCGTCTGCGCGGCGACTTCCACCGTGGTTGCGGTGGCGCCCACTTGCAGCGTCGCGTTGATGGTCAGCACCTGGCCGACCTCTATCCGCTGGTCGTTGACGTCGGTCGTCGAAAAGCCGGTCTTGGCAATGCTGATGTTGTACTGCCCGGGCGATACGTTGGGGAAGATGTAACGGCCGGTGTCGTTGCTCGAAGTCGTTAAGGTGATGCCGGTTGAGGGATCTGTCAGCTTGATCGTCGCGCCTACGACGATGGCGCGCTGTTGATCGGTTACCAGGCCCGACACACTTCCCGTGGAACTCGTTTGCGGCCACGCCGGCCCGCACAACAAAAGCGCCGCCAAAGCCAAGGTTCCGACGCCGGACACACGTACCCTGAGGTTGACCATGAATCCTCCAAATAAAGTTACGTAATTAGACCACAAGCAGACCCGCGCCACGCGGCGGGCTAATGTGTGAAATTTTATTGCGATGCAGGCGTTTTGTCAAGAAACATTCACGTTGCGCCCCCCCTTATGCCACCACTTCTTCCTGGTGCCCTCTTTCGCCAACTGTGCCGCGAACGCGATCATACACGCCTGGAAGCGGTGCTACAATTCAACCTTAAGGGGAGGTTTCCGGTGCCGTCGTTTCTCGAAAACCAGTTTGAGCGGAACGCGATCACCACTTCGGTGGACCATGTTTTCAACTGGGCCCGGCAATCGTCGTTATGGCCGCTGACGTTCGGATTGGCTTGCTGCGCGATTGAAATGATCGCCTCCAGCACCTCGCGCTTCGATATCGCCCGTTTCGGCGCGGAAGTCTTCCGTCCCAGCCCGCGGCAGAGCGATCTGATGATCGTGGCGGGCACGGTGACTTTGAAAATGGCGCCCGTGTTGAAACGCATCTGGGACCAGATGCCCGACCCCAAATGGTGCATTTCCATGGGCGCCTGCAGCAGCGTGGGCGGTCCATTCAATACCTATGCCGTGCTGCAGGGCGTGGATAAGATCGTGCCCGTGGATGTTTACGTGCAGGGTTGTCCGCCCCGTCCCGAGAATCTGTTTTACGGCCTGTTGAAATTGCAGGAAAAGATCGATGGCATGAGCACGCTAGTGAAGCGGCCCACCGAGGTCCGGCTGGAAGAAAGCATGCTCGCGCAGTTCCAGCAGCAGGTTCGTATCGCCCAGATTTCCCATCCGGCATAAACGGTAACCGAGCCGCGACCGCCAGGGAGCGGTCTTTGCCGCATGCCTACTGGCCCGTCTCTCCTCAATGCCGATGTTCCATAAAGATTCCCGCGGTTTCTACCGCGTTGACGATTGGGACGGCTTCGAGTGGCTCGATCACGGCTTCGGCACCAGACATGTTGTTCTCTCCGGCGGGTTCCCCCAACTTGCCACGCTGAAGCAGGTTCATTCGGCTGAATGCGTGGCCGCGCGCGGCCGGACGGGCGTACTGGGCCAGGGCGACGGGTTGCTGGAAAATACGCCCGGCGCCCTGGTGGCGGTCAAGACGGCCGATTGCCTACCCATTCTCCTGGTGGATCCGGTAGCGCGCGGAGTGGCTGCCGTCCATGCCGGATGGCGTGGGACCATGGCGCGCATCGCCGCCCACGCGGTTGCCGCCATGGCTACGGAATTTGGTGCCCGGCCCGAGCGCCTTCGCGCCGCCATCGGCCCCGGCATCGGCAAGTGCTGCTTCGAGGTCGGCCCCGAGGTGGCCGCCGGGTTCGATGAACCGGTGCCGGGCGAAGGGCGCCGCGCCCACGTGGATCTGGCCGCCGCCAACCGCCGCCAACTGCTCGAAGCCGGTGTAACGGCGTCCGCCATCGTCGCGTCGAACTTGTGCACGTTGTGCCAACCGGACGAATTCGAGTCGTATCGCCGCGACCGGGAAAAGGCCGGCCGAATGTATTCTTACGCCGGCCTGCGAACGTTGTAATCGCCGGGCGCCCGGCCGCATGGCGCTGGTAGTAGAGTAGAAGCGAAAGGCTGAAATGTTCACCTGGATATGCCCGCAGTGCGGGCGCGAAGTTCCTCCCGCGTACAACGACTGCCCCCACTGCGCCGAGTTGGCGAAACAGAGCCAGCAGCCGGCCGCACCGGCACCGCCGCAAGCACTACCCCCGCCGGTAGCCCCGCCGCCGCAGGCTTACGCTCCGCCAGTTCAGGCTTACCCGGCACCCCAGGCATACCCCCCGCCGCAGGGATACCCGACGCCTCCGGGATACCCGGCTGCCCCGAGCTATCCTCCACCCCCGGCCTATGCTCCTCCGCCGGCCTATCAGCCTCCCCCGCCTCCCGCTCCGCCGGCCTATCAGCCTCCCCCACCTCCCGCTCCGCCGGCCTCTGCTCCGCCGCCGTCCTATTCGGTCGCGCCCGAAGCGCGCTATTCCCCGCCCCAACCGGCGGCGTATTACCCGCCGCCGAAACGCAGTCTGCCGGTCTGGCTGCTCACCATCCTCGCCGTGGCGGCTTTCGGTGGCTTGTTATGGATCGTTTACGCCCTGGTCGGTTCCCACGGCTCACCGTCCACTTCCGTGGCGGCGGTGGAAAATCCCGCCGCTAAACCCGGCGCCGGGGTCAGTCCGGCGCAGAAGTTCGTCGAAGTCGCCGGCGTTCGATTTGTCGACGATCCGAACCACAAGGACAAAACCCTGGTTCGTTTCATGGTGGTGAACCACTCCCCCGCCGATTGGATGGGCCTGAAGGGCAACGTCAGCCTTTGGGGCGGCACGCAGCGCTCCGAAGAAGACGCCCAGGGCAGCTTTGCCTTCACCACCGATCTGAAGCCGTTCACCTCCGTGGAATTGACCGCGCCGCTCGATAGCAAGAAGAAAATCTACGAGCTGGCGGACTGGCAAAACCTGACGACGGACTTGCAGATTACCGCGCCGGCAGCGCTTCCAGCGGCCCAATCGCGCTAGCCCTCGGCGCTGGCCATGGGGCATAATCGTCAAAGTGAAATCCTCAACCCGGCGACCTGCCACTGCCCTTCCGAGCCGTCCCAGGAGCGTGGCCCAACGCGCCGCCCGCGTGGCCGAAATTCTCCGCCGCCTGGACGAAATGTATCCGGGCGCCACTTGCGCCCTCCGCCACCGCAACCCGTGGGAGTTGCTGGTGGCCACGATCCTCTCGGCCCAGTGCACCGATAAGCGCGTGAACGAAGTCACGCCGGGCCTGTTCGCCAAATATCCAACTCCCGCCGACTTTGCCGCGGTGCGCCCCGAGGTCCTGGCTCAGGACATCCGCAGCACCGGCTTCTTCAACAACAAAGCCAAGTCCATCGCCGGCGCCGCCAGGAGAATTCAGGCCGAATTCGGCGGCCGGGTGCCGCGGACCATGGAAGAAATGCTGACCATCCCCGGCGCGGCTCGCAAGACCGCCAACGTGGTGCTGGGAACGGCTTACGGAATCGCTTCGGGCGTGGTGGTGGATACCCACGTCGCGCGGATCGCCGCCCGGCTCGACTTAACCCGTCACACCGATCCGGTCAAGATCGAGCAGGACCTGGTCAAAATCATCCCCCAAGAGAAATGGATTCTGTTTTCGCACCAGGTGATCCTGCATGGCCGGGCTCTCTGCTCCGCGCGCAAACCGCTCTGCGCGCAATGCAAGCTCGACGATCTCTGTTACGCGAAGGACAAGTAGGTGGGACAGACCATCGTCTTCTGTGGTCTGTCATGCCACGTTAGGGCTCGGCCGCTTGACAGACGACACAAATCGATCGTCTGTCCCACCGCCCGCCATCTCGGCCCGCAGCACCGTTACCGCCTGGCCGCCCAGCAGGACGCGATCGCCTTCCACCCGCACCCGCACGACCCCGCCCCGCGCCGACGCCTGGTACGCCGTGAATTCCGGTTTGCCCATTCGTGCCGCCCAGTAAGGGCCCAGCGCACAGTGAGCCGAGCCGGTGACCGGGTCTTCGTCGACCCCCGAGCCCGGCGCGAAAAACCGCGAGACGAAATCGAAACCGGCGGTCGTGGCCGGCGCGGTCACGATCACGCCTCGCACCGGAATCTTCTTCAGCGCGCCGTGATCGGGATTGGCCGCCCGCACTTCGGCTTCGCTCGCCACCTCCACCAGGTAATCGAACTGGCTTCGCGCCACGGCTTTGGCCTTTACTCCCAGGGCTGCGATCAGCTCCGGCGGCGGCTCGGCGGCAAGCGCTGTCGTGGCCGGGAAATCCAGCTCGATCCATTCGCCCCGCCGGTTGGCCAACAGCAGTCCGCCGCGGGAATAAAAGCGCGCCTGGGTTCCGGCCGGTAAGTGGCCCTCTTCCCACAGCACGTGCGCGCTCGCCAGGGTGGCGTGTCCGCACAGATCCACCTCCACCGACGGCGTCAACCAGCGCAGGCGATAGCCGTCGGCCTCCGGCGTCAGAAACGCGGTCTCGGAGAGATTCATCTCCCGCGCCACATGGCGCATCCAGTCGTCCGGACGCGCTTCGCTCAGGATACAGACGGCCGCGGGATTCCCGGCAAAGGGTACGGCCGTAAAAGCGTCGACAGTTACGATGCGAACCGCCATATCCGCAGCTTACCAGACGGGTCACGGGGGGCGAGGCCCACATGCGGAGTTTGCACATTCCTCACAGGCTAAAGCCTGTGCCACCATCCGCCGCCATCCGGACTTGCCTCTCCAGCTCGTCCAGCGCGCCCGCGAAGAAGTGATCCGCGGCTTCCACCCAGATCAGGCGCTTGGGCTCGGCGAAGCGCGCAAAGGCCGCTTCCAGGTCCGCCTTCGGACCGAACTCGTCGCGCGTGCTCTGCAGGAAAATTTTGGCCACGCCGCAGCGTTCCAGGTAATCGGCCGCGCCCATACGGGTGGGGAATCCGGCGGCCAGCAGGAAGCGCGCGCCGCTATCCTCGCAACCCAGCCTCGCGATCACCCGGCTGCCGAACGAGAAGCCCGCCAGCGCAAAGGGCAGTTCCGGGTAGCGGCCGCGCAGCCAGCCCAGCGCGGCGCGAGCGTCTTCCACTTCGCCCAACAGGTCGCCGTGCTCGCCCTGGCTCCGGCCCACGCCGCGAAAATTAAACCGCAGGACCACGCCGCCGGCCGCGCGCAGCCCTCGCCCGAGCCGGTGCACCACCTTGTTGAGCATGGTGCCTCCGTACAGCGGGTGGGGATGGCAAACCAGGGCGGCAAAGCCGGGCGCCGCGTCCTCCGGCTCCTCCAGCAGCGCTTCCAACCGGCCGGCCGGGCCAGCGAGCAGCAACGATTCGATGCGGCGGGCCATAAAGAAGTTATCAGTTGTCAGTTTTCAGTTAATACAGCCGCCTGTGCCGCCTGTACGCGTGCGACTGATAACCGATAACTGTCAACCTTCTTCAGTTCGAGCGATAATTGATGAACTGCATGTCGATGCCGAAATCGGTATCGCGCAGCAGCTTGATCACCGCCTGCAGAGTGTCCCGATCCTTGCCCGCAATGCGCACGAAATCGCCCTGAATCGAAGCTTGCACCTTGAGCTTGGCGTCCTTCACCGTCTTCACGATCTCGCGCGCCTTTTCGATCGGAATCCCCTGCTGCAAGGTGATCTCCTGCTTCACGCTCGACCCCGCCGCGGCGATTACCTCGCCGAATTGCAATCCCTTCAGCGGCACTTTGCGCTTCACCAGCTTGGATTCGAGGATCTCCACCACCGCCTTGAGCTTATACTCGTCCTTGCTGGCCAGGGCGATCTTGTTGTCCTTCTCGTTGAGCACGATCGACGAGTGGGTGTCTTTGAGGTCGAAGCGCTGCTGGACCTCCTTGTGAGCCTGCTGCACGGCATTCATGACTTCAGGTATTTCGATCTTGGAAACCACGTCGAAGCTGTTATCGGGCATAGGTCATTCGGGATCGGGACGGTTGATATCGAGACTGACAAAGGTTCCGGAGGTGTGGCGCGTGCGCACCGGGTTCACGCGCCGCACGTTATCGCGGATTGCCGCCGGCGGCGGCTCGGCCACCCTGGGTTGCTCGGGCGAAATTGGCGCGGCGGGCGGCGCCGTGGCCGGCGCTTCATGCTTGCGCACGTTCAGCGCGGCAATCACGCGGCGCGAAATCTCGTCCACCATATCGGCCATGGATGCGTCCAGGGCGACCGTCACCGCCGCACGCACCTGTTCGGCGTCCACCACCGCGATGAAGGGTGCGGCGGGCGCGGCCGCCGCTTTGGAAACAGCCTGGCTGGAAGGCTTCCCCGCGGCCGCATCGGCGCGAGCCGCGGCGGATGCTTCCGCCAGCCGCCGCACCAGCCCCACGAGCGCGCTGGCCTCGAACGGCTTCTTGAGCGACCCGTCCGCTTCGGCCTGCCGGATCCGCTCTTCCTCGAAAGGCTCCAGCACGCCCGCCGTGAGAATCACCTTCACGTGCCGGTGGCGCGGGCTCAGCTTCACGTACTGGCAGATTTCGTAGCCGGTCCGCCCCGGCATCACCGTGTCGGCCACGATCACGTCCGGATCCACGTCGTCCAGGCGCACCAGCGCCGCATCCGCGTTGCTCACGGTCACGACTTCGAATCCCTCGTCGCTCAGGATCCGCTCGCCCATACGCTGCGCGTGCGGGCTGTCGTCCACCAGCAAAATGCGGTTCATTGTTTGCCGGTTGCCGGGGTGGGGGTCGAATTCGGCGAATTGGCGGGACTCGCCTGTCCGGACTGGTTGTCGGCCGGCTCTCCGCTCTTCTTTTTCTTCCTGTCGTCCAGCTCCTGCTGTTTCTTTTTCGCTTTGGCCCGCACGTCCTGCTGTTTCCGCATCGTGTCCTGCTGCTTCTTCAGCAGCCGCGCCTGTTGTTTCGGGCTCAGGTTGCCGGTGTGGTTCTGGGGCAGAGGCTTTGGCCCCGCGGCCGCTGCCGGCGGAGCGGTCGCATTTTTCGCGTCCGACGGTTTCGGCGAAACCGCGGTGGCGGCTGCCGTAGCCGCCGGCCCGCCTTCGCGCGCGTCCGGCTGCCGGTCGATCAGCGATTTTTCCGAACCGACCGTGCCCGCGCTGACATCCGAGCCGCCGCCGCCGCCGCCCTGGGTGGCGGTGACCGTGTTGTCTCCCACCCCCGCCACGGCCGGCACGCTCACCGGAATGTAAGGCTTGAAATCGCTCATCTGCGGACTGCCCGAGCGCGCCGCAAGCGAAACGTCCGGCCTGCCTATGAAAGGCCCGGTCGCCTTGCCCAACAGCGACCGCTTCAACCGGTTCTGCTGCTCGTACTTTTCCCGCGCATAGGCTACCGGGTCGGCTTCCGGCACCGCGCGGTGCATGGCCGTCAGCTTGGCCTTGGCGTCGGCTACGTGCGCGCTGAGCGGATATTCCTGCACGATCTTCGCATAGGCGGCGGCTTCCTGGTTCTCGAAATTGTCGCCCATGTGATGATAGCCGTCCGCCAGATCCCACAGCGCTTCGGCGCCCCCGCTGTAGAGCGGGTATTGATCCGCCAGCCCCTGGAACCGGTTGGTCGCGGCCGGGAAACTCCCCTTGCCCAGGTAGAACGTGCCGACCTTGTTTTCGCCTTCCGCCAGCACTTCTTCGGTGTTGCGCAAGTATTGCTGCGCCGCCGGCGCGAACTTGGAATTCGGATATTGCGCCAGCAGGGTGCGGCATTCGTCCAGTGCGCGGCGGGCGTGCAGGTTGTCGCGGTCGGCCTTGTCGATCTGGTCGTACTGCATCTGGCAGACCTTTTCCTGCGCCTCGGCCGATTCCTCCATCTGCGGATAGAACAGGATGAAATCCTTGTATTCGGCTTCGGCCTGCGCCAGTCCGTGCGACCCGCCCTCCCGGAACCAGCTATCCGCCACCGCCAGCTTCGCCTTGGCCAGATACTCGCTGGTGTCGTACGTGTTCATCAGCGTCTGCAGCGTCAGTCGCGCGCGCTCGAAGCGGCCGTGCTGAATATCGCTGAGGGAGGTGTCGAACAGCACCTTGTCGGGTTGCTGCGTATCCTTGGCGATGGGGTTAATGTAGACCTTCTTGCGGCAAGCCGGCGCGATGACCATGGCAGCCAGCGCCGCACTCACCGCGGCCGTACGTAGGGCTCTTGAAACCATTGCGATTCCCCGTTCCATTCTTCCTATTTCAAACCCGAACCGCGGTCGCCTGCGCGGCGATTTCCCGCATCTGGCGCACGGTGGCCTCGGCGTCCGGGCTGTGAAAGATCGCCGAACCTGTGACGATCCAGTCACACCCTGCCCGAACCACTTGCGCCAGGTTCTCCGGATGCACGCCGCCATCGATTTCGATGGGCAACGCCAACCGCTTCTCCCGCCTCATTTCCGCCAGCTTTCGCGCCTTTTCCAGCACGTACGGAATCAGCTTCTGGCCTCCGAATCCGGGATTGACGCTCATCAGCAGCACGTAGTCGGCCACATGCAGCACGTCTTCCAACACCTCCACCGGCGTGGCCGGATTCAGCACCACTCCCGCCATGGCTCTCGCCGACCGGATCATTTCCAGCGTGCCGTCCAGGTGCCGGCACGCTTCCCAATGCACAGAAACCGAATTCGCCCCGGCGTGCACGAAATCCGTAACGTAGCGCTCCGGATTCTCGATCATGAGGTGTACGTCCAGATGGGCCTTGGTCGCCTTGCGAATCGATTCCACCACCGGCGGGCCGATGGTGATGTTCTGGACGAAGTGGCCGTCCATCACGTCGAGATGCAGAATTCGCGCCCCTCCGCGCTCCACGCGGGCCATTTCGTCCGCCAGGCGGGCAAAGTCCGCGGACAGAATCGAAGGAACGATTTCAACCATTTCGGGGTTCGTCCGATTTTATCACAGCGGCTAGAAAACCGTCGCCCGCATCGCGTCCCGGCAGCCGCTCATGAGTGGCCGCAATCCGCCATCCCCGCGCCGGGCCCACCACTTCTTCCACCACGCTTTGATTCTCTTCCGTTTCGAGCGAACAGGTGGCATAAACCAGCCGTCCACCAGGGGCCACGACAGCCAGGGCGTTGGTCAGAATCGCCCGCTGCCGCCCGGCCAGGCCGGCCAGGTCCGCCGGTTTGAGGCGCCACTTGATTTCCGGGTTGCGCGCCAGCGTGCCCGTGCCCGAGCACGGCGCATCCACCAGCACGCGATCGAAGCGCGCGGGAAACGGCAGCGGCCGGGTCGCGTCCAGTTGCACCAGGTCCGCGGTAATCCCCCTCACCTGCGCGAGGCGGGGAAAGTGCAAATCGGCGGCGATCACCCGCGCCCCCGCCTCCACCGCCTGCGCGGTTTTGTTGCCCGGCGCCGCGCACACGTCCAGCACCCGCTGGCCGGGCTCGATTTCGAGCAGCGGCACGATCGATTGCGAGCCGATATCCTGGAAGCGCCCGCCGTGGCGATATTTCCCCGGCTCCTCGAGCGCCGCGCGGGCCATGGCTTCGGCCACCGCGCCGCCGTACCGCCGCTCCCACCGCGCCAGCAGCCACTCCGGGCAGGAAAGCGCGATTTCGCGGCTGGGCCATTCCACGGCGTCGCGATCGGTCTGGCGCAACACCGCATTCACAAAACCCGCCGCCGAAGCCTTGCGCGCGCGCCGCACCAGTTCCACGCTATCGCCGACGGCAGCGTGCGCCGGCACCCGCTCCAGGTAACGCAACTGGTAGATGCCCATGCGAAGCGCCAGCCGCACCTCCGGGTCCAGCTTCCGCGCGCGGCCTGAATAGAGCGCGATCAGGTAGTCCAGTTGCGCCTGGTAGCGCAGCACGCCGAACACGATTTCCGTGGCCAGGCCGGCGTCGCGGCTGTCCAGCCCGGCGGAGCGTTCGAGCAGGAGGTCGGAAGCGTAGCCGCCCGATTCCACCTTACGCAGAATGTCGAACGCCAGCGTGCGCGCGGCGGCGGGTGGTTTCGTCACAGGGGCATTCTAGCAAGCGGGTCTGAGGAGCAGGCTGTGGTGCTTCCGGAGCCGATCCTGGTCGCAATGTGTGACGGCCCGGTATAATCGAGACGTGGATCTCAGTATGAATCGGATCGAGAGCATCGAAGGCCAGGTAAAGAGCCTGAGCTTGGAAGAGCTGAAAGCGTTTCGGGATTGGTTTGCGAGCTTTGATGCAGAGGCTTGGGATGCCCAGATCGAAGCCGATGCGAAAAACGGCAAGCTCCGGTCTCTCGCGGACCGCGCGCTCCGCGATCACGAATCGGGGCGCTCTTCGGTTCTGTGATCCACCATGCCGCTCCAGATTTCTGGAGTTCTTACCGATCGCTCCCATCAGAGATCCAAAGCGTCGCCGACCGCGCATTCGCGCTCTTGAAAGCCGATTCGCGCCACCCCTCCTTACATTTCAAGAAGGTCGACAACTTCTGGTCCGTGCGGGTTGGCATTCATCACCGGGCATTGGGCATCGACATTATGGGGGGCGTGCTTTGGTTCTGGATCGGCACCCACGCTGAGTACGACCGGTTAATCGGGTAGCGCCACGCAGTAGCCGGCGCGGCTAAGGGTCCACGCAAGAATAACTTCCCATCCACTCTTGTGGCGCCGGTTGCCACATTGGCGCAGAAGCCTCGAAGCCAGATGTAGTGACCATACCGGGACATCCCGGCGATGACGTTCCCGCTGGTACGCTGAAGTCGATCCAAAAAGCGGCGGGACTGGAGAAAAAGTAAATGAGCGTCAGGTACGCAGTCATTTTTGAACAGGCTGAGCGCAACTGGGCGGCGTATGTTCCGGATTTGCCGGGCTGTATCACGACCGGTAGTACCCTTGAAGAGACGGAGCGTAATATTCGGGAAGCAATCGAAGGACACCTGAAAACGCTCCGCGAGTTTGGCGATCCGGTTCCGCAACCGACGAGCGTCGCCAGAGATATTGAAATCCAGCCGGCGGCCTGACAAGTCGATCACAGCCTATTCTTGATGGACACAGCCGCTGAAGCGGTGAACTGCTACGATCAAGCTGTATGGAGTTGGCGATCCAGATTCAAATCGAAGAATTGCCTGAGGGCCTCTTCCTCGCTACGTCCGACGAACTGCCTGGTCTGGTGGCGCAGGGGCGGACGGTTGCGGAAGCGCTGGAGATCGCACGCGACGTCGCGCGGAAGCTGATCGACGCCAGGCGTGAGCGCGACGGCGTTCCGAATCTGCCGACCACGAGCGAACGCCGCGACTACACGATTGTGGTCGCCGCGTGAAATGGGCCGATTGGCAGGCTTTCGTTACAGAGAGATTGCCCGAAAACTCAAATCCTGTGGCTTCGAGTTCGACCGGCAAGCCGCGGGCAGCCATGAGATCTGGTTCCATGCCGGCGCCAACCGTTACACGACCTTGCCGAATCACCCCGGCGACATGCCCGAGGGCACGCTTCGGGCAATATTGAGGCAGGCCGGTATCGACGTAGACGATTTCCTCCGTGCGTGACGCTACGATGAGGCCGCGGCGCAGTGACTTTACATGCAAGTCGAGAGACGGATCTGGTTCAATTGATCGCGGCAGCTTTCGACGATGATGATCAATTCCATCCGGTGGGCGTTGTCGAGCGCCATGGCTTGGAGCCGATGGAGGTCCGCAACGGCGGACCTTAGGGTCCTGTCGACCCTGGCGAGGGACTGTCTGGCGGCGTCGTCGGGAGTTTTTTCCGCGGCGGAATCGCGCCGCAGCGCTTCCACGGCCTGGGAGAGCTTGGGCGCGTTCCCGGGTTCGAGAGGGATCACTTCGCCATCGTAGGACAAGCCGCCGTCACTGAGCGCGCCGGCGATCAGGCGGTAATCGGCAGGCCGGATCCGCGTAAAGGAACTCAATCTGCAAAAGTCGGGGCCGAGTTGCTGAAATTGCCGGATGCGCCGGTCCGCGTAGCTGCGGTCGATACCCAGGCGCTTGGTGCAGAAATCTTCCCAGGTTGGTTCCATGCTCCGAAAAAGCTTCCGTTCCCGGATTTCAAGAAGAGTTTCGGCGTCGGCGGCCGAACAGCGTGCGGCCAACAGGGCGAATCCCTGGCGGCGGCCTACCCATACGCCGAGGTCGAAGGCGTCCTCAGTCGTGCTTTCCCGTTCCATCGTTCCATGCCTCCCAATAAAAACCGGGACAAAAGTCCCGGTTGGTCAACCAAGAATCAATAATTTACAGGGGAAGACCGGAACTTAGTTCCGGTTTGCGGCGAAAATCCAGGCGGATTGGGCCGCGTGGTCCATTTCCAAACTCAATATAGCGGGCGGCTGGAAACAGATGGCCCCGTGGAAGGCTTCCGAGCCGGGTTAACGCTCGCGGATTCGTTGGCTTGCAAGGAATTTCAAAAGCCTGTGATCCTCAAACCCGAGTCCCCCGCCTTCTTCGCCACAGCCAGTAACCCGCGCCCGCGGCCGCGGCCGCCAGAGTCGCCCACAGCAGGTAGCGGTGAATGCCAGCTTCCACCGCCTGCCAGCGCTCGCCCAGCACCATCCCCAGGCCGATGAAGGTTGCTACCCAGATCGCCCCGCCGGAATAGGCGAACAGCGCGAACTGGCGCGGCGCTACCGCGCTCATGCCGGCTGCATAGGCCGTCAGGTGCCGCACCCCGGGGACGAAATAACCGAATGTCAGGCCCCAATGCCCCACCCGCTCGAACCAGGCGTGGGCCTTGAGCACGTGCTCTTCGGTGAGGCGCACATAGCGGCCGTAACGGTGGATCAGCGGCAGGCCGAAGATCCGCCCCAGCGTGTAGCTCAGCGTAATGCCGCACAGGCTGCCCGCCAGCGCCGTAAAGTACGCCGGGGCCAGCGCCAGGTGCCCGCGATACACCAGGTATCCGGCAAACGTCAGCAAGGTTTCGTCGGGAACCGGCAATCCCACGATGCCCAGCATCAGCAGCGAAAAAATGGCCACATACCCGTATTGTGCGATCCAGGCGAGAACCTGTTGTTCCATGCGGATGAGGGAGCGGGCGCGG
This sequence comes from Bryobacteraceae bacterium, assembly GCA_052148435.1. GTDB lineage: Bacteria > Acidobacteriota > Terriglobia > Bryobacterales > Bryobacteraceae > JBEKYD01. The sequence continues at coordinate 58,270 of JBKQIF010000046.1, forward strand.
CGAGCCCGCTTACACCACCAGGCTCGTCACCTCGACCGGCGTGCGCGCCCCGGTTACCACCACGATGCCGCTTTCGGTTACATAATGATGTTGCCGGTCGCGCTCCAGATCGAAGCCGATCATGGCGTCTTCGGGCACGCGGACGTTCTTGTCCAGAATCGTGTGGTGCAGCCTGGCGCGGCGGCCGATGTCGCAGTTATCCAGGATCACGCACTCGTCCACGACCGCGCCGGAATGGACCCTCACGCTGCGCCCCAGCACCGAATTGCGCACCATGCCGCCGGAGAGAATACAGCCCCCGGAGACGATGGTGTCGATGGCCTGCCCGCGCCGGTTCTCCTCGTCGAAGGTGAACTTGGCCGGCGGGTCCGAATAGCTGGTGCTGCGTACCGGCCATTCCCGGTTGAACAGGTTCAGCGCCGGGCTCACCGAGCGAAGATCCATGTTGGCCTCGAAGTAGGCGTCGATGGTGCCCACATCGCGCCAGTAGGGTTGCGCGTCGGCCGGCTCGCCGGAGATACGGTTGGTCTGGAAATCGTACGCGTAGATCTCCGCCTTGCCCGCCAGCTTGGGAAGAATGTCGCGCCCGAAATCGTGGTTGCTTTCCGCAATGGCGGCATCTTCGTGCAGCAGGCGCAGCAGCGTGCGGGTGGAAAATATGTAGTTGCCCATGGAAGCGAAGACCCGGGCCGGGTCGCCCGGCATGGTGGGAGCCTCCGGGTTCTTCTCGTGAAATCCCAGCACGCGGCTATCCTCCGCCACTTCAATCACCCCGAACTCGGCGGCGAGCTTTTTCTCCACCGGTATGGCCGCCACCGTGACCTCGGCGTTCTTGTGTACGTGGAAGTCGATCATGCTCGAAATGTTCATGCGGTAAATGTGATCGCCGCCGAAAATCGCCACCACATGCGGATCCGACTGTTCCACCAGGTTGATGTTCTGGTAAATGGCGTCCGCCGTGCCCTGATACCAGGTTTCTCCGGCGCGCATCTGGGCCGGCACCGGGATCACGAATTGCGATTTCAGCAACCCGCCGAACTGCCAGCCCTCGCTCAGATGCTGCAGCAGCGACTGGCTGCGGAACTGCGTCAGCACGTACACCGAGTAAATTCCGGAATTGATGAAATTGCTCAAAACGAAATCGATGATTCGGTATTTGCCTCCGAATGGGACCGCCGGTTTGGCGCGTTCCCTGGTAAGAGGATGCAGCCGGGTACCTTTGCCGCCGGCCAGTACGATTCCCAACACCCTGATCCGCATAGACTTTGACTCAGCCCTATTCTTTCAGGAGGTCCCTGGAAATGCAACTGCTTTGCCGGACTGCCCGCGTGGGCGGCCGTACGGCTCGGAGACCCGCCTAAAGCTAAGGGCGGCGCACGCCGATATGTCCTGCTGACAGAGTTTTCTCATGTTCGCAATCCTAGGCATTGTCGCCGTGTTCGGCGCAATCGTTGGCGGTTACCTGATGGAGCACGGCAATTTGAAGGTGCTCATGCAGCCGGCCGAGCTGCTCATTATTTTCGGTGCGGCATTGGGGACGGTACTGATCGCCAATCCGCTGCCGGTACTGATCGCCATCGCCAAAGGCATTGCGGGCGTTTTCGGCGGTAGCAAGTTCCATAAAACTTTCTATCTCGATCACCTGAAAATGATTTACGAGCTGTACAATTACGCTCGCAAATCGGGCACGGCCAAACTCGAAGAAGATATCGACAAACCGGACAAGAGCCAGATCTTCTCCAAGTACCCCAAATTTCTGAAAGACCATCATGCCGTCGCATTCTTGTGCGACACCCTGCGCATGGCGGTTACCGGGGGCGTGGATGTGATGGAAATCGATTCCATGATGGAGGTCGATCTGGAAGTGCACCATTCCGAGTCCGCCCAGCCCGTCGCGGGGCTCACCACCATGGCGGACGCGCTTCCCGGTCTGGGAATCGTGGCGGCCGTGCTCGGCGTGTGCATCACCATGGGCTCACTGGGCGGCCCGAAAGAGGAAATCGGGCACAAGGTGGCCTCTGCTCTGGTGGGCACCTTCCTGGGCATTCTGATGTGTTACGGATTGTTCGGACCGATTTCCTCGGCCATGGGCAAGGAGCAGGAAGCCGAAGGCCGCTATTACGGGTTTTTGCGCATGGCCTCGCTGGCGTTCGTCAAGGGAGTGTCGCCCATGATGGCGGTGGAGTTGGCGCGCCGTTCCATTCCCCATGGCGTGCGGCCCAGCTTTCAGGAAATGGAAGCGGCCTGCCGTGGTGGAGGAGGTTCCGGCAAGAAGTAGCCGTTGGGCGGCCGGAAACCATAATGCCTGGACCTGAAATGGATGAGGAGCCCGAGGCACCGCCAGAGGCGCCGGCGGAACGCCGTCCGATCATCGTCATCAAAAGGAAAAGCGCCGGCCACGGCGGCCACCATGGCGGCGCATGGAAAGTGGCATACGCCGACTTCGTCACCGCTATGATGGCCTTGTTCATCGTGCTGTGGCTGATGGGCTCGGACAAGGAAGTCAAGGAGGCCATCGCCCAGTACTTCCGTAATCCCACCGGTCCCGGCAAGCTCACCGGTTCGTCCGCTCCCGGCGTCGGCGCCGCCGCTCTCGAAATTGGCACCGACGACATGACCAAACTGAAGGACAAGATTCAGCAGGTTTTGAAAAGTTTGCCGAATTTCAAGAGCCTGCAGGACAACATCGAATTGACCATCACCCCGGACGGCCTTCGCATCGAGCTGCTGGAAACCGCCCAAGGCATGTTTTTCGAATCGGGCAAAGGTGTTCCCACCGAGAGCGGTTCCGAGCTGCTGTCCAAACTGGCCGAAGAGTTGGGCAAGCTTCCCAACAACCTTCTGATCGAAGGCCATACCGATGCCAAACCGTTCGGCAGCGGCAATGCTTATTCCAACTGGGAGCTGTCCAGCGACCGCGCCAACTCCGCCCGCAAGCTGATGGAAACCAGCGGCCTGCGCGCCGGCCAGGTCGCCCAGGTGCGCGGCTTCGCCGACCGCCAGTTGCGGCATCCCGAGGACCCGGAAAATCCCTCCAACCGGCGCGTATCGTTGATCGTGCAGTATCAGGAACAACCTGGGCAAGGCGCCGGCGGTGATACCCCAAAGAGCGGTCCCCAGGCCAGCCATGACGATAAACCTGCAGCCGAGAAGCCAGTAGCCGGGAAACCCGCCGCCGAAAAGCCCGCCCAATCCGCCGCTGCGAAACCAGGCAAACAATAGTCCTCTTTGTTTGTGGCTACATGCGCACTATTCCCGCTTCGCCGTGGAGCCATTTTGATTTCTGACCTCTGGCTCGCATTATCCCGAGCGGGATATCCAGGGCGAAAACCCTGGGGCTTACATGTACTCCGGAATCCGGATGCCCAGAATCGCCGCCGTACGTTCCAACTGCCGGCGGAAGAAATCCGTCATCCACAGAAGAAACACTCTCTTCTCGCGGTTCTGTTCCTGCAGGATCGGATAGCGGTGGTAGAAATTGTTAAACGCCTGGGCGAGGGAAAACGCGTACTTGGCGACATGCGCCGGCTCGCCCGCGGCCACCGCCTTTTCCAGCGCCGCGTCCGCCTTGGACGCCGCCAGCAGCATTTGCCAGGCATCTTCGCTCCCGAGCTGCCGGCCCATCGCTTCGCCCTTCAGCTCGGCGGCGAAATCCGGCACCTTCTCTCCACGCTCCTCCAGCTTGCGCAAAATATTGCGCGCCCGCACGGCGGCGTATTGCAGATACGGGCCGGTTTCCCCTTCGAAGCTCAGCGCTTCCTGCAAATCGAAGGCGATCACGGAAGTGCGCGTGAACTTGAGCAAGAAATAGCGCAGCGCGCCGATCGCAATCTGCGTCGCCACCCGCTTCTGCTCTTCGGCCGGCGAATCGGCGTGCCGCGCCGCCACTTCGTCCAGCGCCTTCAAAATCAGCGTATCCATCAGGTCGTCGGCTTTTACCCCGCGCCCCTTGCGCCCCGACACTTCCACGTAGGGCCGCTCGCGGTCCTCGTCGGAAAGCGAAATTCCCAGGTCGGCGCAGCAGCGATGCGAAAGTGCCACCATCTCATAGGAGAAGTGGACCGATTCTTCCGCCTGGCGCTCGTAGCCCAGCGCACGGAGGCCAGCGGAGACCACGTCCTGAAGATAACTCTGGCGCGCGTCGATCACGTTGTAGACCCGGCTGGCGCGGCCGAACTGCGGCGCGGTTTCCTCGTTCGCCGTATCGCTGGTCACCCACAGCACGCGGCCATCGGCATACCGCTGAAACGGCCGGTAATAAAAGTCCTTGCCCAGCAGCCCGAATTTCCAGAGCTGGTAGGCGATGTCCTTGCCGACGTAGGTCACCGTGCCGCCCGAGCGCACGATCACCTTGCCCTCCTCGGAGAGCCCGGGCATCACCCAGCAGCCCGCGTTCTTGCCCTCGGGTTCCAGATAGATGGCCTTGCGCTCCTTCAGCAGTTCGAAAGCCGCCGCCCAGAACCGCAGATGCAGAATCTCGCTTTCGCGCGGCAGTACGTCGTACTCCACGTCCAGCCGCAGCATGGTGGCCAGATGCGCCCGCACGACGGCGTCGGCGACGATGTCGCCCAGCTCCGCCAACTCGCCCGAACCGGCTTCGATGGCCTCGAGCGTTTCCGCCCGCCAGGCCAGCGCCTCGGCATGATCCTGGTAATAGGCCGTGGTGCGCGCGTACAGGTCCCAACAATAATAATCGAAACGCACCGCCGGGTCGGCCAGCATGAGACGCACTTCCGCCGGGCCCTTGCCTTCCAGGTAATGGAAGCCCACCACCACGTCGGCCACCTGGACGCCGGTATTGTCGATGTAGTTTTGCGCTTCCACGGTTTCGCCGCGCGCGCGCAACATGCGGACGAAGGTATCGCCCAGGGTGGCATTGCGCAGGTGCCCGATATGGGCCGCCTTGTTGGGGTTAATATTGGTGTGCTCGACGATCAGCTTCCCGCCGGATCCGGATGGCGTGGCTGCCTCGCCCGCCAGCAGCGCCGATGCGTAGGCGCCGCGGTCCAGCCGGATGTTCAGGTAGCCGTTGCCCGCCACTTCCATGGCGCCCACGCCGGCGATCGGGCCAATCTCGTTCGCCAGTTCCTGGGCGATTTTTCTGGGCGCCTGCCGCAACTGCTTCGCCAGTTGAAAGGCGACCGGTACGGCCATTTCACCGAACTCGCTCTGCCGCGGTTCTTCAATGGCCACAGCCAGATCGATGCCGTAACGGACCTCGATGTGCGCGCGAAAGGCGCTGGAAACCTGTTTCTCGATGGAATGGAACACGGGAAACTACGAGTATAGCTAAATCTCGTATTCCGGCGGCTTTTCGACGCGCCCGAAGGCGATCCGGTCCCAGATCCGTTCATGTACAAAATAAACCGCGATCTTGGCCACCATATCCAGCCCGCCGGCTCCCAGCGAAAGACCGCCTCTGCCGGTTATCACGTAGACAATCAGCCCCGTGGTGATCGACCCCAGCACCCGGTAGCTCACCGCCTTGACAATGCTGCGCGCGCGGCTTTCCACTGGTCTTATTCTACAATATGTCAATCTAGATTCGGAAGTATTGCGGCGCGACAACTGCGGACGGGGCGGCTTGACGGACTGCCACGGGAAAACGCCCTTGCGTCTCGGATGCCGGCGGAAAGCCTCGCCGACCGCCGTCACGTAGAGCGTCTGCATGTCCCCGCCGTCGGGTAAGATCGAGGAATGTGCTCTTTCGCAAAAGGCCCCGCGTTAGCGGTTCTGCTGGTTTCGGGCCTGCATGCGGCATCGCTGCACGAGGCGCTCGATGCGCGCATCGCCGGCTTTCCGGGAACGGTTTCGCTCTTCGCCAAGAATCTCGATAGCGGCGCTTCCAAGGGCATCCGCGGGTCCGAAAAAGTTCGTACCGCCAGCACCATCAAGCTGCCCACCCTGGTCGCGCTCTTCGATGCGGTGGCGCGCGGCGATGCCAAATGGACCGAACCGCTAACGGTTACGTCCGCCGAGAAAGTCACCGGCTCGGGGATCATCGGCAGCGAAATCTCCGATGGCGTCCAGCTTCCTCTGCGCGACGTCGCCAACCTCATGATCGTGCTCAGCGATAACACGGCGACTAACCTGATCATCCAGCGCATCGGCGCCGACACCGTCAACACCTATCTGGATAAAATCGGCATTCCTACCACGCGCCTGATGCGGAAGGTGAGAGGCGACGGGGGGCAGCTCAAAGCCGAGGAGGGTTGGTCGGCCGCCGGTAAGCTGCCCGAAAACCAGCAATACGGCCTGGGAGTTTCGACGCCGCACGACATGGTCACCATCCTGGAACGCCTCGAAAACGGCGAACTGGTCAGCCCGGAAGCGTGCCGCGATATACTGTCGATTCTGAAGCGGAATCAGGACAGTACCGGCATCCGCCGCCGTCTCGGCGATCTGCCCATCGCCAATAAGAGCGGGGCGCTCGACGGCTTGCGCTCCGACGTGGGGATAGTTTATTCCAAGGGCGGACGCATCGCCATGGCCATCACCGTGGACGGGATTCCGCAGCCCGATTGGGGACCGGACAATCCCGGTTCGATTCTGATTTCCGACCTGGCCAAACTGCTGGTGGAAGGTTTAGCCCAAACCAGCCCGGCCAAGAAATGAGGTCCCGTGCAACGACGTAGTTTTCTGACCGCGGCCGCGGCCGCAACCGTATCCGCCCTGGAACCCAAGGCCGACGCCGCTCCGCCCGTTCCTTCCAGGAGCGCATACCTGCATTTTCGCTATTACTACATGCGCGCCGGCAGCCAGACCGAGCGCACCAACGCGTATCTGAAGGATGTTTACCTGCCCGCCGTGGGCCGCGCCGGGCTCGGCCCGGTTGGCTTGTTCAGCGCGCTGGTGAGCGCCAACGCTCCGTTTACGCTGGTCATTACCAGCTACCCGTCGCTGGCCGCGCTGGAGAACCTGCACGACCCGTTTCCCGGCGACGCCGAATTCGGCAAAGGCTGGAAAGAGTACAACACGGCCGCTGGTTACGAGCGGCTGGAGAGCTCCCTGTTGCGCGCCTTCGACGCAGTTCCGGCAATCGAAGCCGGCCCCTCCGACCCCAAGCGCCCGGCGCGCATCTTCGAACTGCGCACCTACCAGGGGTTGACCGAGGACGGTTCGCGCCGCAAGAAGAAGATGTTCGAAGAGGGCGAGATCGGCATTTTCCGGCGCCTGAATATGACCCCGGTCCTGTTCGGCCAAAGCATCGTCGGCCCCAACCAGCCGAATAATACTTACATGCTGGCCTTCGACGACCTGGCCGCGCGCGAGCGCCTCTGGAAGGACTTCAGCGCCGACCCGGTATGGCAGAAGATGCGCGCTACCCCCGGCATGGATAACTCCGAGTTGAACGCCAACACCACCAACACCTTGCTGCAGCCGCTGGCCTTCTCGCCGGTGCGCTGAGCCGCGGCTCAGTAGGACAGGCCTCCTGGCCTGTCCTACTGTTAGTGCGCTAAGAGGTGGTTGATGGTCCGTTACGGCTCACGAGTGTTGGGCCTCCCCTGGAAAGCACGACTCCAGGAGCTTGGTATGCGATGGTTGCCGCGATCACCACCGCTGGATTCTTTACGCCAAACGTGTGCGTTCGACCGCCGTGCCCCTCGGCGGCCTTGCTGCCTTCGTACTTCCAGTTTTCCTCTTTGAGAAAAGGCATATCAACACGCCAGACGAGCACCGACTTACCACGCTTCATACGTTTGGTCGGGTCAATTGCATAGCGCCAGACGATGTACCACCCAGCGTGGTTGTAGTGCGACTGGATGGCCCACGGCCTGGTGCTGCCCTTGGATTCCAGAGATTCGATCGGTGGGGGCTCCAAACGCCCGCGGAGCGACAGGTCTGGGAATCGCTGCTGGGCCACATCGGGATGCTTGTGGCGCTTGTAGGGGCTGAGCGAATCGAGAGCGCGAACGCCCAAAATTCCGATCACACCACTGAAGATGTTTGCTTGCTCGAAGTAAAGTTCGATGAGTTCTTCGGCCTTCTCTTCTACAAACTCAATCGCGGCGTTTATGTGCGCGATGGTCAGCCCGGGTGGCAACGCTACTGAACGGTCAAAGCCGTCTATCGATAGGGCCACGATCCGTCTTACCTTTTCCGTTCAAGTGTACAACACCGTTGGCCTTAATCACACGGGTTGTGCCATTTACAGGAAGGGAAGACAGCGCCGGAATGGCCTTCTCCGCCGTTGCGAAGAAGATCGGGTCTATTTCAAGACCTATACTCATGTACCCAACGGCCACAGCCGCGGCTATAGTGGACCCCGCACCCATAAAGGGGTCAAGAACGGTGCCGCTTCCGAGTGGGAGGGACGCCCTGACGATCTGGCGCATGAACGCCTGTGGCTTCAGGGAAGGGTGCGGCGCGATCCTACGCTCTTCGGCACGAGTGGGAGATGACGGGATCACGTCCAAGAAGGGAGCGTCAGCCGCTACTCTTCTGAGCCCTCCGGTCTTCCATTTGCGAAGGTTGTCTTGCACCCTGCCCTCGCACGGCTTTCGGAATAGTCCCCACGGTTCCCATGCGGATCGCGGCATAACGGTCACATCCGAGAACTCCTTATGCGCATTCTTGGGTCTGTCCCCGCCACGCAGTGTCTGGACGAGTCTTATGATTTCGCCGCGCTTCTCAAAACCAGCCGCAATCAGGGGCATGTAGACGAGGTGGGAAAGCAACGGGCTGCTGGCAATAAACAAGTGGCCGCCGGGCACCAGGATGCGCAGGGCCTTGCCGGCAAAGGATACAAAGAATGTTCTTAGCTGCCGTAGATCCGATTCAGTCAGGACCGTGAAACGGGGTACCGGATTGCGTTGGCAACCATCAAAGGACGGCGGTATACGCCAGACGCCACCCCTTCGGTTTCGCAATTTCCGCTTTTCCTCCGTGGTGTATTCCCTCAGCCCATACGGAGGATCAGTGACGATGGCCTGAATGGAATGTTCTGGTTGAGCATCCATCCAGGCGAAACAATCGGTCAGGTGGAGAGCATACGTTTCGGCCCGACGAGAAGAACTAAGCAGAACGCTTGGATTCGTCATGGGTGGTTTCCACTCGGGAAAGGTAAAGCTCGATTGCATCGGTAAGGATATCGGCTATTGGCCTGTTCTCCTGCACGGCCCTAATTTTGAGACGTTGGTGCAGTTCCGCGGGAAGTCGGAACGTAGACTTCGTTGTCGGGACCAGGGGTAACTGCTCTGCCATCTTGCCAGCTTTACGGCATTATGGCATGGGTTAGGGCCAAGATCAAGGACAATTTCAACCGTCCTAATGGCACCGGCTTCGCCGGCGCTTTGTTCCCACTAGCCCACTTTCCCCGCCACCAGCACGCGGGAGGGGTAAAAAATCTGGCGGGCGGTGCGGTCATAGGAGATGGCGAATCCGCCGGCGGTGATCCATTCGGTGGCTTGCTGTTCCACTTGTCTGCCCCAAAATGCGGGCACCAGAGTTCCCACCGCCTGGTAGACGCTGTTGAACACCGGCCCGTTCTGGCCGATGAGGACCAGGGTAAGACGGCCGGCCGGGCGCAGCACCCGCCGGAATTCCTTGAGCGTGAGCACGATATCCTCAGCCGAAAGCAGCTCCAGCAGATAGCAGCAGAAGATGGCGTCGAAGGTTTCGGCGCGGAACGGCATGTGCCGCGCATCCACCGCCTGGCAGCAGGCGCGCGCGGCGGGAAACTTCTGGCGGGCGGCGCGCTCGGTGCGGGCCGCCATGTTCGGGGACAGGTCCACGCCCACCGTGGTGCCGGTCGGGTTGGCGCGCACCAGGCGGCGGAACATTTCGCCGCTCCCGGTGGCAACCTCCAGCACGCTGGCGCCGTCGCGCAAGCCCGATGCGGCCAGCGCGGCGCGGTGCGCTCGCGAGTGAAACAGCATGGTGGAAAGCGGATAGACCGCGGCCAGCCGGTCGTACACCCGCCGCGTACTCTGGGCCAGTGTAGCCGGCAGCCCGGCGATGGGCCAAACGCTCACCTGCTCGTCAATTCTCGACAAAGTCGTTCCTCGTTTCTTTCCGGTTGCGGCCGGACCTCAGGAAACCGCCGCCATGTGCGTTTCGAGCTCCGGCACTTCGATCTGGACGCGCGTGCCGCGTCCCGTCTGGCTCTCAATCCACATCCGGTAATTATCGCCAAATAATACTTTCAACCGCTCGTTCACGTTGCCGACGCCGATCCCCATGCCGTGGTCGAGCAGCGATGCCAGCTTGGTTTCCGAAATTCCCACGCCGTCGTCTTCCACCACCAGGAACAACCGCGATTCGGTGCGGTGGGTGTGAATCCGGATGGTGCCGCCTTCCACTTTGCCGCTCAAACCGTGCTTGATCGAGTTTTCCACCAGCGGTTGCAAGAGCATGCTGGGCACCAGCATGGCGAGCGTATCGTCGGCCACGTCGCGCACGAAACGCAGCTTTTCGCCGAAGCGGACCACTTCGATCGAGAGATAGTCTTCGATGAAGCTCAGCTCCTCGGCCAGGGTGGTGAAGTTATCGTGCATGCGCAGCAGCCGGCGCAGCACCTTGGAGAGCTTCACCACCATCGCGCGCGCCTGGTCCGGGTTGCTGCGGATCAGCGACGACACCGAATTCAGGGTATTGAAGAGGAAGTGAGGATTGATCTGGCTGGTGAGAGCCGCCAGGCGCGCTTCCACCAGCAGGCGCGCCTGCTCTTCCAGCTTTTTTTCGTTGCGCGTGTTGTTCCAGATTTTCAGGGGAATCGTCACCGCAAACAGGGTGGTGGCGTAGAGGGCGATTTCGGTCAGCGCGTGGGTGGGATCCAGGTGCAGGTAGAAGACCCTTTTCGGCATCATCATGGCGCCCAGGGTCTGGCGCAGAAACTCGGCCACCAGAATCGCCGCCAGAAAAATCAGGTGAAAGGCGGTGCGGCGATAGTTGCGGCTCTCGCGGAAGAAGCGCCAGACACTTAGGTCGAAAAACGGCGAAAAGCGCCAGATCTCCTCCGCGTCCGGCGCCAGGTCGCGCAGCATGCCGCCCAGGACTCCGATGCCCGCCAGCAGCGGCAAGGTCAGCCATTCCCCCGCGAACACGGCCGGCAGCGCGATGACGATACCGGAAGCCAGGCCGGTAACGTAGCCGCCCAGCAGGCCGGCAAGCAGGCTGCCCTCCAACCCGAGGTCGGCCCCCTGGTACGTGTTCTGGCCGAAAATGCGCACCGTCACGCTGGCGCCGAACACCACGGCCAGCCACAAGCCCAGCGTCAGGCGCCCCAAAAGCGTGCGGTTCTCCCGCATCAGCATGGCTTTGAAGTGTTTCGATCGCGCCAGAACGCTGGCGATGGCAGCCATCGTGCCAAGCTTCACCAGCAGCGATACCAGGTAACTTTCAAGCATTCCTCGATCGAAGCCATTATAATAGAGGGAACAAGGTGGAATCAGAGCAACGCATGATCGATACCCTCGCGTTGCGGCTGGAAAAAGTTGCCGAAGCGGATTTTCCCACCGAATTCGGCCTCTTCCGCATCTACGGATTTCGTGGCCGCACCGATCGAAGTAACGAAGAAGCCGTGGCCTTGCGCATGGGCGACCTCGCCGGCGGCGGGCCGCCGCTGGTTCGCATCCACTCGCAATGTCTCACCGGCGACGTGTTTCACAGCCTGCGCTGCGATTGCCGGGCCCAGCTCGAAATGGCGCTCAACCGCATCGCCGCCGCCGGACGCGGCCTCTTAATCTACGAAAACCAGGAGGGTCGCGGCATCGGTCTGCTCAACAAACTGCGCGCCTATGAGTTGCAGGATCAAGGCGCCGATACGGTGGAGGCCAACCAAAAGCTGGGCTTCGACTCCGATTTGCGCAGTTACATCCTGCCCGGCGCCATTTTGCGCTGGTTCGGCCTGAAGGCCGTCCGCCTGCTGTCCAACAATCCCGAAAAGGTGGAAGCCGTCGAGCAGGCCGGCGTCCAGGTGGTGGAGCGCGTCTCCATCCAGGCCGGCGTCCTCGATACCCGCGAAGCCTACTTGCGCACCAAGAAAGAAAAGATGGGGCACCTCCTCGAAGGGGTGTAGCGGCCGCCCTAGGTTCGCGGAGCTTTCGAGATAGTTCCGGCAACCGCTCCTTTACAGTCGCGGCTCTGGCTCGGGCATTATTCCCAGAGACAGCGTGACGTATCGCAGCTTGTTGTCACGCTGCACTTGCAGCACCACCGGATCGGCGGGTTTCAGGCTGTTGAGCACCTGCTTGAGCGCTTCCACGCTGGTGACCGGTTCCTTGTTCAAGGCATAGATCACATCGCCCGGCTCCAGGCTGTCGCCGATGTAAGCCGCTTCGCCCGTGCGCGCGGCCACCACCACGCCATACTTCTTGCGCAACTCGGGAAACATATCGGACACGTTGGCGTCAATGTCGATTCCCAGAATGCCCAGCCGGCGCACCATGTTCCTGATGGGGTCCACCATGTCGGCGAAGCGTTGCGGGTCGTCGTCGCGTTCGGCCACGGTCACCGGATAAGTCAGCTTTTCGTCACCGCGCTCGACCTCCAGGTTCACCTTCTGGCCCAGCCGCCTGCGGAACAGCGCCATTTCGAGTTGCCGCGCGTTCTGCATCGAACGTCCGTCCACGGCCAAGACCAAATCGCCGACTTCGAGCCCGGCCTGGGACGCTGGACCATCCGGCGTTACATCGCTCAGCACCACGCCCCAGTCGCGCGTCAGGCCCAGCCCGGCCGCCAGATCGGGCGTCACGGTTTGCGCCACCACGCCGATCTCGCCACGATGTACGTGACCCTCCTTGCGAAGCTGCTCGTAGGTCGATCTTACGAGGTTGCTGGGAATGGCGAAACCCAACCCCTCGCTGCCTCCCGATTGGCTCAGGATGAAGGTATTAATTCCCACCAGCAGGCCATCGGCGTTCACCAACGGTCCGCCGCTATTGCCGGGGTTGATGGGCGCATCGGTCTGCACATACGCCATGACATCGTCCGGCTTGATCTGCCTCGCCACTGAGCTCACTACGCCCATGCTGACGGAATTCTCCAATCCCAGCGGGCTGCCGAAGGCCATGACCAACTGGCCCTGGCGAAGCTGGTCGGAATCGCCGAACTCCAGAAACGGCAGTCCGGAAGCTTCCACTTTGATGAGCGCCAGGTCCGAGTCGCGGTCCACGCCCACCACGTGCGCTTCCAGCATCTTGCCCCGCGCGGCGGCTGCGCCTGCATCGCCCGGAACCCGCACCTGAACCCGCCGCGCACTCGAAACCACGTGAGAGTTGGTCACGATATATCCATCCGCGGTCAGAATCGCGCCCGAGCCGGTATCGCGCTCCCGCGTGATGGCCGCGGCTTCGGTGCGGGTTTCGTCCGGGGCGCTGAGCCGGTAGCCGCTGGCGTAAATCTGCACCACCGCCTTGCCGACGCGGTTCGACAGCGCCTCCAATTGTTCGCTTAAGCCATGCAGTGCGTCCAGGCGCTTCCCCAGTGCCGCCGGTGCGCCGGGGGTCTGGCCCAGGAGGGAGCCGGCGGTAACTCCGAGAAAAACGAGCAAGGCGGGTGATTTCATGGCTACTAATGTGATGCTACGACAGGACCAGTAGTTACGGGCGATAGCCCGAAGGAGCCAGCCGCCAGTGGCCGCCGCTGCAGGCCATCGACCCGCCGTTGTGGAGCAGGCGTTTTCGCGGGGAGGCGCCCTCAACGGAGGACAACTATGAAGCCTTCCTGTACGAAATGGCGATCGTTGGTCAGTATTTCCGAAATCCCCTGGCGCCGCATCGTCGTCATGGATATGCAATCGACAAGGCTGTAGCCCTTATCATTGCGCTGTTCATACAAATGTATTCCTGCCAGGAAAGACTCGCGAGACTGCGGATACACCGTCACGCGACGGTCTTCCAGGATCACGCGCACTGCCCGAGCGGCCGCTTCCCGCAGGTGCGTACCGCGCTGGGCCACGCCGTCCAGAAACTCGGTCAGCACCTCGTCGGTCGTAACCAGTCGGATTTCTCCAAGCGCCTCCCGTGCGCGGATTGCCTGCGCGCGGTACTGATCGTGTGGATGAAGTGCCGCACCCCAGTACAGCGTGTCCGCGAAGACCGGCCTCACCTCTTTTTCGGTGCGCCGTGGAGGTAGTGGTCGAGGTTAGCGAAGTAATCGGCGGGCACCTTCGCCCACTCTCGGGCCGGCACCGCCTTCCCAATGACCGACAGCTCAGCCTCCAGCGAGCCGGCCGGAAATTCCGCAGCGATGCGGGGTCTCGAGCCGTTCTTCCGCCTCGGCACCTCTACGGTGCGCCGTCGCCGTCCGGTCGCGGTAGCCAATTACCCTCCTTCAGCCAGTATACTCCGCAGTTGTTCTCCGTTCGCCGGTGTAGGGTGACGGAGTGTGTGGTCTCGGAAGTACATTTCGAATCACAATCCCAAAGAATCGGGTCACGTCGGGCATTTCCTGCTTCGATGCTACTCTCTCCGAACACCCCCTCGCCAATGAGATGAAATGCGGGACAACCTGACATATCGTTCCTAGCCCACTGCCAGAAACAATTCCGCGGCTTGGCGACAATACGTTCGTGGGGACGAGCAACCATATATAGATCACTGCCGGAATAAGCGCGAAGGACAATTCCTCGCCGGGGCCGGGCTGGCGCCGTAGCGCGGGCCTAGCGATTCTTCGGCGCGGCCGCCTTCGCCTTCTCGCGTTCGGCGACTTCTTTCGCGCGGAATTTCGCGATGCGTCCAATCAACTTCATAGGGACAGGCTCGGACAGCGGGAAGCGGATTGTGCCCTTGTCGACCTCATACGCTGCAAGCTCGTCCCGGAATGCCGCAACCACCTGCTCAGTGGCGGCGTAGATCGAGTAGTGCCGCTTCCACACCGCAAAATAAAGCAAGCGGCCACCGTTCAGCGTGTACGTGGGCATCCGGTACGAGATGACTTCCTGGGCTTCCGGTACGGCCTTAACGATGGTTCTGCGCACGCGCCCGACTATGCCCCGCACCGCCTCGGGTTGCGAGCCAATGTACTCGTCCACGGACTTGAAGTCGGTCTTGGCCATCACCTTTTATTTCGCCCCGAATTCCGTCCACGGCCGGGCGTTCATATCGTGCAGGATGGGGCGATACCAGGCGTATTCGGGATGTTCTTCCAGGTGCGCGGCGGCATGAAAGTCCCGCCCGCAAGCGTGGCCCAGGGCGGCGAAAAACGTCATCCGGCCGGCGCTGGCGGCGTCGGCGACTTTGTTCTGCACCGCACCTACCGGGGCGAACGGACCCTGCCAGGTGGGCATGCCGCGCGGCGAGAGGTCCAGGTGCCCGCACAGGGTACGCTCGCACGGCTCCTCTTTTCCGGTGAACGTATCGAAGTGGTCCCCCAAAAACCGCTCGCCGGCCGCCACATCGATCTTGCCCTTGTTCTCTTGCATTAAGACCAGCCACCGGGCGTGGCGCGCATTTTCGCTATTGCTCCGGTCGTTGGCGTGGAAAATGGTTTCCTCGCGCATCAGCTTGGGGTTCACCGGAAAGTTGGCGCCCACGAAGTACCCGTCGCGGGTGCGCTCCAGGTTGACGTTCTTCAGCCCCAGCTCCAGGTCGGCGATCTCGTTGTTCTTGCGGTCGGCCACCAGCCAGTTGTTAGCGTAGCCGCCGTTGTTGCCCTGCGTCATGATCCGCGCGAAATCGTCGATTGACGCGGCATACTGCATGGCCTTGCGCGCCCGCACGAATTCGGGAACGGCCTGGGGATCGAAGCCGGAGAATTCGCTGATGGTGGTTTCGGTAATCGCGATACCGGCCGAGTTGAGGCCGAAATCGTCGCCGCTGTGGATCAGCCCCGGCATGCCGTCCATCACCATGCGGTAGCCGCGGG
>JBKQIF010000047.1:0-6859 GCA_052148435.1 Bryobacteraceae bacterium
GCTCCGGGGTTACCCTGCCGCTTCTGACGCCGGAATACCGGGACTCCACCCCCGCCTTTGCGATGCGATACTTCGAGCGGCTGTGCAGCCGCCTCACGGGCGCCCGCCGGAAGGAGATCCGAGCCGCGACCGCGAGGGAGCGGTTGCCGTACTTCCGAAACAATTTACTAAGTTCGCGCGCGGCATCAGTGTGCCACCTGGGCGGTTTGCGCGATCTGGGAAAGGCGGACGTTGACGCTGTCCAGGCTGTCGCCCAGCCGTTTGATCATGGTGTTGGCGTTGCCGTAAGGCGCAACGCTCTGGTAGAGAGAAACGGCGCGCTGATAGTCGTCGGCGGCACGCTGAACCTGGTCCTTTTCCTGGGGCAGGCCGCGCACGTCGCGCGAATCCCAGAATTCGCGGTCGGCGCGTACCATGTAGGCGTAGGCGAGTTGCAGCTTTTCGCGATTGCCGGACGGATAGCCGCGCTTGCCGGCTTCGTCGAGCGCCGCGGAAGCCTTGTCGATATCGAGCGTGCCGGAAAGGTAGACGCGGGCCAGGCCCAGTTCGGGATCGGGCGATTTGGGCAGCAGGCGCGCCGCTTGTTCGAACTCTTCGATGGCATCGCGCAGGCGCGCGGGATCCTTGTGCAGGACTCCTTCGATGCGCGCAATGTGCCCTTCCGCCAGGCGGAGGTCGCCACGGACGGTATCGTCGGGATCGAGCGACATGGCGCGGACCAGCATGTTCCGGGCACGCTGCCAGTCTTTCTCCGGCACCGGCTGGCCGTCGCTGGCGCGATAGGCGGCAATCGTTCGTTCGGCCGATTCCCTCAGCTTCTGCTTCACCAGGTTGCGCGTTCCCCGCAAGGTGAAAGACGAGGAATCCCCATGCGAAAGTTCCGTCCATTCGGACCAGATCCGTTCGGGATCGGTGATCTGCTCGGACTGAATCCGGCGCGCCAGGTTCTGGCCGCCCTGATAGGATGAGGTCCAACTCCAGATGCCGTAGAGGAAGGCGGCAATGGCGAGCAGCGCCACCACCTGAATGGCTCTGCCGAAAACGGCGCGCCGGCGCGGCCGGGCGGCGGACCGCGGCGGCCAGATCGAAGGCCGCGGGGTGCGGCGAGTGGCGTCGGCGTCGCCGGGATTGCCGGGTTTGCCGCCGAACTCCCTGGCGGATTCGACGGCGTGTTCGACGTGGGCGGGCGCCACGCCGTTTATGGTTTCGGGCCGGGTGCGGCGGGTGGCATCGTCGTCCGATTCTCGGCTGGGCTGGTAGGCGGTCCTGCGCGTGGCATCCGCATCTTCTTCCGGAGCCGGCCCGGCCACCGCTGGCAGCCCGGCGGCATCCGCCGCCGGCCCAAAGCGCCGGCCACTCGAATATGCGGCGCGGAAGGCGGCCAAATCCTGGGCAAACGCCCGCGCCGATGGGAACCGCGCCGCCGGATCGCCCGCCATGGCGCGCACCAGGATGCGGCGCAAGGCCTCGGGGCACGGATCGGGTGCGGGCGGGGGCGGGATGCGGGAACGGATCATGTTCTCCAGCCGTTCGGTCGTGGCGGCGTGATACGGCTGCAGGCCGGTGACCATTTCGTAGAGCATCACGGCCAACGCCCAGAGGTCGGATTGCACATCCACGTCCCCCGAATCCAGGCGTTCCGGCGAAGCGTAAGGCACGCTGCCGAACTCGTTGCGCGTTAGCCGGCGGGAGAGCGACAAAGCTTTGGCGATGCCGAAATCGAGCACCCGCACCTCGGCCCGATTGCCGATACGGATGTTCTTGGGCTTGATATCGCCGTGCACGATGCCGTGATACGGCTTGCCATCCATGTCCACGTCCAGGTTATGGGCATGGTCCAGGGTTTCGGCCACGGCTTGGGCCACCTCGGAAGCGAATTCGGGCGTCAGCGGGCCGCCGCGCATCCACTCATGCAAGTCCCGGCCGTCGATGAATTCCATGGCCACGAAGAAGAAGCCGTCCAGGTCGCCGGATTGATAAACGCGCACCACGTGCGGGTCGATGGCGGCCAGCCGCGCTTGCAGTTGCGCGCCACGGCGTTCGGCTTCGATGGCGTCACGGGTGTCGGCGTCGGGGCTATGCTCGATCAGCTTGAGCGCCACGGTCTGGGCGGTTTCGCCGTCGAAGGCCAGGTACACATCGGCCATGCCTCCGCGCCCCAGTTTCTGGCGGATCTCGTACTTTCCCAGGCGGCGTCCGGCGGGGGCGATCATACCCGAACCCCTGAAAGTTGGCCGAGCGCGCCAAGGTGGGGCAGGCGGTTCCGCCTGCCCGTACCGGCGCATGCGCCGGTTTTGCGCAAGCTAAAGCATGCGCCACCACGGGCCCGGAACGCGGCTCGACCTCCACTGTGGGGCAGGCTGGCAACTTGCGGACCGATTGTCAATCGGTCTTTCTTCGGCGACGCCGAAGCAGTTCCCATCATCGGCCGGCCCTCCGCTCCTCGATAAAGAAGTTGTGTTCGCGGACGGCTTTCAGATCGCTCCCCGGGAGCAATTCCAGGGCGCTCTTTTCGAACACATTGCCAACCAGCACCGGTTGGGCGCCATCGCGGAAGCGCACGCCGCCTTTGTTCCGCTGGAAGATGTTGTGGGACATTCGGGGCGCGAAAGGGCCGCTGATGAGAAGACCTTCGGCGAGACTGTCGCGCACGGTGTTGCCGATGACGGGGGAGAACGCTGATTTTGAGGGGGCCGTGACACGGATTTCAATTCCAACCTTGGCCCCGTCCACTTCATCCTCGTCCAGGAGCACGTCGGAATCGACCAGCAGGATGCCGGTCGCAATTGGCAGATCCGGAGCGGCGGCGATGCGCAGGCCGGAAACCCGGGCGAAGGTAACGTGGTCGGCGGAAATTACCGGACCGTCACTCATGGGCGCAGCGCGCAGTACGGCTTCGGGAGAGCCTTTCAGGGTGACGTAGGACTTGAGCTTAACCTGCTCCCTGTATTCGCCTGCACCCACGGACACTCCGTCCCACTGCCCGGCCGCGGCCATGGCTTCGCCGATCGAATGAAACTCCGCCGCGCTGCCGACCGACAGCACGCGCGCCTTATGAATGACAGGCAGCGGCAGGACCGGTGCCGTCGCACGCCCTGCATAGAACGCGGCGACGAGCGCCGCCAGAGCGATGAAGCTCCAGCCCCAGGCCCGCGCGGGCGCCGGGTGAGCGGCGGGCGGCTGAAAGTCTTCGCCCTCGACCACCACCACCGTGACGTTATCCTTGCCGCCGGCGGCATTGGCGGCGCCGATCAGCGCTCGCGCCGCCGCGTCGGGATCGCCGGCGCGTTGCTCCACTAAAGAACGGATCGCTTCCGAGCCCACCAGGTCGCTCAACCCATCGCTGCACAAAACCAGGGCGCTCGACGGGTCGAAGGGCAGGCGCTGGATCTCGATGAAATCCGGGTCGTCGGGCGCGTGCTCTTCCGAGCCTACGTCGCGGAAGACTTCGTTGCGGCGCGGGTGCTGCATGGCTTCGGCTTCGCTTAACTCGCGGGCGTCTTCGCGCTCGCCCACCGGCGAATGATCGTGGGTGATTTTGCGGATCTCGCCGCGGCGGACCTGGTAGAGGCGCGAATCGCCCACGTGCCCGACGACCACCGAGGCGTCCTCCAGCACCGCCAGGGTGAGTACGCATGCCATGCCGTGCCAGTCCGGGTTACGCTGGGCGGCGCGGAAGATTTCGTTGTTGGCGACGGCGATGGCTTCCCGGATGCGTTGTTCGGTGGTGCCGGTCTGGCGTTCCAGGCGGGAGCGAATGCGATCGACGGCGATTTCCGCCGCCTTCTCTCCGGCCGCCTGGCCGCCGATGCCGTCCACTACGAGGAAGATGCCGCGGTCGGGGTCGATATGGAATGCGTCTTCGTTATTTTTTCGGACGAGGCCGGGGTCGCTCAAAGCCGCGCACTTCAGCCGGGTCTTCACCATGTGGCGCTTAGCCTTCCCCGGCGGGCTTTACGCCGTTCCGGAATTCCAGAAACAGCACGCCGGCCAGGCCGATGCGCGCCCGGTCCGGCACCGGCGTCTCCAGGTTGCGATCGCGCTTCTCGCCTTCCACCACCTCGATCGAGGAGGGCACCGGCTGGCCGTCGATGGTGGTTCCCAGCCGGCTCAGATCCTTGAGAAAGAACCGCCCGCTGTCCGGATCGCGCCGCAAACGAAAGTGCTCGCGGGAAACGTCGGGCAGGGTATCCAGTTTGAGGTCGGTCCAATAGTCGCGTCCGCCGCGGCCCACCACGATCTGGTTCTTGGTAATCGAAAAGGTCTTGCGGCCTCCGTTATCCTCGTATTCGACGATCGCGAACGCATCGCCTTCGGCCGGGGCCGGGGCTGCCGCCGGCTGGAGGCTGGTACGCGCCGCCGTTTCGGCTCCTGGCGCCGCGCTTGCCAGCCGGCGCGTCGAGATCCGCTTGGTCATGCTGCCCGCGCCGAACTCAGTCTTGGCGGGCAAGGCCAACTCGGAGTTGACCACGATATCGCCCGGCGCCGCATCGTCGTCGGTGTTCTCGTGAATGCCGATCTGCCAGCCGCCTTCCGCTGCGCTCACCTTGGGCAGCTCGCGGCGGGCGATTTTCAACCGCTCGCCGAGGGATGCGCGGTTCAGCGATTCCAGCTCGGCGTCGAGCGCGCGGCGGGCTTCCTCCACGATGCGGGGGACGATGCCGCGCAGCCGGTCCAGATCGTCGGGATGCAGGTAGACCTGGTAAATCGAAGGCGGCAAGGTGGAATAGTGCAGGGGTTCGAGGCCCTCGCGCATGTTGCGCACGATCTCCAGAATGATCTCGCGCGCCGTGGCCGCGGGTCGGGAAGGGCGTTCCATAGGTGCCTGATTCCAGTTTAACCGAACCTTCGCAGTTCGACAGATCTGAAGCCGGAATATCTTTTGTTTTCAACAAAGGCACTCCAAAGGTCTCCACTACATTTTGAGTTGGGGAAAGGGAGCTGACGAGGCGGAAGTGGTGATACGCGGAGGTGGTTGTTGCGGCAATACGAGACTCAGGTGATGAAGCAATAGCGCTTGTTCGGGATCCGGTTCGGTGTAGCGCGGCATGATCAGGCGGCGGCCATCGGTAGTCGGAAACGATACGTCCAGCATCTGAATGCCGGCCAGTTTCTCCAGCACCGCTCGCGGTGTCAGTCCGGGGGCATGCATCCGCAGCCGATGCTTCAGCGTCACCGTCAGACAGTAGGCGAGGAAGGCTACCAGGATGTGTGCGTCCACCCTGTGCTCCAGTTGATGATGGATCGGCCGGATGCCCAGTTCGCTTTTCAGGCATTTGAACGCCGCTTCGATCTGCGTCAGTTGCACGTATCGATCCCACAACACAGCCGGATCTTCCGCCACCAGGTTGGTCCGCAACAGATAGTGGCCGTCCCGCAACTCGGCCTCTTTCAGCCTGGCTTTATCCAGTCGAAAAGTGAACCTCTCTCGCGTCACTTCCTGCCCCGCCTGAGGCAAGTCGATTTTCACGAATCCAAAAGCCCGCCCCGCATCCGTTTTGGCGGCGCCCACGCGCATCAATAGCTGATCCCGCTTCGGACAGCTCCGCCGCATCGCGCGCAACTTCCGCAAGAGCCGCGCCAGTTTCTTGCGCCGCATCGCGATCTCTTTTGCTTGCCGCCCTTCACTTTTGGCCAGCACGTACAACTCACCGTCCTGGGCAAACAGCTTCACTTCCACCGATTCGCGTACCTTGTGCCAGGGCAACTCCAGCCATCGTTTCTCATACTGGCTGACCTTCGCCCGTGACGTGCCCACCAGATAAAAAGTCTCTTGCCGCGACGTTCGCATTTCCTGCAGTAGAGCCTCCGTCGGGATTCCCCGGTCCATCAGCCACACCCGCCGCGCTTTGCCGTACAGGCTTTCGATGCGGTCCAGAAAGCCGCGCAACGTCGTCTTCTCCGATGTATTGCCGGCCATCACTTCGTAGGCCAGCGGAAGTCCCGCCGGCGTCACGATCAGTGCGATCACGACCTGCTTGCAGTCCGGCCGCTTGTCGCGGCTGTAACCGTATCTGGCTTTGGGATTCTGTTCGGCTTCTCCTTCCAAATACGTGCTCGTCAGGTCGTACAACAACAGATCGAATTCCGCATCGAAAAGATCTTTCCAGCGTTGCTGCAAATGCACGAACAGTTCTTGCTTATGTTCCAGCACCCGATCCAGGCACCGGTACAGGCGGTCTTTTTCCACCACCGAAAAATCCTGCCCCAACAAGACATCCATGGCGCTGTGATCGAACCAATGACGATGCAGCCGAAACTCGCTGCCCGGCTCGATCAGCCGATTCACCACCAGCAGTTCCAGCACCTGCGGCCACGCTACCCCTTCCCGCCCTTGCGGCAGTTTCTCCGACCAGAACCGATCCAGTTGCAATTGCCGCCACAGTTCGCATCCCAACCAGCAGTTGCCATACGGCCGCGCTCGCTCCAGTTTCATCTCGCCGAGTTTCACCTGCACGCTGTCGATCGCGTCGGCGGGAACCGGGCGGTCCTCCGGAAACAGACTCAGTGGTGTGATTCGCTGCTCTGCTTCATCAAATACCTCCAGCGTCCTGCGCCATGCCGCTTGCTGGCTGTCGTTGATTTCGCCCAGGTACAACACTTGCCGCTGCGCTACTTTCCCCGATTGCAGCCGCCGACTTTCCACCACCGTGTAGTACCGGTGCGGCTTGCCGTCTTTGATCCGCGTATTGCTGCGCAGAAACATGCTCCATTGCAGAATGCCAGAATCCTGCCCGCCTGCATAGAGGGTAGGTCTCCACTACAAGCGCTCACGAAAATGTTTTGCTCACAGCGCAGGGCTTGCCTCGACCATCTGCTCGAATTTAGTGTGAAACTCGGCCCAACTGCGAAGGTTAGG
>JBKQIF010000048.1:0-27421 GCA_052148435.1 Bryobacteraceae bacterium
GCGTCGTTCACCGCGTTGACCACGTCCATGGGGCTGAGCTGGCGGGCGAATATCTTCAGCGGGTCCACGTACACCATGATCTGGCGGTACTTGCCGCCAAACGGCGGCGGAATCTCGGCGCCTTGCACGCCAGCGCCAATCTGGTTGCGAATTTGGAACTGGGCCAGATCGTGGAGCTGGGTTTCGTTGAGCCCTTCCCCTTTTACGGTAACCAGGCAAACCGGCAGGCTGGAGGCGTCGAATTTCAAAACCACGGGCGGCAGCGTGCCCGGTGGAAGCCGTTTCAGGTCGGCCAGCGCCAGGTTGCTGATTTCCGTCACGTCCGAGTCGGCGTTGCTTCCCGGCTGAAAGTAAATCTTGATCAGACTGACGCCGAGCATGGAGCGCGATTCCTGGTGATCGATGCCGGCGCCGAGGGTGAAGAATCGCTCCAGTGGGTCGGTGATGTCGGTCTCGATATCCTGCGGCGGCATGCCGGAGTAGAAGGTGGCCACCATCACCACGGGAATATTGATGGCCGGAAACAGATCGACGGGCATGCGCGCCAGGCTGGTGGCTCCAATGACCAGCAGCGCCAGGCAGATGACCACAATGAAGTACGGGTTGCGAATCGAAAAACGTGGCATAAGGATAGTTAGTAGGCCGCGCCGCCTTTCCTTAGCGGCTTTTCCAGCCGATCACTCCCGCAATTCTTTACTGCTGCTCTTTGCCGGCCTGGTATTCGAGGCCTTGGACGGGTTGCGGCTGCACTTCGATGCCTGGCTTGAGACTGCTGCGGTCGCTGACCACCACGCGATCGCCCGCGGTCACCCCGCTCAGCACCTCGGCGTCGCCCGCCGCCTGCAACCCGATCACGACCCGTCTCTCCTCGAGCCGGTTGTTTCCGTCCACCAGCAAAACACTGGACTGACCGTCGGTCTGGTCGAGCGCCGCCAAAGGCACCGCTACAGCGTCGTTTCTGTCCTCCAACGTTAGCGTGGCCTCCGCATACATGCCCGGCATGAGTGTTCGCGTGGGGTTGGGAACGTCGACTTCGGTGTGCATGGTGCGGGTATCTTTGCTGACGTCGACCGAGAATCGCGCTACGCGTCCGGAAACCACTTTGTCGAGGGACGGCACTCGCACTTGAACCGGACTGCCCAGACGAACGAACTTCACGGAGGACTCCGGCACCGGAATCACCAGGCGGAACTTGTCGTCCTCGGAGAGCTTCACGATCGGCATGGCCTGCGTGCTGGAGCTGGTTCCGGCCTGCACCAAGGTCCCCAAATTCGCGTACCGCTGAGTGACCACGCCGGCGAAGGGCGCGTAGATCTTCGAATAATCGAACAGAACCCGGTCGTGCTGCTCCTTGGCCTGTGCGCCCGCCAACTCGCTTTGCGCCGACTGGAACGCCGACTCGGCCGCTTCCACTTGCGCCTCGGCCGCCAGGTCTTTGCCCTGGGCGTCGTCCACTTCCTGTTGCGCCACCAAACCGGGAGTCTTGTCGGCCACGCTTTTCAGGCGCGTGTACTGCAAGTGATACACGTTGTGCTGCGCTTCCACGCGGCTCCGTTCATGCTGGGCGTGGGTCACCATCTCCTGCTGGTTCTTGATGGCCGCGGCGTCCTGTTGCAACTGGATTTCCAGCTCCGGGATCTCGAGCACCGCCAGGAGCTGGTTCTGCTGCACGTGGCTGCCGTAATCCACCAGGAGTTGATGCACGAAGCCGGATTCCTTAGCGTAAACGTCGATCTCCTGAAAGGGGACGAGCTCCGAGGAAACGGTGAGTTGCCGGAGGATTGGCTTCCGCGCTATCGTGACCGTGCCCACCGTGGTCAAAGGCGGCTCGGCTTTGGCGCTTCCCTTGGCGGAGCATCCGCCCAAGGCGCAGATAGCGGCGGCCAGCGGCAACACCAGCAGGCCGTGGGGCAGGGCAAAACCCCTAAAGCAGAATTCCCCTAGCACCGCTGCCTCCGCGCCATGGCCTGAATCTGCCTTGCGAGCGCGTCAATGGAGAACTTCTGGGACCCGCATAGTTTGAACAGCTCACGTTCCTCGGCAAGCACTTGCTCCGCCAGATCGGGGAGCCGCGAGACCGCAGCTACGGGGAGGGAAAGAACGCCATGGCGATCGCCAAACAATAAGTCGCCGGGCGCGACGCGTAGGCCGCCAACCTCCACCGGACCTCCGAAATCGACGACGTGCGCGTAGGCGTGTGAAACCGAAACCGAGCCGGCGAAAAGTTGATAGCCCAGCGCCTCGATGGCGTCAAGATCGCGGACCGCGCCGTTGGTGACATAACCGACACAACCCAGGGCGCGGCAAATGCGGGCGTGAACCTCCCCGAACAGGGCGCCAAACCCGGGGCGTTCGTCCACGTCCTGCAACACCACCACGCGGGGTTCGGGGATGGTTTCCAGGTAATGCCACCAGCCCAGATGTTCGTAGTAGCAATGGCCTTCTACCGGTTCGGCGTATGTCCGGATGCGTCCGGTCACGGCGTAGCCGGCGGCTGGAGGCAGGTGAGGAAAGCGGCAGACGATGCTTCCGTCCATGAAGCCTTCATTTCGCGGGCGCATGCCGAGCCGTTCCATTGCGTTAGAAAGCGTACAACTGTCATAGCGCCGCAGTTGTTCGAGTGCCTGGAGGGAAGCGGAAGCGGGAAGCATAGATTCGACGATGTTATGGCGGATCGGTGTCGTCAGTTCGATATTACTCCCCGTAGCGGGCCCGCACAATCCTCTGATCGGAGGAGTTTGGCCGATTCCAGCCGTACCGCCGCCCAAGCCGGCTCCTCTGTTTACAGGATTCCCCGCGCGCGGCCGAACCGCTATAATTCGGAGCAAGCGGATAGGACCACGCATGCCCAGAGTTCGCATACTTCTCGCCGACGACCACGCCATCATCCGGCGGGGTCTGCGCACGCTGCTGACCCATGAACCGGCTTTTGAGATCGTAGCCGAAGCGTCCGACGGCCGCCAGGCGTTGGAACTGGCCAGGCGCGAACACCCGCAAGTGGCCGTGCTCGACGTCGGCATGCCGGTAATGAACGGTATCGAAACGGCCCGCCAGATCTGCGCGCACTTGCCGGACACTCAGGTGGTGATGCTGACCGTGCACAGCGACGAATCCTACCTGCTGAGCGCGCTGAAAGCCGGGGCGCGGGGCTACGTGCTCAAAAGCTCGGCCGAGATGGAAGTGGTGGAGGCGGTCCGCGCCGTGAGCAACGGCAAGGCGTTTTTCAGCCCGAGGGTGAGCCGCATTCTGGCCGACGAGTATGTCCGCTACCTGGAGGAGCGCAACGTCACCGACAGCTACGACCTGCTGTCCGCGCGCGAGCGCCAGGTGCTGCAGTTGCTCGCCGAAGGCCAGTCGAATAAGGATATCGCCGCAATCCTCAACCTCAGTCCGACCACCGTGATCTGCCACCGCCAGCACGTTTTTCAAAAGCTCAACCTCCACGGCGTGGCGGACCTGATTCTGTATGCCATTCGCAAAGGCGTGATTTCCGCCCATGGCGAAGCGCTGGCAGACAATGGATAGCGCCAACCCCCTCCGCGCCGCGCGGCGATTGTTCAGCACCCGCACCGCGCTCGCCCTCGGCTTCGGCGTTCTGCTCGTCCTGCTGGCGCTTTCCGGCGTGAGCGCGGTTCAGGCCCTGGTCAAACTGCAGTCCAACAACGAAGCTACGGTGAAGGAATTTCTGGGCCGCGCGCAAAAGCTGGAGGAAATCCGTTCGGCGGTTTACCTTTCCGGAACGTACGTGAGGGACTACCTGCTGGAACCGGATCCGGTGCGCGCCGAACAGAGCCGGCTGGCGCTGCTTCACTCCCGTCAACGGATTCAATCCATGCTATCCGGCGATTACGCCCTGTCCCGCCTGCCCGACCCGAGCCTGAGCGTGTCCCTGCGAATGCAGATTGAAGACTACTGGCGCGCCTTGGAGCCGGTAGTCGATTGGAGCGCCGGCCAGCGGCGCAGGAAAGGATACGCTTTCCTGCGCGACGAGATTCTGCCCCGACGCTCCAACACCCTCGCCATCGCCGATACCATCGCCAGCCTCAATCGGCAGCAACTCATGGAACAGGGCCGCCAAATGCAGGACATGTTCGCCGGCCTGCGCAACCGTCTGGTGGGCGCGCTCGCCCTGATGCTGTTGTTCGGCCTGGCCCTGGCGGTCGCGACGGCGGTTCACGTTCTTGGCCTGGAACGGCGCACCTTGGATCATTTGGCCGAAGTGACCGAGGCGCGCCAGGAGTTGAAAAGCCTGTCGGCCAAGCTGGTGGACACGCAGGAATCCGAACGTAAGAATATCTCGCGCGAATTGCACGACGCCGTGGGGCAGTCGCTTTCCGCGGTGCAG
Source organism: Bryobacteraceae bacterium (assembly GCA_052148435.1). Lineage (GTDB taxonomy): Bacteria > Acidobacteriota > Terriglobia > Bryobacterales > Bryobacteraceae > JBEKYD01. The sequence continues at coordinate 4,346 of JBKQIF010000048.1, forward strand.
TTCGAATTGCACGACCTGGCGCTGGCGCTGGGGCCCGGCGACGGTGAGCTGCGCGGCCGCGTGGACCGCATCCGCACGCTGGTGGAAGGCTCTCTCGCCATGGTGCGCAACGTGGCCCTGCTGCTGCGGCCCTCCATGCTCGACGACCTGGGACTGGCGGCGGCGCTCCAATGGCAGGCGCACCAGGTAACCCGCTCCACCGGCATTCATATCGATGTCGAGGCCGATGAACTGCCGGACGACTTGCCGGAACACCACAAAACATGTATCTTTCGCCTGGTGCAGGAGGCCTTGAATAACGTCTGCCGCCACGCCAGCGCCAACCAGGTCAGCATCGCCGTTAGAACCGCTGGCCAGCGTCTCACCGTAGTGGTGCGCGACAACGGCCGCGGATTCTCGCGCCGGCGCAATCAGGGCCTCGGCCTGCTCGGTATCGAAGAGCGCGTCACCGGCCTGGGCGGCAGCGTGCGGATCGATTCCGAACCCGGCACCGGAACCGCGCTCGAAGCCTGGCTGCCTCTGCCGCAACGGTTTGCACAGCCGGACGCATGGGCGGCCGCCGAGGAAGCGGTACGGCCCGGCGGTTCGGGCGCTCTACGGCCGAGCGACGCCGAAGTGCCCCAGCCGCCGAATGGCCGTCAATAGCCCGGAACCCGCGTCGAGCCAGACGGTGGAGGAGGGAGTAATGGGGTACTTCCGTTCATGCCACGGACACTTACTTCGCGCCTCACACCGCGCCTGAATCGGGCCCGGACCTACCTACCGGACGCAGTAGTAAGCGGCCTCACCACGCTCGCTACCCAAGCGAGGTCCTTGCGGCCGGAGCCGTTCGAGCGAGAGCATTCCAAAGCATAGGCAATCAGAAAGCGCATTCCCCAATTGATCGCGAGGCCCAGCGCGACCTCGCGGTCCTCCTTGTCGAGATAAGAAGCGATATCCCCGAGCCCGGACTGGCGAATCGCCTCGTCGAACTCTCGCTTAAACAGCACTGCCGGGCTGCCGACATCCAGACCGACTGCATCCGATTCGCTACGAGTACTCATTAATTGGTTCTGCAGGTCAAGCACATTGCTTATCGCCGCTCGCCAATGCCCCACCGCCAAGGAGGTCCCCAGCTTCCGGCATGCCGCAGCCAGAAAAAAACATAGGGGCGAGTAGAGCTTACCGTCGTGATCAAGTTCGGCTTGAGAAAGGATCCGGGCATTCCTCTTGAGAGTGTCCAGCACGACTGCGTCGCGATGTGGTCCCTCAGGCGCAACGCTGAACACGCTTCGTTCCGTTAGATGTAAGATGCTGACGAACCAGTCGTGTAACTGCACAGTTACGCCCTTGGGGTCGCTCGCTGTCATGCCGCCTCCGCGGACAGTATGGCCTCCACAGGCGAGTGAAATCCCTCGTAAGCCCAAAGTGCGGGTGCGGCGAGATACGGCCTGTCTGGAAGCTCAGGAGGCAAAGAAGACGACTCGGTTGGCCAGCACCTCGGAGGCTCGCTGCGCAGCAGGTCTTGCTCTTCGTCGCTCAGGTGAAACCAAGTGTCCTCCATTTCGTCCAGCGTGGCGTGTTCTCCCGAACACTCCCGCCCTTCGCGCATCCAACGTGCCATCCACAAGCGGCGCTCGAGCTGACGGTAATGCGCGAATTCCTTAGTCATGGACCCTGCTCCAGAGAGGACGCGTGCCCGCCAGATCGGATTCAAACTCAAGGAGCGAACATCGGCGGACAGGCTCAACGAAAGCATGGGGATAGCGGTCCACTCGCGGGAGCATTAGTTTCCGGGACCTCTGCTCTTAGCATAGCGAAAACGGGATCCCGGCCTTCTCCTCCAAGGGATCTGGGAAGGCGCGGCTTGGGCAGGTGATGCAGGCACGACCCGCCCCCTACCGCCGTCCCGGCCCATACAGCACCATCCCCGGCCGCTCCGCCGTCACCTTCTCCGCCTGCAGCACGAATCGGCCGTTCACCATTACGTCGCGCACGCCCACCGAATACTGGTGCGGCTGGTCGAAGGTGGCGCGGTCGGCGATCAGGGCGGGGTCGAAGACTACCAGGTCGGCTTTCATTCCCGGGCGAAGCAGGCCGCGATCCCAGATTTTCAGGCGCTGGGCGGGATAGCCGGACATGCGGCGCACGGCTTCTTCCAGGGTCAGCACGTGCCGCTCCCGCACGTACACGCCAAGCACGCGGGCAAACGTTCCGTAGCTGCGCGGATGGGGCGCGGCCCGTCCGAAGACCGGAATCTCGCCATCGGAGGCGATCATGGTAAGCGGCGAGCGCAGGATTCGCACCACGTCGTCCTCGCCGATGGCGTGGTACACCGCCGAGCACGCCCCCTTGGTCTCGAGCGCGATGGCGGTCTCGGCCGCGTTTTCAAAAGTGGGCTCCACGCCACGGGCGCGGGTCAGCTCCGCCAGGTTCTTGCCCGCCAGCGAGGCGTCAAACGGGCAGTTGGCGATCACCACGTTCTTCGGGTCTCCTCCGCCGCGGTCGAACTGGATGTTCTCCACAATCGTGGCCTTGATGCGCGCCCGCTCGTCCGGCGCCGCCAGCCGCTCCACCATCGCCTGGCGCCCGCCTTCCAGCGACCATTGGGGAAACAGCGCGGCCACGCCGGTGCTCGACGCGGTATAAGGATATTGATCGATGGTGACATCCACCCCTCGCCGCCGCGCCTCTTCCACCAGCCGCAGCGTCTCCACGCTTTCCCCCCAGTTGGCCCGGCCGATGATTTTGTGATGGGTGATCTGGGTGGGCAGATGCCCTTCCTCGCCGATGCGAATGGTCTCCTTCACGCTTTCGATCACGTGGCCGGCCTCTTCGCGGATATGGGAAATGTGGATGCCGCCCATGGCGCCGACCACCTTGGCCAGTTCGATCACCTCTTCGGTGGACGAAAAGTTTCCCGGCACGTAATACAGGCCGGTGGAGAGGCCGAACGCGCCGTCGCGCATGCCCTGCGCCGCCAGCGCCTTCATCTTTTCGATTTCTTCCGGCGTGGCCTTCCGGTTCACCAATCCCATCACCTGCTCGCGGATGGAGCCCTGCCCCACCATGGTGGAAAAGTTGATGGAGATGGGCGTGTGCGCCACCCTGTCCAGAAACGGCGCCAACGGCAGCGGCGAGCTGCCGTCGGGACCTTCGACGATGGTGGTGACGCCTTCCCGAAGATAGTTCTCCGCGGTCGGGACCGCGAAGATACCGCGGCGCCCATGCGAGTGGATGTCGATGAACCCGGGCGCCACTACCAACCCCCGCGCATCGACGCGCACCGCCGCCGGCGCATCGCCTAGCAGGCCGATGGCCGCGATCGTGTCGCCGTGAATTCCGATATCCCCAGCAAACCACGGCGCGCCGGAGCCATCCACGATGTGCGCGCCGGCGATCACGATGTCGAACGGCCGCTCCTGGGCCGCCAGCGGCAGACACGCCAATAACAGGCCATGCAAAAGCGCGAAACGCATTGGAGTATTGTACTGAAAGCGACCGCCGCAGGGAGCGATGTTAAACTGGATGAAACTGTCCAAAGGGCGGTTAGCTCAGCCGGTTAGAGCGTCTGGTTTACACCCAGAAGGTCGCAGGTTCGAATCCTGCACCGCCCACCATGGAATCGATAATTCTCGCGTCCTTCAGTGACAGACAGGAGCCGCTTCATTTCCGCCAACGTCCTTGTGGCGGCAATATCTTGGCGAGTCCGGCGGCAGTGAAGGCCGAGCAGGCGGTTTGATTACCCGCAGAGAAAGCCCAAGCCGTATCCCCGCCCAGTTTCGAGACGGGCTCCGCCTGGGCCTTGGCCTACTCTTCGACGCTCCGCAGGATGTCGTCGGCTACATCGGCGGCGGCGCGCATTTCACGGGCGTCGTGCACGCGGACCACGTGGGCTCCGTGCAGGATGCAGGCGGCTACGGCGGCGGCGGTGGCGCAGCGGGTTTCCTCCGGGTCTTTATGCGCCAGGAAGCTCTTGCGGGAGGGGCCGGCCATGATGGGCAGCTCCAGCGCCGCCAACTGGCCGAGCTTGCCGACGATCAGGAAGTCCTGCGCGCCGCGTTTGCCGAAACCGATGCCGGGGTCGGCCACGATGCGGGCGCGATCGATTCCCACGTGGCGCGCGCGGCTGGCGGCGGCATCCAGGTCGCGGTAGATGGTGGCCATGGGGTCGGTCATGGGGCCCAGCTTGGCCCAGGTTTCCGGCCTGCCGCGCATGTGATTCACCACCAGCCCGGCGTTGTGATTGGAGACCACCCGGCCCAGTTGCGGCTCGAAGGTGAGGCCGCTCGGGTCGTTGATGATCTCGGCGCCCAGCTCGAGCGCCCGCTCGGCTACTTCGGCCTTGTAGGTATCCACCGAGACGGGCAGCGTGAGGCGGTCCTTCAATCTCTTGAGCACGGGAATCAGGCGGCGCAGTTCCTCCGCGGCGGCGATGGGCCGCGAGCCGGGGCGGGTGGATTCGGCGCCGATATCGATGATGTCGGCGCCCTGTTCCTCCAGTTCGAGCGCGCGCGCGAAGGCGCGGTCGGGATCGGTATACTTGCCGCCATCGGAAAACGAATCGGGCGTCACGTTGAGCACGCCCATCAACAGGGTGCGCTCGCCCAGTTTCAGTTCCCGCTTCGCCAGTTTCCAGTAATAGAGCTTTCGCATGGCCCGTTTTAGCCCGCCACCTGTACCAGATAATAGTTTTTCTTGCCGGAGCGAAGCACCATCAGCGACTCCGAAGCCAGGTGCTGAGCGCCTGTCCGCGTCCCCGGTTGGACGCGCAGGTTGTTGACGTACACGCCGCCGGCATCGAGCAAACGCCGGCCTTCGCCCTTGGATTTCACCATGCCGGAGCCGAGCATGATCTCAAGGATATCCATTCCCGCTTCGAGCTGCTGGCGGGTGATGGTGGAAGTTGGGACGGCGGCGAATACATCGCGAAGGGTCCGTTCGCCGATGCCGCGGATGTGCTGGTCGTAGACGACTTCGGCGGCGTATTGCATTTCGCGAGCCGCCTCCGGCCCGTGCACGAGGGCGGTTACTTCATAAGCGAGAGCCTTCTGGGCGTCGCGCTCGTCGGGATGGGCGGCCAGTTGACGTTCCAGCTCTTCGATGCGCTGGTCGGGCAGGAACGTGTAAGTGCGCAGGAAGCGGATCACATCGCGATCGTCCTGGCGAACCAGGTATTGGTAAAACTCCCAGCGAGTGGTGCGGGCGGGGTCGAGCCAGATGGCGTTGCCGGCCGATTTGCCGAACTTGGCGCCCGCGGCGGTGGTCATCAGCGGGAAAGTCAAACCGTAGACCGGCGCCTGGCGGACGCGGCGCACCAGGTCGATGCCGGCGGTGATGTTGCCCCACTGGTCGCTGCCGCCGCCCTGCAGCCGGCAGCCGTGATGGTCGTGCAGGTGGAGGAAGTCGTAGGCCTGCATGGTCATGTAGCTGAACTCGGTGAAGCTGATGCCGTGTTCGGAGCTCATGCGGCTCTTGACCGAGTCCTTGGCCACCATGTAATTCACGGTGAAATATTTGCCCACATCGCGAAGCCAGTCGATGAACGACATGGGCGCGGTCCAATCCATGTTGTCGACCATGATGGCCGCGTTGGGCCCGTCGAAATCGAGGAAGCGGGCAAGCTGGCGGCGCACGCCCTCGGCGTTTTCGCGCACCTGCGCGGCCGAAAGCAGGTTGCGCTCGTCGGAGCGGCCGCTGGGATCGCCGACCATGGCCGTGGCGCCGCCCACCAAGGCCAGCACGCCGTGGCCGGCGCGCTGGAAATGCGCCAGCGCCATGACGGGGACCAGGTGGCCCAGGTGCAGGCTAGAGGCGGTCGGATCGAAGCCCACGTAGATGACGAAGCGCTCCTTGGCCAGCAGTTCGGCCAGGGCGGGATCGCTCGCCTGCGCGATCAGTCCGCGGCTTTCCAGAGTTGCATAGATCGATGCCATGATGCCATGTTCGGTTCCGTGCCCGCCTCAAAGGGCGGGGAGATCGAAACCCGCTTTGAGGTCTTGCGAAAACGCTCGCAGCGTTTCCACCTGTTCTTCCGCGGCCGGAACCTCGCCCCCCTTGCCGGACAGAAACACCTGGCCGCCGCGCTCGACCGGATAAGCCAACCCGCGATCGGTCATGATGCCGGCGCTGCCCAGGCCGGGCGGGCCGGAGACGGACAGCTTGGCCAGGGCCACGCAGCCGCCGCGCGTGAGCAGAACGTACCCCTTGGTCTCGGCCACCAGTTGGATTCCGCTTTGAGCCAGCCGCGAGAGAGTTTCCGGGGTCACATCTTGTAGCGGCCCAGGTCCTCGTCGTTCAGGCCTTCCAGCCAGCGGCGGACTTCGTCGGCATTCACCTTGTCCGTCACGGCGGCGGCCTGTTTGGAAGACTTCAGGACGCTCTCTTCCACGTAGATGGGGCAGTCCAGGCGCAACGCCAGTGCCAGGGCGTCGCTCGGCCTAGAGTCCACACTGATCTGTTCCCCGTCGCGATCGAGCCAGATGAGGGCGTAGAACGTGTCGTCCTTCAGCTCGCTCACCACCACTTTGCGCAGCCCCGTGTTGAGCCCCAGCAGCAGGGTCTTGATCAGGTCGTGCGTCATCGGCCGCGGCGTCGAGACTTTTTCGATTTCGAGCGCGATGGCATTCGCCTCGTACACGCCGACCCAGATCGGGAGCACGGAATTGCCGCCGACATCCTTGAGGATGACGATGGGCATATTGCTGACGGGATCCATCATGAGCCCACGAATTTTCATTTCCACTTCCATGATGACCTCCCTAGTTTTAATTACACCATAGTAGCGCTTCCCGTGTTGGGGCGTGTGGCCGGTTCAGGGGCCGCCTCATATTGGGCCTCGCGTCTCGGCGGGCCTTCATTTCTTCTCTTTTCCCGGAGAGACAAACCCTATGGGACGCTTCGCCCCCGCCGGCCCCGGTTCGAGGAGCTTTCGCAGCGCGCTCAGGATAGCTTGGAGTTCGGCATCGTGCTTCCCCACTTTGCGCTCCAGCGCTTCGATCTTCCTAGCCAACTCCCGGTTGGTCGCAAGCATCTGGCGCAAGTGCACGAAGGCACGGACGACCTGAATGCTCGCGCGGACCGCCACGGGGCTCCGGAGGACGTTCGCCAGCATCACCGCCCCGTGCTCGCTGAAGGCGTACGGACGGTGTTTGATATTCTGCCCACGCTTCAAGGTCACAAATTGTGATCTTGAACGGAGGACCGCTTCCCCTTCCTCCAGCGTCAGTTGGAACATGAAATCGTCCGGAAACCGGTCGCTGTTCCGGCTGACGGCCTGATTGAGCACGCGTGTCTCAACCCCGTACAGTTCGGCCAGATCGCGATCGAGCATCACCCGGCGCCCCCGCAGATTGAAGATCCTGCTCTCGATGATTTCGATGGGCATCAATTCCTGGCCGGATTTCAGCATGGCTCGCCCCGCTACTCGATCCGGCTGGCCAGCACTCTGGCCTCGGCGTCGGCTTGTTTCTGCGGCAAGCCCGCAATTCCCGTGATCCACGCGCCCTTGGCGAACACGAACACCGGCCGTTCGCCATCCTTGCCGAAGTAGCCGCCGAAGGATGGCACCAGCTTCGCGTCCGTCAACGCCTTGCTCCAGTCCAGCAACAGAATGGCCGCATCCGTGGGCGAATTGAGCTTCGCCAAAAACATCTCGTATTCGGTATGGCCCTTCTTGAAATGCCCTACCGTCCCGCCGGGCATGAACGCATGCCCCATCAACCCGGTCGCCAGCACCTCGCTCGACACCAGGTTGGCCAGCGGAAAACGCCGCGATTCATCCAGTGGTTTCACCGGCTCCGGCTTCGCCGCGACCGGCGCCTTCTGCGGCTCCGAGCCGCAAGACGAAAGCCCCAACAGGCAAGCCACCGACAGGATCAGAATCCGCATAGCCCGGAGTATAACCGACTTCGCGCCGCGGGCACCCGGAAAAAGGCTTCGCCCCCGGTCTCCAAGCTCCATCTCCATGCCGCGCCGCTCCCCCAGCCGCATTCTGTTAGCATTCAGAAATGCTCGGCATCGATCGTCGCGCCGCGAGCGTCACCTGGACGGTCGCACTGGTACTGCTGCTGGTCTGGTTGCTCTACCAGTTGCGGAGCACCCTGTTTCTGTTCGTACTCGCGCTGCTGTTCGCTTTCATGCTGGCGCCGCTGGTGGATTGGCTCAACCGCGTGTTGCCGGGCAAGCGGCACTGGCGTCAGGCCGGGCTGGTGATCTGTTATGTTCTGCTGGTCGTCGCGGTTGCCGGCGCGGGGGTAGCCATTGTGACCAAGGTGGTGGAGCAGGCGGCCGCGTTCGAGCATGGCGGGCTTGCCAGGCGTTTGCCCGAGCTGGTATCGGCCTGGATTCAGCGCATCCCGGTGGAGCACGTCCGTGCGGAAATCGTCCAGCGCGCCGACGAATGGGTTGCGGAGCTGCCGAGGGCCGCCATCCGCTTCCTCTCGATGGCCAGCGGTCTGATCTATGTCGTGATTGTGCCCGTCCTGGCGTTTCTCTTCCTGAAAGACGCCGCCATAATCCGGCAGCAGATTCTGGAGCTGGCGGAGCCAGGTCCGCGGCGGTCCCTGCTGGACGCGGTCCTGACCGACGCTTACCTGCTGCTGGCGCAGTATATTCGGGCGCTGGTGGCGCTGTCGCTGGTGGCCTTCGTCACGCTGGCGTTTTTCTTCTCGATCGTGGGCATGCCGTACGGCATCCTGCTGGCGGCCCTGGCCGGTATGCTGGAATTCATCCCCACCATCGGCCCGCTTACGGCCGCGGCCGTCATCCTGCTGATAACCTGGGTGAGCGGCGCTCCCCTGCTGCTGGTGGCCGGATTCCTGGCGGGCTTCCGTATGTTTCAGGACTACGTGCTGTCGCCGAAACTGCTGTCGCAAGGCATGGAGATGCATCCCCTGCTGGTGCTGTTCGGCGTTTTCGCGGGAATGGAACTGGCCGGCATTCCCGGTGCGTTCCTGTCGGTGCCGGTGCTCGCGCTGGGCAGGGTAGTGTTCCGCCGCCTGCGCAAGGTCTAAGGAAGCTGTCAGCTATCGGCGGTCGGCTTTCCGCCCTACTTTGAAGCCAGCTCCGCGCCCTGGGTGGAGACATAATACTTGGCCAACATGTTGGGCCGTTCCCATGCGGGCAGGGTTTGGGGCGATTTCAGGTATCCCAGGAAGCGGTTGGCGACCTGCGCAAAATGAGCTTCGTGTCCCACGCGGAACTTGTCGGGGATGTCGAGGCGGGCCTCGGCGCCGTTGGCGGCGATAGCGAGCCCCGGCCATTCGCCCTGTAACCCCGCCACCGTGGCGTGCAGCGCGCGCCACACCGGCGCGGCGCCGCCGAGCGGCACCACGTACAACTCGGGCTTGAAATTCTCCGCCTGGCCCTGGCGGATTTCGATGCGCGCTTTGGAACCGAGGAACGACGCCTGGTAGACGTCTCCCGAGCCCCGCGGCGCTTCCCAACGCCACAGAACTTCGAGCTTCACGTGGATTCCCCGCAGGGTATAGTCGACGGCGTTATTGCAGAAATACGCGAGTTCGCCGCTCTTCGCCCGAGCCGCGAGCGGCGGCGGAAAGTCCGGCTCACCGGTGATTTCCTGAAACTGCGCCCGCGTAAGGATGAGGGGCCAGCGGCGCCCGGAGAGCAACTGAATATCCTTGCGATAGTCGATGGCCTGGCCGGGGAACGCCGTCCAGGAAACCAGGTCGATCGCGTGGGTGCCAACGTCCGTCAAGGCTTCGCCTTGTTCAGCGATATCGAAAAACCAGGCGGGCCGGCGCAGGGGAACGCCCGCGACCACTTTTCTGACGTGGTGGATGGTGGTGGCGGAAATGCCGGGGGCATCGGCGGTACCGGCAATCTGGGCGCCGAACACCTCGGGCGTGTTCACCAGAATTCGCTGCAGTTCGGAAGTCGCCTCATAGCGTTCGGTCATGATGTCGTATGCCACCAGGCCCTTCCGGTCCGCCAGGTCGAGGGCTTCTTCGAGCTTGGGGAAGTCGGCCGAACGGATAATCCACGGCTTATCGGCGAAGACGTTGAGCCCGGCTCGGAGCGAGCGAAGGATGCGATCGATCTTGCCGAGGTTCCGGCCGGTGAGCACCACCACGTTTCCCGGCGGATTGCGGAGCATCTCCGCCATGGGGTCGGCGGTGGTATGCACGTCGAGCTTCCAGCGGGTGGGATTCTGCTGGCGGGTATTAAAGAGGTAAATGCGGTTGAGGTAGTCGAACAGCTCCGGACCGAGCGGGGCGAAGACGGAAACCCGCTCGTCCAGCTCGGGATACATTTCGGCCTGCAGCAGCGAGGCATGAAAATGGCCCGGGTCCATGACAATCAGCCGCGCCGGCTGCGAGGGCGATTGGGCGGCGAGAAGAAGGGGCAGCAGCATGGCTTCGAAGATAGCGTGTTTCATAGTGGCAGGCGATCGAGCGGGTTGGGTTCGCCGGGACCGGAACGGGTTTGCTCAAGAGCGGGTAACATATTGATACTTAAATATATTATCGGCTGGAATGGGTTCGTTTGGTATTTGTGTTCCGCGACCGCCAAGCCCGTTGAGCGGCGGCGTCTTGTGCATTTTTGTGCACGGAATCGGTGGAGCGGGCGGCGGGACGAGGGCGTCCCGCGCGGTCCAGGGGGACCGCCCCACCAAAGAGCTGTCGCGGGTTTTGGCGCGTTTCGCATCGTCTTCCCGATTTGAGGTATAGCACGGCGAAGGGTCTGTTCTGAGACTCAGCGGGGCTAAGTTATGGAAGGAAAGGAAATCGAGGTCTGAAAAGCTTGCGACCGGGCTGCAGGCTCGGAAACCCGCTCAGACGGCTTTCCCCCTTGTCTATTTCATGGCAGCTAAAGCCTTCGACGCGTCCTGAAAATTCGGCTGCAGGTCGAGCGCCTTTTTGTACGCCGCGGCGGCCTTGTCGTTCAGGCCCTTGTGCCTTAAGGCCTCGCCGAGATAGTAATAGGCCTCGGGCGACGGCTTCCTGGCGATGGCCGCTTCGAAATCCGCAATCGCGCCATCCACGTCCCCGCCGAACCCGGGCGGGGCCTTCAGCCGGCCGATGCCCCGACCGAGATGAGCATCCGGGTTATTCGCATCAAGCGCCAAGGCCTTGTCGAATTCCTGCATCGCCCCCATTCCATACTTCGTCATGTCAGCCGGATTCCCCTGGGCCAGGCTGCCCAACACGCGGCCTTTCCACACATGGACCTCGGCGTTGTTCGGCTCCTTGGCGATTAGAGCGTCCGCCATAGCCAGGGCATCTGCGTATTTCTTCGCGTCGAAGAGTTTCTGCAATTCGACAAGCGAGGCATTTCTGGCTGAAGGCGCGGCCGAAGCTGGCTTGGCAAGGTTCCCCAGATTCAGGCCGTTGACCATAACCGTGGTTTGTCCCATCATCGCCGAGATCAGGGGCGCCAGGTCCTGAATTGTCCCAGAGGTATTTCCGACGTTCAGACCGTTCACCATGACGACTACTTTCCGCTCGAGTATGGCCCGCGCCAACTCTTCCGGAACGGAAGGCTTCTCTTCCCGCTCGGGGAAGATCTCCGCGCGAACGTCATCGCCCTCGACAATCAGGATTCCGAGCGGGACGGTTTCGCCGCCCATGCCGCCGCCGAAACCCATCATCGCTTCGCCGCCGCCAAGCCCGAACCTGATCCGGGCAAAGGGAACGACCACGGTATCGCCGGCTCGAATGGGGTCTCCCACCACGCTGCCGACCTTCAGTTGCGAAACCAGCTTGTCGAAGTCCGCCAACGGCTTCTCCAAAGGGGCCTGGGCTCTCGCAAGCAGCCCTGAAAGAAGCACCGAAGCCGTCAATAGAACAGTTTTTTTCGTCGTTTTCATGACGGCCTTCTCACTTGGCGGGCGTCTTGACGACGCTGATGAAGCGGGTACCCTTCTTGCCGATCGCGACGAAACCCAGGGGCCGGGCTTCACCGCTCATGAAGAACCCGTCGACCCCGGCCGCGGGACTTTGCGGCGCGGCGGCCGCCGCACTGCCTGGAGCGGCCATGCCAGCGCCCCCGAAATTGACATCGATCATCATGATCGGTATCAGAGTGACCGAGCCGGCCTTTATGGGCTCGCCAACCACCGTCTTTACATGAAGGTCGTCGCTCAAACGCCGGGCCATGGCGTCCGCCAGTTCGTTGGCGGGCTGAACGGCCGGCGCCTTGGGCTTTTTCTCCGGCGGGTTCTGACCCACCGCGAGGGGCGCAAGCATCAGTCCGGCCACGATGGCTGCAGCCATTTTTTGATTCAACGGATACCTCCTAAAGGAAATCTCGTGGCACGGCGGCTCACCGCCCTTGTGCGGGATTCCCGTTTTGTTCGAGACCGCTTCGATTGTACATCCAATGACCTCTAAAAGAGATCTGTCCATTCTAAGATTCAGGCCTCATGCTCCCGTGCCGGCGCATACGCCGGTTTCGCGCAAGCTAAAGCATGCGCCACCACAAAACTCTCTTGACTCATTCCATAATTCGAATATAATAGAACTATGGAACCGTCGCGATGGAAGCCCGCGCCCGACACCGACCGGACGGCCGCTTTCGCCGACATGTTTGCCGCCCTCGGGGCGGAGCCGCGCTTGCGGATCTTGCGAGCGCTCCTCGCCGCGCATCCCGAGGGGATGGTGGTTGGCGAAATTCAGACCGAGCTGGGCATCGCGGCCTCCACCCTGTCGCATCACCTCGAAAAGTTGAAAAACGAGGATCTGGTCACGGTGCGCCGCGAGAGCACGTTTCTGCGATATGCCGCCAATACCGCGGCTCTCCAGGAACTGCTCGGGTTCCTTTACGCCGAGTGCTGCACACGCAACAAGGCCATCAAACCGGCCAAAATCACGCAGATTTGCAAGTAGGAGAATCGCATGGAAATTAAAGAGCAGGTACGACAGAAATACGGCGAAGCCGCATTTCGCGTCGCAAGCGGTGGAAGCTGCTGCTGTGGCTCCGCCCCAAGCTCGCTCGGCTGCGTCGATCCGATCACATCGAAGCTCTATGATTCAAGCCAGACCAGCCAGGTTCCGGAAGACGCGGTGCTGGCGTCTCTCGGCTGCGGCAACCCGACCGCGCTGGCCAGGCTCAGCCCGGGCGAAACCGTCCTCGACCTCGGCTCCGGCGGCGGCATCGACGTGCTGCTTTCCGCCCGGCGCGTGGGACCGGCCGGCAAAGCCTACGGCCTCGATATGACCGACGAAATGCTGGCCCTCGCTCGCGAGAACCAGCGCAAGGCCGGAGTGGAGAATGTCGAGTTTCTGAAAGGCGAGATCGAACACATCCCGTTGCCCGACAATTCCGTCGATGTCATCATCTCGAACTGCGTCATCAATCTCTCCGCGGACAAGGACCAGGTGCTCAGGGAAGCTTTCCGTGTCTTGAAACCAGGCGGCCGGCTGGCGGTGTCCGACGTTGTCACGCGCGGTGAGATGCCGCCCGAAATCCGCGAGCGCGTGCTGCTGTGGGTTGGCTGCATCGCGGGCGCGCTGGAAGAGAACGAGTACCGCCAGAAGCTCACCGCCGCCGGATTCGAAAGCGTCGACGTGGAGCCGACCCGAATCTATCGCATAGACGACGCGCGGGCTTTCCTGAGCGGTCAGGGCATCGACGTGGATCGGGTCGCTCCCCAGATCGATGAGAAGTTTATGAGCGCCTTCATCCGCGCGGTGAAACCGGCCGGAGCGTGCTGCGGCGCTTCCTGCTGTAACAGTTAAGGAAGGGCAAATGGAACACATTGGGCGAAGGCTGTCTTTCCTCGACCGCTATCTCACGCTCTGGATCTTCTTGGCCATGTTAGTGGGGGTAGGCGCGGGCTACGCCTTGCCTCAACTCGTCCGCGTGATTACCGGCTTTCAGGTGGGGACAACCTCGATTCCAATCGCGGTGGGGCTAATCCTGATGATGTACCCGCCGCTGGCGAAAGTCCGTTATGAGGAGATGGGCGAGGTCTTTCGGAACCGCAAAGTCCTGGTGCTGTCGCTCGTGCAGAACTGGGTGATCGGTCCGATCCTTATGTTCGCTCTGGCGATCATCTTCCTGCGTGGCTATCCGGAGTACATGGCGGGCCTCATCATGATCGGCCTTGCGCGTTGTATCGCGATGGTCATTGTGTGGAACGAACTCGCGAAGGGAAATACGGAATACGCGGCGGGCCTGGTGGCTTTCAATTCCGTCTTTCAAGTGCTGTTCTATTCGGTGTACGCCTGGGTGTTCGTAACCGTGCTGCCGCGGTGGTTCGGCCTTCAGGGCTCGGCCGTGGAGGTCTCGATCGCCACAATTGCACGGAGCGTTTTTGTCTACCTTGGAATCCCGTTCCTGGCGGGCGTGGTCACCCGTTTTTCTCTACTCCGGATTTACGGGCGGGAGTGGTACGAAAGGAAGTTCATTCCACGTATCAGCCCCCTCACGCTGGTAGCGCTGCTTTTTACCATCGTAGTGATGTTCTCGCTCAAAGGCGATACCATCATCCGCCTGCCTCTCGATGTGCTCCGGATCGCCGTTCCGCTGCTGATCTATTTCGTCCTGATGTTCTTCGTTTCATTCTGGATGGGACATCGGCTCGGGGCGGACTACTCAAAAACGGCGACCCTCGCCTTTACAGCGGCCAGCAATAACTTCGAGCTGGCGATCGCGGTGGCGGTTGCCGTTTTCGGGATACACTCGGGGGCCGCTTTCGCCGCGGTGGTCGGTCCGCTGGTCGAGGTCCCGGCGCTCATTGCGCTTGTGAACGTCGCACTTTGGTTTAAGATCCACTTGACTTGGGAGGACGGAGGCCGGCATGAAGCGGGTGCTCATCCTGTGCACGGGTAACTCGGCCCGAAGCCAGATGGCCGAAGGCCTGTTGCGCCATGACGCGGGGGACCGCTTCGAGGTATTCAGCGCCGGGATCAGGCCAAGCCACGTTCGGCCCGAAGCCATCGCCGTCATGCGCGAGCTGGGCATCGACATTTCCGGCCATCGCTCCAAGAGCGTGGAAGAGCTTGCCGGCCAATCGTTCGATTACGTCCTGACCGTCTGCGATAATGCCAGGGAAAGCTGCCCCATCTTTCCCGGCGGGGCCGTAATCATTCACCAGAGCTTCGAAGATCCGGCCTCGCTGGAGGGCTCCGAGGAGCAACGGCTGGCGCTTTTTCGCCGTGTCCGCGACGAGATAAGGCAGTACTTCCAAGGTTCTCCCTGGAGCTAGCGTGGGGCAGATTGGTAAGCTGCGCGCCGGTTGGCAACCGGCGCAGATGGAGGGTTGACAACCCGCCGCTGCCAGCCCCACAAACGGCCGTCACCGCCGCCGCGCTACACTCGGAGCGTTGAAGCGCATTCATTTTCTGATCGCGGCCCTCGCAGGCGTCGCCCTGTGCGCGGGCCTGGACTTTCGCGAGCCTTATCGCCCTCAGTTCCATTTCTCCCCGCGCCGCAACTGGACCAACGACCCGAACGGCCTGGTTTACGATCGTGGCCGGTTCCACGCCTTCTTTCAGTTCAACCCGTTCGGCGACGAATGGGGACACATGAGCTGGGGCCATGCAGTCAGCGACGACGCGGTCCGCTGGCGCGAGTTGCCGGTCGCCATACCCGAAGCCGGTGGCATCATGATCTTCACCGGCAGCGCCGTCGTCGACACTCGCAACACCAGCGGCTTCTGCCTCGCCGCACGGCCCTGCCTGGTAGCCGTGTATACGGGCCACTCGGAAAAACTGCAAACCCAGAACGTCGCCTACAGCAACGACGACGGCCTCACCTGGACGAAGTACTCCGCGAATCCCGTACTCAATCTCGACCTGGCGGATTTCCGCGATCCCAACGTCTTCTGGCTGGACTCCGCCGGGGCGTGGATCATGGTGGTCGCGCTACCGCCGAAACACCGGGTATTGTTCTACCAGTCGGCCGATCTGAAGCACTGGAAGGAGGCAGGCGGGTTCGGGCCCGCCGGCGCCACCGGCGGAGTCTGGGAGTGCCCCGACCTGTTCCAGGCGCCCATGGAAAATGGCGGCGAACGAAAATGGGTTTTGAAGGTCGGCTTGAATCCCGGCCACGTCTCCGGCGGTTCCGGCGAACAGTACTTCGTAGGGAGCTTCGATGGAGCCCGGTTCACGCCGGAACCGGCCGGCGCACCCGGTCCGCGTTGGACCGACTACGGCCGCGATTGCTACTGCGCCCTTACCTGGAACGGTTTGCCCGCCGGTACGCTCCCGCTCATTCTCGGTTGGATGGACAACTGGCAGTATGCGGCCAACACGCCGACCTCCCCGTGGCGCGGCCAGATGACCCTTCCCCGCTCCGTATCGCTGCGGCGGACGGCGCCAGGAATCAGCCTGCTGCAGAAGCCGGCGCCCGCGCTGGAGTCGCTCCGGACCGGGCACTTGTCTCACTCCGGCACGAGCCTCGAAAGCGCCAACGCGTTCCTCAACCGCGTTCGCCCGTTCGGGGATTCCCTGGAGTTGAGTGCGACCCTCGACGCCGGTAGCGCGCAAGAATTCGGACTTCGGGTGCTGAAAGGCGACGGCGCGGCCACCGTGATCGGCTATGATCGCGCCACTTCGACCATCTTTCTGGACCGCACGCGCTCGGGCGAGGTCGGCTTCAGCCCGGCCTTCCCGTCCCGCAGCGTCGCGCCCCTCGCGCTTGCCTCCGGCAGCCTCCAGCTTCACCTGTTCGTGGATAAGTCCTCGGTCGAGGTCTTCGCCGGGGATGGCGAAGTTACTTTCACGGATCTTGTCTATCCACGCCCCAAGGCAACGTCCGTCGAAGTCTATGGCAATGGCGGCAACATCGCCCGGATACGGATCGAAGCCTGGCAGTTGCGCTCGATCTGGTAATGCCCCGATGCCGCGAAAGTGGAAATACCCAAATTCGAGCCACCGATGAACACGAATGAACGCAGATAAATCCTTTGGTTTCTTCATCTGCTCTCATCGGCGCTTCCGATCCCCGCGAACCGCGTCCGGGCGGCAGCGCCGCAGGGACAACCCGATAGTATCCACCCGCTAACGATTGACAGGATTGAACGATTCAGAACGTACTGATAGGCTCTCCAATAACGTTCCTTTCTTAACTGACACGGGGCCGACCGGTCGGCGACTCACCGGTTGGCCCTCCCGGAATCTCCCCAAACCCTATACTTGAGCTTTGCTTGTTCGCGCGGGGCCTACCCGATTTCTGGTTGAGAAGATCGGAGTGGCTGCGGTGCCTGGTTCCAGTTTCTACGCCGGGCCGGAAGGTGGTAAGCAACAAATCCGCTTTAGTTTTTGCAAGAAGTATGAGACTCTGAGGTTAGCCGGTCAGCAGTTGATGAATATTTCGTCACAGCTTTAATTGCTAACCAGGAGGCTCCAAATGCTTCCCGAATTCCTGATACCCGAGGCAACCGTGCGCGACTCAGGCGCGGGGCCGGAAATCTTCATCGGGAGCCATCAGGCTGAGACTCTGGATCTCAACCTTGGCATTACCCGCATCATTGAACAGGAGAGCGTTGACATCTCCATCTGGGGATCGAGCGACGGCGCCGTCTGGTCGTCCAAGCCTTTGATTTCCTTCTCACAAAAGTTTTATTGCGGCAACTACCAGATCGAGCTCGACTTATCTCAATTCCCCGAGGTGTGTTACCTGCGCGCCAAGTGGCAGTTGAACCGCTGGGGAAAGGGCGATCCGAAACCTCTGTTTACGCTGTATTTGTTCGTCTCGCAAGCCGTGCCGCAAATGGTGGGCGCACCGGTATAACAGCCGGGCCGCGACCAAAGGGAGCGGTTTTTTCAGTCGTCGGCGGGTCTGGTATTCTTGAGGTGTTGTCTCGAGTTCCGCCATGATCACGCGTGAAGAAGCGCTCGACCTGTTTCGCTCCGGCGACCTCATTGGGATAGGGATGGAAGCCGACGCCATCCGCCGCCAATGGCATCCGGAAGGTGTAGTTTCCTACATTATCGACCGTAATATCAATTACACCAATTTCTGTACCGAATATTGTTCCTTCTGCGCCTTTTACCGGCCCATGGGGCATGCCGAAGGCTACCTGCTGTCAAAGGACACGATCTACCGGAAGATTCAGGAGACCATCGACCTGGGAGGCACCGGTGTGCTGATGCAGGGCGGTTTGCACCCCGACTTGAAAATCGAATGGTACGAGGATCTGTTCCGCGGCATCAAGCAACGTTTTCGCATTCACCTGCATTGCCTGTCGGCGCCGGAAGTGGCCAACATTGCCGAGGTCAGCGGGCTGAGCCTGCACGATACCATCCGGCGGCTGAAGGATTCGGGGTTGGATTCGATTCCCGGGGGCGGCGCCGAAGTCCTGGACGACGCCGTGCGGCACCGCATCAGCCGTCTCAAGTGTTCCGTCAACGAGTGGATCGACGTGCACCGCACCGCCCACCAACTGGGCATGCGCACCACCGCCACCATGATGTTCGGCTGCGGCGAGACCATCGAGCAGCGCATGAACCATCTGGAGCTGGTGCGCAATTTGCAAGAGGAAACGGGGGGATTCACGGCCTTCATCCCCTGGACCTTTCAGCGCGAGAACACCTCGCTCGGCCGCTTTGTGAAAGAAGAAGCGACCGCCGTGGAATACCTGCAGACACTGGCGATCTCGCGCATCTACCTGGATAACATCGAAAACGTGCAGGCCTCCTGGGTGACCCAGGGCCTCAAGACTTGCCAACTCGGCCTGCGCTTCGGCGGCAACGACGTGGGCAGCATCATGATCGAAGAGAACGTGGTTTCAGCCGCCGGCGCGCACCACCGCGCCAGCGAGGAAGAACTGCGGCGCCTGATCCGCGATGCCGGCTTCGTCCCCAAGCAGCGGGACACCTTGTACCGCACCTACTTCCTGAACTAGGCGGCACGGACTTCAGTCTGTGGCTGGTGCTCGCACGCATTTCACAGGCTAAAGCCTGTGCCACCTCTATTTCCCCGCCTGGATGGCGAAATCCCAGACCTGCATATTCATCTTCCCGGAAGTGAACTCCACGACCGCATATTCACCCGGCCCGAGCGGCTGCTTGGGCCAGATTTTATACAACTGGTCGGACGTGAGTTGTTGCCGCAGGATGTCGATCTCGGTCGGAATCTCGGTCATCTCCCTAGCGACTGAGTCCCAACTCAGTTCTTCCACCACCCGCACGTTGCCCTTGGTGGTCAATTTCAGGATTCCGAACCGTTCCGTATCGGAAAGTTCGATGTAGAATTCCTGTTCCGGATGGTGGAATACCACCTTGGAATGGGCGCCCGGGATTTCGAGTGCCCCCCGCCCGGTCGTGGTGGGCACCGGCGAAAAAACCCGCAGCACCTGGCGGCCTTTATCCATATGCACCGACGATTCGGCCGCCTCCAGCGCCTTGGCCCGGTCGCCCTCCAGCCAGTACACGCCGGGATCCACCGGAATGTGGGAGGCTTCGGTGCGGATGGCTTGGGTTTCGGTCTGTTCTTCGGCCATCGACTTCGCATCGCGCTCGATCTGCCGTTGCCGCGCCGCCGCCTCGGTTTGAGTGCGTTTCAGATCCACCATGTCCAGCGGGATTTCTTCCCAATCTCCGCGTTCAACGCTGTAATAGCGGACCTTGTCGCCCTCCACCTGGTACTCGCGCACCAGTTGGAAGCCGCCTTCTTTCAAATACAGCTTGAGGTTGGCCGCCCACGCCGCGGCCGCCACCAAGAGCAGAGCGGCAAGGCATGAAAACGTCAGCCGCCGAAACATCGCATATCGAAACATGAGTGCCCGACTATTAGTGTACTGGGTGGGGAATGCTTTAGCTGCCCTCTACCGGCCACTGGTGAGCGCCGCCTGTTCCGGCCGCGCCGCGATCGGTAGCGGCGTGTCGGCATTCTTCCATGCGGCAAGGCCCGTGCAGGTGTCCCGCCGGCAATTGTCGGCCGCCAGGTCCCGCGCCCCGTATAATCGAATCAGGTGGGGACATTCTTCGTACAGAACTTCGGCTGCCGGGCGACCCAGGCGGACGGCGCCGCGCTCGAAACCATGCTGGCCGCCAAAGGAATGCAGTCTTCGGGCCAGCGCGCGGCCGCCGATCTGGTGGTGCTCAACACCTGCACGGTGACGTCCTCCGCGGATGACGACGTGCGGCAGGCGATTCGCCGCGTGCGCCGCGAAAATCCCGAAGCGCGCATTCTGGTGACCGGCTGTTACGCCCAGCGCGCTCCTGAAGAGCTGGCGGCAATGGACGGCGTCGATTGGGTAGTCGGCAACTCGCATAAAACCCGCATCGCCGACCTGGTCACGCTGGCGCCGCTCACGGCCCCGTACCACGGCAACATTCACGTGGGCGATATTTTCGCCGAGCGGGAACTCCTCACCGCGCCGGTGGAGGACGCCTCGGGCGATCGCACGCGGCCGAATTTGAAGATCCAGGACGGCTGCAACAACCGCTGTTCCTTCTGCATCATTCCCTTCGTCCGCGGGCGCAGCCGCAGCCTGCCGGGAGACCGCGTGGTGGAACAGGTCAAAACTCTCTCGGCGCGTTACCGGGAAATCGTGCTGAGCGGCATCAACCTGGGCCGATGGGGACGCGAACCGGGCGGCGCCATGCGCCTGGCCGGCCTCGTGCGGCGGCTGCTGGAAGAAACCGGCGTCGAGCGCCTCCGCCTGAGCTCCGTGGAACCGATGGATTTTTCCGACGAACTGCTGGAACTGATGGCGTTCTCTCCGCGCATCGCCCAACACGTCCATGCGCCATTGCAAAGCGGATCGGACCGAATCCTGCGCAAGATGCACCGCAAATACCGCCCGCGGCATTATGCGGACCGGGTGGAGAGGGCGCGCGCGCTGATGCCGCTGGCCGCCATCGGCGCGGATGTGATGGTGGGCTTTCCGGACGAAACCGAGGCCGATTTCGACCAGACGCGCAGCTTCATCGAATCCCTGCCGTTCACCTACCTGCACGTGTTCACCTATTCGGAGCGGCCGGGGACGCCGGCGGCGATGGCTGCCGAGCCGGTGCCGATGGCGGTGCGGCGCGAGCGCAATCGCGTATTACGCGAGCTGGCCGCGGCCAAGAACCGCGCCTTTCGCCAGAGCATGGTGGGGTGCACGCTCTCGGCGGTAACGCTGCACGAATGCGGGCACGCGCTGACCGATAATTACCTGAAGGTGCAACTGGCCGCGCCGCGGGAAGCGAACCGAATCGTAGAGCTTCAGATCGGGAGCACGACGGCAGATGGACTGAGGGAAGGCGCGGACTGAGTAATGTGGCGTTCGCGGTACGGACAACGGTTACCCTCTGCCGCCCTGCGCCTGCCCATCGTCCGGATTCGCGCTGTTTCGAAAGAGCGGCTGGAACAGTGTATGGGTGCGCTTTCTCCCGAGCACCTGGAGGCCGTTGAACAAGGAGTTCGGGAGGTGTTGGAACCCGGCTGAATTGACGCCCATGGACAGGCAAGGATGCCTGTGTCCCACTTTTATATTTTCTTGTCCGGGTAGCGTCTGCGGACCCACTCCACGAAGACTTGCGGCACCGGCATAGTGGAAAGCCGGCCCTGCCGCACCAAAGCCCAGTCGTCGAAGAGCTTGGACTGTTTCACCTCGGCCAGTGTGGTGGGCGGGTCGAGAACCTTGAGGAATTCGAGCTCGACCACGGCGGACTTGGGATTGCGGGGATCGTCGCGTGGAGCGGAGCGGACGGCGGCCAGGCCTACGATGGCCGAGACGCCGCCGCTATGGTAGAGGAACACACGGTCGCCGGGCCGCATGTCGCGGATGGCGCGGACCGCCTGCGGGTTGGTCACCCCATCCCACAGCGTCCGGCCTTCGCGCTCCAGATCCTCGATGGAGTACGTATCCGGTTCGGTCTTGGCCAGGAAGTAGTTCAATCGCCGGAAACCCGTTCGAACTGCTCCGGAGCAGGCTGATGAGTGGCGGCCAGCGCATCGAGCGAAACGTGAATGCGGGGCATGGAGCCGGTTTCAAACGCGTCCGACATGCCGTCGAGCTTTTCACGCAGCATCTGGCGGCGAAGGCGGGCTTCGAATTCGTGCAACTGCTCCTCGATAGAAGAGACCTTCTTCTTGTTGCGCACCATGTCTTCGCGGTATCGCTTGAGGAAGTAGCCGATGGTTTCGACGCGGATCCTGATCGAACCGGTCGGTTTATTCTCGTCGATATCCTTGAAACAGAAGTACGGCGTACCGGAGTGCTCGACGATCTCTTCCACCACGCTGTAAATAGGCGCGTCGTGGCCGCACTTGAAGCTGGACAGTTCCAGCGCCACCAGGTTGGGATGCCGGGCGATATACTTGGCCGCCCACACCTTGCGGCTGGTATTCTCGCTGTAGGAATTCTTCCAGACGTCGGTGATGGCCATGGGATGCGGAATATCGCCGGCTAGAACTTCGTCGCCGAAGAGCTTCCACAAGATGTCATCGTCAATCGGTAAACAGTCCTGGGCGAAGACCGGGTAGCCGAGCTTCTGGAATTCCTCCAGAATTTCGTGGTTGACGCCGGGATCGTTGTGATAGGGGCGGCCGAGCAGCACCACGCCCAGGCGGTCTTCGCGCTCTAGCTGCTCCAGCACTTCGCGGGCGGCGCCCCGCATGGTGACGTTATTGAACGCGTCCAGGGCGCGATAGCCGGAGTCCATGGCGCGCTTATTCTCTTCCGGCGAGAGGCCGAGGATGTCGCGGAACTGCTCGTACATCTGGCGCTCGAAGATCTCCGGCTTGGAGAGATTGACGAAGGTGTCGAGGAACAGTACGCCCTTCTCCTTGAACAGATCGCCTTCTTTGGTGAACGCGGCCTTCACGGCTTCCGGAGTGGCGGCCACGGTGGGGCAGGAGCGCGAAGCCTGAATACCCTGCAGTTCGCTGGTGAGGCAATCGATCATCGGGAAGAAGATGATGTCGAGCGGCTTCTTGGCGTGGATCTTGTAGAGCAGATTGTGCACGTGAGGAATGCCGAGCTTGGAGGGGAAGCAGGGGTCGATGGCGCCGCGCTTGGCGCCTTCCTTGTACAGCTCTTCGCTGGTGTAGTCGGAATAGACGATGTTCTGCGGCTGAATGCCGAGCGACGCAAAATAGCCGGTGAAGATGGGCGTCTGCGAATACATGTTGAGTACCCGCGGCATGCCGATGCGCAATTGGGCGCGCTTGCGGATGAGCTCCGCACGGCGCTTC
>JBKQIF010000049.1:0-88624 GCA_052148435.1 Bryobacteraceae bacterium
TACTCGATCCGTGGACTGAGGGCAACCCCGCCTTCCCCACGGGGTTCGACTTCGATCGCATCGATACCATTTGCATTTCGCACGGGCACTTCGATCACATTCACGACGCCGTGCCGCTGGCTGCGCGCTTCGCCGCGGATGTGGTCGGCATCTTCGAGACCTGTCACTGGCTCGAATCGAAGGGAATCAAGGCTACCCGGCCGATGAACAAGGGCGGCTCGCAGAAAGTCGGCGACGTTACCATCACCATGACCCACGCCGTGCATAGCTGCGGCATCCTCGACGGCGACAAGATCATTTACGGTGGGGAAGCCGCGGGCTACGTGCTGCGCTTCGCCGACGGCCGCGCTATCTACTTCGCTGGCGACACCAACGTCTTCACCGACATGCAGCTCATCGAACAGCTCTACCACCCGGAGCTCGCCTTTCTGCCCATCGGCGATCTCTACACCATGAGCCCGGTCGAAGCCGCCCTCGCCTGCCGTCTGCTGAAGGCCAAGAAAGTCATCCCCATGCACTTCGGCACTTTCCCCGCTTTGACCGGCACGCCCGCCCAACTGGCCGGGCTGGTAGCCGGCACCGGAACCGAAATCTGGCCGCTCCGCCCCGGCGAGCCGGTAGGCTGGTAGCCAGGTCCCGCCCTGGCGTCATTAGCAATCTTTGCTAATTGTGGTAAAATTGATTTTGAACGTTACTCGTGAGGCAGAGAGCGCATGATGCCGACCCGCAACGTCAATCTGACTGACGAGCTGGACCACTTCGTGCTGGCGAAGGTTGCCAGCGGCCGCTATGAGAACGCGAGCGAGGTCATCCGCGCGGCGCTGCGCACCCTGGAACGCGACGACCAGGAGCACGAGGCGAAGCTCACTGCACTCCGCGCGGCCATCGATGAAGGTGACGCTAGCGGCGTGACCAAACGCAACCCATTTGCGCTGGTCCGAAAGACCCTCAATCTCCCCGCGACGCCACGGTGAGCCGTGGCATTCCTCCGCTTCTCGAGGCGCGCCGAGGCCGACCTGCTGGCGATCGCAGCCTACGCGCTTGGCGCTTGGGGAGAAAACCAGGCTATCCGTTACGTCGACGATCTTGAGGCCTGTTGCCGGATGCTCGCCGATAATCCCGCGCTGGGGCGCCCCTGCGACGATATCCGTCCCGGCCTGCGGCGCATGGAGCAAGGCCGCCACGTGGTGTTTTACCGCCAGGCGGTCCAGGGTGTTGTGGTTTCTCGCATCCTCCATCAGCGCATGCTGCCCCAAAGACAGAGCCTCGGCGGCGAGGACGATACCCTTTAAGGTTCCGCTCGTCGCGCCGCCGGGCTGAGTGCTGTTTGCCGAAAGCTCCCCTACCGCGCCCAAGCCAAGCCATCGGCAGTTTTGCCCGCGTCGATCAGTGCGCTCACTTTCCAGGTCGAAATGTCGATGGCGGCGATCTTGGCGCTGGCGTCGCAGGAAACGTAGGCCACCTGGTTGTCGGGCCGGACGAGCACTTCCTGGGGCGCCGCCGGCACGTCGATCGTGTGCGCTACTTTCATGCTCGCAAGGTCGACCACCGCCACCTGCCTGGTCCCGGGCACGGCCACCACCAGCCACCGGCCGTCCGTCGTGGGCGCGGTGCCGTAGCCGGGCGCGGGAAGGTCGATCCATTTCGCCACCTGGTTCGTGGAAGTGTCAATCGCCGCCAGGCGCGGCTTCGTCTGGTCGGCGGTGAAAGCCCAACGGTCGTCCACCGAAAGCGAGATGCGCTGCGTCTCGCCCGAAATCGGAATGATGCGCAGCGTCTTGCGAGCTTCCAGATCCAGTACCGAAACCGTGCCTGGCCCCACATTGGCGGTGTAGCCGCGCTTGCCGTCGCGCGTGATGGCCAGCATGTGCGACTCCGTCTGCCCGGTGGGGACTGTCCCCACTATTTTGAGCGTGTGCGGATCGATAATGCTCACCGTCCGGTCCAGTTCCGTGGTCACATACAACAACCCGTTCTTCGGTCCGAATACCGGGCAGTGCGGCCGTACGCCATGGCCGAAGTCGAGCGTCCCCACTACCTTGCGCGCCGCCAGATCGATCTCGACCAGCTTAGTCCCGTCCGTCCCCGGCTTGCCCACGCCGGAGTTCCCGTATATGGGGACGTACCCCGTTTTTCCGTCCGGCGATGCCACCACTTCGTGACCCGTCACGCCCCCTTCCGGAATTTCCGCAATCTGCCGGTTGCCCGACGGGTCGACAATCCCCAGGCTCTGGCCCCCCTTGTTGGCAACCAGCAGCCACCCATGCGAAACACCCGCGGAGGAGGAATCGCTGAATGCAGCCAGGAAAGTTGCTGAACAGATGGCAGCCAGGCCAACCACCGCCAGCGGAGCGAAACGGACCGAAGTAGTGTGTGACATCGACGATCATTCTATAGAATTCGCGGGCCGCGCGCACCTTTGGCTGCCGGCACCTTCGCTCCCGACACGCTAAGAAACCCGCGCTGGGCACTCGATAACGAATACTGCGCCATGCCGATGCTTCGGCACTTGTTCCGGCAAACGCCGGCTGGCCGGCATCTCGATCATCGGAATACCGTGGCTTTTCCTGGAGACCAAAATACACTTATCGCTTCCGTTCGATGAAAGCCGGCTTGGCTGTGCATCTGCAGTCCGTTGATGAGCAGCCGGTGCAGCGTGGCGAGCCGCGCGCCCGGACACGGATCGAATTTGGAGGCTTGAGTCATGCCGACGGCCGGCACCTGCCAACGTTCATTGCCGCTCCCGGCACCACCTGATAGCATCTTCGATGTGGGAGCCCCGGATGCGGTAATTTACAAAGCGCTTTTCGATCTTTCCCAATCGATCGCCGGCCACAGCGATTTGGAGACTCTTTGCAACTCGTTGGCAGGCTCGCTGCGGCGCGTCGTTTCGTTCGACTATCTGGGACTGGTCCTCCACGATCCCGTTCACGATCATCTCCGACTGCATGCGGTCAGCACGAACAGGCCGTTCAAGGATAAGGAAATCGTCCTTCCCGCGGACGGTGAGCATATCGGCGCGTGGGTCTGGCGGGAGCAGAGGCCACTGGTCTTATCGCCACTTAAGAATGAGGCCAGATTGGGTGATTTGATCCAGGAAGTGCTGGAAACGGGCATCCACGCTCTGACCCTCGTACCCCTTTCGACCGGCAGTCGCCGCATCGGCATTCTCGGGTTCGGATTCACGGCGCCTTTCCATCCCGACGAGGACGCACTGGCATTTCTGCAGCGGGTCGCGTCGGAAGTCGCGGTTTCGGTGGATGGCTATCTCGCCAGGCAAGCGCTCCTGCGCGAACGCGACCGCATGCTGGTGTTGTTCGAGATCACCAATGCCCTGATCTCGAAGCTGCCGATGGATGAGCTCTTCTCGGCCATATCCGAGCAGCTCAACCGCGTGGTGGCGCACGATTTCGCGGTGGTGACACTGCTGGACAAAGCCACCGGAGAAGTCCACCTGAGCGGGCTGCACTCGCCGGGCGGCATGCAGTTCGAGCCCGGCCAGACTTCGGGCCGTCCGGAAGGTCTTCCCGCGGGCGAGGCGCTGGCCACCGGGAAGCCGGTCGTGACTGCCGGACTCGACTTTGAACGCTTTCCCTCACCCCTCTATCGCAAGTACGCCGGCCTGGGATTCCGCTCGAACTGTTCCATTCCGCTTGCCGGCGCAAATGGAATATTGGGAGTTCTCGACCTGGCTCGCAGGAGCGGTGAACCGTTCACGGAAAACGAAGTGGATTTGCTGGTGCAGGTGGCGCGCCAGATTGGCATTGCCACCGAAAACTCCCTGGCTTACCGCGAACTTTCGGAGATCAAGGACAAACTGGCCACCGAGAAGCTGTACCTGGAGGACGAGATCCGCTTCGATCAGAACGTGGGAACCATGATCGGGGAAAGCCCGGCGTTCCAGGCCGTGCTCCGTGGCATTCAGGTGGTGGCTCCGACCGATGCCACGGTGCTGATCCAGGGCGAAACCGGAACCGGCAAGGAACTGGTCGCTCGCGCGCTTCACGACCTGAGCGGACGAAACCAACGGTCGTTTATCAAAGTCAATTGCGCCGCCATTCCAGCTACTTTATTGGAAAGCGAGCTATTCGGCCATGAGAAGGGCTCGTTTACCGGCGCATTCGCGCAGAAGATCGGCCGGTTCGAACTGGCCCACCAGGGGACGCTGTTCCTGGATGAGATCGGCGAGATACCGCTGGAGCTGCAGTCGAAGCTGCTGCGCGCCATCCAGGAGCAGGAACTGGAGCGGCTCGGCGGTAATCGGACAATCAAGGTGGACGCCCGTCTCATCGCCGCGACCAACCGAAACCTGAAGCAGATGGTTGACGAAGGCAAGTTCCGCAGCGATCTCTACTACCGGCTGCACGTATTTCCGCTGACCGTTCCGCCGCTGCGGGAACGGAGGGAAGACATCCCCCTGCTGATCCGCTATTTCACGCAGAAACACGCCAGGCGGATGAACCGTCCCATCCAGTCGATTCCCACCGCCGCCATCGAAGCCCTGACCAACTACGAATGGCCCGGCAACATCCGCGAGTTGCAGAACCTGATTGAGCGCTCCGTCATCCTCAGCTCCGGCTCGGTGCTTCAACTCGCAGTTCCGGAAATTACCAAACCGGTTTCTCCATCCTTCAGAAGGCCCCGATTGGAAGAAACCGCCGAACGCGAACGGATTCTGCGGGCTTTGAGCGAGTCTGACGGAAAAGTCGCGGGCCCCAACGGCGCGGCAGCCCGTCTCGGCCTGCGCCGAACCACCCTGAAATCCCGCATGAAGAAGCTCAATATCGAGCGTCAATACCGTTGATCCCGGCAGTTGGTCGGCAGATGCCGAGAAAAGCCGGCGAGCCATCGGCAGCCAATCTATAAGTCATTAATTCTACACCCCTAAATCGTGGCTACAGGGTTGCCTTTCCTGGAATCGATAAAGGGGGGCGAGATGCAACCCGAGGTCAAGGTCCAATGAGTCCGCATTCCACTGACAGCGGGGCCGAATGGCATCCCAGCGTAAATCCGTGGCTGATCGCCATGGCGGTGGTGCTGGCTACCTTCCTGGAGGTCCTGGATACGACGATTGTCTCGGTAGCGCAGCCGAATATGGCCGGGAATTTGGGGGCCACCAACGAAGAGGCCACCTGGGTTTTAACCAGTTACCTGGTGGCTAATGCGATCGCGCTTCCGGCGAGCGGTTGGTTGTCGCTTCGTTTTGGCCGCAAACGCTTCTTGATCGCGTGTACCGCCCTGTTTACCGTGGGGTCGTTCCTCTGCGGGCTGGCCCCGAGCATGCCCTTTCTAATCCTGGCTCGCATTCTACAGGGCGCCGGGGGCGGGGCTTTACTGCCGCTCTCCCAGGCGATTCTGCTGGAGAGTTTCCCGCGCGAGAAGCAGGGGATGGCCATGGCGATGTTCGGCCTGGGGGTTGTGGTGGCCCCGGTCCTGGGCCCGTTCGTGGGCGGATGGATCACCGACAATTACTCCTGGCGCTGGGTATTCAATATCAACATCCCCATGGGGATTCTCGCCATTTATATGATGGCGCGATACATTGAGGACCCGCCCTATATTAAGAACGCCCGCCCCGGCAGCGTCGACGGAATCGGGTTTGGGCTGCTGGCAATGTGGCTGGCCACGCTGCAGATCGTCCTCGATAAGGGGCAGCAGGAAGATTGGTTCGCCAGTAGCTGGATCGCGTGGTTCAGCGTAATATCGGTCGCGGCGCTCGGGGCGCTGATTGTGCGCGAACTGCGAACGCCGGAGCCGATCGTCGACTTACGTGTGTTTCGAGACCGGAATTTCTGGGTGGGCACCGCCGTGACGGTAATCCTCATGGGGGCCATGTACAGCGCCCTCACCATGCTGCCCCTGTTCCTGCAGACGCTGCTCGGCTACACGGCACAGAGTTCCGGCGTCGCTACAGCGCCACGGGGCCTCGGCGCAATGGTCGCCATGCCTATGGTCGGCATCCTCATGTCCTACGTGGATAGCCGTTGGCTGATGTCGCTGGGCATAGCCTGCGTCTCGGCATCGACGTTGATGTTCGGGAACCTGACACTCGAAGTCAACATGGCGAGTATCGTCTGGCCCAACGTCTTGCAGGGATTGGGCATGGGATTAGTGCTCGTTCCTCTTCTCACCATTGCGGTGGGGACGCTTCCCAAGGAGAAGATCGGCAACGGCAGCGGGATCTTCAACCTGATGCGGAATCTGGGGGGCAGTATCGGGATATCCATCTCCACGACCTTCCTGGTGCGCATGACCCAAGTCCATCAATCGAATCTGGTCAGTCACATGACGCCGTACGATCCGGTCTTTCAGCAGCGTCTGGCGGGAATGACAGCCGGACTCGGCCGGTATTCCGCGGGACCGGCGGCCCGGATGCAGGCCTACGGGGTGCTTTACGGAATCCTGCAACAGCAGTCTAACGTCAAGGCCTACGTCGATATGTTCTGCTGGACAGCGCTGATGGTTGCCCTGTGCCTGCCAGGCGTGTGGCTGCTGAAAAGGGTCGTCGCGAAAAAGACCGTGGCGATCCACTGAGCGCGAGCGTCGCGCCTCAGTGAACCGCCGGCCAGGCAAGTTCGCCGGGTTACTTGCCCGCCTCGATTGCCGGCTCCCCTTACCGCTCCCATGGCATACTGAAGCCGTGCAGCCTTCGCCCGACACTCTAGCCGCCAACTTGCAACTGGTGCGCCAACGCATCGCCAGGGCGGCCGAACGGGCGCGGCGCGATCCGGAATCGATCCTGCTGCTGGCCGTCACCAAGCTGTTTCCCGCCAGCGTCATCCGCCGTGCCTATGCCCTCGGCCTGCGCCAGTTCGGCGAAAATTACGTCCGGGAGTTCGAGACCAAAGCTCCCCAAGTTCGCGATTTATCCGGCGCCCGCTTTCACCTCATCGGCCACCTGCAGTCCAACAAATCCGGCAAGGCCGCCGAGTTGTTCCACGTCGTCCAGACCGTCGATACTCCCAAGCTGGCCCGCCGCCTCGACCTCGCCTCCCGCCCGCTCGACGTCATGCTGGAAGTGAAACTGTCCGAAGAAGACGCCAAGAGCGGCGCCAGCCCCGGCCAGTTGCCCGAGCTCATCGCCGCCGTCGGCGAGTGTTCCCACCTGCGGCTCACCGGCCTGATGACCATGCCGCCCTGGTCGGACGATCCCGAAGCCTCGCGCCCTTATTTCCGCCGCCTGCGCGAGCTCGCCGAACGCCACCGCCTCGCCGGCCTTTCCATGGGAATGTCCCACGATTTCGAAGCCGCCATCGAAGAGGGCTCGACTTCGATCCGGGTGGGCACTGCGCTGTTCGGCGAGCGCCAAAAACCGTGACCGTCGGCTTCCATGGGCCCTTGCCCCCGGCCCGCAGCGGTGTGGCCGATTATTGCGCCGTCCTGCTCGGCGAGTTGCGCCGCCACGGCCCCGTAGCCAGCCTCGGCAATAGCGGCGCTCCGGAGCGTTCCGGCGTGGCTCTCTACCATCTCGGCAATAACGGCCTCCACGCCGCCATCTACCGCCGTGCGCTCGAGCGGCCCGGCGTCATCGTGCTGCACGACGCCGTGCTGCATCATTTTCTTCTGGGCCAACTTGACGAAGAGGAATACGTCGACGAGTTCGCCTACAACTACGGCGCCTGGCATCGCCCCCTGGCGCGCGAATTGTGGCGCGCGCGCGCCACTTCCGGGTCCGACCCGCGCTATTTCGAGTACCCCATGCTCAAGCGCGTGGTCGAGCGCTCGCTCGCCGTGGTGGTGCACAACCCCGCCGCCCGCGCGCTGGTGCTCCGCCACGTGCCCGCCGCCCGCGTCACCGAGATTCCCCACCTGTTTTCCCCACCCGAATTGCCCGCCTTGGCCGACGCCCTCCGCTGGCGCCAGACGTTGGGTATCGGCCCCGTGTACCTTTACGGCGTCTTTGGCTACCTCCGCGAATCGAAGCGCCTCATGCAGGTGCTCGGCGTCTTCGCCCGCCTGCATCGCGAACTTCCCCAGACCGCTCTGCTGGTGGCCGGCCAATTCGCTTCCCGCGACCTGGAACGCGCCGCCCGCCCGCTGCTCACCGCGCCCGGCGTCCTGCGGCGGCCGTATCTGGAAGAGCGCGAGTTCTGGCTGGCGGCGCGCGCCGTCGATGCCTGCATCAATCTCCGTTATCCCACCGCCGGCGAAACCTCCGGCATTTCCATCCGTCTGATGGGCCTCGGCAAGCCGGTCCTGGTCACCGAGGGCGCCGAAACCGCCCGCTTTCCCGAGGATGCCTGCATCCGCATCCCCGCCGGCCTGGCGGAACCCGATTCCCTCTACCACCATCTGATTCTGTTACCATCGTTTCCTACCGTGGCCGCGTCGCTGGGTGAGCGGGCGGCCGCTTCCATTGCCGCCGGTCACGGCATCCAGCAGGTGGGAGAAGAGTATTGGAACTTGCTCGGCGAGTATTCTGCCTGATAGCCTTATCCGCGGCGGTCACCGCCGCGCCGCAGAAGCTCGTCTTCAAGGATTTGCACGCCCCCATTCCCATGCGCGACGGCGTGCGTCTCTACGCCAATGTTTTTCTGCCTTCCGAACATGCCCGCGTTCCAGCCATCCTCGTGCGCACGCCCTACGGCAAGGGCGAAGACCTCGTCCCCAATTACCAGGCCCTGGTCGATCATGGTTTCGCCGTCGTGATCGAAGACGTCCGCGGCCGCTACGAATCCGAGGGCGAATTCCACCCCTTGGAACAGGAAGCGCCCGACGGCAACGACACCCTCGATTGGATCGCCCGTCAAAGTTGGTGCGACGGCAAGATCGGTATGACCGGCGGTTCTTACCTGGGCATCGCGCAGTGGAAAGCCGCTCTCGCCGGTAACCCCCATCTCAAGGCCATCTTTCCCGTCGTCGCCGGCGACGACGACTACCGCGACCGCTTCTATTCCACCGGCGGCGCCATGAAGCTCGGTTACCGCCTCGAATGGATGGCCGAAAACCTGGGCGTCTTCGGCTACCATCCCGATTTCTCCAGCTTCGTCCTCCACCTTCCCGTCCGCACCGCCGACATCGCCGCCACCGGCCGCACCGTCGACATGTTTCAGGCCGCCGCCGCTCATCCCGCCTTCGATTCCTTCTGGAAATCCATCAGCGTTCGTGAACAATTGGCCAAGGTGCGGGTTCCCGTCTTCTCCGTCGGCGGCTGGTACGACAATTTCGCCGAAAGCGACCTGGAAGCCTACGCGGCCCTGCGAAAGACCTCCGGTCTCAACCGCATCGCCATCGGCCCGTGGCCCCACAATATGTCGGTCAAGTTTTCCGGCGTCGATTTCGGGCCCGACTCCCGGCTTCCCATCCGCTCCCTCCAGATCGCCTGGTTCGATCAGTGGCTGCTCGGTAAGGATTCGCCCCTGCTCTCCCAGCCGCCGGCGCGCATTTTCGTGATGGGCGCCAACCGCTGGCGCGAATTTCAGGATTGGCCGCCGGAGCAAGCCCGGCCCCAAGAGTTCTACCTCGAAGGCGGCGCCGCCCTCGGCGACGAACCCCCTCGCCGCGCCGCCGCCGAACGTTACGTGTACGACCCGGCCAGTCCCGTCCCCACCCGCGGCGGCGCCGTCTGCTGCAATCCGCGCGTTTTTCCCTGGGGACCCATGGATCAGCGCCCCGTCGAAGAACGCAAGGACGTACTCACTTATTCCACCCCGCCGCTCACTCGCGACCTGGAAGCCATCGGCCCCGTCACCGTCGAGCTATACGTCTCTACCACCGTGCGCGATACCGATTTCACCGCCAAGCTCGTCGATGTGTTCCCCGATGGGGAGGCCCGCAACCTGACCGACGGCATCCTGCGGCTGCGCTATCGCACTTCGCTCGAGCGCGCCGTGCTGGCCACGCCCGGCCAGGTCTATCGCATTACCGTGGATGCCGGCGTTACCGGCAACGTCTTCGAGAAGGGCCATCGCATCCGCCTCGAAATCTCCAGCAGCAACTTCCCCCGCTTCGACCGCAATCCCAATACCGGAACCGCCATCGCCGCCGAAACCCACCCCATCAAAGCGACCGAGACTATCTATCACGACAAACAGCACCCGTCCAAACTGGTTCTCATGGTGATGTAAAGACTCAGTAGCCCGGACGCTGTTCACCTATGTCGTGGCGCAGTGGAGGACGACGCCGCTGGATCTCGATGACAAGTTAGGGATGACGCAGGAACAAATGTGGCGCACGCACTCTTCGGTGTCGCGTCGGCACTTTTTGCCGACGCTCGCTACCCCAGGGCGCAGAGGCGTCGAGTGGAGAGAGACTCGGCGAGGCACCGGGGAGTGCGTGCGCCACGAGAGCGGATGTGAAAGCACGCTTGCGTGAGCCCTAACTAAGCCGTGGTCAGCTACCGGAAATCGAGAGCGCCGCCGGTTCACTGGCCTCGCTGCCGGCGAGTTCGCCGGGCGCTCGTGCCGGGATGTTCGTCAGGCCGAAATTGGCGGTGAAGTGAAATGTGCTTCCCTTATCCACCTGGCTCTCCAGCCAGACCCGGCCGCCCATCCTCTCAACCAGCCACGCCGAGATGGCCAGGCCCAGGCCCGTGCCGCCGTATTTGCGGGTGATGGATCCATCCGCTTGACGAAAGGGCTCGAAAAGACAGGCCTGCTTGTCCGCGGGAATTCCAATTCCCGTATCCCGCACGGCGAAGTGCAGCACCACGCTGGCTTCCAATAAAACATCCACGCTCACCTCCAGATCCACCGAGCCCCGCGACGTGAACTTGACGGCGTTGCCCACGAGGTTCAGCAATATCTGGCGCAGCCTGCCAGGGTCCCCGACCAGACCGTCCGGCGCTTCGGCCCGCACCCTGGTGGAAAGTGCCAGGTGTTTACGCTGCGCCTCCGGCAATATCGTCTTGCTGGCCATTTGCACGTACTCGCGCAAGGAGAAGGAGATACGTTCCAATTCCGTCCGTCCGGCTTCGATTTTCGAGAAATCCAGAATGTCGTTGATAATGGTGAGCAGCCCTTCCGCGGACGTTTCCACGCTCTGAAGATAGTCCGTCTGCTCCGCATCCAGATCGGTGCCCAGGGCAAGTTGCGTGAAACCGATAATGCCATTCATGGGAGTGCGGATTTCATGGCTTACGTTGGCCAGAAACTCGCTCTTCAGCTTGTTGGCAATCTCGGCCGAAATCCGTGCCTGCCGCAGATCCTCTTCCATGCGGCGCCGCTCGGTGATGTCGAGGAAGAATACCAGGATATGCCGCAACTTCCGGATGTCCACCAAACGGACCCAAATCAGCGCGGTTCGAGGTTGTCCCAGGTTGCGGGCGAACACTACCTCTTTGCCGTCGATCGAGCCCGCGGCGCGAAGTTCATCCCGGCATTGGTTCATGGTCTCGACGTCCAGCACCGGAAAATCTTCGGCACTCTTCCCGATAAACTCCGCTCTGGCCACCTGAATCTGTTCCTCAAAGGCGCAATTGGCGTCGACGATGCGGCCGGTGGGGTCGAGCAGGGTGATTCCCACCGGTCCGGCTTGAAAGATGGTTCGAAACGCTTCCTGGGCCGCCGATCGCTCTTCCAGCTCGCGCCGGATTCGCAGGTGGGCTTGTTCGAGTTTAGCCGTACGCTTTGCCACCATGCGGTCCAGATCCACGATGCGAAGCCTGGCCTGCTCGGTGAGCGACCATTTCCTGCTCAGGGCGTGCGCCAATTGGATGACTTCGATGCTATCGAAAGGTTTCTTCAGGATCAGCAGGCTGTCGGAATGCCCCAACCGCTTGTGCATGTCGTGCCAGGAATAGTCGGAATATGCCGTACAGACGACCGCCTGAAGATTGGGATCCACCTGCCAGATCCGTGCGATCGTCTCCACTCCATCCCATCCCGGCGGCATGCGAATATCGACGAACGCCATGGCATAGGGACGCCCCTCGGATAGCGCTTGCCGAACCTTCTCCAAACCCTCCTGTCCCTGGTAGGCCGAGTCCACTTCAAAGTGGATCGTTTCCATGGGCGCGGCGCCAAACAAGAAAGCTTCATCCTCCTCCAGTTCGATAGCGTCACGCGGGCCGGGGGCCAGGATCTTACGAAGATCCTCGTGAATCTCTTCCACGTCGTCGATCACCAGAATGCGGCGATTTGCTTTCACGGCCAGTGAACTCATGCCGCTCCTCTCCGGCGCGCCCTATCCGGCGCGGAGGGTAACTCCAGGATGAAAGTCGCGCCGCGGCCGGGTCCATCGCTTTCGGCCCAAAGCGCCCCTCCCATCTGCTTGGCGGCTAACGCTCCGGAGTGCAGCCCAAAGCCGTGCCCGTCTTTCTTGGTGGTGAAACCGTGGGCGAAAATCCGAGTGAGGCTTTCCGGCGGCAATCCGATTCCGGAATCCTGCACTTCGATCCGAGCCCGCATGCCGGTCGAATGCCGGATGCGGATGTGCACCACCCGATCGGGCGGATCCGCCTCCTTGATCGCCTGTTTGGCATTCTGCAGAAGGTTGAGCAGAATCTGCAGAATGTTGTGTTTGTCCGCCGCGACCGGCGGCAATTCCTCGTATTGGCGTTCTACCCGGACTTTATGCCGCTGGAAACCCGCCTGCGCGATGTGAAAGGCATCGTCGGCTAACTGTGCCAGAGAGATGTCTTCGATCACTCCGGAAATCTTCGCATAGCTCTGCTGGGTGGCCACAATCCGTTTGATGTGATCCACGTGGTCGCGCACCAGCCGGATCTCTTCCAGAAGGCCGCCTCGTTCCTGCTGAAAATGTTTGCCCAGCTTTTCCAGGTACGGCAGTACCCGCTGTCCCACCGGATCGGCGCCGAGAAAGCCAGCCAGATCCTCCCGGTGTTGCGTCAGCATTTCGACGGCGCCGACCATCTGATCGACGCGCAATTCCCGAATCCGGCTCTCTGCCACATCGGCGCCTACGTTGACGCTGTTCAGTACGTTCCCCACGTTGTGCAGGACGCCGGTGGCCACCTCGGCCATGCCGGAAGCGCGCGAGAGTTCCATCAGCCGCTGCTGCGCTTCCGCCAACTCGGCCCGGGCCTGTTCCTTGGCGTTCACCTGGTCCTGCAATTCTCTGGTCCGCTCCACCACCCGCTGCTCCAGCATCTCCTTGGCTTCCAGCACGGCTTGCTGCGCGCGCTGCCTCGTGATGGTCGCGCCCAACATTCCGGCCGCGGTCCGCAGCCCGTCGAGCTCCGCTTCGCTCCATTCCCGTCGATGGCGGCAATCGTCGAATCCGACAAATCCGAACCACTCCGTGCCTACATGGATGGGGGTCAGAATCGTGGCCGGCGGTTTGCCGGGAACCGGCTCGCCGTCCACGGCCTCTCGCCGCTGGTAATCCATCTGGACGATTTCCCCGCGCCTCAGTTGGCCGGCCAGATCCGCCAGATCCACGCCTTCCGTCTGCAGCCGCCGGCTATATTCCTCGCTTGAGACTCCGGTGGCTTCCGTCGAATTCCAACGGTAGTGCATCGTCGTGCGTTGCTTGTCGCCCGGCAAGTCGTGGTTTTCGAAAACCGCCCCCCGGCTGGCTCCCATGGCGGTGCCCAGCCGGCCAAGCATCTCGGGCACGGTCGCCCGCCAATCCGCGGTACTCAAAAACTGTTGCCCGGCGAAACGAATGCTCTCGAGTATCCGGTTGCGCTGGAGAATGGAATCGGCCATGGCGTTGAACGCACGTGCCAAACTGCCGATTTCATCCTGCCCCAGCGGCGCCGCGCGAGCGGTGAGATCGCCCGAAGCGACCTGGCCAACCACCGATTGCAGGTCGAGAATCGGTCTTACCAGGTGTTTGGCGTACCAAAGGGAAGCCAGCAGGCTCATTACCACGCACAGGATTGCCATGAGAGTGGTGCGCTGGTACACGCGGGCGACGCTTCGGTCATAGGAGGAAAGCGACAGGCCAACGTGAATCCATCCCCAGCGGATCGCCGAATAGTCGAAGGGACGGGAAAAGTGAAAAACGCGCCGATGGAATAACGGAACCAACTGAATGCCGCTGCTAATGACCCGGACATCCGGCCGCCAGAACGGACCAAGCGTATCCGTGCGCCAGCCTGCGCGTTCCACGATTACCGAAACCCCATCGTTCTTGGTAATGACCAGATAATCGATGGCCTGGTCGCCGGCCAGCACCTGAACGCACTGATCCACCACACTGCTATAGTCCTCCGATACCGCCGCCCCGGCGGTGACTTCCTGCAAGGAGGAAGAAATCCCGCGCGCCTTTGAATCCAACGCTTCGAGCAGGTCCTTCTTCTGCTCCGGTATCGTCGCGGTGGCGAAAATCGCCAGCGTGAGCAAGGTTACCAGCCACGATAGCAGCGAGATTCGCAGCGCAATTTTGCCGGGCAGGTGAATCGGGAAAAGAAAAAGACGTCTCATGGACTATCCCTCGCCGTGTTAGCCTTTCGCGCCGGCGTAGCGCCGCCGGGCGCGCTCGGCCGCTTCCGCCAAATCCACGGCGCTCCGCAGCACCGACGAATCCCTCGCGGCCATTCCCTTTGTCTGGAACATGGCTAATAACTGCCTGCCGGTGGCGCTCTTGTCCAGATTCTCGAGTGCCGACTGGAACTTGAATTTGATTGCCGGCTGGCAATTTCGATGGAATCCGAAAAACGAATTAATGTAAGGTGGCGATGTGGCCAATGTCCGCAATGTAACGCCAAGTTGCGGGTTGAGCTCGCACATGGTTTGAAAGCCCTCCTGCGTCACCAGGCAGGCGTCGGATTGCCCAAAGAACACCGGGAGCACGGAACGCGAGAGCTTGGCGTTTGGCGTCACTCCGCCGAAAAACCGCTCGCTCGGCCCCAGATGTGCGGTGTTCAGCAAGGTTTCCACCCAGTCCATGGCCAGACACGTGACCGGGCTCCGGTAATAGACGAGCGGCCGGCCACGAAGCTCGGCCACGGTGTGGATGTTGCTCTTGGCGTTCACCAGCAACACAAACGTCTGTCCTACGCCATTTGGCTCAACCATCAGGACGCTAGGATCCACGGAAGCGGCAAACGGTATGTAGTCCAGCGTCGTGCAGGCCACCGAATCCACCGCCGCCTTTCGCATCAGCTCCAGCATCTGGTTTGCCGAAGCCAGGAAGTACTGTTCGTAGTCGATGTGCATTCCAACGATGCCGGACACAACGTCGGCCCACGAGCGCAAAGCCGCCCGAGCGTCGCTTTCATTGATGTCGGCCAGCATCGCCGAGGAGGTAGCCACCCGGAACGTTGGCTTGCCCGAGTCGGCGCTAGCCCCGCGCGCCCCGCGAGCGGCCCCCAACACTCCCCACGGGATTCCGGGCGCGGCCCGGAGGAATCCCCTGCGGGAGATCATCTCCCGTCTCCCTTGAGATCCTTCTGGATTTCCCTTCCCACCACCAGGTTCAGTTGGGAGAGCAGCGCCACATAGTCGAATCGCGCTTTGAAGTGTTGCGCCGACATCAGCGCCTCCACCAACTGGGCGCGAATTACCTTGTCCGTCTCCACCAGCTCGTTTTGATAGGCGCGCTCGTTCAGGTCCCGGCTCTCGATGGCCGATTGCATCGCCCGGCCGCTGGCTTGGGAAGCCTTGGCGGCCTCGCTCAAACCCAGGAAGAGGTCTTTGACCTGAAGACCGAGCCCCTCGCGCAGCAGAAACTGATTCTGTTTCAGTTGGTTCACTCTGGCGAGCGACTCGCCGACCCTGTTGCGCGTCAACATGCCGTCGAACAGCGGAACTTCGATGCCCACGCCCACCGACCAGCCATTGCGATTCTGCGGGGTGGACATGCCGCTGTCGTACCCGTCGTTCCATAAGCTGTGCAACTCGCCGGTTAGGGCCAGCTTGGGATAGTATCCGCTGCGCGCCGTGGTCAGCGAGCCCTCGGCGGCGCGAATCGCGGCTTCCAGTTTCTTCCAGTCCGGACTGAACCGATACGAGGTGGCGACGAGATTGTCGAGATCTCCGGCATAGGGCTCAAAAGGTATCTCCGCATCCTTCGGCTGGATATTGGCGTTCCAGGCCAGGCCGGCGCTGTTCGCCAGGGCGGCTTCGGCCATCAAGGCGTTCTTCTCCAATGTCGCCACCATGGACCGCAGCGACTCTACCATGACTTGAGTATCCAGGTAGTCGGTCTTCGACACCTTCCCGGCGCTGTTTTTGTAAAGGCTCTCGGTCAACTGCAGGGTGACTTCCATTCGGTCCAGGGTATCCTTGCCCACCTGCTCGACCTGCCGCGCCAGCACCGCGCCCCAATACATTCGCCGCACCTGATCCGCCACTTCCAGATCGGTTCGATCAGCTTCGGCCCGCATCATCTCCACATATCCATTCGATTGTTCGCCCAGGCCTTTCCTCATGCCCCCGTCCAAAACCAGCCACTTCATATCCAGCGAGCCTGTCGCGAGGTTACGGTCGAGGACCTTGATGTTCTGTTCCGGGATGGCAAAATTTTGCGCCGCGGTAGTGAGGCTCTGCCCGGGATAGGCGACCGGCATTTGTAAAGTGGCGGGTGGAAAGCCCGGAGCGAACGCGTTGGCCGGGATGGTTACCATCGCCGCGCCTCCTGGAATGTTCACGGTTTGCGCCGGAATCTGCATGGTGCTGGATGGAAAGATAAAATTGAGGGGCTGATCCAAGAGCTGGTAGGCCGCTTTGAGATTAACCTGTGGCCAGTAGCCGGACAGAGCCTGCCTGTGTTGTGCCTCCGCCATGGCAACTTCAAAGCGCGACGCGGGACGGCGATGATTCCTTTCGAGCGCCATCTGAAGACATTGATCGAGATTGCGGACGGTGGCTTGCGAAGACAGAATTGCAGCCGGATCGACGTTACTGGCGTCGCCGCCGAACGCGGGAAGTTCGATTGCCAGCACGGCGGCGGCTATGGTCAAACGGCGGAGACAGACGTGTACGGTCGAAGACAACATACCATTCTCATCGGACGACGGGTTGCCCGATTCGATAGTGGATTTGGTAATTAAGCGATAACGGCTGAAGGAGTACTTTGGTGGGAGGGGCCGTTATTTTCAGTGAGTATGTCCGAGTCGTCGAAGGTTAGCGTCGCCATTCCTGGAGGGAAACCGGACAGGCCGGGAAACCTCTCCCGCCAGCGTCAAGACGGTTTGTAACTTCCGGCGCTGAACCGGTACGTCACGGCCGAGGAATAAGGCTGCAAGGGCTTCCCTTCGCCGGCCTGCCTGGTTCCGCTGAATTGGACACGAATGTCCGGATACTCCCGGTTCGGCGCCGGCATGAATTCCAGCGTCGCCTGCCATCGAAAGGTCTGGTTTTCCGGTAGGTCCGCGGCTTGGTTCGATTCCGCGGTTTCGAGCGAGAGCAGCTCTTTCAGCTTGCCCGCCGCCTCGCCAACCAGGGTCAGGGTGGTGGCCTCGTGACCCTGCGCCATGGAGTCCATTTCGAAGGCCAGCGCGGGTAAGGCGGGACCAAGTTGTTGCAGGCGCGCTTTGGGAGGTTGTCCGTTGGCGCCCAGGTTTACAATCTTTGCCTGATCGTAGCCGGCCTCCCACCCGCCGTCCTTGCCGATGAAAATTACTCCGCCCGTTACCGGCGGGCAGGCGTGGCAAGTGTAATCCGGAGGGGCGACGGCCACCAGCACCAGCCTTCGGGAGACCCCGGCCTTGTCGAAGGGCAGAATCGCGTACGCGTTACGCTGCAGTCGAGCCACCGAAGCGCCCCCAAAATCGGCGTCGCCGGAGTACTGCCACGAGGAGGAGATTGCGATGGCGATCTCTCGCGCCTTCGCGTCGTCCCAGTTTCCGCCGAACGACCGGCCGGCCTGGCCCTGCGAACAGGCGCACATGGCGCAACTCATGAGCGCGTATGCCCACAGCCACGGGCCTCTCATGGAACCTGTCTCAAAACGTTGTTGACGTAATTGGGATCGCCGCTGGTTTGAGGCCGATCGGCGGCCGGAACCCGTTCCCACGCGATGGCGCCGCGATTGGCCGCATCGACGGTCACTTGCAGGTTCCCGGCAGCGTTCAAGGGAACCCGGAACTCATGCAGGTGATTTCCGAAGGCGTCCCGTCCGGCCCATCCGTTGTAACCGCGAATCGTGTCCAGATCCAGTTGGTCGGCGGTGAAATCCGGCACCACGATGGTCGGCGGCGGATTGCGTCCGGCCGTGAACTGCTGCACCAACAGGCGGAACGCGGCCGAGTTCCGCACTTGGGCCG
The DNA here is from genome assembly GCA_052148435.1 of Bryobacteraceae bacterium. Classification (GTDB taxonomy): domain Bacteria; phylum Acidobacteriota; class Terriglobia; order Bryobacterales; family Bryobacteraceae; genus JBEKYD01. The sequence continues at coordinate 18,116 of JBKQIF010000049.1, forward strand.
GATACCCGCGGGCGGTGGCGCGCTTCTGATTCATGACCTCGATGCCGCGGTTGATATTCGCCAGCCAGCTCCAATGTTCATCGTCGGTCGGCTGGGGATTGGTGATCTGCAGCAGGCCCACGCCGCCCAATCGGTCGCCGCTGAACAAAGGGCAGGTGGAGGCTCCCGTTTCGGCGGCCGCATCGAACTAGCGCCGCCGGCTCTCCTGGAGAACCATCTTCTGCAGGGAAACCGTTCCGCAGGCGGCATTGACGACGGCTCGCGGAGGGTTGACGCCTCGAATCTTCAGGCCCTTGCTGTCCGTTCCATAACACATGGTAGGCAGGTCCGCCCCCACCGAGATCGTCAATTCGCCGCCGCGCACGCGGGGGAAGCGGATGGTGCAGTTGCCGCCGACGCTGGTGAGCCGGAACTCGTCGTTGATTTCGCGTGCTTTGCCATTGGTGCAGGCCGAACATTGGAACTTGATCCGGATCACCCAGGTGAATGTGGTCGTCGGCGTGGGATCCGGCGTCAAACCGGCGAATCTTGCCTGGGCCTGGATGATCGGCATTACCGGCCCGGCTGCCGCGGTTCCGGGAGCGATGTCGAAAACCGTGTTGTCGGCGGGAGAGACTATTTCGATTCCGGCCATGGGTATCCTTGTTCTAGGCGCAGGCACGCCGGTTCCGCTGGTTTGCCTTGTCACCGGTGGAGTGCCAGGCCGGCAACTGGAACGCTTGCCGTTTGGCGGGCAAGCGCACTTGTCGATAGCCTTCAGCCTAAAGAGGCGGGAGGCCGGTGTCAAGGTGCAAGAGTGCCGAAGCGCCGAAGCGCCGCTCCATTCGACCGGCCCGCTTCCCGCGCCGGCCCGCCAGGGACTACTCTATACCTGATGTCCATCAAGCGCCGCACCTTTCTCGAGGGGATCACCCTTGCCAGCGCCGCCACTCAGGCCGGCGCCCAAACCCCAGCGGCGGCCGCGCCGGCATCGGCCGCCGCCGGGGAAATCGCGTTCCCTCGAGTCTTCACCGGGCGGCGTCTTACCGCCATCGCCTTCCCGCTCGGCGGCGTCTGCGCCGGATCGGTCAGCCTGGGAGGACGCGGGCAGCTTCGCGATTGGGAGATCTTCAACCGTCCCGACACAGGCAACGCGCCCGACTACGCCTTCCCGGCCATCTGGGCGCAGACGGGCAACCGCAAGCCCGTCGCCCGGGTTCTCGAATCGCGCATCCAGCCGCCGTTTGAAGGCTCCAGCGGGCTTGGCTCGCGCAATGCGCCCGGCCTGACGCGCCTCGCCTCGGCCACCTTTACCGGCCAATTCCCGCTGGCGCGGGTCGATTTCGCCGATTCCACCCTGCCCGTCAAAGTCTCGCTCGAAGCCTTCTCGCCCTTCATCCCCCACGAGCCCGACGAGTCCGGCCTGCCGGTCGCCATTCTGCGCTACCGCGTCACCAACCCCGGCGCGGCGCCGGCCAAGGTCTCCATCGCCTGGTCCATCGAAAATCCCACCGGCCGCACCGAAGCCAACGATACGCGCGTCAACCAATACAAAACTTCCGAACGGCTCGCCGGAATTCTGATGACCAGCCCGGAACTGCCCGCGAACGACGCGTTGAAGGGCAGCTTCCTCGTCGCGGTGCTCGATTCCGCCGGCGCCCGGGTCACCTACCTTCGCGGATGGGAGCGTGGCCGCTGGTGGAACTCGCCCATGTTTTTCTGGGACGACTTTTCCGCCGATGGCGAGCTTGGTCCCGAGTCGAAGGACCCAGGGCCTGTGGGCGCGCTCTCGTTCGGTCGCACCATCGCGCCCGGGGCCCACGCCGATTACACCTTCCTGCTGGCCTGGCATTTCCCCAACCGCACTCCGCGCCGCTGCGGCTGGAGCGCCGCGCCCGGCGATGAAGACACTCTCATTGGCAACCACTACGCTACCCGCTTTGCCGACGCCTGGGCCGCCGCCGAATACGCCGCCGCACACCTCGAAGCCCTGGAGAAGAAGACCCGCCGGTTTGCCGCCGCTATGCGCGACTCCACCATCCCGGACGTCATCAAGGACGCCGCCAGCGCCAACCTCTCCACCCTGGTCACGCCCGTCTCGTTCCGCACCGCCGACGGCGAATTCCACGGCTTCGAAGGCGCCAACGACCACGCCGGCTGCTGCTTCGGAAGCTGCGCGCACGTCTGGAATTACGAGACCGCCACCGCCCATATCTTTCCGAGCTTCGCCCGCTCGCTCCGCGCATCCGCCTTCGGCTATCAGCTCGACAACGCCGGCGCCATCCGCTTCCGCGAGCGCCTTCCCCACCACGGCGAGAGCTTCGGCTACGCCGCCGCCGATGGCCAGATGGGCCAGATCATGCACGCCTACCTCGACTGGCTCCTTTCCGGCGATACCGCGTGGCTCGGTGAAATGTGGCCGCGCATCAAGAAGGCCATCGAGTTTGCCTGGGTCCCGGGCGGCTGGGACGCCGACAAAGACGGGGTTCTCGAAGGCGTGCAGCATAACACCTACGACGTGGAGTTCTACGGCCCCAACCCGCTCTGCGGCATCTTTTATCTGGGCGCGCTCCGCGCGGGCGAGGAGATGGCCCGCGCCACCGGCGACACGGCCAGCGCCGCGGAGTATCGCGCCGTGTTCGAGCGCGGCAGCAAGTGGATCGACGCCAACCTCTTCAACGGCGAATTCTACATCCAGAAAATCCGCGGCGTCGCGAAGGACAAGATCGCGCCCAACCTGGTCGGCGACATGGGCTCGGCCAACACCGAAGCCCCCGAGTATCAGGTCGGCGGCGGCTGTCTGCTCGATCAGTTGATCGGCCAGTATCTCGCCGAGGTCGCCGGCCTCGGCCCGCTCGTCTCCAGCGCCAACATCCGCAAGACCCTCGAATCCATCTGGCGGTACAACTACAAGCGCACGCTGACCGGCCACGACAACGTCGAACGCACCTACGTGCTCAACGACGAGCCCGCCCTGATGGTTTGCGACTACGGCAAGGCCGAGCGCCCGCACGTGCCCTTTCCCTACTATGCCGAATCCTGGACCGGCCAGGAGTATCTGGCCGCCGCCCTCCTGCTCTTCGCCGGCATGACGCGCGAGGGCGTCGAAGCCGTCCGCAACGTGCGGGCCCGCTACGATGGCGAGCGCCGCAACCCGTGGGACGAGCCCGAGTGCGGCCGCCACTACGCGCGCGCCATGTCAAGCTGGAGTACGCTGGTGGCCGCCAGCGGCTTCCGCTATCACGGCGCCGAGCAGTCCGTCGCCATCAAGGCCGCGCCGGGCTCGCGCTGTTTCTGGAGCACCGCCACCGGGTGGGGAACCTTCCTGGTGACCGCGGCTGGCGCCACCGTGCGCGTCGATCACGGCACGCTCGCGGTGCGCACCGCCAGCGTCAACGGCAAGAAGTCTACGCCCAACGCCACTATCGCCGAAGGCAAGGAACTGGCGCTTTGAAGCCCTGGATCGCGGTAGTCGGTGGTTTTCTGGGCGCCGGCAAGACCACCCTCATCCTCACCGCTGCGCGCCTCCTCGGCCAACGCGGCCTGCGCGTGGCGGCCATCCTCAACGACCAGGGCGACGACCTGGTGGACACCCACTACGCCGGCTCGCTCGGCGTCGCCTGCGATCAGGTGACCGGCGGCTGCTTCTGCTGCCGCTTCCCCGACCTGGTGGAAGCCGCCGGCCGCCTGCTCGAATATCGGCCCGACGTGATCTTCGCCGAAGCCGTCGGCAGTTGCACCGACATCGTGGCCACCACCCTGCGGCCGCTCCTCCGCGACCATCGGGACCGCTTCCGCATCGCGCCGCTGACCGTGGTCCTCGACCCGCAACGGACCTTCGACATCTCCTTCAATAACCCAGACCTGGACTTCCTCTACCGGAACCAACTGGCCGAGGCCGACCTCCTGTTCGAGCGCGGCGAAAGCGTGCCAGCCTGGATCGACCGGTTGCTCTCCGGCTCGGTTGCGGCCGGCGCCAAAACCCTGGACATCGACTACGTCCGCTACGCCGAGGCCGAAGCCGCGCTGGCGTGGCTCAACGCCCGAGTCACCGCCCGCGCCGCGCCGCCCATTTCCGCTGCCATGCTGGTAGGCCCCCTGCTGGACCGTCTGGAGCCGCAGATCCGAATCGTGCACCTGAAGCTGTTTACGCAATCGGACGCGGGCTACCTGAAAGCCGCGCTCACCGGCAACGGCCAGGACCCGATGGTAGAAGGCGCGCTCGACGCCTCGCCATCCGCCGAGCACGACATTCTATTGAACCTGCGCGCTCTCGGAGACCCCGAATCGCTGCGCGCCATCGTGGAGCGCGAATTCGCCGCCCTGCCTGCCCGCCTCACCTGGCGGCAGGTGCAATGTTTCCGCCCGTCCACACCGGTGCCCTACCACCGCCTGGGACCCTGATCTTCCATGCCATTTCGGTGGAATTGTATGTGGCTCCCCAGTCTGGACACGTTTCGAACTTTTTCAGGCCAACTTGCCGTGTGATCGAACCCATGTACTGATATTGGTTTCATCATCATTGACGCGGAGGGCCGAGCGGTATCCATGGAGGGCACCCAGTCTGGACACGTCTCGAACTCGCCAAGGGAGCCCACCTTCCGGATACCCGTGATGCAGGACCAGCTTCAAACTGATTGGGCACGCCCCTTCGACGGAATGCCGATGTTACGTCCAGGCGGACATGAAGTCCGATTAGAGGCTACCGCGCACCGTGTTTGCGGAGCAACTCCGCCACGTCATTGTGGTGGTTCTGGATTGCGGCACTCAACGGCGTCGCACCGTTGGCGGCCTTGGCATTGACGTCGGCCTTGTTGGCCAGCAGCAGTTCGACTATATCCGTGAGACCCCCACTCGCTGCCAGAGCCAGGGGGGTTACGCCGTCTGGGCTCGTCCTGGCCCTCACGTCGGCCCCCTTGCTGAGCAGCAACTCGACTACATCGACACGGTTGTGTTGCCCAACGCTGAAAACCGCATAGTGCAGAGCTGTCATCCCCGCCCCGTTGGTGTTCGCTCGGGAGTTGACGTTGGCTCCGTTGTCCAGCAAGAGCTCCATCACTTGTTTCGCTCCGTCCTGGTGTGAGCGGGAGACACCGGCTGTCTCCGCCGCCGCATTCATCAGCGGTGTCCCGCCATCGTTGTCTATGGCGTTCACGTCGGCCTTGGATGCGAGCAGCAATTCGGCGACATCCTTTCGGCCCTCGATCGCCGCGTGGTGTAACAGCGTACTGCCGCGTGCGTCCTTGCTGAATACAAGGGCCGGACAGTTTGCGAGCAATGTTCTTATGTACTCGAGATCGGCAGCCGCTTTTATAAGCGCGGCCACTGAACTCGAGGCGTCAAATCCTGAACAGCTTGCGTCATTGTTCGCCGGCTTGGGCGTGGAACCCAGCGCCGCTTGCTTCGCCTCGCTCGGCGCTTGCGCCTTAGCCAGCGCATACAAACGCACGGCTTCGGCTCTGTCCGCTGCTTCGCCGGCCAAGTCGCCCTTCAGGCCCTTAATTCTGCCGCGAGCGTCGAAGAAATTCGCTAACCACTTTACATCCGATCTGAGTTCGATGGCCTTGGTGTAGTCTGCGATAGCGCCGTCGAAGTCCTTCCAATGCATGCGCGCGGAAGCACGGTTGGAGTATGCAAAAGCATAATCCGGTTTGAGTTGGATGGCTCTGGTGAAGTCTGCAAAGGCACCGCGGACGTCTCCAACATCGGCGAGGAACTTGGTTGAGCCTCGCTCGTAATAAGCCTCGGCATAATCCGGCTTGAGCTGGATCGCTTTGGTGAAGTCCGCGATAGCCTTCCCCAGCATCTTCTTATAGCCGGCGTCCCCATGCCACTCCGTGGCTGCTATCCCTTGATTGAAGTAAGCAACCGCCTGTTCGGCCTTCGTTTGACAAAGCGCAGTAGTAGCCACGGCCAACAACATGGAGGTGAGCGGCAAAGCCTTAATGTTGATGTTCATAAGTAATCTGCCGAACGTTTCATTCTGCCATATTGTGACATTTTCGCGCTTTGGAGTCCACCGTTGCTCGTGCCTTAGCCGGAGATCACCGCCCTGCTCCGTTCCTGGTCATTCTCAGACGCTTACTGAATGGAGAAGGAGCAGGGTCAGTTCCATGAACCGAAAGGGTCGCGCCAACATGGCCGCGATCCCGGCAACGGGTGCCAAATTCTTAGATTGGATTCGGTGATGGCGGCCCGGTGCAGCCGTGGCTGTCCAATCCCACGGCTTGTCGGTCCTGCTTAGCCGTAAGGATGCCATCCACGAGGGTTAGAGTGTACCTGAGCATTGAGCTGAAGGTGCCGCTCTTCGCGCCCGTCTTTCCGGCAATCTCCGCCCACGACGACGCCGTTCTTCCCGGAAGTTGGCACGCATTGTGGACCAGCGCTGCTTCGTTTGGGGGATGCTGGTCAGATAAGGAGTTCGAGTCCACGCCGGGGTCACACTGAAGTGGGGCCCATCCAGAAGAAACGCCTGAAATGCCCGGAATGAAATCAATCAGATAGAGTGAGGTCGAGAGATTTCAGATTGGCTCCCCAGCATGGATTCGAACCTACGCTCCTTCCACTAACCCGCGATCGGCCTGCCGATGGGGTGGTCAGGCTACGGCAATGAGGGGCTTCGACAGGCAACAGCGCTTGTATTTTTGGTCGCTGCCGCAGGGGCAGGGTTCGTTGCGGTCGGTCTTGGGGTCGGGGCGGCGATAGGGTTCTTGCGGTTGTGCATCTTTGTGCATGGTGTAGCGGGGTTGGGGGCAGTGCTTTGTGCATTTTTGTGCATGATCGATGGGCGGCGAAGCTTGGCAGGCCTGCGAGACGGTTGGCCGTCTCAGGAAGCGTAAACCGAGATGCGGGTGACGGTACGGTAGCCCATTCGCCGATAAAGGCGGAGGCCGGCGGGGGTGGATTGCAGGATGCTGCGTTCCATGCCGAGGTCGCGGTTGGCCTCATTTAGGGCGAAGCGCATGACGGCTTCGCCGTAGCCTCGGCGTTGGTGGCCGGGGAGGGTGGCGACGTTGTAGACGCCGAGGGCATCGCCACCGGCCACGATGGCCGCGGTGGAGACGGCTTCGCCATCCACGTAACCGTTGTAGGCGCGAAACCGCTCCCACACGCCGGCGCCGTCGAAGACCTCGCGAAACCAGTGGATGGGTACGTGAAAACACACCGATCCAACGAAGCAGAACCCGTCGCGCTCGGCGGGGCTCGAGACGCGATGCACCTCGATCTCGGGCAGCGGGCCGTGGGGAGGCAAAACGCGTTCGGCGACCATGCCGGGCAAGTCCACCGAATGGCGAAGGCCCTGGCGCTCGAACACCTGCCGGCACTTGCGCTGGGCGCGCCAACCCAGCAAGTCTTCGCAAACCCAATAGGCCCAGGAGAGCCCGCGCGCCTCGAAATGCACCGAGGGAAGAACCACGCGACGGGCGAGTTCGACGTCGCTTTCCACGGGCGCCGAGAGGAAGGCCGCGTTGAACATCTGAAAAGTGGTGCCGGCCGAAGCCAGGCTGACCCCCGGCAATTCGCGCAACTCGCCCGCGGAGCGGCTGGCGGCGACGATGCGGAAGGACTCGCGAAGGTTGACCGCGACGTTTTCAAATGTCACCGTATTCAGTATCGCGCAGACGGCCGGGAGGGCTGCGGCATCAGGTGAAACACGCCACAATGGAATGGATTCATGCAGGAATACGACATAGCCTTGAAGCTGCTGTTGCGAGGGTCGGCCAAGCTCACGATGCGCGAGCTGACCTGCACCACGGTGGAAACGTGGCTGGATGTCGAAATGCCCAAAGTGCAGAATTCCAGGGTGGACCTCCTCGGTGAGACCCACGAGGCCAGCCTGGTCCACCTGGAGTTGCAGAGCGGAAACGATGCCACCATGGCGCTACGGATGGCCGAATACTGCCTCTCGATATTCAGGGTCTGCGGAAGATTCCCGCGCCAGGTGCTGCTCTACGTGGGCGAAGCGCCGCTGCGAATGGAAAGCGAGCTGCGCGGACCGGATTTATGGTTCCGATACCGCACTATCGACATTCGCGACCTGGACGGCGAGCGGCTGCTCGAAAGCGAGGAAGCCGGGGATAATGTAATTGCGATCCTGACACGATTGCGGGACCATAAAGATGCGGTCCGGAGGATTGTGGAGAGGATCGCCGGTTTAGTAACGGCCCACCGGGAGACAGCGCTGGGCCAGTTGCTGATCCTGGCCGGATTGAGGCACTTGGAAGAAGCCGTATGTCACTTAAGGCATAAAGTGGCCGCGCGTAAAACCATAACCCGGCCGGCGCTTCGGCAGAACCCGTGCAATCTCAACGGCGCGATTCCCTCCCAGACGCTCAGTTCTGAAGCATAAAGTGGCCACGAGTACGGAATGGAAGCATAAAGTAGCCGCGGGGTCCATGTTGGGCACTGGGATCTGGCGCCTCCTATTCCTCCCGGATTTTGGGCTCAGCATTGCCAGGGGCGAAGTCGGGCGGACCGCCTTGATTGAGTAAAGTTCAAGAAAGTTGTAGTATTGTGTTATGGCCCAGTCTCATCGCGAAGCGTCCCGGCGGCTCTTCGAGATCGCCGAGCAGCAGCAGGGCTTCTTCACCACGAAGCAGGCCAAGGCGGCTGGATTTGCCGAAAACACTCATCCCTACCACGTCCAGGTCGGGAATTGGACCCGTGAACATCGTGGTATCTATCATCTCGCTCTGTTTCCGACGACTGATCGGCCCGAACTCGTACTTTGGGCGCTGTGGTCCCGGAATCGGAACCAGGAAGTCGAGGGTGTATACAGCCACCATACGGCGCTCAGCCTTTATGATCTGTCAGATCTGAATCCTGCGAAGCTCCACATGACCGTTCCGACGGACTTCCGGCGCAGTAGCGAGATTCCGGGCATCCTAGTACTCCATTATGCCGACCTGCCCGAGAGTGACGTACAGACCGCACAAGGCTTCAAGTTCACGCGCCCTCTGCGGGCGGTTCTCGACCTGATCGAGGCCGGAACCGTTGAGCGGACCTTCATCCGCCAAGCGCTGAGGCAGGCTGTTGACCGTGGTCTGATCACTCGCCAACAGATTCGCAACACGCGAATGACCGGACCTACGCGTAAGTTTGTAGAGGAAGTGCTGCGGCGGGCTGCATAATGCCGTCATCCAGAACATATGTAACGGCGGGAGCGTTCCGAAGGGCTCTGGAAGAACGACTGAAGAGGGCATCTTTGACTGATCAGATCGACCCCAACCGCCTCCGGCGACAGGTGTCATTTGACCGCCTGCTGGCAAGGCTGTTCCGGGAAGAACCAGCGCCGTGGGTTCTGAAGGGCGGCTATGCGTTGGAACTGCGCTTCAAAGCGGCTCGATCAACGTTGGACATTGACCTGACGGTGCAGAGAGTGGAAACAACGGCGGCGGGTGGTGACACGAACCAAGTTATCCGGGCAATGCTGCAGAGTGCGGCCGATCTCTCTCTCGGTGACTGGTTCGAGTTTACGGTCGGGCCGGCGTCGATGGATTTGACCGCCGCGCCGTATGGCGGCGCCCGTTACCCCGTCGAGGCTCGGATGGACGAACGGACCTTCGCCCGATTCCATCTGGACGCCGGGATTGGCGATGTGGTTATGCGCCCCCTGGAAACGATCGTGTGCCGGGACTGGCTGGGATTCGCCGGCATCGAGTCGTCGCGTGTCCTGATGATCGCTCGCGAACAGCAGTTCGCCGAGAAGATTCATGTCTACACGCTCCCGCGGAACGCGGCGAACAGCAGGGTGAAGGACTTGGTGGACCTGGCTCTTCTGATCGGATTAGGCGAGTTGGATAAGCGTCGCATTCTGGAAGCTCTACGTCTGACCTTTGAGAGAAGACGGACACACGATTTGGCGAGTTTGGTTCCACCGCCAGCAGATTGGCAGATCCCGTTTCAAGCCCTAGCCGAGGAATGCGGGCTCCCGACAGATGTCACCGCGGTGTTTGCGAGGGTTCGGGAGTTCGTCGAAGAGGTGCTGGCACAGCGCACAGAGAGGTGAACACGGTATGGCCGAGAACGATTCAGACTCTCTTCCATTCGAACCTCCAGAGCAGGAAAATATCCGTCTCCGCGAGGAGAATGCTCGCCTGCGGCGGCTTCTGGCAGTTCACAGCATCCCGATTCCGCAACTTCCGGCAGAGAATCCACCTCCAACCAAAACCGCCACGGCGTCGCCACCGGTGGACAAGGAGGAGCGCGCCAGACGGAGGATCGCGCTGTTTCGAAGCCTGTTTCGCGGGAGAGAAGATTCGTACGCTCGACGATGGGAGAATGCTGATGGCCGGCACGGATATATGCCGGCGGTCGTAAAGGACTGGAAGGCCATCAACAAGAGCCGCCCGGAAGATCGAAAGAAAGTCGACCAGAAGACCCGGAAGTTCCTTCCCCTCACCGACGCCGTCATCGAGGATCATCTTTTGGGCAAGGAAACCATCGGCGTGTACGCGCTCCTGCCAGATGAAACGTGCTGGTTTCTTGCTGCAGACTTCGACAAGACGACTTGGGAGTACGACTCCCTGGCTTTCCTGGAGACGTGTCGGGAATTGAACGTGCCCGCCGCCTTGGAACGTTCTCGTTCGGGAAAGGGCGGCCACATTTGGATCTTCTTTGAGCGTGCGCTGCCGGCGATCATCGCACGCAAACTCGGCTGTGTACTGCTCACGAGAACCATGGAGCGCAGGCATCAGGTCGGTCTTGATTCCTACGATCGCTTCTTCCCCAATCAGGACACTATGCCCAAGGGAGGCCTCGGGAACCTGATTGCACTGCCGTTACAGCGGGCGCCGCGCAAGCAGGACAACAGCGTATTCATTGACCACGACTTCCGCCAGCACCCGGACCAGTGGCAGTTCCTTTCGACAATCCAACGAATGCCGGTCGACGCCGCGGAGGGGATCGTCGCAGAAGCTCAACGTAAAGGCGACCTGATCGGCGTCAGGATGAGCATCACCGACGATGAGGAGGCACAAGACCCCTGGACTTTGCCCCCTTCCCGCAAACGGAAGGAGCGGCTGATCGAAGGACCGCTGCCAAGGACCGTTCAGATTGTCCGCGCGAATCTTGTTTACGTGGAAAGTAAGGGTCTACCGCCAGCTATGCTGAACCGACTTCTCCGGCTGGCCGCCTTTCAGAACCCGGAGTTCTACAAGGCCCAGGCCATGCGGCTCTCGACGTACGACAAGCCGCGCGTGATCGCATGCGGCACGGAATTTGCCCAACATATTGCAGTGCCGCGCGGATGTCTGACAGAGACCTTGGCTCTTCTCGAAGCGCACAAGATCCGGCCCGAAGTTCGGGACGAACGGAACGCGGGTACGGTGATTGAAGCGGAGTTCCAAGGGCAGCTTCGGCCGTTTCAGGAAGAAGCCGTCACGAAGATCACCGCTCACGACGACGGTATTCTCTGCGCGCCGACGGCGTTCGGGAAAACCGCCGTGGCGGCGTGGCTGATCGCCAAGCGCAAGGTTAACACTCTGGTCGTGGTTCATCGGCAGCAGTTGCTCGATCAGTGGCAGGAGCGCCTTGGGATGTTTTTGGATCTGCCCGCCAAATCGATCGGGCATATTGGCGGCGGGAAAGTCGACCGGACGGGGTGCGTCGATGTCGCCGTCATCCAAAGCCTGTACCGAAAGGACGAAGTGAAGGACTTTGTCGCTGAGTACGGCCAGGTGATTGTTGATGAGTGCCACCACATATCCGCCTTCACCTTCGAACAGGTGATGAGGCAGGTGAAGGCCAAATATGTAGTCGGTTTGACTGCCACGCCGACGCGAAAAGACGGGCACCATCCGATTATTTACATGCAGTGTGGCCCGGTGCGGTTTAGCATGAGCGCCCGGACAATGACCGAAACGACGCCCTTCGAGCACAAGGTGACTCCCCGGCATACGGAGTTCCGGATGGCGGCCGACCTCAACGATGTCACCATTCAGGATATTTACGCAGCGCTCGTGAATGATGTTCCGCGTAACGAGATGATCGCCAATGACATCGTGCGCGCCGTGGAATCTGCGCGTTGCCCGCTGCTCCTGACTGGCCGGACGGAGCATCTTCAGTATTTCGCCGCCAAGCTCGCAGGCGTTGCCAAGCACGTCTTCGTCTTGAAGGGCGGTATGGGGAAAAAGCAGCGTAGGGAGACAGCGGCAGCCTTGGCGGCGGTGCCGGAGAATGAATCGCGGGTGATTCTGGCGACGGGAAGCTACATCGGAGAAGGGTTTGACGACGCGCGTCTGGACACACTATTCCTGGCGATGCCAATCTCCTGGAAGGGCACGTTGCAACAGTATGTGGGCCGATTGCATCGTCTGCACGATAACAAGCGATTTGTGCAGGTCTACGATTACGTGGACAACTACGTCCTGATGCTGGCCAGGATGTACGAGCGTAGGCTGAAGGGCTACAGCACGATCGGATACGTCGTCGAGCAAGAGACCTCTCCGCCCGATTCTCCGGCGCCTTCGAACGGTAGAGTGGGGACCCCATAGAAGAGAAACGGCATGAGTACAAAGCGAAAAACAGGAAAAGGCGCGGGCCAACCGCTTCGACGGAGCAAGGCGCGGCTCGACGAACTGGTCGAGGAAGCCCTGGTGGATGCCTACGGTGAGTCGGAACAAGTGACCGCCTTCTATACGATGATGGAGAACGACCTTCGATTGCCTTTCGAGACGGAGATTCTCGGGATGACCGTGATTGTCGAAGGGATCGACATCACAGAAGACGACCAACTCGTCGCGGTGTGCAGGAAAGGTAAGACCAAGCAACGGATCTTGCTCTCGGAACTGCCATTGCCTTCGCCGCTTCCGGAAGGTGCCGAGTGGATCGTTGCGTATCGATACTGGCGAACCGGCAAAATTGGATGAGCACGAGGACGGGGAAACGCGTGCCGGCTCTACGAGCGCGAATCAGACCATAAATCGCAGCGCTACCGTCGATCAACGCCAAGTTCAGACAGCCGCCTGCATCCCGCGCCCGGCCCCAAAGGACGATATGCCGTACGCCGCCAAAACAAATTGCTTGAAAATTGTACTGTATACATGTATAGTTTCACATATACATGAGGAAAGCGGAATCTCCCGCGGATGTCCAGCGCTGGTTCGACGGAGTCATCCGCGAACTCTGGCCGGTTGCCGTCGGGTCGTTGTCTTTGCGAAAGGGACCCTGTATCCGCCCGAATTGCCCCGCGTGCGCTTCTGGGGAGGGACACAGCAGTTATGCGCTATACGGGCGGCAAGGTGCTCGACGGTTCTCCATCTACGTGCCCGAGCGGTTGGTGCCAGAGGTGCGGGCGGCGATCCAGAATGGCCGCGAGTTGCAGGAATTGGTGAACGAAGCTGGGGTGCGCTACGTAAACGCGCTCAAACGACAGGATTCGAAACAGGACCAGTGAGAAGCTCTCCTCGAGGGCGGGCTCGATTTGGAAGTTTATGCTCAATCCAAGCGAGTTGAAGACCTTGTGTTGCCGGCTGAATCTCAACAAGCCGGCACGGAAACTGATCGACCAGATCCGGTCTTCGGGCCCGGCGCGCCGCGTGGGTGGTGGGCGCTCCAATGTGAGCGGCCTTTACCCAAGCCGAAAGATGGGCATGACCATCCAGTTTGAAAGTCACCGTGTCGAATTGGCGGCGATCTACGCGATGGAGCACGACCCGCTCACGTTGGAGTTCTACGACCAGCCGCCCTCGATCGTGCTCGATTACAACAGCGCAAAAGGGAAGCGTTTAGCCGTGCGTCACACGCCGGACTTTTTTGTCCTCCGCCAGGACTTCGCCGGCTGGGAGGAATGGAAGACGGAAGAAGATCTCAACCGCCTCACCGAGCACAATCCGAACCGCTATTGCCAGGAAGCTGGTTCGTGACATTGCCCTCCCGGAGAGCATTACGCGACCGAGTTCGGCCTCTCCCAGGTCCGCTGCGCCAACGAGATCCACTGGCGGCTGCAGCGCAACATCCTGTTCCTTCACGACTACCTGAATGCAGATCCGCAGGCCATTGGCGGCGCAGCGCGGGAACGAATCCTCAGTTGTGTTCGGATGACGCCGGTCCTATCGTTGGCTGACCTCATCCAGCAGACTGCGGAATTCGTTACGCCGGATGACATCTATGTTTTGATTGCCGCCGGGCGGCTCTATGTGGACCTCTATGCCGAGCCGCTGGTCGAACCTGCCCAAGTTCGGGTATTCCAAGACCGGGATGCCGCGATCCGTCATGAGGCGCCTCCAGACGATCGCCCAGCCTCCGTGCCATTGCAGAGCATCCACTCCGGCGCCACGCTGATGTGGGATGACCGCATCTGGAAGGTAATCAATGTTGGAAACAGGCTGGTCTCCCTTCTCGGCGAGAACGGAACCCTAGTAGAAGTGCCCCAGGCCGCGGTGGAGTCACTAGTCAGAGAAGGTCGCATGGCCCAGCCGGTCGCCGAGCGCCAAGGACACCATAAACTCCCCGACCAACTGCTTCGTGCGAGCGAGGACGATCTTAAAGTGGCCAACCAACGGGCCGACATCGTACGCAGGCATCTCTCGGGGGCGTCTCCGCTGGATGGGCAACGAATATCGGCGCGGACGCTGCGCCGCTGGGTTTCGCGCTATCGAGCCGCGGAGTCGCAATGGGGTGCTGGATACCTCGGACTCCTGCCCCAGACCAGCCAACGCGGAAATTCCACTCGCAGGCTCCAGGAGCAATCGCTTCGGCTCATGGACGAGATCATCGAAAGTGAATACGAGTCCGTCAAGCAGAAGAGCCGGATTGCTTGTTGGGCGATTCTAAAGGAGACCTGTAAGCAGCAGAGTGTTCCGACCCCCAGCTACACGAGCTTTTGTTCGGCGGTGCGCAACCGAAATCGATTCAAACAGACCTTAAAGAGGCAGGGGCCTCGTGCGGCGTATCAGCATGGGCCGTTCCACATGGAATTGGATCTGAAGACCCCGCGCCACGGCGACCGGCCGTTTGAGATCTGCCACTTCGACCATACCCAGTTGGATATCGAACTGACCGACACGGCGGGCACGCACCAGCTCGGCCGGCCATGGATGACGCTTCTGATCGATGCGTTTTCGCGTCGCATCCTGGCACTCCATGTGGACTTCGAGGAACCGAGCTATCGCTCCTGCATGATGGTAGTGCGGGAGTGCGTCCGTCGGCATAATCGCCTGCCGCAATGCCTGGTCGTCGATTGGGGAGCTGAATTCCGCAGCACATATTTCGAATCTCTCCTGGCGCGTTACGAATGCACCAAGAAAGCCCGGCCGCCGGCCAAGGCCCGATTCGGTTCGTTGGTGGAACGTGCATTCGGCACGACCAATACCCAGTTCGTCCATAACCTCGTCGGCAATACCCAGATCGTGCGCAACCTGCGCCAGGTAACGAAGTCCGTCAATCCGAAAGAATTGGCGATATGGCGAATGGCCCCATTCATGGAGCGGCTTTGGGAATACGCGTACGATATCTACGACACGAATGTCCATCCGGCTCTCGGAGAGAGTCCGAAAGATGCCTATGAACGTGGATTTCAAAACAGCGGGTCTCGACTTCATCGGCTGATCCCCTACGATCACGACTTCATGATCGCCACGCTGCCAAGCACGCCCAGAGGGACCGCAATGGTATCGCCCGGCCGAGGCGTGAAGATCAACTACATTTTCTACTGGTGCGACGGAATGGACGATCCAAAGATTCGGAGCCAACAGATTCCGGTTCGGTTCGACCCCTTTGACCTTGGAACCGCCTACGCATTCATCGCCGGCCAGTGGGTTCAATGCCACTCGGATCACTACCGGACCTTTCAGGGCCGGTCGCAGAAGGAGCTGCTGGTGGCCTCGAAAGAGTTACACGCACAAAATCGGGAACGCGGTTCCCGGTTTCAGCTCACGGCCAGCAAACTGGCGCAGGCCTTTCAGTCAATCGACCTGCAGGAATCGCTGCTGTTGCAGCGATTGCGCACTCGCGAGACCCAGGCAGTGAGGAGCCGGACGCCACCTCCTGAAGAGCGTCAGGACAGCCAGGTTGCAGACCGAATAACGGACTCCCTGGTGTTTGGCGAGCCGATCAGCCTAGACGGGCAGGTATTCGAGCGTTTCTGATGAGCACTCCAATGGCGCCCGACAACGGTTTGTTGGCACAACCACCATCGGTGCGGCTCCGGCACTTCAAAGACTTTGCGGTCGCCCATACCATGCTGGTGGAAGCCAAGGACCGCCTCCTGGAGGCCATCACGGAGTCCGCTCCGAACTCCCTCATCATCGTTTCGGGCCCTACGGGCGTCGGTAAGACCACATTGCTGGCAAAAATCCGGCAATTGCTCAGCACCAGCGCCTGCGCGGGTGAAATACCGGATCCCGCGTGGTTGCCCGTTGTGACCGTGGAGGCCACTCCACCCGAGTCTAATGACTTCGGTTGGCGAAGCTATTTCAAGCGGCTACGGGTGGAGATGAAGGAGCCGCTGGTTGACTGTAAGCGGCGCTTGGACCCAGTCGACAGGAGCGCGCAGACGATGCCCCCGTTCCCGAGCGACCGCGGCGTGACCGCCGATTACCACTACGCCGTCGAGCAGGCACTCCGGTACCGCCGCCCGCGGGCGGTCTTGATTGACGAGGCCCAACATTTGTTCGCCCTCTCCTCAGGCCGGCGGCTCGAAGACCAGTTGAACGTCTTGAAATCACTCGCCAATCGATCCAACACCGTGCACGTGTTATTCGGCACCTACGAACTGCTCCGCGTTCGCAATCTCAGCGGGCAATTGAGCCGCAGAAGCATCGACATCCATTTCCCGCGCTACGATGCCGCGAAAACTTCCGACCGCCGCACGTTCACGAGAATACTGCAGACGTTCGGGGAACAGATGCCCTTACCGGAGCCGCCGGACCTGGTTCCGTCTTGGGAGTACCTTTACGAACGCAGCATCGGCTGTGTCGGCATTCTGAAAGACTGGCTCGTCAGGGGGCTGGCTACCGCGATTCGACAGACGGCCCCGACCCTGACGATCAAGCACCTGGAGAAGCATGCCCTGTCAGTATCGCAATGCGACAGGCTGATCGAGGAAGCCGCTCGCGGGGAATCTCAGTTCCGCGAAGACGCCGATGCCCTGGAGCGGCTGCGGCTTCTCCTCGGATTCCCGCGTACACACCCGGCAGAGACCTCCGCCACGGCCACCACTGATCGTCGGCGGCCACGGCCGGGAGAACGCTAGCCGAAAAGAGATGCCGTTGGCGCAGGACAACCCGATGCCTGTTCGTTCTCGGGCGCAAGTCGATTGCCGAAGTGGCACTGGTTGGGCGCAGCCCGCGATCGAACGGAATGAACTTCGCAGGATCCTCAGCAAATGTTTGCGTGAAGAGCCGCCTCCCAGCGTTGCCGAGATTGCCCGCCGTTTGGAATTCCACAGCGAAGATACACTCAGGTTCCGTGAGCCCGACCTGTGCAGGCAGATCGCCGCCCGGCCGCGCGGCTCTGGTATCGCGGTGAACTCCGCCAAGCCGACCTTCAAGAACTCAGAAGGACGCCGCCTCGAAAACATCCTCCGCGACCATCTCGCACAGGAACGTCCGCTGTCCCTTAAGGAAATCGCTTCCAAGTTGGGATACAAAGCTGATAATGCGATCAGAGCGCGATTCCCGGAACTGTGTCGCGCGATCACCGCCAAACGCAAACTGCATCCAGGTCGGGGAAAGGAGAAAGTGCGGCTTGCTCTACAGGCTGCGCGAACTGAGAGCCCACCTCCAAGTTTGATGCAGATTGCTCGCCGGCTCGGGTTCAGTTCCGAAGAGGCGCTCTCAACCGCCGATCCAGAGATGTGTGCTGCTTCTCACAGGCAATGGCGCCGCGAGTGGATTGAAGAACAACGGGACGACCTCGGGCGTTCCATACGCGAGTGGCTGGCAACCGAACCGGCGCCCACCGTGACCACGGTCTGCCTGCACTTCAACATTTCCTGGTGCTACTTCCAATCGCGCTTTCCAGACCAAGAGGCAGAGGTGGTGCGGCGCGCCGCCGAGCGCGTCCGGATGGAACGTGAATTTCGTGCCGTCCAGATGCGGAACGCGGTGTTCGAGATCGTTCTCAAACTGCACAACGAGCGGACCTTTCCATCGCTGTCCCGGGTGAAATCGGCGCTCAGCCAGGCTCTGGCCGGGCATACGCCACAACTACGTACCATCATCGACGAGGCAATCGCACATTTCGGACCGATCGTGCGGCATCGAAGCGACCTCGGTCAGTTCGCCTGAGGGTAGAATAAACCATAACTTCGCCGGAGCCAGATAAAGCATAATGTGGCCGCTTTGGCCATGATTTGCTGAAAGTCACACCGTAGAAGAGGAGGCGCGAAAGATGCCAATTCTCAACGACATCCTGGACAACAAAGTCTTGGGGCGCGAGTTCAAGAGGGGTCGCGAGGAAGGCAAGCTGGAGGGCAAGCTGGAAGGCAAGCTGGAAGGCAAGCTGGAAGGCAAGCTGAAGGTTCTTCGCCGGCAAGTCGAGAAGCGCTTCGGCCCGATTCCGAGTTGGGCGGAGGCGCGGCTGGCTGGCAGATCGCCGGCCGATCTTGAAGAGTTGAGCGTACGCGTGCTCGACGCCCCAAGTATGGAAGACCTCCTGAAATAACCCGGCCCACAGGACTGCCTGCGCCGCCACACCGAAGCGCGGCGCGGCGGGGGGGCGCTCGCTCATATTTGGAACCCTGCGCAGATCGCCGCTGCTTGCCCGTCCGGCTGAGTACTGGTGCGGCGGCCCCGGCGAGACGAGTTCTGGTTGTTGACGATCGGATATCCCTCGCGGCGTGGAACGCGGCGCCGCCAGTTACATAATCAAGCCATTCGACACCGACGAGTTGTTAGCCCGCCTCGATCAAGCGATCGCAACCAGGAAAGCGCAACGCCTCCGTTGGGAAGCGCCCGCATGAAACCAGCGGAATCCCCCCGCACGCGGGGGCCATGGATTCAGCCTGCGCGATATACTGTGATTTCGGAGTCGAGGGTATCGGATAAAGACTATGGATGAGATGTCCGTAATCTGGCTGAGGGTGGCGGCGGCGCTGTATTCGCTGGGGCTGCTGCACGCGATTCTGACTCTGGTTCGCCGGCGGGAACAGCTTTTCCGGGTGGCGCTGGCGGCATTCACTTTCGGCTCGGCTTTTCATTTCGTCTCCATTGTGGAAGACGGAATAAGGAACAACCGCTGCCCGATCGCCAACTTCTACGAATCGCTTTCCATGTGCGCGTTCCTGATCGTGCTGCTGTACCTGTTCGCGCACTGGCGGTACCGGCTGGAAAGCGTGAGCGTGTTCATTTTCCCGCTGGTATTTGTGATGTCGCTGGTGGCTACGCTGGGCAACCCGGTGAGCGCGTGGACCAGTCCGGTGGTGCGCAACGCCTGGTTGACGGTGCACATCGTGCTGGTATTGCTGGGCTACGCGGCGCTGGTATTGACGGCGGTGGCCTCGTTGCTGTACCTGATTCAGGAGCGGGAGCTCAAAACCAAGAAACCCCGCCAGTTTTATTACCGTCTGCCGGCGCTGGGCACGCTGGACGATTTGATTTCGAAATCCATGGCGGTGGGATTCGTGCTGATCACGCTGGCTGTGATTGCGGGGAGCACGTGGGCGTTCATCGAGCTGAAGTCGGCCTGGATTCGCGAGCCCAAAATCGCCATTTCGTTTTTCACCTGGTTCGCCTACATGGCGATGGTATTTTTACGCACCAGCGCGGGATGGCGCGGGCGGAAGGCGGCGGTTATGGCCGTAACCGTGACGTGTTTTTGCGCGTTAACCTGGGCGGCACACGCCCGGTTGGGAGCGATGTTGCTGAAACAATGAAGCTTCTGGTTGCAGGCGTTAGCCACAAGACCGCGCCGGTGGAAGTACGGGAATGCCTGGCATTCCGCGAGGAAGCTCTTCCCGCGGCACTGGCCGATCTGAAAGCGCACCAAGGCGTGGTGGAGGCGGTGATCCTTTCCACCTGCAACCGGGTGGAAATCACGCTCACCACGGACGACCAAGCCGACCCGGCGGCGATCGTGGATGAATTCCTGTCGACGCAAAAGGCGGTGAGTTCCAGCTCGATCGGGCCGCACCTTTATCGACACGAAGGGCGCGAGGCCATCCATCACCTGTTCCGGGTGGCAGCCAGCCTGGATTCGATGGTGATCGGGGAACCGCAGATCCTGGGCCAGCTCAAGGGAGCGTACGCGGCGGCGAAGGATGCGGGCGCGGTGTGCGGCTGGCTGGACGGCCTTTTCAGCCGCGCGTTCAGCGTGGCCAAGCGGGTGCGCTCGGAAACCGGCATCGGGCAGATGGCGGTTTCGGTGAGCTACGCCGCGGTGGAGCTTTCGCGCAAGATTTTCGGATCGCTCGAGGGCCACACAGTCATGATCGTGGGGGCGGGCAAGATGTCGGAGCTGGCGGCGCGGCACCTGCGGCGCTCGGGCGCCTCGCACGTGTTCGTTACCAACCGCACTCACGAGCGGGCCATCGAGATGGCCAATCTGTTCCAGGGCACTCCGGTGGAGTACACGCGTTTCGTGAGCATGCTGCCGGAGATGGATATCGTCATCGCCTCGTCGGGCGCGCCGCACTACATCGTGACTAAAGAAGAGATGCAGCGGGTAATCGCGGCGCGGCGCAACCGGCCCATGTTCTTGATCGATATCGCGGTGCCGCGCAATATCGACCCGGCGATCAACTCCATCGACAACGTGTTCCTCTACGACATCGACGATTTGCAGGAAGTGGTGCAGGCCAACCTGCGCGAGCGCATGAAGGAAGCCGAGCACGCCGAAGCGCTGGTGACCGAAGAGGTGGAGCGGATGATGGCGCGCCTGAAGGTGGCCGAGGTGGCGCCGACGATCGTCAGCCTGCAGGAGCAGTTGGAGCAGATACGCGCCGGGGAAATCGAGAAAGTGCGGCGCAAGTTCGGGCCCTTCACCGAGCAGCAGGAGCAGGCGCTGGAAGCGCTTACGCGCGGGATCGTCAACAAGATCGCGCACGGGCCGATTTCCGAGATTCGCCGCCACGCGGGCCAGCCGGAAGGGGCGCACGTGGTGGCGGCCATTCGCAAGGCGTTTCACCTGCAAGAATAGAGACATGCTCGTCATCGCGTCGCGGGGCTCGCAATTGGCATTGTGGCAGGCACGGTGGGTTGCGGCCGAGCTCGCGGCGCAGGGCGAGGAGTGCCGCATCGAAACCATCAAGACCACCGGCGACAAGATTACCGATGTGCCGCTGGCCAAGGTGGGAACCAAGGGCCTGTTCACCAAGGAGATCGAAGAAGCGCTGCTGGACGGGCGCGCCGACCTGGCGGTCCATAGCCTGAAGGACCTGCCCACGGAGCTGCCGGCGGGGCTGGTGCTGGCGGCGGTGCCGGAGCGGGAAGATGCGCGCGACGCGGTGGTGGGGCGGAAGCTGGCGGAACTGGCCGGCGGCGCCAAGGTCGGGACCAGCTCGCTGCGCCGCGCGGCCCAGCTGCGCAAGCTGCGGCCGGATCTCCAGATCGAATCGGTGCGCGGCAATCTGGATACGCGGCTGCGCAAGCTGGACGAGGGGCAATACGAGGCGATTCTGCTGGCGGCGGCCGGTTTGAAGCGGCTGGGCTGGGCCAGCCGGATTGCCGAGATTCTGCCTGCCGACGTTATGTGCCCGGCGGTGGGGCAGGGCGCGCTGGCGATTGAGACACGCGCGCAGGGAAAGGGCTTCGAGGCGTGCCGCAAGCTGGACGATGGCCCGACGCACGCGGCGGTGGAAGCGGAGCGCGGGCTGCTTCGCGCGCTGGGTGGCGGCTGCCAGGTGCCGATTGGCGCCCACGCCACCGTGGATGGCGGGCGGTTGCGCCTGCTGGGCGTGGTGGCATCTCCCGACGGCAGCGAGCTGCTGCGGGCCGAGGCGGAAGGCGACGCCGCCGATGCCGGCGCCATTGGCTCTAAGCTGGGCGAGGAACTGCTGGGCCGGGGCGGGCGCGCCATCCTCGACGCGGTCTATAGCGCATGAGCAAGGTCTACCTGGTGGGCGGCGGCCCGGGGGATCCCGGTCTGATTACGGTGAAAGGGCGGAGCGCGCTGGAGCGCGCCGACGTGGTGCTGTTCGACCACCTGGCGCCGGAAGCGCTGCTGGAACTGGCGCCGCCTCACGCCGAGCGGATCTACGTGGGCAAGAAGAAAGCGGAGCACGCGTTCAGCCAGGACGAGATCTGCGGGCTGCTGATCGAAAGGGCCCGGCGTGGACTGACGGTGGTTCGGCTGAAGGGCGGCGATCCGTTTCTGTTCGGGCGGGGCGGGGAAGAAGCCGAGGCGCTGGCCGGCGCGGGTATCGCGTTTGAGGTGGTGCCGGGCGTGACTGCGCCGCTGGGCATCGCGGCTTACACGGGCGTGCCGCTGACGCATCGCGATCACACCTCGGCGGTGAGCTTCGTTACGGGCCACGCGGTTGAGGCTATCGACTGGGGGAAAGTGGGGCTTTCCGAAACCCTGGTCATTTATATGGGTCTGACCACGTTCCCGGCCATCGCGCGCGAGCTGATGGCGCGCGGGCGGCGGCCGGAAACTCCGGCCATGGCGGTGCGGTGGGCTACCCGTCCCGACCAGGAAACGCTCACGGGAACGCTGGCCACGCTGCCGGCGCAAATTGCCGAGCGCGGGCTGAAACCGCCGGCGACGATTGTGGTGGGCGAAGTGGTACGGCTGCGGGAGAAGCTGGACTGGTTCGGACGGCTGCCGCTCTTCGGGACGCGCATCGTGGTGACGCGCGCGCGCGGGCAGGCGGAAACGCTATCGGGACGGCTGCGGGAGTTGGGCGCCGACGCCATCGAATTGCCCACCATCGAGATTCAGCCGCCATCGGACGCGGCGCCGCTGGAGCGCGCCATCGCGCAGCTTGCGGTGTACGACTGGCTGATCTTCACCAGCGCCAACGGGGTGCGGCAGTTCGTGGCGGCGCTGGACCGGTCGGCCGCGGACTGGCGCGCGCTACGGGCGAAGATCTGCGCCATCGGCCCGGCCACGCGCGCGGCGGTGGAAGCGCTGCATTTGAAAGTAGACCTGATGGGCGCTGAGTACGTGGCCGAGGGTCTACTGGAAGCGTTTCGCCCGTACGACCTGGCGGGCAAACGGGTGCTGTTGCCGCGGGCCAAGGTGGCGCGGGATTTGGTGCCGGTGGAATTGACCAAACGTGGTGCGCAGGTTGACGTGGTGGAAGCTTACCAGACCGTAATCCCGGCCGAAGCCGGGGCTCGCGGCCGGACGCTATTTACGATGGCGCGGAAACCCGACTGGGTCACGGTGACCAGCTCCTCGACGGCGCGCAACCTGGTTGCTGCAGTGGGCAAGGAAGCGCTGGAGGGAGTGCGGATTGCGTCGATTGGGCCGGTGACTTCGAGGGCGGTCAGGGAACTGGGGCTGGAGGTTGCGGTGGAAGCCAGGCTCTACACTCTGGACGGTCTGGTGGAGGCGGTGCTGGAGGCGACGGCGAGCAGCCAGGGTTAAAGCCAACTGAGGAATAATCTCGCATCGCTTGATTGGCTTTCGTGGCGCGCGCACTCTTGCGTGCCGCGTCGGCACTCTTGCCGACGCCCGCCGCCCCAGGGAGCAGAAGCGTGCCCGTAACCGAGCTGCGACCGCAAGGGAGCGGTTACCGCGACTGAATTGGGAAATCCCCAGGCCGGTTAAGCACCTGAGGAGTCCAACGTGGCGCAGCCACTCGTGGCTGCAGCGCCGAGATTCGTCTCGGCGCTTCCTCCTGGAGAGAGAATTTACCCGTTCAGAATCTACTGATTCACATGCGACCATTCCGCCGCCGTCTGCCTCATCACTATCCGGAAGGTAAGTGGCTCTTCCTGACGTGGCACCTTCACGGCAGTCTCCCGCAAGCCGCGTATCCTCCTCCGGGCACCCTCTCGTCGGGCGCTGCCTTCGTCTGGATAGATCGGCATCTGGATGCAGCACGCTGCGGACCCGTCTATCTGGCTCAGCAGCCAATCGCGCGCATAGTCGCTGCGTCTTTGCAGTGCGGAGTCAGGCTGGGCCATTATGATCTCGGCGCTTACGCGATTATGGCCAACCATGTCCACGTGCTGCTGTGGCCAAATGTCCCGACATCGCGCCTGCTTCAATCGCTGAAGGGGGCGACCGCGCGGAACGCGAACCTGATCCTGGGCCGCACTGGCGAGGCGTTCTGGCAAGCAGAGTCGTACACTGGGTACGGGATGAGGACGAATGGCACAGGATTGCCGCCTATATCGAGAACAATCCGGTAAGAGCGGGGCTGGTCAGGCGCGCGGCAGAAGTGGCCCTGTGGCCGGCCGCAGGCGAAAACGCCTACTCCACGGTTGACGCATCGATGTCTTACAGCCCTTGTGGAGCAGGCCTTTGGCCTGCCACGGCTTCCGCCATGGGCTGTTAGTCCGGTGGTTATGGCGATCGTTTGTTTTGCGCGCGCTTTCGAGTGAATAGGGGACTATACTCTAAGCAGGCGTTGCTGTTCTGCGAGTGTTAGCTCCGAGCTGCAGCAGGCTCTTGTCCCGGCCGAGGCCGAAAGGCCGGCACTCACCGAACGCGGCTGGGTGCCGTCCAGTTGCCCGCATAAGCGGAAGCGGCATCTTCCAGCCCGCAACGCGACTTTCGGACAGGAGGTTTACAAACGCGATGGCAACGAATCCAGAACCAGTCAGCGACGTGCTGCATTCCGAGAATCACAGTAAGTTGTCAACCGAGGAGATTGCGAAAGCCTTGGCGCGCCACAATAAGCATCACCCCAAGGCAGGAACGGAAGCTTCTTCGGAGAAGCCGAAGAAGGGGGGCAAACGCTAGCTGCGGCAACGAATCGGCGGCGGGGCGGCCTGAAATGCCGCCTCAGGCCGACGGCCTGCCCCACTGAACGGCATCAACCAGGCGCACGGGCAGTTGGGGTGCGGGAGTGATGCGTGTGCCGCAGCCATGCCAGGGCCGACAAGGTCAGGCCCCAGGCGCAGACGCCGCTCCATTGCCAGCGGCTCCAGGCAGCGGCGGAGAGCGCCGATCCTAGCGCGCCGCCCAGGAAGAAGACGATCATATAGACGGTATTGATGCGGCTTCTGGCGGCGCGGGACAAGGCGAAAATGCGCGTCTGGTTGGAGATCTGCATGGCTTGCTGGGCGACATCGAGCGTAATCACGCCGGCAATCAGCCCCGCGATGCGGTAGCCGAATACCCAGAGGATCGCGTAAGCGACGCTCATCAGCGCCAGTCCGAGTGCGAGGATGCGGCGGGGACCGTAACGGTCGGCTAGCCTGCCGGCCGGGGCAGCCATGGTGACTCCGGCCGCACCCAGCAGGCCGAAGCTGCCGGCGGCGGCCGACCCTAAATGGTAGTGCGGCGAGCCGAGGAAGAACGCCAGGTTTGTCCAGAAGGCGATGAACGAGGCGAAGGCCAGAAAGCCGACGGTGGAAGCTTCTCGCAAAACGGGCTGCTGGCGGGCGAGGTCCCACAGGGAGCGCAAAGCGGCACCGTAAGATAGCGGACGGGCAGGCGGGAGCGCGGGCAGGCGCCACCAAAGGAGCGGCACGAAGGCTGCCGTGGAAGCCGCGGCCAGCAGGAACACGAGGCGCCACCCGAGCACCTCGGCCACGGCGCCGGAAGCGGTGCGTCCCAACAAAACCCCGAGTAGCAAACCAGTCATCACGGTGCCGACGGCGCGTCCGCTCTGGCCGGGGCCGGCCAGCTCCGGCGCCAGGGGGAGCATGATGTGGGTGACCGCGGCGGCGATGCCGATGGCCACGCTGGCCGCCACCAGAATCCAGAACGAAGGCGCCAGACCGGCGATGACGAGAGCCAGCGATACGGCGGCGAAAAGCTGCAGAATCAGCTTGCGGCGCTCTACCACGTCGCCCAAGGGCACAAACAGGAGGATTCCGGCCGCGTACCCGAGCTGGGTGGCGACGGCAACGGTTCCGCCGCGGCCCTGAGGTACCTGGAACGCGTGGCTGATGTCCAGCAGCAGCGGCTGATTGTAATAGATGGTTGCGACACTGACGCCGCAAGCCAGCCCGAGAAAGGGCAATAATCCCCGGCGCGTACGGCGGGCGATAGGAAGATCCGGAGAAGGAATGAGGCTCAACGTCCAGGCTATCACCTTCGCAGCGACGCTTTGCCGCGAGGTCTTTACTGCCTGGCGGGTCGTGTGCGGCCCCTGCCACCCACATTATCGTGTCTCAATACCCCCATTAGCGGGCATTGCGAGCCACCATCATCTCTGGTTGACTAGGATTATTCCGATGTCAACATCAGAACTTACTGGTACAACTAAATCGGCGACATTCCGCCATGTTAACGCGGAAGAGTTGCAGCGTTTACGGCGCGACCGCGGAAGCTTGACGGTTGCCATTGCCTGCCTGGAAGAACTCGGACGGCTGCGCCGGAACCGCCTCGAATCGCCCAACGCCTCGCGGGGCCAAAGCAAATTTCAGAGCGCTGCCTGACAGGCGCGCTGCCCCCGCGGGGGTCCTATACTCAAGGAATGCCCGGCGTGCTTTACCTGGTGGCGACCCCCATCGGCAACCTGGAAGACATCACCTATCGCGCGGTGCGCGTGTTGGGCGAGGTGGACCTGGTCGCTTGCGAGGACACTCGCGAAACCCGCAAACTGCTGGATCGCTACGGCATCCGCCAGCCCACCATCAGCTATCACGAGCACAACGAGGCCGAACGCGCGGCGGAGCTGGCGGCGCGCATGCTTGCCGGCGAAAAGGTGGCGCTGGTTTCGGATGCGGGAACGCCGCTGGTTTCCGATCCTGGCTACCGGCTGGTGAGGGCGGCAATCGACAACGGCATTCGGGTCGAACCGATTCCGGGAGCTTCGGCGGCGGTAACCGCGCTGGCGGCTTCGGGACTGCCTACCGACGTTTTCCGCTTCGGCGGTTTTCTGCCGCCCAAGACCGGGCAGCGCGAGCGTCTGCTCCAAGCGCTCGAAAACGAACCGGCCACCCTCATCTTCTACGAGGCGCCGCACCGCATTCTGGAAGCGCTCGAGACGATCCAATCCGTACTGGGACCGCGGCCGGTAGTGGTGGCGCGCGAGCTCACCAAGCTGCACGAGGAGATTCTGCGCGGGACGGCGGCCGAGATCCACGCCGTGCTGGCGGCGCGGGCGGCGATCAAGGGAGAGATGACGCTGCTGATCGGGAAGGCCACGGCGCCGCGCGCCGACGACGGCCCGGTGAAAACCGCCGTCGAGGAACTGGTGCGCGCCGGCAGCGAACGCATGCAAGCCATCAAACAGGTGGCGCGCCGGCGGGGTCTGTCCAAACGCGAGGTTTACGAGCGGCTGCTGGACGAGCAGTGAGGCGCGCGATGCGGCACAATCTACATATATGAAGATCGCTCGTCTGATGACGCTCATGGTTTCGATCGCGGTGGCCGTGCCGGGCCAGAAGACGCCGGTCCGGAAGCAGCCCGATGTAGAGGTATTGGAATTGAAGGCGAAACACACGCAGCGCCAACTGGCGCTGGACGGGCGGGTACGGGTGGGCGCGGCGAGATCGATCAAGGGCCTGCTGATTGCTTTCGATTTTCTGTCGGACGATGGCGTGGTGTTGGCTACCGAGAAGACGAGGGTGGACGAAGACGTGCTGGCGCCGGGCGCGGAATCCCCCATTCACGCCGATACCGACAATCTTCCCCGAGCTGTGCGTGTGAGGGTGCGCGCCGCCGATTTCCGCCAGCGCGAGCTCGCCGTCGGTAACGCGGGTCCGTTCACGATCGAGTAAGCTGGGCGAAAGAAAGCCCGCGTGGCTCCCCTTCACGATAAAATGAATCTGCCATGTCGAGGGGATTCACTCCGCTTACCGATTCGCTGGCGGCTTATGTCGCTTCCGTAACGCTGCGCGAGCCGGACGCGTTGCGCCAACTGCGCGAGTCCACCGAAAGCCATCCGTTCGCTTCCATGCAAATTGCGCCCGAGCAGGGCCAGTTCCTGCACGTGCTGGTGAAGCTCATCCACGCCCGCAAGGCGCTCGAAATCGGTGTGTTCATGGGGTACAGCTCGTCGTGGGTGGCGCTCGCCATGCCCTTGGGCAGCCGCCTGGTCGCCTGCGAATCGAGCCCAGAGTACGCCGCCATTGCGCGTGGCACCTGGAAGGCCGCCGGCGTGGACGATTCGGTCGAGCTGCGCCTCGGTCCGGCTCTCGATTCTCTCCAGCGGCTGCTCGCCGAAGGGCATGCCGGCACCTTCGATTTCGCTTTCATCGATGCCGACAAGGCCAACTACTCGAACTACTATGACCTGGCCTACGAGCTGGTGAAACCTGGCGGGCTAATCGCGGCCGATAACACTCTCTGGGATGGCGACGTGGCCGACCCCGCGGTCCACGACGCCGATACCGAAGCGATTCGCGCCTTCAACCGTAAGCTCCACGCCGATTCGCGCGTGGCGCTCACCCTGGCCACCATCGGCGATGGCGTGACATTGGCGTGCAAACTCTAACTCCGGCCCTGTTTCCCTGCTACGCGCCGGCCGACCGCCCGGCCGTTGAATTCATTCGCGGCTTCCTGGAACGCGGCGCCCGGGTGCGCGTCTTTTTCGAAGAAGGCGAATTGCGCGAGGGCCAAACTTTGGCCGACAAAGCCAGCGAAGGTCTCGTAGCCGATCTTCTGCTGGTGCTCTTTTCTCGCGCCTCCATGCCCTCGCGCTGGCCCAGGGCCGAGTGGGAAGATGCCTTGGTGAACGGGCCCTCCGCCGCGGGCGTGCGCGTCGCCTTCGCGCGCCTGGACGATTGCGTGCCGCCCCAGGTGCTGCGCCCGCGCTTCGAGCTCGCCGGCCTGCCGCTGGAGGGGCTGCGTTCGCTCAAACGCTGGGTGCGCGGCGGCGGCACGCTGACGGAGAGGGCCGTATCTTCCGGCGGCGACCTCGAAGTTCTGGGGATTGCCCTGGCCGATCGCCCCGGCCGCGAATGGACCTCCGCCGCCATGGCCGCCCAATTCGCCCATGCCTTTCGCCAGGATTTCGACCACGTGCTGCACCTGCGCTGCGGCACGCGCTCGCTGGCGGCGCTCGCCGGCCGCCTGGGCCGTCAGCTCGGTTTGCGCCTGGAAGGCGACCTCGAATGCCACTGCCGCAAGCTCGCCGCCTTCTGTTCCGAGCGCCGCTTCCTGCTGGTGATGGAGGACGCTGCCGCCGGCGCCGTTCCCGAAGAGTTGCTCTTTTCCGGCTGCTGCTCGGTGCTGCTCTGCCCCGATTCCCTGCCGCCCGAGGAACGGCCCGGCGAGCCGCCCGATCCGCTCGACCAGGTGCAGCTTGCCTTCGCCGCCGCCGCGTGGCCCGAGCAATGTTCCCTGGCCCGTACCGGCTGCCGCCTGGCCCGCGACGAAGGCCGCCTGGCGGAATGCTACGAGTTGATGCGGCAATGGCATGCCGCCGCCCAAGCCCGCGCCGATCGCATGGCGCTCGATGAATCCGCTCGCGAAATGGTCTGGATACTGGAAGCCTGGGGCCGCGACGACGAAGCCCGCGCCCTGGACTACCGCCGTATCGCCGAATATAGCGACCAGTTGTTGCTGCCGTTCTGAGCCTGCATCTCGCAGGTGCATCGCGGACGTGGCGCACGCACTCCTGCGTGCCGTGTCGAGACTTTTCTCGACACGTCCTTGCGGTCGTGACACAGTTTCGAGGCATAGCCCCTCCGAACCGCCGATGAATTGTTTTCGTGGCGCGGGCCTCCGGCCAGCAGCGTCGGCTTTCGAGCCGACGTTTTGTGGGACAGGCCATCGCCTTTTGTGGCCTGTCGTGTCTCCCGGCAGTCGGCCGTCTGACTGGCCACAAAAAGCGATCGTCTGCCCCACCTCTACGCTACCGACCGCGACCAAAGGGAGCGGTAACGGAGCAAACCTTTATCAGTCACCTCCATTATCAAAATATAATCTATTGATTCTAAGCTGCTTAAGCTATCCTTTTCGCGGTTTCCGCTTTCCTCGTGATACCGTTTGATTGGGAGGAAATCGGGCCTGGTGATTATAAAAACAACCCAAGGGCTGGGAAACGGGTTGTTTTGCCTGTGGCGCAGGCCGAAAACATGCACAAGAATGCACAAATGCGAACCCAAACAGCCTTTGCCGAACGAACCCATTTATCGCCACAAGAAAAAGAAAATAAATAACTTATTCCACTCAGAGTGACCCCGCTAATGGAAATTGTGCGCCTCCGCCGCCGCCCCGTCGCTCAATGCCGCTACCCGTCCCACTTTGATCGAAATCGCGCCATCCTGGTTTTGCAGAATGCCATCGAGCAGCAGGAAGCGCTCCCCCAGCACCGTTAGCCGATAGCGGTCGAAGACCGCCGGCTCGAGGATGGCGTTGGCGATTCCGGTTTCGTCTTCCAGGCTGAGAAAGACGAAGCCCTTGGCGGTGCCGGGACGCTGCCGCACGATGATGGCGCCGGCTACGCGCACGATGCGGCCGTTGGGAATATGCGCCAGGTCGGCGGCGCGGGCGACCCCCATTCGGTCCATGGCGGCGCGGCGGTGCGCCATGGGATGGCGGCCGATATTCACGCCGGTGCCCCGGTAGTCGGCCCATAATCGCTCTTCCGCGCTCATGGCTGTGAGCGGCGAGGGCGCGCCGATTTCTTCCAGCGGCGCCAGCAGCGGGCCCACCGGCAGCACCGCCCGCTGCGTCTGCCAGAGCGCATCTCGACGATGCTCGCGGCCGAGCGAGTTGAGCGCGCCGATCTCCGCCAGTCGGTGGATCTCGTCCTTGCGCAGCCCGCGAACCCGCAATGCCAGGTCGTCAATCGTCGAAAACGGCCGCTCCCGCAGAATGGCGTGAGCCGATTCCTCGCGCAGCCCGCGCGCGTACCGCAAGCCCAGCCGCATGGTATGGCGATCCACCACGCTGCAATCCCAGCCGGAAACCGCCACGTCCACCGGCATCACCCGCAGGCCGTGGCGCTGCGCGTCCTTGATCAGAATGGCCGGCGAGTAGAAACCCATGGGCTGGTTGTTGAGCATGGCGCAGGTGAACGCGGCCAGATGGTGGCATTTCAGATAGGCGCTGGCATAAGCCAGCAGGGCGAAGCTGGCGGCATGCGATTCCGGAAAGCCGTAGAGCGCAAACGAAGTGATGGAGCGCACGATGCCTTCCTGCGCATCGGGCGGAATCCCCTGGCGCTGCATCCCCTCGCGCAGCTTGATTTCGATCTCGGCCATGCGCTTTTCCGAGCGTTTGAACCCCAGGGCGCGGCGCAGTTCCTCCGCCTGGCCGCCGGTAAAACCGGCCGCGATCATGGCCATGCGCAGCAATTGCTCCTGAAACAGCGGCACTCCCAACGTGCGGCGCAGCACCGGTTCCAGGCTGGGATGGAGGCAATCCGGCGGTTCTTTCCCCTGGCGGCGGTTCAAATACGGATGCACCATTTTGCCCACAATCGGGCCGGGGCGGATAATCGCCACCTGCACCACCACGTCGTAGAAGCAGCGCGGCTTCATGCGCGGCAGCGAGGACATCTGCGCCCGGCTTTCCACCTGAAACATGCCGATGGTGTCGGCTTTTCGCAGGGCTTCGAAAACCGCCGGATCGTCCTGCGGCAGGTGGGCCAGATCGACCTCCTCGCCGTATACCGCCGGGATCCGGTGCAACGTCTCTTCGATGACGGCCATCATGCCCAGGCCCAGCAGGTCGACTTTGATGATGCCCATATCGGCGCAATCTTCCTTGTCCCACTGCACTACCACCCGGCCGGGCATCGTGGCCGGTTCGAGCGGCACCACCGAATCGAGCGTATCCTGGCAGACCACCATGCCGCCGGAATGCTGGCCGAGATGCCGTGGCAGATCCTGCGCCATGCCGTACAGCTCGAAAAATTTGCGCACGCGCGGATGTTCCAGGTCGAAGCCCGCCTGGCGAAAACGAAGCTCGGTGGTATCTTTGGGATCTTTCCATTCCCACACGTGCGCCAGCGAGGACAGCCGCTCGAGCGAAGTCACTTCGAACCCCAGCGCTTTGCCCACTTCGCGCGCCGCCGAGCGGCCGCGATAGGTGATGACGTTGGCCGTCATGGCGGCGCCCAATTGCCCGAAGCGCTGGTACACGTACTGGATGGCGCGCTCCCGCTTGTCGCCGCTGGGCAGGTCGATATCGATGTCCGGCCATTCGCCGCGCTCCTCGGAAAGAAAGCGCTCGAACAGCAGGTCCATGCCGACCGGATCCACGGCGGTGATTTCGAGCGCGTAGCAGACTGCGCTATTGGCGGCCGAGCCGCGGCCCTGCGCCAGAATATTATTTTCCCGGCAGAAGCGCACGATGTCCCATACGATCAGGAAGTAGCCCTCCAGCCCGAGTTTCTCGATGAGCGCCAGCTCGCGCTCGATCTGGGCGCGGGCGCGCGCGTGATACGGGCGGTAACGGCGGCGCGCGCCTTCGTCCGTCAGGCGGCGCAAGTAACTCGCCATGTTTTCGTTTTCCGGAACCGGGTAGCGCGGGAAACGATATCCCAGATCGTTCAAGGTGAATTCCAGGCGCGAGGAAATCTCCATCGTGCTGGCGATGGCCTCCGGAAGGTCGGCGAATAATCGCTCCATTTCCGCCGGCGTTTTGACGTGCCGCTCGGAATTGGCCTCGAGCTTTCGGCCGGCAGTTGACAGCGTGACTTTCTGGCGAACGCAGGTGAAGACGTCCAGCAACTGGCGCCTCTCTGAAGTGGCGTAAGCGGGGGCGTTGGTGGCTACCAGCGGCATACCCAGGCCGCGCGCCGTTGCGACGATGCGTTGGTTCAAAGCTTCCTGACCGCGGCGGTAGTGACGTTCCAGCCGCGCGTAAACATTGTGCTTGCCGAAGATCTCCATCAGCAGCGGGGAAGGATGGCGGGTGAGGCAGACGAGGCCGCGCGCGAATTCGGCCAGTTCTTCCGGCGTGGCCGCGCCTTCGCCCTTAGGGGCGCGCAGCTTCATGCGCGTGATGAGCCGGCAGAGGTTGCGGTAGCCTTCGCGGGTGGCCGCCAGCAGCACGTAGCCGGCGCCGTCGGTGCAGGTGATTTCCGAGCCGATGTGCGCGCGCACCCCGGCTTTGCCCGCCGCCATGTGAAAGCGCGGCGCGCCATAGACGCCGTTGCGGTCCGCCAGCCCCATCGCCGGCATGCCGTAGCTGGCGCAGGCGGCGATCAGGTCTTCCGGAAGAGAAGCGCCTTCCAGAAAACTGAAAGCGGAGCGGGCGTAGAGTTCGGTGTACATGAAGCGGTCAGCTATCAGCAATCAGCCGTCAGCTAGCTGAAAGCTGATCGCTACTAGTCATAGCTCCCTTCCACGAACCACCCGGCCGGATCGCAGTAGAGCCGGTAAAGGCCGCCGTCGGAAAGGGCGATGTCCCATTCGTCGCGCGACCAGGGATCGGGAGTCCACCAATCGCCCGAACTCCGCCAGGGGCCGGCCAGGTCGATCACTTTGCCGCGGACGCCTTCGGCGGCGATCGTTCCGGGCTGGCTCCGCACCAGCGTCACGCGCGCGGCGCGGGCGGGGCGGAAGCGGCGCAGAACGAGCGATGCCGGATTGCCAGCCGACGGGCTCGCCGCAGAATCGCGGCCCCATCCTCCGTGCATGACAAATGCGTCAGGCCGATGCGTATCGAGCACCCGCGGCGTGCCCACGTTCCGCTCGCCTACGATGGCTCGCACCCGCGCCAGGGTGATTTCGAACTTTACCGGCTCCGGCGCGGACGGCAGGAACAGCCCGCTCTGCGCGGCCTGCGACTTGGCCGGGTGCAGTCCGAGCCACACCCGGACCACCGGCGCGGCCGGCGGATGAGCCGCCAGGTCGAGCTGCCAGAGCTTCAAGAACGCTTTGGTATCGAGCGACGGCACGGGCAGGCGCAGAACGCGCTCGTGGGTGGCGCCGGTTTCCAGCTTCAACCGCAGGCGCAATTCGTCGGTGGCCAGCGCGCGCGTGGCCAAACGCGTGGCCAGCCCGTTGAGCAGGCGCGCCAGCAGGAACGCCAGCGGCTCCAGCAGATCCACCGGGTACTCCGGTTCGAACTCCTCATCGAAGCGTTCCGGGTCGGCGATGGGCTTGAGCTTGCGTTGGGCTTCGCCGCGCGCCAACTCGCGCAGGCGGAGGCCCTCCGGCCCCAGGCGCTCGGCGATGCCCAGCGGCGGCAGCGCGGCCAGATCCTGAAAACGGCGGATGCCCCAGCGATCGAGCGTCTCCGCCAGTTCGGGGGAAGGCGCCAGTTGCGCCAGCGGCAGAGGCGCCAGAAATTTGGCTTCATCGCCGTAAGGAACGATGCTGAGCCGCGGGAAACCGCGCGCTGCGCAGATGGCGGCATCGGGGTTGGAAGCCAGCGCGAGGTGGAGCGGGCACTCGGGCCTGCCATGCCGGGACTCGTCCCGGCACGCGTCCCGATGAGTCGGGACGTGGCAGGCACAAGTGCCCGCTCCACGGCCATCGACCTGGCTTCTTTCGGCGGCGCGCCGCAAAATGGCGGCGGCGATCTCCTGCGGCAGGCCGAAAAGGCGATCCAGCCCGGAAATATCGAATGTCACCGTGTCGGCGGCGGTCAGCTCCACGGTGGGCGAAAATTCGGCTGCCAGCGCTTTCAGATTGCCTGAGCCGTAAAGACAGGCGAACATAGCATGCTCCGTGAATGGCTCCGTGGAGTGGAAGCGCGCACGCGCACGCCGCGCAACAGGCGGCCGGGCCGCGCCCCCGACCATGCCGTCCGCTCGCGCGCGCATTCCAGTTGCAGCGTGGCGCAGGTTTTGGCGTTCGATTGCCGCGATATGGCGACCAGCACGGTGGGGGTGTGCTCCACCGCGCGGCGCAGTCGAAACCAGGAAGTAAGCGAGATGCGGCGGGCGCCGGCCGCGGCGGTATCGCCCAGATCGAGCGCCACCACGCCGAAACCGCCCCCTTGAATCAGCAGATCGGCAGCCCGTAGCGCGTGCTCGGCGTTGTGGCCGCAGCGTACCCAGAGCAGCCGCGGCAGGCAAACTCCGGCGCTTTCGGCCGAGGCGGGATCGAAGGCGTCTTCGGCATCCACCAGGGCGCAGAATTCCTGCCGCGCCGTGGCCTGGGCCAGAATCGCGGCCATTAAAGTAGCCCGGCCGGATGAGCAGGCGCCGAAAATTTCGGTTAGACAACCGCGCGGCAACCCCCCGGAATCGGCATCGATTTCGGCAATCCCGGAGGGCACGGTTTCCGGCGCCGGCCGGCATCGCCAATCCGGCTCGCCGCCCAACAAAGATGCGAATTGTGGTCGCAGGACAATCGTTGGCATTCGCTTTTTGTTCGCCTGTACTCTATTTTTACAGCGCGGCCGCGGTGAATGTCAAGGGAGGAGAAATCACAGGCTAAAGCCTGTGCTACCTATTTAACCAGCTTGGCCAGATTACGGCCGCAAATTATGCTGGCCTGGTGCTTATCGCCGGCGGGGCCGGGCCAGTGCGTTTCCAGGCTGATCCAGCCGGTGTAGCCGTCGCGCTCGAGCGCCGCAATCTGGCCAGGCCAATCCACGCTGCCTTCGCCCAGCGGCAGCCATTCCGCTTTGTGGTCGTGGACGCGGCAATCCTTGGCGTGAACGTGGACAATGCGTCCGGCCGGGATGCGCGCGTAGCCTTCGGGGAAGGGGTTTTCGCCGGCCACCAGGGCATTGGCGGGATCCCAGACGACTTTCAATGCGGGATGGTCCAACGCCGCCAGCAGTTTGCCGGTCTCTTCGCCGGTCGCGATGTTGCAGGCGTGCTCGTTTTCGAGGCCGATGGTCACGCCCTGGGCCGCCGCCTGCTCCGCCAGCCCGCCCAACGCATCCACGATCCGCGAGAAGCACTCCTCGGGACGCACCGTGCGCCAGTAAGTGAACACGCGGATGATGCGGGCTCCGGTGATAGCGGCAATTTCGAAAGCACGGGCCGCCAGGCGCGGCTGGCCGGCGAAAGTGTGGCGCGAGGCGAAGACGTCCTGCTGGAAACGGGCATCCACTTCGGGCGCATCCGGCAATACGCACTTGAGCAGCGGCGACGCGATGGAGATCACTTCCAGGCCGTAACTTTTCGCCAGGGCTGCGGCTTGATCCACTTCCTTGTCGGTGAGATCGACGATGTTCTTGCCGGATAACATGCGGAATTCCGCGCCGGCCATGCCGATGGCGGACATCGAGCGGGCGGCGCGATCCAGGTCGGGCGAAAACTCGTCGGTGATGGCGGCAATGCGAAATCGTGCAGGCATGGAAATCTATTGTAGTCCGGTATGTGGTAGGTCACCGCGCATGCTGTTTCGGGGGAGAAAAAATCTGAACTTTCGGAAAATAGGTGCGATAGCGGGCCGCGTCGCGGGTGAGCAGGGCCAGGCGTCCGATGGCCGCGTGCGCCCCAATATAGAAGTCCGGCAATGGCGAGTTTCGTGAACCGCCACGCCGCCGGTACATCAGAAAACACTTGCCGGCCAGAAATCCCGCCTCCCAGGGCAAAGGCTCGCGCCGATACACCGTCGAGGGCAGAGCGGCGTCGAGCGCCTCGATGGTCCGGTAGCCGATCGATACCTCCGCGTAAACGATCGGATTCACGATCAGCGCCGTCCGCTCGGCGCACATGGCAAGAGCCCTCCCGGACCAGTCGCTCCAATACGGGTCGTTGGTGGCAACGTCCAGGAGCACGTTGCTGTCCACCAGCACCCCTCGGCAACCCTCCAGCCGGGCGCGCAAATCCGCAACCGCGGGCGTCACTTGCGGCGCTTTCGGGGCCGCGTTTCGCCCCGTGTCAGGGCCATGATCTCGCCGGTCGTCATGCGAACGTCGGCGCTGCCGCGGAGAGTCTCGACGATCCTCCGCCCCCGGGTGTCGTCGCCTGCCTTGCGTATGCGGGCGTGGTCTTTGCCCAACTCGAACTCGACTCTTGTGTGCGGCAAAAGACCCAGGCGCATACGGATCTCTTGTGGAATCGTAACCTGTCCTTTGCTGGTGATCTGCACGGTAATACTCCTACTGGTAAGAGTAGCGCCACGGATGAGAGGCTGCAACATAGCGGCTGAAGGCGGCTCTTCGACCACCCGAAGAAGAAAAGTATGCAGCTTAGGCCGGCGCGACGGGGCTCACCCCCGAAAGGTGTAAACTTCAGTTTGCGAGGTGCCGTTGCGGTTCTGCCGAAGATTGGCCTATCGAAACCTGGGCGAACGACTGGGCCGCGAAGCTCTCAACGCGTGGCAACGCCTGACAGACCACGAAAAACGATGGTCTGTCCCACCTGGACAACAAGCCCGGCCACGGCAATCTGTGTGAGAATTGCCCTTTATGGCCCAGATTGCTTCCTCGGTGGAACGCGTTCCTCACTCGCGCATTCGGGAACTGGCGGAGATCGCCATGCAGATGGATGGGGTTCTGCGGCTGTATTTCGGCGAATCCAACCAGCCCACGCCGGAATACATTAAGCGAGCGGCGTGGCGCGCCATGGAGGACGGCTACACGTTTTACACCGAAAACGCGGGACTGCCTTCGCTGCGGCGCGCCATCGCCGGCCATTACCGTTTGCGGCAGAACGTGGAGATCGATCCGGCGTCGGAGATCGTGGTGACGGCTTCGGGAGTGCAGGCCTTGCACATGGGCATCCGCACGGTGCTCGACCCGGGCGACGAGGCGCTGGTGCTGACGCCGGCATGGCCCAACGGAGCGTCGATCGTAGCCATGGCAAACGCGCGCGCGGTGGAGGTGCCGCAGCCGCTCGATGGCCGCTATGCCATCGATTTTCGGGCGCTCGAAGCCGCCGTCACACCACGCACGCGCCTGCTGGTATACATTTCGCCTTCGAATCCGCTGGGCTGGGTGGCCAGCGAAGAAGAGCAGCGGCAACTGCTCGATTTCGCGCGCCGCCACGATCTGTGGCTGCTGGCCGATGAAGTGTACGATCGGCTCTATTGGAAGGGAACCGAGGCGCTCGAGCCCGCCCCTTCGATTCTGCGCCAGGCCAGTCGCCAGGATGCGGTAATGGTGGTGCAATCCTTTTCCAAGAGTTACTGCATGACCGGCTGGCGGTTGGGCTATCTGGTGGGCCGCCGCGACCTGATCGCGAAGGCCACCCAGTTGAACGAATTCGTAGTTTCGCACGCACCCAGCTTCACCCAAAAAGCCGGCGAGGCGGCCCTGGCGGAAGGGGAAGCGCCGCTGGCGGAAATGCTCGCGCGCTTGCGCCAAAACCGCGATCTCTGTCTGGAGGCCCTGGGCGCGATGCCCGGCGTCACCGTGCCGGCACCCGAGGGGGCTTTCTACGTGTTCCCCCGCATCGAAGGAGTGCCGGATTCGTTCGCGCTGGCCAAACGGCTGTTGATCGAAACTCGCGTGGGCGTGGCGCCGGGCGTAGCGTTCGGCGCGGGAGGGGAAGGCTCGCTGCGCATCTGCTATGCGGCCGGCAGGGAAGTTCTGGAGCCGGCCCTGGAACGGATTCAAAAGTTCTTGCGCTCCGGGGCGTAGTTCGTTCATGATAAACAAGATCTGTATCAGTGGAAAGGAACGGACATGTTAAAAGGCTTCAAGAATTTTCTGATGCGCGGCAACGTGGTGGACCTGGCGGTGGCCGTGATCATCGGCGGCGCATTCGGCAAAGTGGTGACGGCGCTCACCACCGATTTTCTGACACCCTTAATCGGCATTTTCGGTGGTACGCCAAATTTCAAAGGCGCTACGTTCGCCCTGAATGGCAGCAAGTTTCTGATCGGCGATTTCGTGGACGCGGTGATTGCCTTCGTGATGGTGGCGGCAACCATTTACCTCTTCATCGTGGCGCCCATGAATGCCCTCGCGGCGCGGCGCAAGCGCGGTGAAGTGCCGCCCGATCCGACTACCAAGAAATGCCCCGAGTGCTGCAGCGAGATCCCCATCGCGGCGCGGCGCTGCGCTTTCTGCACGAGCACGGTGAGCTAGCCGATGAGAACCGGCAGGCGATGGCTGGCGGTTCTGATTCCGGGGCTCGTCCTTTACTTCATTCCGGTGCTGGGCCTGACGGCGGCGCAGGCCCATTTGTTGGCGATTTTTGTCGCCACCATCGTGGCGCTGGTGGCGCAGCCTATTCCCATGGGCGTGTCGGTGCTGATTGCGCTTACCTTGCTGGATTTTACCGGCACGCTCGCGCCGGGCAAGATTTTCGCCGGGTTTTCGAACGTCACCGTCTGGCTGATTTTCACCGCATTCCTGTTTGCGCGCGCAGTCACCGTCACCGGTTTCGGGGCGCGGGTCGGTTACCTGTTTGTCAGCCGGTTCGGGCGTAGTTCGCTTTCCCTGGGGTACTCCGTGGCTGCGTCCGGCCTGGTGCTGGCGCCGTTCGTTCCCTCCGATACGGCGCGCGGCGGCGGCATCGTCTTCCCCATCGCGCGCAGCATCGCCGTCGAGTTCGGTTCCGAGCCGGGA
This sequence comes from Bryobacteraceae bacterium, assembly GCA_052148435.1. GTDB lineage: Bacteria > Acidobacteriota > Terriglobia > Bryobacterales > Bryobacteraceae > JBEKYD01. The sequence goes on from JBKQIF010000049.1 coordinate 57,425, forward strand.
CCTACCGCCGGCCGCATGGGCACGTTTCTGATCCTGGCTTCGTTTCACTCTACCTATACCGCGTCGGCCATGTTTTTGACCGGCATGGCGGCCAATCCCCTGATCGCCGACTTTGCGCGCCGTATCGGCCACGTGGAGCTCACCTGGATGCGCTGGTTTTCCGGTTCCGTGGTGCCGGGTTTCCTGACGCTGGCCATTGTTCCCTGGCTGATTCACAAGCTATTTCCCCCGGAGATTCGCGACATGGCGCCGGCGCGCGATCTGGCGCGGCGGGAACTGCGGAAGATGGGGCCGGTACGCGGAGCCGAAAAGTCTCTAGTGGCGGTGATGATCGCGGTCATGATTGGCTGGGTAACCTCTCCCTGGCACGGTTTCCCCAATACCTTCGTGGCGCTGGCCGGAGTCTGCGCACTGCTGCTTCTGCGGGTGCTCACCTGGGACGACCTGTTGGGGGAAAAGCGCGCCTGGGACGCGCTGATCTGGTTCGCGGGCATGATCATGATGTCCGACCAGCTCAATGAAACCGGCGTGATCAAAATTTTCTCTTCCCGCCTGTTCGGCCACCTGGCGGGTTGGCCGTGGGTACTGTCGCTGGTGGTGCTGGTGGCCGCCTATAATTACGTGCACTACGGTTTCGCCAGCATGACCGCCCACGCGACGGCGCTTTACCCGGGCTTTCTGGCCGCCGCCCTGGCGGCCGGCGTTCCGCCGCTTCTGGCCGCGCTGCCGTTGGCCTATTTCTCCAGTCTGAATGCCGCCATGACCCACTACGGCACCGGTTCGGCGCCGGTGTTTTTCAGCAGCGGCTACGTGAAGCAGGCGGCGTGGTGGCGGATCGGGCTGCTGATCTCGCTGGTGAATATGGCGATCTGGATGGGCGTCGGGATGTGGTGGTGGAAGCTGATCGGGTTGTGGTGACGGGCCTGAGAAAGGCGTGAAGAAGTATAGCCGCCGATGAACACCGATAAAGAAAACCGAAGGATTTATCGGTGTTCACTGGCGGCTGGAATTCGATTTTTCCCCTTAGGGTTAACGCAAGAATCACTTCACATTCTCCGACGGGCAAACGTGGCGCGCGCACTCTTCGGTGCCGCGCCGGCACTCCTGCCGACGCCCGCTACCACAAGGCGCAAAAGCGTCGAGTAGAGACTCGACGCGGCACGCAAGAGTGCGTGCGCCACGGGAGTGGATGGACACTTAGAGCCTGCGGCACCCGGCCCCACGCTCATGCTCGATGGCAATTCACAGGCTAAAGCCTGTGCCACCTCAATTCACAGGCTAAAGCCTGTGCCACCTGAGGTATGATGTCACCTATATGCGAATACTGCTTCTTTCACTGCTGTGTTTGATTCCGATCTGCGCCGCGCCTCCGCAAGGCGGCGGTGGGCCCAAGAACCTGAAACTCCTGAAGCCCGAAGACCTGCGCGCCGGAATCATGCATGTTTATACCGTATCGCTGGGTGTGCAGTGCAATTTCTGCCACGTACAGGACCGTGCCAGCGACGAGAATCCGCACAAGAACATCGCGCGCCACATGATCGAGATAACCCGCGACATCAATAGCAAGTTTTCGGATGGCAAGGAGCACGTGACCTGCTTCACCTGCCACCGCGGCGCGCAAGAGCCGCTAACGGTGGCGCCTCCGGCCCAGTGATCCCCTGCAGATTTGCGGCGGGCGGCTTCTGCTACGATGCAAGACGATGAAGACCGTCCGCACATTCCTGCTTTGCATTTTTCCGCTGCTTGCCGCCGCGCAGTCCACCGATCTCTGGAAAGACCTTCGCTTCCGCCAGATCGGCCCCTTCCGTGGAGGCCGCGTGGTGGCCGTGGCCGGCGTTCCCTCTCAGCCCAATGTTTATTACTTCGGCGCCACCGGCGGCGGTATCTGGAAGACCACCGACGGAGGCGCCTCCTGGCTGCCGGTTTCCGACGGCCAGCTCCAGACCGGTTCGGTGGGCGCGCTCGCGGTGGCGGGCTCCGATCCCAACGTGATCTACGCGGGCATGGGCGAGGCTTGCGTCCGCGGCAATGCCTCTGGTGGCGACGGGGTGTACAAATCGGTGGATGCCGGCAAGACCTGGCGCAACGTCGGCCTCAAGGATAGTTACCATATCGGCGCGGTGGTGGTCCATCCGAAGAACCCCGACCTGGTTTACGTGGCAGCGCTGGGGCACCTCTGGGGACCCAATGCGGAGCGCGGCGTCTACCGCTCGAACGATGGCGGCGCAACCTGGAAGCAGGTTTTAACTCGCGGACCGGAGGCCGGCGCGTCCGACCTCAGCATGGACCCCACCAACCCGCGCGTGCTCTATGCCGCGTTCTGGAACGTGAGCCGCAAGCCGTGGCGCCTGGATTCGGGCGGACCCGGGAGCGGCCTTTGGAAATCCACCGATGGCGGCGACACCTGGACCGATATCTCGCGCACCCCCGGATTGCCGCGCGGCGTACTGGGCCGCATCGGCGTGACCGTTTCACCGGTCAATCCCGAGCGCGTCTGGGCCATCGTGGAAGCCGCCGATGGCGGGGTGTTCCGCTCCGATAACGCCGGCCGCACCTGGACCAAGGTCAACGACCAGAATATCCTGCGCCAGCGCGCCTGGTATTACTCCCACATCTATGCCGATCCCAAGAGCGCCGATACGGTGTACGCGCTCAATACCGGTTTCTACCGCTCCATCGACGGCGGCCGCACCTATGCCGCCATCCGCAACCCGCACGGCGACAACCACGATCTGTGGATCGCGCCCGACAATCCGCTGCGCATGATCGAATCCAACGACGGCGGCGCCGCGGTTTCTAATGACGGCGGCCTGAACTGGTCGAGCGAAGACAACCAGCCGACCGCGCAGTTCTACCGCGTAGCCCTGGACAACGATTTCCCCTACCACGCCTACGGCGCCCAGCAGGACAACACCACCGTGCGCACGGCCACGCGCACCACGGCCGGCGGCATCACCGATAAGGATTGGTACGACGTGGGCGGCGGCGAAAGCGGCTGGATCGCCCCCGATCCGCGCGATTCGGAAATCGTCTACGCCGGCTCCTACGGCAACCTGATCACCCGCCAGGATCACCGCACCGGGCAGATGCGCAACATCAATCCGTGGCCCGACAACCCCATGGGCTACGGCGCCGACGCGCTCAAGTACCGCTTTCAATGGAGCTTCCCGATTGTCTTTTCGCCGCACGACCCGAAGGTGCTTTACGCCGGCGCCAACGTGCTCATGAAGACCACCAACGAGGGCCAGAGTTGGGAACCCATCAGCGGCGATCTGACGCGCAACGACAAAAGCAAGCAGGCTTCCTCGGGCGGGCCCATCACCCAGGACAACACTTCAGTGGAATACTACGACACCATTTTCACGGTGATGGAATCGCCCGTGGCGAAGGACCTGATCTGGGTGGGCACCGACGACGGCCTGGTGCAGATCACCCGCGACGGCGGCAAGCACTGGGACAACGTCACCCCGCCGGGCATCCCGGAATGGAGCCAGATCAATTCGATCGACGCTTCGCCATACGATGCCGGCACGGCCTATGTGGCCGCAACAGCTTATAAGCTCGACGATTTCCGCCCCTACCTTTACAGGACTACCGACTACGGCAAGACCTGGAAGAAAATCGTCAATGGAATTCCCGAAGGCGACTTCACCCGCGTGGTGAAGGTCGATCCCAACCGGCGCGGCCTGCTGGTGGCCGGTACCGAGTTCGGCCTGTTCCTCTCGCTTGACGATGGCGAAAACTGGAAGCCGTTCCAGTTGAACCTGCCGGTGGTGCCGATCGCCGACGTAGCGTTTCAAAAGCGCGACAAGGAACTCGTCATCGCCACCCAGGGACGGTCTTTCTGGGTCTTCGACGATTTGCCGCTGGTATATCAGTTGAACGACGCCGTGACCACGTCCGATGCGCACCTGTTCCGTCCAGCCGACACATATCGGGTGGGAGGCGGGCGCGGGTTCGGCGGTGGGCGCGGCTTTGCGCCGGTGGGGGAGAATCCGCCCGCGGGCGCGGTGGTGCACTATTGGCTGAAGGGCAGGGGCGATGCAACACTCGAGTTCCTGGATGCGGCCGGCAAAATCGTCAACACCTATTCCAGCAAGGGCCCGGTGGCGCGTCCGGCCGCCGCCCAGGAAGAGGAGGCTGGAGAAGAGAACCCGTTCCGCGGCGCACCGCCGCCGCGCGTCACCGCCGATGCGGGCATGAACCGTTTCGTATGGAACCTGCGCTACCCCGATGCGACCACCTTCCCCGGCCTGATCATGTGGGCCGGCAACGTGACCGGACCGCGCGTCCCGCCCGGCAGGTATACCGTGCGTCTGACCGTGGACGGCAAGTCGCAAAGCGAGACGTTCGAGCTGAAGAAGGACCCACGCCTTTCGACCGCGCCCGAGGAATACGCCAAGCAGATCTCGCTGGCCTTGCAGATCCGCGACAAGCTTTCCGAAACCAATGGCGCCGTAATTCGCATTCGCGAGGTGCGCAAGAAGCTCGACGAGTATGCTTCAAGCGCCGATGCCAAAGTGGCCGAAGCGGCCAAAGCCCTGAGCCGGAAACTGACGTCCATCGAAGAGGATCTCTACCAGACTAAGAACCGCGCCAGCGAAGATCCGCTCAACTTCCCCATCAAGCTGAACAATAAGCTGGCCTACGTGATGGGCGAAATCGAGAGCTCCGATAACCAGCCCACCGCCCAATCGGGTGTGGTGTACGAGGACCTCGCCACCGCCGTGAACGGCAAGCTGCGGTCGCTCAATGGCCTGTTGACCACCGACCTGGCGGCCTTCAATAAGCTGGTGCGCGACGCCAATATTCCGGCAGTGACGGTGCCGAAATAGAGAGAGCCGCTGCGACGCTCGGAACTCTCAGCGGTAGGCTTCCTTGCGATCAAGGACACGGGAGATTACCAGGTAGTCGCCCTTGTCGCGGAAGAATACGCGGTGGTCCTGGGCGCGAAGGCGTATTAGAGGCGGCTCGATGTCCCGAAGCTGCTTTGTGTTGCCCTCCCCGGCCCGGGCGTAGCGTGCCAGCGTTTTGAGGATCTGCAAGGCGATGGGCTGTTCAATACCGCGGATGTCGACCTTGGCCTGTTCGGTCCAGACGAGGCGCTTAACCATCGTGGCGGGGTGTTCGTTCCGGCAGCGGCTCCTGGCCCATCCTGTCCCAGTCGGCCATGGTCAAACCGAACTCCGCGAGGACTTCCTCATGCGGGATCGGTTGGTTGTGCTTGAGCCACTCGTCGGCTTCGGCGACGGCCTTGCGCTCGGCGTCGCTCAGAGTGTCGCGCTCCTCTTCGGGTGAAACCATGGTTTCGAGCAGGTGCACCACAGCGGCGAGTTGGCACGGGCCAAGCTGATCGAGCAGGCGATGGGCGTGTAGATTGGCTTCTGAAGTATCGGCCGCCACGAGCTTCTCCCTGGGGCCTATTATCGCGCGACTGTCGGTCCGGGGCCAAACGTCCCACTGCCATTCCTCGGGGGACTCTGGACATCCGCCCCGGCCGCCAATGGTCCGCGTCACCGCCGAGCAACGGCCATAAGAGCGGCAATGGCGCTCGCGACTGAGGCTACCGCCGAAATCATCGCCAAAATCCACAGCCGCGATTCGCGAGCCCCGCGTTCCGCTTCCATCACCCGCCGCTGCAATTCATAATCCGTCGCTCGCGGGGCACGGCCGGAAGAGCTTTGCGCGCGGGGCTCGCCCATGATGTCGACGCCGAGTTCCCGCGCCCGTTTCTCAAGCTGATCGCCGTCAGGCAGTTTAGCCATATCTGTCCAATCTAACCGTATCCTTAACATTCTCCACCAGAACTCAGGCGGCTGAAAGCCCGCCTGTTATGATGAGTTTTCCATGAACGTTCCCCTGCTCGACCTCCGCCGTCAGAACGAGCCTATTCGCGACGAGTTGCTAGACGCTTTCCGGCGCGTGCTCGATTCCGGCCAGTTCATCTTAGGCAAGGAAGTAGAGCAGTTTGAGAGCGCCGCCGCGGCCGTAGCCGGCGCCCGTTTCGCCATCGGCGTTTCCTCCGGTACGGACGCCTTGCTGCTGGCGCTGATGGCGCTCGGGATCGGACCCAGCGACGAAGTCATCTGCCCGTCGTTCACTTTTTTTGCCACCGCCGGCTCAATTGCCCGCTTGGGCGCGCGTCCGGTGTTCGTGGATTCGCTGGACGATACCTTCAACCTCGACCCGGCCGATGTAGAACGCCGCATCACCGCCCGCACCCGCGCCATCATCCCCGTTGACCTGTTCGGCCAGGCCGCTGATATGGACGAGATCGGCGAGATCGCCGCCCGCCATCGTCTTGCCATGATCGAGGATGTGGCCCAGGCTTTTGGCGCGGCTTATCGCGGACGCCCGCTGGGCACCTTGGGGGACTTCGGCACCGTCAGCTTCTTCCCCACTAAGAACCTCGGCGCGCTGGGCGACGCCGGCCTGCTCGTTACCAAGGACGCCGCGCTGGCCGAAAAAGCCCGTCTCCTGCGCAACCACGGCGCCCATCCCAAGTACTATCACAAGACGATTGGCGGCAACTTCCGCCTCGACGCCGTCCAAGCCGCCGTGCTGGGAGTCAAGCTGCCGCACCTCCGCCGCTATACCGCGCTGCGCCAGCAGCACGCCCGCCACTACGACCGGGAATTGCAGCGAATCGATGGCCGGGGCGCGGTGGAGTTGCGCCTGCCTGCCGTGCTCGAAGACCGCACTCATATCGTGAACCAGTACACCATCCGGGTAAGGCGCGGCCCGCGGTGGCAAAGGCCGGAATCGCCACGCGACGCGCTGCGCCAGCATCTGAGCGAGCGCGGCATCGGCTCGGAAATCTATTACCCCGTCCCGCTGCATGCCCAGGAGTGCTTCCGCGATTGCGGTCCCCATCCGCCGCTGCCGGCGTGCGAGCAGATGGCCGCGGAGGTCGTCAGCCTGCCGGTGTTCCCGGAGTTGACCGCCGAAGAACAGGCCGCCGTAATCGAGGCCGTGGGAGAGTTTGTGGAGGGCCTCTGAATCAGGCGCTCAATCCGTCTGCGCCGCCGGAACGCTCCTTGGTCGCGGCTCAGACCCAATGCCGCGAGTCAGAGCCGCGTTCGGCGGGACGGAAGGACAGGCCTGGGAACTCTCCTGCCGAGCCTATGACGTTGAGCCCCACTCGGATTCGAGCAGGCGCGAGTATTCACCGGAAGCGTAGATTTGGAAGCGGCAATGGCAGGGCTCGACGCGCGACTCGTCCGGCGCGGATTCGAGGAAAGTGCGGTACAGAGCGTCGGTGTAACGATGATAGTTGGAGAGGAACTCCACGCCCAACTGGTTCGCCGCCGGCGGTTCGGTGAAGAGGCAGTGGAGGCCGATCGCACGCCTGAAAATAGCGGCGTAATCGACCACTCCCCACTGGATCAGCTTGTCGCGCACCGTTGCGGGCGTTTCGGAGACGAGGATGCGAGCCAGGCGCTGTGGTTGGAGTGGGTTTTCGCCACGGCCCGGCGGACGGCTGCAACTTTCCACGCACTGGTCGATCCAGCGGAACAGATCTTTGCCGAGAAAGAACAGCATGCGGAGTTCGGTGTACCGGCCGGCCAGCACTCTCGACTTCAAGGTTTCCTCGTCCGACCCATCGGCCGGTAGCAGACCGGTGAGCATCAGTGCGGCTCTGGAGTTATCGAGCAGCGATTGAGGAGAAGCCCGCTCATTAAATGGATGAAGAATCAGCGGAGGAAGGTCCCAGGTGACGGCGTCCTGAGGCGAGGTTTCGAGTGGCATGTTACTCCGGTAATGTTCCGGCTGGTTCGGCGATCCCATTAGTTTCTATCCGGCTTGCTGACTTGATTATATGCCGGCGCTGCCGGAGATAATGGGCGCAAAAGTACTAAGTTTACCAAGGGAGCTTTTAGTCATTGGCAGTAAGCTGTCAGCCACAGCCGAGCGGCTGATCGCCGATTGCCGATTGCCGATCGCCGAAAGCCTGGCGCGGAGGCGCTGCTTCGAAACCGGCGGCGGGCTCCGCGGCGCGGTCCACGCGGATATCCAGCGACAGGCTGGCGCAGGGCGAGGCTTGCCGGGAAACCTTACGTTCCAACTCCTCATACCGGCGCGCAAGCAGGTCCACTACCTCGGGGTCGAAACTGGCGCCGGCGCGGAGGGCGACCTCGCGCATGGCCTCGTGGAGAGGCAGAGCTTTTCGATAACTGCGGTCGCTCGATAGGGCGTCGAGCGCATCCACCGCCGAAAGGATCCGCGCGCCCAGAGGGATCTGGCCGCCTACGAGCCCGTCCGGGTAGCCGCTGCCGTCCCATCGTTCATGATGCGCGCGCACGATGGCGGGCACCAGGGGATCGAAGCCGACACGCTGGAGAATCTCGGCGCCCACCAAAGGATGCGCCTTAACCTTTTCGAATTCGTCCGGCGTGAGCTTGCCGGGTTTGGAAATGATTCGCTCCGGCAGGGCGAGCTTGCCGATGTCGTGCAGCAGGGCGGCGACGCGCAGGCACTCCAGTTCCCGGTCGCAGACACCCATTTCCCGCGCCAGCTCGACCGCATAGACGCGGACGCGGCCGAGGTGGTCGCGGGTCTCCGGGTCTTTGGCGTCGAGCGCCAACGACAAAGCTTCGATGGTTCTTAAATGCAGGGCTTCGATCTCGTCCTGGTTCAGGCGCCGTTCTTCGCAGCGGCGCACATACATGCGATAGGAACGGCAGATCGCATAGAACAGCGGCGGGGCTAGAACCAGGCTGTAGGGGCGGCCCGGCGCCGCCGCCGACCAGATTGTCCACGCCAGGAATGCGCCTACCAAACAGACGTACGCTCCGGCTCGCGGTGTCCAAAATTCCTGCCGCATCCATCCTAACTGTCCCCCAAGACGCTGCAGAAATCAATTTGCCGGCGCACCATATGAGTACTAACTGCTTAGTCAGCAGGACTTCCCTAACAATCGATAGCTAACTAAGGTTAGTAATCTGGGCGGACGAGTGTTGGGAACCTCATGATCGAGAGCCTGGAGTGCTACCAACGGCCGATAGCTAAAGGGATCGTAATCGTGTGAGGCTAAGAGCGGAAGAATGAACATATGGCAGTACCGGACCCGGTGAGCTTCACGGATTTCCTCAAGAGCGAACAAGGACAAAATCTTTCCGAGTATTGTTTGATCGCGGCTGGGATCGCAGCGGTTGGGTTGCTGATTATTCTGGGTGTCACGGGTGGTTTGCACAACATCTGGCAGATTGCGAGCACCACCACCAACGCCGCGGGCTCCGGCGGCAGCGGCACGGTGGCGGGGCAGTAGCCCCGTGGAAAGGGCCGCGGCCTGACGTGCGCGGAGGGCGCCCAGGGCCGGCGACTCAGTCGACGTTCAGGCCAAGGAACCGGTGGGCATTGGCGTAGCAGATGTTACGGATCACCGGGCCGACCAGTTCGAAGCTGTCTGGAAGCTCGCCACTCTCCATGTCTTCTCCGAACAGGTTCGAGAGCACGCGGCGGAAATATTCGTGTCGCGGGTAAGACATGAAAGAGCGCGAATCCGTGAGCATGCCGATGAAGCGCGAGATCAAGCCGCAGTTGGACAGGGCATTCATTTGCCAGGTCATGGCTTCCTTCTGATCGAGGAACCACCAGGCGGAGCCGAATTGAATTTTCCCCGCAACCGAGCCGTCCTGAAAGTTGCCGATGATGGTAGCCAGGGCGTAGTCATCGGCGGGGTTCAGATTGTAGAGGACGATTTTGGGAAGGGCGTTGTCCCGATCGAGCCGGTCCAGGTATTGGGCCAGGGCATCGACCTGCGGCCAGTCGCCGATGGAATCGAAGCCGATATCCGGCCCGAGTTGGTGGAAGCGGCGGCTATTATTGTTGCGGCGCGCGCCCAGGTGGAGCTGTTTGGTCCAACCCTTTTCGGCGTCCCAGCGGCCAAATTCCAGCATCAGATACGAGGCGAAGCGGGAGTGCTCGGCCGGCGAGGCGGCCTGGCCGTAGCGGGCTTTGGCAAAGATAGCGGCAGCTTCGGCTTCGCCCGGGAAATCCGCGAAGGCCTGGTTCAGACCGTGGTCGGAGAGCCGGCCGCCCATCTGGTGGAAAAAGTCGTGGCGCTCCTTGAGGGCGGCCACGAATTCGCTGAACTTGCCGATATCGGTATTGCCGACGGCCGCCAGGCGGTCCACCCAGGGATTGAACAGCTCGGGCAGGTGGACGTTGAGGGCCTTATCGGGGCGAAAACAGGGAAAGACCTTGGTTTTGAGTCCGGAGGCGGCGATGGCCTGGTGGTGGGCGAGATCGTCGGTGGGATCGTCGGTGGTGCAGACGGCGCGAACGTGAAATTTCGACAGGATCCCGTGGGCGCTCAACGCCTCGGTGGCAAGCTGTTCGTTGGCGGTATTCCAGATGCGCTCGGCACTGGATTCATCGAGCAACTCGTCGATGCCGAAATAGCGTTTCAGTTCCAGGTGGGTCCAGTGGTAGAGCGGATTGCGCACGGTAAAGGGAACGGTGCGGGCCCAGGCGAGGAACTTTTCGTAGGGTGGGGCATCGCCGGTCGCATAGCGTTCGTCGACGCCATTGGCGCGCATGGCCCGCCATTTGTAGTGGTCGCCTTCCAGCCAGATTTCGAACAGGTTGCGGAAGCGGCGGTTGGCGGCGACGTCCTGGGGCGGCAGGTGGCAATGATAATCCAGAATGGGCTCGTCTTCGGCGAATTCGTGGTACAGACGGCGGGCCGGCCCCGATCTCAGCAGGAAGTCGTCGTGGACGAAAGACATGGACATTTACCCCGCGCGGGCAGCGCTTTAGACAATGAACAGAGCAGCATAACATGCGGCGCGCGAGGCCGATCATCCACGGGCCGGCCAGGTGGCGGACGCGGAGCCGGAGGTCCAATGCCGGGGGTGATAAACTGGAAAGGCGCTGGAGGGATATACCGGTGAAGATATTTCTAGACACGGCCAACCTGGACGAGCTACGCAAGGGCGCGGCTTGGGGAATTGTCGACGGCGTGACGACGAACCCGTCGCTCATTGCCAAAGAAGGTAAACCGCTGGAAGAACAGGTCCGCGCCATCTGCGGCATCGTGGATGGGGATATCAGCGCGGAGGTGGTGGCTACCGACGCCCCGAGCATGATTCGCGAGGGCAAGTCGCTGGTGAAGATTCATAAGAACATCGTGGTTAAGTGCCCGCTCACGCGGGACGGCATCGTGGCCACCAAAGCGCTGTCGGGCGAGGGAATCCGGGTTAACGTGACACTTTGTTTTTCCCCTAACCAGGCGTTGATCGCGGCCAAGGCGGGGGCCTACATTATCAGCCCGTTTGTCGGCCGGATCGACGACATAAGCTGGACCGGCGTGGATCTGGTCAAGCAGATTGTGCAGATCTACAAGAACTACAGTTACAAGACGCAGATATTATCGGCATCGCTGCGTTCTCCGCTCCACGTGTCGGAGTCCGCTCTGGCGGGGGCGCACATTGCGACCATGCCGTTTAAAGTACTCGACATGCTGTTCAATCACCCGCTCACCGACAGAGGACTGGAGCAGTTCCAGAAGGATTGGGCCAAGGCTTTCCAGGAAGAGCCGGTCGGGAGATAGTTTTCCTATCCGATGCCGGGCGCTCTGGCTTGGTTCGATTCGGCCGCCGGGACCGTAACGCTGCTGCTGGCCGGAGTGCTGGCGCTACTGGTTGGGATGCTGGGGTACCGGGCCTGGAAGCGCTCGCGGGTTACACCGGACGAGCGCGAGCGGCGGCGGCGCGCCTGGTTGGTGGCCACGGGCAAAATGTGCGACGCCGCACTGGTGGACCTGCGGGAAGAACTGGTGCTCTACTCCTACTCGGTGCGCGGCGTGGAATACATCGCCTCCCAGGACGTGTCGCAACTGAGCGCGTACCTGCCATCCGAAAAGCCGATCACCTCCGTGGTTGCAGTTCGCTATGACCCGGCCAATCCGGCGAACTCGATCGTGATTTCCGAACGGTGGAGCGGGTTGCGGTAGGTCGCGAGAGCACCCGCACCCGCGCGGAAGCGTAGCGCGGAATCCCGGCGTCGAGGGTCACGATATCGAGACCTTCGACGGACGCCTGTGCGATCAGTGCCCGATCGAAAGGATCTTTGTGAATATCCGGCAGGGTGTAGATCTCGGCGATGTGGTTCGGCCGCAGCGCGAGTGGCGTGGCTGCCAGTTGCTCGAGCGCGTCTAGCCACCAGGCACGGGGATCGCCGACCTTCATCAGGTTGCCCTTCATGGATTTGAGCAGAACCTCCCAGTACGACACAACGCTGAGGACGTTCGGGCCAGCGAGGATCGCCGATTGAATGACTGCCGAAAGCCGGTCGGGGTCGGTCAAGGCGATGATGGCGACGTTGGTGTCGAGCAGATAGCCGCTCACAGATCGCCAGACAGAAAGCGGTCGAGGCCAATGGGAGCGTCCCACCCGGGCAGCAACTCGATACGGCCCTTCATGCCTCCCAGGCGGGCCTGGCGGCGGTCGGGCGGAGGAGGAGCGAGCTCCGCCACGGGCTTGCCGTGCCGGGTGATGACCACCTTTTCCCCGCCTTCGACGGCACGGATGAGCTCGGGCAAACGGTTCTTGGCTTCGGCGATGCTTACGTCCATGGCTTCTTTATTGTAGCCATAATTTGTAGCTATTTTCAAATTCGGGTGCCAGCAGTTGCCAATGGGTGTTGGGACCAATAGAAAACTGGGTTAAGGCGAGGCAGTATTCGCGGATCAGCCATGTCATAAAGGGTGGGTTTCGACCGCTCGCGGAACCAGCGCCAATCGCGTGACCTCACCCCGCCGGTGCCCACGGGCGCGGGCCCCCGGCGCGCTTGACGGCGAGCAGGGCGTTGTACGCTTCGGCGGCGTTTTGGTAACGGGCATTGCGATCGAGCGCGGTGAGGCGGGCGACGATGGGAGCCAGTTCGGGATGGATTTCCGCCGACGGCAAGCCGTATTGAGGCAGCTTGCCAGTCATGGCTTCGTGCAGTACCACCCCCAGCGAATAGAGGTCCGCGCGTGCATCCAGCGTCTCGCCGCGCGCCTGCTCGGGAGCCATGTAGGCGTAGGTACCGAGGATCACGCCCGTCAGCGTTTGGGTAATCAAGGCGGTTTCGCCGTCCTCGCCCAGGCCCCTCGGGGCGGTACGGCCGGCCTGGTCTTTCGCCAAACCGAAATCGAGCAGCTTCACCTCGGCCAGGCGCGTGATGAAGACGTTGGCGGGCTTGACGTCGCGGTGCAGGATTCCCGCCGTGTGCGCCGCTCCCAACCCGCACAGAGCTTGCATGCCGACTTCCAGCGCCTCATGAGGATACAACCGGCGGATGGCCATCCGTTCCGCCAGAGTCCAGCCCTCGAGCAACTCCATGGCCAGGAAGGGACGGTGCTGCCAGTAACCGACCTCGTACACGGCGCAAAGATTGGGATGGCGAACGCCGCTGAGGAGTTGCCCTTCCTGCTGGAAGCGCGCCACGAAGTCGCGACTATTGAGGTGCTCGTCCCCCAGAAATTTGAGCGCCACGGATCGGTGGTTGGGAATATCCTCGGCCTGGAAGACGATTCCCATGGAACCGTGCCCCAGTTCTCGGACAACCCGGTAGCGCTCAGCCGGATCGGTCACAGCTACTTAATCTACACCTTATTGGACACGAGCACTTCGACCGCCTTCTTCACCACCGGATCGTCTTCCAGCTTCTTCTGCTGCGGCTGTTGTTGCGGCGGGGTGGGAATCGGTTCGCCATTTTCGTCGAAGTCGATCTGCGGCTCCGGCTCGGCAACCGGGGCGCTGGGCGTCACGCCGGTATCCTGAATCGCCTTGCCGTCGGGCGAATAGTACTTGGCCACGGACAGAAGAATGGCGCCGCCATCGTCCATGTCGAGCGCCTTGCGCTGCGCGGCGTCGCCGTAGGTACGCTCGCCCACCACTTGAGCCCGTTGGTTACCCAGAAGGGCGGCAGCGGCAATTTCCGCGGCGTCGGCGGTGCCATGATTGGTCAGCACGGCGAGCGGCAAGGTGGTGATCGCCTTGGACGGATCGGCATCGAAATTCTGCTGCGGCACGCGCTGCCCCTTCAAATACGTGATGCGCCCCTTATTGAGGAACAGGTTCGCCAGGGCTATGCCGGCGTCGGGAGAGCCGGTGGCGCAGTTGCGCAAGTCCAGAATCAGCCGTTGCTCGCCTTCCTTCTGCAGCTTCTGAACGGCCGCGGCCACTTCCTTGACCCGTTCGCCGGACAGCGTGCCGACACCGATGTATCCCGTCTGGTTGTCGAGCGAGCGGGTCACCAGCGGCAGCGTGGCGACGTCGGAGCGGGTCAGGGTAATCGTCTGCGGCTCCGGATGACGCACCTGCACCACCGTCAGATCGATGGTGGTGCCCGGATTGCCCGCGAGCAGCATGCTGGCATAGGCCAACGGCATGTCGCGGGTGGAGATTCCTTTGATCGATTCGACCATGTCGCGGGTGCCGAAACCCGCCTTAGCCGCGGGAGAATCGGGCACCGCCGCCACCACTTCCATATAACCGGGCTTTTTCGACAGGACCAGGCCGACATCGCCCGAATGGGCCTGCCGGGTGTCCAGGAAGGTCTTGTATTCCTTGTACTGATCCGCGTTGAGGTAGCTGGCAAAAGGATCGATCGCTTCGAGCATGCCGTTGAGCGCGCCCAGCGTGACCGACTTCATATCCGGCTCTTCCACGTACTGGCTCTTGATATAGCCGACCACGTCGCTGAAAACGCCGATTTGCTTCAGCGGATCGTTCTGGTCGGCGCCCTTGCCTACCACGCTCCCGATCAGAAGCATGAGGGAAAGACACGTGGACGCGCTGACCACGGAATACTTGAAGCGGCTGCTCATCTAAGGAAATCTCCTCCGGGCCTACGGCTATTATACAGCGTCTAAACGATTGGACGCGCCGGCAACCGGTTTGGTGACAAGGTAGCGGCCAGCTTTCAGCGGCCAGCTTTCAGCTTGTGCGGAAACCGCAAGCGTGCGTTTCCGTGCAGCGGCGTCCGCAAAGCTGGGCGCTGACTGCCGAGAGATTCTTACTTCCAGCCCATACGCTGGCGCAGGCCGGTAATGTGCGCGGTATGGTGCATTCCGTGCCAGGCGTACATCGCCAGGGCGATGTCCAGGCTCATGGGCGTGGGGTATTCGGGATGGCGAAAAGTCCGGGCGTAGTCCTCCGGATTCAAGCTCGAAAGCAACGCTACCCAGCGGGCATGCAGATTCTCGAGAAGGGCCAGCGATGGTTCGATAAACAACGTGCGGGCGTCAGGCAGCTCCGCCCACCTGGCCTGGTCGTACGGCTTGATCAGCGGGGCTTCTTCGGTGAGCGCCAGGCGGAACCGGATGTAGCTGTTGAGGTGGCTATCGGCTACGTGGTGGACCACCTGGCGGACAGTCCAGCCACCGGGACGATAAGGCGTGCCGAGTTGTTCGTCGGAAAGCCCCACCACACTACCGCGCAGCAGGGCGGGCGTCGCGGCAAGCACCTCCAGGAGTTCGGCCCGTTCTTCCGCCGAAACCGATTCCGGACGGGAAAACTTACCAATCGGGTAGCTGGGGTCCATGCTTAGCATGGTAGCAGGCGAGGCCGGAAGGAGCCAGAAGTCAGAAGGTGAGAAGCCGGAAGATCGAGGCGCGCACTTCCGCTTTCCGTCTTCCGCGTCTTCCGTCTCACTTCCGACTTCCAAATCCCGCCGGGGATTTCCAGGGCGAAAGCCCTGGTGTTTGCGATAAGCTGTAAGTCGATGAGACTTCTGGTCGTCGAGGACGAAAAGCGAATCGCCGACTTTCTGTGCCGCGGGCTGCAGGGAGCCGGATACGCGGTGGACGCCGCCGGGACCGGCGCCGCCGCTCTCGAAAATATCCACTCCGCCGACTACGACTTGGTTGTGCTCGACCTCATGCTGCCCGACATGGACGGCCTCGAGGTGCTCGAAAGAATACGCAGCCGGCGGGTTGGCCCTCCAGTGCTGATCCTGAGCGCCAGGGGCGGCCTCGACGATCGCGTGAAGGGGCTCGAACAGGGCGCCGACGATTACCTCACCAAGCCGTTCGCTTTTGTAGAGCTGCTGGCTCGCGTGCGGGCGTTGCTACGCCGCGGACAACCGGCGCCGGAGCGCCTGCAGGTGGGCGACCTGGTGCTCGATTGTATCCGCCGCAAAGTTTCGCGCGGCGCGGAGACGATCGAACTGGCGCCCAAGGAATTCGGCATTCTGGAGTACATGATGCGCAACCGCGGCCGGCCGCTCAGCCGCACCATGATCGTGGAGCACGTCTGGGACATGGACTACGACGGTCTGACCAACATCGTCGACGTCTACATCCGCCATCTGCGCAGCAAGATCGACGACCGCTTCGCGCAGAAGCTCATCCAGACCGTGCGCGGAATCGGCTACATGATCGAAGCGCCCGATAAGCCGGCCGAGCGCCCGGCGGACGCGGCCGCGCAGGTGTGACATGGCGGGGAAGAAGCGCGATCTGCGCCGTCTGGTTCGCGGGCTTCGTTTCCGCCTCACCGCCGTCTACTCTCTGTTCTTCGCGCTGCTGCTGATCGCCGTGGCGGGTTACTTTCGCGCCCGGCTGGCAACCACCCTTTCCGACGGCGTGAAAGACGGTCTCAACGACGAATGGGCCGCCGTGAAGGGCGGGTTCCTGCGGATCTGGCTGGACCCTCTCAATGGCAAATACCACGCCGATTGGTATTACGACAAAGACGACCCGGACGAAACCACGGTGGTGCTCGATATCAAGAAGATCTATCTCATCGCCGACCAGTTCGGCCACGTGATTCCCGATATCATGGCCCAGGGTCCTTCCGTCTCGACCGGATATGAGGATATCGGCATCGACAAGCCCGAAGAGATTCAGGAGCGCATGGAGAGAATGCTGGCGTTCGCCAGGGCCCACCCGAATGCTCCCATCACGCCCACCTGGGACGTTCGCCGGAACTCGGACGGCAAACCTTTCCTGATCCGTTCGGCGATGGTTTGGGACCAGAACCACAAGGAGCCCTTCTACGTGGCGCTGGGCGATTCCTTTCAGGAAAGCGACCGGACGTTGCGCGACACCACCTGGAAGTTGGCGGCGGTGATTCCCGTGGCCATCATTTTAGGCTCGCTGCTGGGCTGGGTGATGGCCGGCCGGGCGCTGTCGCCGGTGCACGATGTGGCCCGGGCCGCCCAGCGCATCTCCAGCTCCAACCTGAGCCTGCGAATTCCTGCGCGTAATTCCGGCGACGAGCTCGACTATCTCATCCTGACCTTCAACCGCATGATCGAGCGCCTGGAAGCCTCCTTCCGCCAGATGAAACAGTTCTCCACCGACGTTTCCCACGAGCTGCGCACTCCCATCACGGCCATCCGGGGCCAGATCGAAGTGGCGCTGTTCACGGCCAAAACCACCGATCAATACCGCGAAGCCATGTTCAACGCCATGCAGGATATCGACCGGCTTTCGCAGATCGTGCGCGCTCTGCTGCTGCTCTCGCAGGCCGAATCCGGACAGTTGACGCTGCAACGGTCGCCGCTGAATCTTTGCGCGGTGGTGGAGGAGGCCACCGAACAATTCCAGATTCCGGCCGAGGCCGCGGGAATCACGCTGACCGCCGAACTGCCGGAGAGTTGCATGCTGGCAGCCGACCGCGTGCAGATCGAGCGCATGATTACCAACCTGCTCTCGAACGCCATCAAGTTCACCCCCGCGGGCGGCCGCGTGCGCGTGGCGGTCGAGCAATTGGAAGGCTCGGTGGAACTTGTAGTCGAGGATACCGGCTGCGGCATTGCACCGGAGTTCCTGCCGCATATTTTCGACCGCTTCTACCGCGTGCCGGGAACGGGGACGGCGCCGGCGCCCGAACAGGGGCTGGGCCTGGGGCTGAGCTTCGTCGCCTGGATCGCCAAGGCGCACAACGGCGTGGTGAACGTGGACAGCGCGCCCGGAAAAGGCACCCGCTTCCGCATCCGGTTTCCGGACGCCGGCGCGGCCTCCCATCCGCTCGACACAGCCCACGCCGATCACGCCGTTTCGTAGCGAGGCCTCGAAGCTGTCAGCGTTCCAGCCGTCAGCCACACCGGAGCGGACGATTGCCGACAGCCTGCCGGACAGTGCCCCCGCGCCGGCTTGAATCTGATAAGATCGGCAATCCATGTTGATACTGGCTGCTATCCTAGGCATCCTGGTGTACGGCATCGTCGCCGCCACCTGGGGTACCCTGAATCCCACCTTGGGATTCAATGACGCGCAGAGCGGCTCGATCGCGCTGGCGCAAGCTTTGGGGCTGGTCGTAGCCTCCATTTCGGTCGGCCCGCTGATCGATCTGAAAGGGAAGAAGGTGGCCCTGGTGGGTGGATTGGCGCTCATCGCCGGTTCGCTCTTCTGGCTGCCCGCCGCCGGCCGCGATTACACCACGATTCTGATCTGCCTGGCCGTGCTCGGTCTGGGCGGCGGCATCGTGGTCACCGGCGCCAACGCGCTGGTTTCCGATGTGACCGAATCGCGCCGCGGCACCGCTCTCAACCTGCTCAACATATTTTTCGGTCTGGGTGGGCTGCTGACACCGTTTGTTACCGCCAACCTGCTGAGCGGCAATGCGATTCGCATGTGCTACCTGGCTGCTAGCCTGGCTGCCGCGGCGCTCGTCGTGAACGCCATCGCACCCATGCCTCAGCCGACCGGCCAGCGCGGCTTCAAGGCCTCCGAGCTCAGCGCGCTATTTGGACGCCCGGCGCTCTACCTGCTCTCGCTGTTCCTGTTCCTTTACGTTGCCTGCGAAGTGGGTGTATGGAACTGGCTGGCGAAGTATTTGAGCGACGAGCGCGGGTTGGATAAGGCTTCCGCGCTCAACATTCTGTCGCTGGGATTCGCTTTGGGCCTGCTGGTGGGCCGCGTGGTGGTATCGCGCATTCTGGTCAAAGGATCCGCGCTGACGGTGACGTTGATCGCCTCCTGCGCCATGGCCGCCACCACCTACGGAATGCTGGAAGCGGCCACCACCACTGGGGCCTGGATCGCGGTTTTCTGCGCCGGCCTCGCCATGGCGCCCATATTCCCCACCACGCTGGCGATGGTGGGCGATGCGTTCCCCCGTATGAGCGCGACCGCCATGGGCGTCGTCATCACCTCCGGTTGGGTTGGCCTTGCCGTCAGTTCCCCGATCATCGGCAACGTGGCGCATGCATCCGGATTGCGCACCGCCCTGCTTCTGCTGCCGATTTTCTCGGTGGCGATGGTGCTGGTGAATGTAATCCTGCGGCCGTTGCTAAGGCAGAAGTAGCGATTCGGCACTGCCATTTTAACGACTCAATGCGCAGCCCCGACCCGCGTAGACTGGCTAATCGCTGAACGCTGAGAGTTTGCCTCTTACGCCGCGGCCGAGGATCCCGTCTCTTCTTCGCGCTGTGGCGCCACGCCTTTGAATTCCTTCAGGAACACCAGTCGCGCCTCGTCCACATCGGCATGTACCAGCACCTGGTCCCCTTCCCTTACCTGCGCGGTGGCAATCAGGTTCGACATGGGATGGACCAGCATGCGTTCGATGGCGCGCTTCAAATGGCGAGCGCCGTAGCGCGGATCGCTGCCTTCGCGCAGCAGCAGATCGCGCGCCCCGTCACTGAGCTTGAGCGTGAGAGAACCGGTTCCGGTGGCCTGGCGCAGGCGCTCGCGCACGGCATCGATTTCCAGGTCGAGGATGCTGCGCAACTCGCTTTCGCCCAGCGCCCGAAACACCACCACCTTGTCGATGCGGTTCATGAATTCCGGGGTGAAGCGGCGCCGCGCCGATTCCATGCCGGCGCGCTCCATCTTCCGCGCCACCGAAGCGCCCACCGCCGCCACCATTGCCGCCGGTTGGCTCACCGCCTGAAAACCCATACCCGGTTGCAGGATCGCTTCCATTTCCGCCGACCCCAGATTGCTGGTCATGAAAATGATCGCGCGAGAGAAATCCACCCGCCGATTATCGCCCAGCGTCAGGGTCGCCTTGTCCAGAATCCCCAGCAGCAGGTTCCACAGCGCGTCGCTGGCTTTTTCGATCTCGTCGAATAGCACGAAGCTCAGCTTCACCGTCTCGGTCTGGTGCTGATTCAGCGCTTCCTGACTGAGCAGCGGATGGGTTTCCCGGTGGCCCAGGTATCCCGGAGGCGAGCCCACCAGTTTGGCAATCTCGTGACTGTGCTGGAACTCGGCGCAATCGATCTTCACCACTGCCCGCGGGTCGCCGACCAGGCTCTCCGCCACCGCTTCCACGGTGCGCGTCTTCCCCGTGCCGGTCGGCCCCAGGAATAGCAAGTTTCCGATCGGGCGTCCGCTGCTGGCCATCCCCGCCAAGAACGTCTGATACAAATCGACGGTCTGCCGGATGGCGTCATCCTGGCCGACTACCCGCTTGCGGAGGCTCTCCTCCAGCGTTTCAGCTTCCCGTCCCAACCTGGTGGGATCCAACATCACCTTTAAAGCGGCCATGTCCAACGCCCTCCTTTCAACGCTTTGGACGCGCGGAACTCACCTGGGACTCACGGTTTGTGTAAGCATTCACAATGCTTGCGTAAATAAAATCCCGACGACTCCGGAGTTCACAGCGGCCCGGTCGCGCCCCAAAAAATCTACCGACAAGCATCTCATCGGCTACGGCTGCCGAAGTTTGGAGGAAAAAGAGCCGGAAGGAAAAAGAAAGCTGGGAAGCACCCGCCAATGAAGAAACCGTCAGCCATCAGCCGCGGCGGGAAAGCCGGCGGCCGATAACTGGCGGCTGAAAGCTCGATTCTAGTGGCCCTCGTGCCCTTCTTTGGGAGGGGCGTGCTGCTGCTGGTGTTGCGGAGCCGCGTTGTGCTGCGGGGCCGCGTTGTGTTGCGACTCGGCGTGCGGCGCGACAGCGTTATGTGGCGCCTCGGAATGCTGCTGTGGAGCGGGGTGGCTTACCTGAGCGCCCTGATTCCCAGCGGGATGGCTGGGCGCCGCCCCATTGCCATGTTGGGCGCTCATCGGCCGGTCGTTGCCGCCGGGGCGCGACATGGTTTGCGACATAGGCCTTGACATGGGCCGCGACACCGCCGCCATCGCCGGCCGGCCATGGTTGACCGACGCGAAATTGTTGCGGTCCATCGACGCGGCATGCTCGTGCGCCGCCTGTTCCCCGGTGGCGGCAATATGCTGCTCCCGCCCGTAGGCCGTCTCCTGCGCCGAAGGACGCGCCCCGATGCCGTTCGGCCCATTGAAGCTGGCACGGTTGACCCCGCCGCCGCCGATCACGGTCCGGTCCACATAGGTGTTGCGAACAATGTCGATATTCACGTTGCTGACGGCCGTGTTGTAGCGGAACACACCGCCCGCCCACATGCCGCCGGCGTAGCCCATACCGCCATATCCGAAACCGTAGTTCACGCCGCCGTAGAAGCCCACGTGCGGTCCCCAATACCCCACGTTCCATAGGTACACGCCGCCGCTCCAACCCCAGTATCCCGGCGTCCACAGGTAACCCGGCTGCGGCGCCATCACCCACGTGCCCGGAACCCAGTAATAGTCATCCGGCCCATAAGCCCAATATCCCGGCGTCCAGATGTATCCCGGCGCGGGACAAACCGGCTGCACATAAACCGGCAGCACCGGCGGCGCAATCGAAACGGAGATAAACACTCCGGCAAACATCTGCGCCGGCAACAAAAGCAGAGCGGCCAGCAGTAGAGCGTTACGCAAGTTTTTGTTGGTCGTCATGGAACTCTCTCCCCCGGCGCGGCCCTCCGCGCGGGAACCATCGACATTGGGCAACTCTCGTGCCATTCACAACTATAGGGCAAAACCCAACCGGCGGGAAGAGGTTGCGCGGATTAATCAAACCCTAATCTGGTGGGACATCGTTTCTTGTCGTCTGTCAGGTCGTTGTGGCCTGATGGGGGCCTGACGGACCACGAAAGACGATGGTCTGTCCCACCGGCCGCGGCTATTCTTCCACCGTCCCGCGGCCGATCCATTTGGCCCCGAGAAAGTCCCGGTTCATCCGCGCGATGACTTCGATCTTGATCCCTTTCGGGCAGACCGCCTCGCACTCGGCCATGTTGGTGCAGCTTCCAAACAACTCGGCATTGGCCTGCGCCGCCATGGCAACCACACGCTGGTCGCGCTCCGCCTCGCCTTGCGGCAACAGCCCCAGATGCGAGATTTTGGCCCCCATGAACAGCGACGCCGATGCATTCGGACACATGGCTACACATGCGCCGCAGCCGATACACGCAGCCGCGTCCATCGACCGGTCGGCCTTTTCCTTGGGAACCAGGATGGCATTGCCGTCCGCGGCGCTTCCCGTGGACACGCCGATGAACCCGCCGGCCGCGATCAGCCGGTCGAACGCGCTGCGGTCCACCACCAGGTCCTTCACTACCGGAAAGGCTCGCGCCCGCCAGGGCTCCAGGTACAGCGTGTCGCCATCGTGGAAATGCCGCATGTGCAACTGGCACAGGGTGGTTGCCGCGATTGGCCCATGCGCCACGCCATTCACCATCGTCCCGCACATGCCGCAAATGCCCTCGCGGCAATCGTGATCGAACGCCACCGGATCCTCGCCCTTGGCGATCAGTTCCTCGTTCAGCACGTCCAGCATTTCGAGAAACGACATGTGCTCGCTCACGTTGGGAAGTTCGTAGCGCACCATGCGGCCCTTGGCGGCCGCGTTCTCCTGGCGCCAGATATGGAGAGTGATTCGCATTACTTGTAGCTCCGCTGGGTGGGGTGAACGTACTCGAATGTCAGGTCTTCCTTATGCAGTTCCGGCGAATGGCCCACGCCGCGGAACCCCCACGCCGCCACATAACTGAAATGTTCGTCGTCGCGTGCCGCCTCGCCTTCCGGCGTCTGGTATTCCTCCCGGAAATGGCCTCCGCACGATTCGTTGCGCTCCAGCGCGTCGAGGCACATCAACTCGGCCAGCTCGAAGAAATCCGCCACTCTGCCGGCCTTCTCCAGCGACTGGTTCAACCCCTCGTCCGTCCCCAGTACCTTCACCTCGCGCCAGTACTGCTCGCGCAGTTCGCCGATGCTTCCCAAGGCCAGTTTCAGACCCTCGGCAGTCCGTGACATGCCGCAGTGCTCCCACATCAGCTTGCCCAATTCGCGATGGAAGCTGTCGACCGAGCGCGTGCCCTTGGTATCCACCAGTTTCCTGGTCACCGCCTGGACCGAAGCCTCGGCCTCGCGCACTGCCGCGTGGCTGCCATCCACCTTCTCCAGCTTGGAAGAAGCGATGTAGTCGTTGATGGTGTTGGGCAGGACGAAATAGCCGTCCGCCAACCCCTGCATCAGGGCGCTCGCCCCCAAACGGTTGGCGCCGTGATCGGAAAAATTGGCTTCGCCGATGGCATACAACCCGGGGATGGTGGTCATCAGGTTGTAGTCCACCCACAGGCCGCCCATGGTGTAGTGAATCGCCGGATAGATGCGCATCGGCGTCTGGTAGGGGTCCTCGCCGGTAATGCGCTCGTACATCTCGATCAGGTTGCCGTAGCGTTCCTCGATCACGTGGCGGCCCAGCCGCTCGATGGCATCGCGCAAATCCAGATAGACCGCCAGGCCGGTCACGCCCACGCCCCGGCCTTCGTCGCAGACCACCTTGGAGTTGCGCGACGCCACGTCGCGCGGCACCAGGTTGCCGAAACTCGGGTAGCGGCGCTCCAGGTAATAGTCGCGCTCCGCCTCCGGTATCTGGCTGGGCGGGCGCGTATCGCCCTTCTTGAGCGGCACCCACACCCGCCCGTCGTTGCGCAACGATTCGCTCATCAGCGTCAGTTTGGATTGATAGTCGCCCGAAACCGGAATGCAGGTGGGGTGAATCTGGGTGAAGCAAGGGTTGGCAAACAGCGCGCCCCGCTTGTAGGCCCGCCAGATTGCGGTCGCGTTCGAGCCTTTGGCGTTGGTGGACAGGTAGTATACGTTGCCGTAGCCGCCCGTGCCGAGCACCACCGCGTCGGCCAGGTGCGAAGAGATTTCACCGGTGATCAGATGGCGCGTCACGATGCCGCGCGCGCGCCCGTCGATCACGATCAGGTCCAGCATTTCCGTGCGCGGAAACATGGCCACCTGGCCGTGCCCGATCTGCCGTTCCAGAGCCTGGTACGCTCCCAGAAGCAATTGCTGGCCCGTCTGTCCACGCGCATAAAAGGTGCGCGAAACCTGCGCGCCGCCGAAACTCCGGTTGTCCAGATAGCCCGAGTATTCCCGCGCGAACGGTACGCCCTGGGCCACGCACTGGTCGATGATATTCAGGCTGACCTCGGCCAGCCGGTAGACGTTCGATTCGCGCGCCCGGAAATCCCCGCCCTTGACCGTGTCGTAAAACAGGCGGTACACGCTGTCGCCGTCGTTGTGATAGTTCTTGGCGGCGTTGATGCCTCCCTGCGCCGCAATCGAGTGCGCGCGCCGCGGCGAATCCTGAAAGCAGAAGCACTTCACGTTGTAGCCCAGCTCCGCCAGCGTAGCCGCCGCCGATCCGCCCGCCAGACCCGTGCCTACCACGATAATCGTGTGTTTCCGCTTGTTGGCCGGGTTCACCAGCTTCAGGCCGAAGCGGTGACGGTCCCATCGGGTCTCGATCGGACCCTGCGGACATTTGGAATCGAGTTGCATGTGTTCCTCTTAATACGTCAACCAACCGCTCGCGACCGCGATCGGAATCGAGCAGTTGCCCACCGCCACCAGAATCGCCAGAATCGCCGAAGCTTTCTGAATCCACGGCGTGTAACGCGGGTGGTTGACGCCCAACGACTGGAACAGGCTCCAGATCCCGTGGTACAAGTGCATGCACAACAGGATCATGGCGAAGATGTAGAAACCCGACACGGCGGGATTCTGAAACCCCGCGATCACGTTCCAGCGCACGTCCGGAGCGTTCGGCCCGATGTCGCGCACCGGCAGCACCGAACCCACCGTCAGGTGCAGAATGTGGAACACCACGAACGCCGCCACGATCGGTCCGCTCCACACCATGGTGCGCGCCGCGTACGACGCGGGGACGTCTTTCTTTTTCACGTAGCCCTGCGGCCGCGCAGCCCGGTTTTGCAGCCAGAGCTGCGTGGCCGCCACAATGTGCAGAACCACGGCCGCCAGCAACGCCGAGCGCGCCGTCCACAACGCCGCCGCGTTGGCCGGATTGTGCAGAAACGCCGCGTAGCGGTTGATCTGTTGCGGATCGGACGAATAAATTTGCAGATTTCCGAGCAGGTGGGCGATTACGTAGCCGACCAGAATCACTCCGGTGGCCGCCATCACGGCTTTCTTGCCGATCGGGGCTTCGTAAAAGCGCACAGCCCGATGAATAGGTTGAACTACGACAGTGCTCATGCGAGGAACACTGATTGTAGCGAAAAGCAGAGGGTCCGTCTGTTTGGCGTCAAATGCCGGGTAGCGGGGACCGGTGAATCCGGTCTTAGCCCGCTGCGGGCACGGCTTTTCCAGCCTTTACCCCAACGATCACCGAGATGTAGCTGACTTCGGGAGCGGTGGTCTGGTGAGCGTCGAAGGCGTCCATCATAGTAGCTTCCTGCGGCACCAGGAAGCCATCGAGGATCTTCACTTTATTCATATAAGGCTTGAGGGCGTCGGCATGCGATTTGGGAATCACGATGTAGCTGCCGGTGCGGAGGCGCAGCGCTTCCGGAGCCTGCGAGATGCTGTCAGCCGTGGCCACCACGTCCAGCGGCGGGCTTTGCATGAGCCATGCCTGATCGCCGCCATGGGCCTGCAGATTGGCCACCAGGCCGCGAACGGCGCCGAGCGTGGCGGTGCCCACCACGGGCAGGTTGAGCAGGGGAATGAAGGCGGCTCCGGCTCCGGCCAACTGCTCGAACGCGGACAGAAAAGTTCCGAACGCGGACAGTTTGCGATCCTTGACGAAAGCCAGGAAAGCGGTTTTGCCCTTGCCCGCGGGCAAAGCCAGGGACTGCGCCTGGCTGGCGTTCTGCAGCGGGATCGCCTGCGCGCCGGAAGACGATGGAGCAGCCGCCACCATGGCCGTCTTGCCCGATGCGGAGGGCGGACCCTTGGCCGCGGCGGACTTGCCGCCTGCCTTGCCGCCCCTGCCGCCGCCGGCGGCTGGCGGCTGGATGGCGCTGAACGCCGAGGTTGCCAGCGATTGGAGCGTGCCGAAGAAACCTTGCGGCTGCGTGAACGGATGCTGTTGCATATCCACGTAGATACCGCCCGAAGTATAGCTGTGAAACATCTTGGTGTCGTCGGGATTGAGGCGCATGCGGCTGAGCTGGAGCTGCACCTGGGTATCGCCCGAAGGCATCAGTCTCGCGTTGGGGATCTGGTCGGAGGTGATCAGCGTCTTTTCATCCGCGTCGTATTGAAGGAAAAGAGGCTCGCGGGCGTAATCGATAGCCGTGGCGCTTGGCCCTTGACTTGTCTTCCGGCCGCGGGTGGCGGCTCCGCCCAGCAGAGAATCGGGCGAAATCCCCATGGCATCCGCCCAGAAATCGACGACTCCGGGAGCGAATTTCGGAGCATCGGTTCCGGTCTGGGCCATGGCGAGTTCCAGAAACTGTTCAAAACCAAACAGACCGGTCGCACTGGCGGCCAGGAAACGGCGGCGGTCGCTTTGCATCTTGTCTCTCCTCCGGATTCGCGTGCGCGGCAAATTCCAGTTGGGAAACATCATACCACTAGGGTAAAGCCCGGAGGACGTCTGGATGGACGCTAGCGCCGCTAGCCCGTGGCGCAGGCAAGCCTGCGGATGTTTCCCTTCGCTACGGCGAGTTTTCAGCAACCAGTGGCCGGCAGACCCGGTCTGGCTTAAAGCTGACCGCTGACTGCTGAGAGCTTCTCAAATCAGTCCCGATCGCGCCAGCAGCGCGCGCGGGTCCGGGTCCCGGCCCATGAACCTGCGATACAGGTCGGCCGGATCTTCGCTGTCGCCCTTGGATAGAATCGCGGCGCGAAACTCCGCTCCCACTCTCGCGCTGAAAATTCCCTCCGCCAGGAAGCGCGAAAAAGCGTCGGCGTCCAGCACCTCGGCCCACTTATACGAGTAATAGCCGGCGCCATAACCTACCGGGCTCGAGAATAAATGGGTGAAGCTGGCGGCCATGGCGTGGTCTGGCGGCAATGGCGCGGGGCTGAACCCGGCCAGAATGTTGCGGGCATACGCTATCGGGTCGCCATCCCGCGCCGGGTCGAAACGGGTGTGCAGCAGCAGGTCGATGAAGCCGAATCCGAGCTGCCGCATTTGGGTGTTGGCCGCGCGAAACGTCCGCGCCCGTTTCATCTTGGCGAACAGTTCCTCCGGCAGCGGCTCGCCGGTTTCATAGTGGCGGGCGACGAGGTCCAGCGATCTCCGCTCCCAGCACCAGTTCTCCATGATCTGCGAGGGCAGCTCCACGAAATCCCACGCCACGCTGGTTCCCGCCAGCGAGCGCACTCCCACCTGGCTCAACAGGTGGTGCAGCAAGTGGCCGAACTCGTGGAAAATAGTTTCCACCTCGCGGTGCGTCAGCAACGCCGGCCGGCCCTCGAGCGGAGGCGTCAGGTTGCCGCAAATCAAGCCCAGGTGCGGCCGGAACCCCGCGCTGGCCGGGCCGCCGGTGATGAACGCGTCCATCCACGCCCCGCCGCGCTTGTTCTCGCGCGGATGCCAATCGGCGTAGAACGCGCCCAGGAACGTCCGGTCGGCGTCGTGCACGTTGTAGTAGCGCACCGCCCGGTCCCAGGCCGGCACGTCCGGCTCGGGCGTCACGCGAATGCCGTAGAGCCGGTTCACCAGCTCGAACAGACCCTCCACCACCCGCTCCATGGGAAAGTAGGGGCGAAGCGCTTCTTCGTCGAAGTCGTACAACCGGGCGCGCTGTTTCTCGGCGAAGTAGGCCACGTCCCAGGCCGCCACCGGCGGCGCGTCCGGCCCTTCGAGCGATTTGCGGTATCGGTCCAGCTCCTCGTTCTCCTGGCGGAAGCGGACCTCGGTTTTGCGTTTCAGGTCCTCCAGAAATTCCATGGCGCGGGCTCCCGTATGCGCCATCCGTTCTTCCAGCACCAGGTCGGCGAAATTGGCGAAGCCCAGCAGCCGCGCTCTTTCCGCGCGCAGCTCCAGTATGCGGGCCACCAGCGGCCGGTTATCCCGCTCCGCTTCAGTGGAACGAACGGCAAACGCGTGATAGACCCTTTGGCGCACGCCGGCGTCGTCCAGGTAGGTCATCAGCGCGACATAGTCCGGCCCTTGCAGGGTGAAGCGCCAGCCCTCGCGCTGCTTGCGCGCGGCGCTCTCGCGCGCCGCCGCCCGCGCCGAGGGCGGCAATCCGGCCAGCCCTTCTTCATTGTCGATATAAAGCTCGAAAGCGTTAGTCGAATCCAGCACGTTTTCGGAAAACTTGGTGGTCGCGCGGGCCAACTCCACGTCGATCGCTTCCAGCTTCTTCTTGCCTTCGCCGTCCAGGTCCGCGCCGTGCCGCCGGAACGAGTCCATGGTTTTCGCCAGGAAGCGCCGCCGCTCTCCGGCCAGGGTTGCGGCTTCGGAAGTTGCGGCGTAAGTCTTGAGCGCGCGCCATAGCCCTGCGTCCAGCGGAATCCCCGAATAGAAAGCGCTCACCTCGGGTTCCACCGCGTTATGCGCAGTGCGCAGCTCGGGGTAGGTGGCTACAGCCTCCAGGTGCCGCACCACGCTCATGGCCAGGTCGAGCGGTTCGGTGAGGGTATCGAGCGCGTCCAGCGTATTGTCGTAGGTGCGCTCGCCGTTTCCGGAGGCCAGCGCCGCGCGGCGCGCCCGCGCCTCCTCCAGCAGCCGCGTCACCGCCGGTTGTACGTGCCCGGCGCGGATCCGGTCGAAAGGAATACGAAAGGGAATCGCCCGCAGGGGGTTGTCGTCGTTGGTGGGAGCCATCTCTATAGAGGTTAGCAATGCTGCCAGGGTTGGCGGCGCGTACAATAGACCTTACGATCAAGCCCATGCTGCGAGCCACTCTGGTTCTTCTGATCGGCGCATGCGCCCTTTCCGCGCAGCCGCCGCTCGAACGCATTTTGTTTCTGCTCGGCAACTGGGCCTCCGACACCGACACCGAGCTCGGCCACGCCACCGCCCTGTCTACCTTTGCGCAGGAGCTTGATCGCCGGATCCTGACCCGCCGCGGATCCACCAAGTACACCTCCGGCAAGAATGCCGGGCAACAGCACGACGACCTGCTCATTGTCTATCCCGAGGGCCCGGACGGTGGGATGAAGGCGATCTATTTCGATGCCGAAGGCCACGTAATCCACTACACCGTGACCATACCCGAGCCCAACACCGCGGTCTTCGACTCGGACCCCGCCCAGCCCGGCCCGCGCTATCGCCTGACGCACAAAGTGACCGGCCGCCAGATGGAAACCAAGTTCGAGGTCGCCGCGCCCGGCCAGGCTAATTACCAGACGTACGTCAGCGGCGTTTCCAGCAGGAAGTAGCGCGGAATCTCCGACAGTCCGCGCCTCGTCGAGCAGGCGATTCGCCTGCTCTTGCACAGGCTAAAGTCCGTGCCACCATGGCTGGCAAGCTGCCAATAAAAGGTGGCGCAGGCTTTAGCCGGCTCTTGCCCCTTGAGCGCCGGAATTCCGAACTCCCGACGCCGTGGAATTTGGGTTGGGCCGCGTTTCAGGGAGTCTCAGGCAGCCAGTCCGAGCAGCCTTGCGGCCACGGGGAACTCCCTTTTGGCTTCGACGAGGCTCAGTTGGTGGGCTGCCAGGCGGACGATTCCGGATTTTGAAAAATCAAATTGCGGGGGCAGGGCTGCGCGTGGGAGGTCGCGCTCCGGGTGGTACGTTTCTCCTTTGCTTTCCGCGAGTTGCATCAGAAGCGCGGTCTCTTCGACGGCTTGTTTGAGGGCGGCTTTGCGCTCCTGCTGCATTTCGCGGAGCATCTTGAGGTTATTTTCCACGCGGCGCTGGATGCGGTGCGCGTAGAGACCGAGGAGTTGCAGCTTATGGCCGTCGGCGAGCCAGACGCGGGCCTGGGCGAAGGCGACGTCGACTTCGGGAGCGCCCGAGGTGTGTTCGCCGGGCTGGCCGACGCCGAGGGCGAAGATGTCGTCTTCGATGGCGGCGGCGCGGTTGAGCTGCCAGCGGCCGTCGGCGATGGCCTGGACAAGGTCGGCTTCCACGGCGCCGACAGGGGCGAGGGATTCGTGATAACCACGGCAGTGTTTGTCGTAGGCCGCCTGATCGGCCGGCGTCGAGATGTGGACCTGGCCGGTCAATCCGTGTCGAAAGGCATTGAGGGCTCTCGGGTCTGCCGGTTTACGCGCCGGCGCGGCTGCGGTTTGTTCGTATAACATGGTTGTCTCCCGGTTCCACTGTACGATGCGGACTGACCGTGGCCGAGGGGGAGTGCTTGTAAGTGGTTGCAGGGATTAGGAGGATTTTTTTGTAGGGGCTGTGACTGGGAAATTGGGGGGGGGGGTGGAGTTCTCGCGGGCTGTCCCACGTTTCCCCACGTTTCCCCACGTTTCCGTCCCACGTTTCTCGCGGAGTGCGCTATTGCACCGAAATTGTCACGCCGCTTTGGCTGCTGTTCCCTCCGACGGAAACCGATATCGGCAGATTGCCGGACGCCGCATTCGCTGGAATTTGGACGTTGAGTTGCATCACGCCCGAAACCAAGCCCGGCGCTTCTCCATAGAAGGCGACGGAGGCCGGTTGCCCACCAATGAGCACTGCCACAAGCAGTAGAGGCTGTGGCGTCAAAGGCGGAGTGGCCGACACGGTCGTAACCTTTCCCGTCAGGCCCGCCGGAGAGGTCTGTCCTTCGCCAGTCACGTACAGGACGACGTAACTTCCCTTCGGCGCTGGATTGCTAGGTGTGTTGTACGTCTGGTCCTGGCTTAAGGCGGCGACAGGACCCGTCCCCGAGCCGTTAAACGTGAAGAGGGCCGGGGCCGTGGCTGTGGGCGTCAGCGAGAAGGCGTTCGAGGTCTGCCCCTGATACTGGACCTCCGCGAAGGGGCTCAAAAGGCCCTGGATTCCATACGGCACTACCGCGTTGATCTGTGCCGAGCTAACGTACGTCAAGGGAGCCGCAAAGCCGCTGAACAGGACTTGGACGCCGCCCACCTGGGCAGAGACGTTGCCGTTCTGGTCGAGCGCCAAGCCCGCAGGGGTCGAAGGCCCTAGCAGCCCGTGGTAATAGTCAGATTCCTTGCCAATACATGTGACCTCGGAAATGTTTGGAGCGTCTAAAAGGCATGGCGATGGGAACCCGACGGAAACGAGAGCGGCAACAGGACCTGTGGATC
>JBKQIF010000050.1:0-34573 GCA_052148435.1 Bryobacteraceae bacterium
TGCGGTCAATCTGTACCGAATATCCATCTGGCGGTGCGAAGACCAGCGGCACGCTCACGCCCCTTCAGCGCATCCGCGCCGCGGCCGCACTCGCCCCCGGCTAGGCTGCCGCCGCGCGCTGGAACACAGCGATATCGAGGCGGCGGACGCCTTGCGCCGCGGTGCACCGGCAAATGATCAACTGCTCCCCGAACACTCTGACGCAGCCGTGTCCTGCCGTACTGCAGCGGGTGGGAACGCGCCGCGGCATCGTGTCGCGACGGCCGAGGACCGACGTCCGCGCTCGGCCGCGTCGTCCGCAAAATGCGCGCGGGACGCCAAGAACGCTCGTGCCGGCGCCTTACCCCGCGAAATGCGCTTACGCTGTAAGCTTGAACCCGGCGCAGTTCGAAGAGCCGAACCGAGCGCTTGCTCAACTTGGGCGGACACGGTTGGGTCGCGTGGCGCTCACCACCCAGCATTTTCGCGCAGGTGCTGAAACTGTCTGCTTTCCCTTGACAAGTCCTTATAGGGGGTGTCCCGCCAGCGCCGTTTACTTCTTCTTTGTCGCCGGCCGGGCGACTGGCGCGCAGGGCGCGGTTTTCAAGCCCTCTACCTTGGTCTTCTCACCGTCCACGGTGAGCATGAAGGGATCCTTGGTGAAGGCGCTGGGAACGCCTTCAAATTGGATCTCTGCGTTCAACTCCGGCTTACCGGTCAGCGGCGCATCCAGCTTGAAGGTGATTTCGGCCTGGAGGGGCTGCTGCGCATCGGGCAGCGGCACGGCGATCAGCAGTTCTTTGGACCGGCACGCAGGCTTGGCGTCCACCAGCGTACCCTTCAATTGCGGTACGGCCGCGCCTTTAAGCTGGTTGGTGAAATAGTCGTCGCCATTGGTATCCGACAGAGCGGCCTTAATTTTCATCCACAGCGCCAGTTGCGGATTGCTCTGTTCGAACTGGGCTTCCTTCTCGTTGGCGATTTCCGTGGCGGTCTTGATCTTGAAACCATCCGGCGGCAAAGCACTCGTCTTCACCGTGTCCTTCAGCGCCGCCAGCCCTTCATCGCTCCCGTGAAGCTTGGTGTAGGCGCCGTCGGCGAAACTGGTGATCTTCTTGGCGTCGTTCTTGGGATCGCCCAGGGTGGGATCGGTCACTGCGGCCCGCTGAAACTCGTAGATCGCCTCGGGATATTTCTTTCCGCAGCTATAAGCCCGGCCAAGGTTATAGGCGATGGCGGCGCTGTCGGGACTGTCTTTCAGTGCCGCGGTGAACGCGGCTTCCGCGCCGGCGCAATCGGGAGGGGTCTTCGCCATTGCCTGAGCTCCGGGCAGCGTGGCGATGTACATCAGCGCCGCCTTGGCGGGAGGTTGCAACTGTTGCGTGCGGGCGGTGTTCCAATCCGCGTCGCTGACCGCGCCCGGCTTGCGATTGAAATCGCGCAGTTGAGTCGCGGCTTTCTGACCGATCGCTAACTGCTCCGGGGTGGGATTTTGCACCCGGACGACCGCCACCACCGTGTTGTAGAGCAGAGTGATCACTTGCCCCGGGCCCGCATTCGGATCGCTGAAAACCGCGTTCAGATCCTGATCCAGTAGCGGCCCGGCGGTGTCCACCACCTTGCCAAACTGGTTTTGGCCCGCGTAAGCCTGGATGTACATAATCTCCCGTTCGTTCTTGAAATCCGAGCCGGGATACTTCTGCTTCCAGGCGTCCAGATCTGTAACCGCCTTGGCAAAATTCTTGGCCCCGATGTCGTCCCCGGCGGCTTTGTACATGTTGTACTCGGCGGCGTCCTTGTAATTCTTCCCAGGTTTTACCGCTGGCGCGGCCGGATGCGCGGCCGGCTGCGCGGCTTGTGCGTCAGCCGCCGGCGCGACAGCCGTCAGCGCGGCCCCGGCCAGCAGGGCGAATGCCGAGATGCCGCCTATCGATCGATAGAGAATTGCTTTCATGTTCGACTCCTGTCTGATCGCGCTTTCGCAGCGCTACTTCTCGCCACGAAAAGTTTAACCCTGGAGTATAGCGGGAACCAACTCAGACCCGCAACTTGCTCATGGTCACCGCTTGGTGTGACTTCTGTCAGATTTTAGTCACGCGTTTTTCTTGGCACGGCCTCCGATCTTGCCACCGGTTCTTTCAGGGCCAAATACAATGGTACAAACCATGACCTCGACTCCCTTGATTCGCCTGGAAAACGTTACAGTGGAGCGCGGCGGCCGCCGCGTGCTCGATGGATTCTCGCTTTCCATAGCGCAAGGCGAGCATGTCGCCATGCTGGGACCCAATGGATCGGGCAAGTCCACGTTCATCAAGCTGATGGCCCGCGAATTGTATCCCAGGCAGAAAGCCGAGCCCTGGTGCCTGCACATCCTGGGCCGCGAGCGCTGGGATTTATTCGAGCTGAGAAATCAGCTTGGCCTGGTATCGAACGACTGGATGCGCATGTGTACCCGCGATTATCCGGGCTACGAAATGGTACTTTCGGGATTCTTCGGCAGCGTGGGGGTGTGGCCGCACCACACGGTCACGCCCGACATGGAGCGTAAAGCGCGCGACGTGATGCGGACGCTCGAGATCGGGCACCTCGCGGATCGCCCGTCCACGGAAATGTCCTCCGGCGAGGCCCGCCGCATTCTGATCGGACGCGCCCTGGTTCACGACCCCAAGGCCCTGGTATTCGACGAGCCCACCACCAGCCTCGATCTGCGCGCCGCCTATGAGCTGCGGGAAATCCTGCGCGCGCTGGCCCGCCGCGGGTTGAGCATCGTGCTGGTGACGCACCACCTGCCCGACATCATTCCCGAAATGGAACGCGTGGTGCTGATCCAGCGCGGCAAGGTGTTGCGCGATGGCCCCAAGCGGGAGGTTTTGCGGAGCGGCCCCCTAAGCGAGCTGTTCGAGATCCCGGTGGAAGTGCTGGAACGGAATGGGTACTATCACGTGCTTTGAGCCCGGACGCGGAACGCGAACCGCCCGGCATCATTCCCCAGCCGGCGCCGCGACCCGATCCACGGCTCGGCGAAGCTTTTCATTTACCTGCCGCGCCATTTCTTCCATCGCCGGGTTGCCGACCACGGAGAGCATCTTCGCCGCGTCCACAACGCCAACGTGAATGCGGCCGCCTTGCTCGTACACAACGGCATTACACGGCAACAACAGGCCCAGATTGATCTCCTCCTGTAACGCCTG
The DNA here is from genome assembly GCA_052148435.1 of Bryobacteraceae bacterium. Lineage (GTDB taxonomy): Bacteria > Acidobacteriota > Terriglobia > Bryobacterales > Bryobacteraceae > JBEKYD01. Next base: position 3,171 of record JBKQIF010000050.1, read on the forward strand.
GTAGGCGATCGGCGGATTACAGGCGCCCAGGATGAGATACCTCGGGAACTCGACCCCCAGTTTCTCCTTCAACTTGGCCTGAATGTCGATCTGGCACAGGACCCCGAAGCCCTCGGTCTTGAGCGCGGCTTCGATTTTGGCCACGGCCTCTTCAAATCTCAGCCCCACCTCTCGTACATAACCATATTCAATCGTTCTGCCAGCCTGCATGACGGTCCTACGCCCCCTTAACAAAACCCAAGCCGCTCAACTTGCCCGCTCCTCCGGTGTAGCTGGTGGTTTTCGATCGGTCTCTTTACGTCGCGCCGCGACGTCGCAGGAATTCGCCATTCAAGTAGGGACCCCGAGTTTGGGTAGTACCCACTTCATGACAATGAAGTACGCCAGCAGAAAGCCTACGAAGCTAACCCATTCAGGCATTATTGAACCTCTCCTGGACCACTCAGCGTCAAAACCGGGCAAGGCCGAATGGTCACACGCCGCGCCCTCACCCCGCCAGAATCTCTTCAATCCCCGCCAGTTCTTCGCCGCTGAAATCGAGCCGCTCCAGGGCGGCGATGTTCTGTTCCAGTTGATCTACGCGGCTGGCGCCGACCAGGGCGCTGGTGACGGCGGGATGGCGCAGTACCCAGGCCAGCGACATCTGCGCCAGGGATTGTCCGCGCACCTTAGCCAGCCGGCTGAGGGCGCGCGCTTTGGCTACGCGCGTTTCGTCCACATCCTGGCGTTTCAAATAAGCGTTCGGGCGGGCGGCTCGGGAATCCGCCGGAATGCCGTCCAGATACCGGTCCGTTAGCAAACCTTGCGCCAGCGGCGAAAACGCGATACCGCCTACGCCTTCGCTCGAAAGCGTCTGCAACAGTCCGCTTTCCGGCGCGCGGCGGAACATCGAGTAGGCGAACTGATGGATCAAACAGGGCGTTCCCAGGCGCCGCAAAATGGACACGGCTTGGGCGGTCTGCTCCGGATTGTAATTGGAGATGCCGGCGTAAAGCGCCTTGCCCGACCGCACGGCCTGGTCCAGCGCGCCCATGGTTTCTTCCAGCGGCGTTTCCGGATCGGGCCGATGGTGATAGAAGATGTCGACGTACTCCAGGCCCGTCCGCCGCAGGCTTTGATCCAGGCTGGCCAGCAGGTACTTGCGCGATCCCCAGTCGCCATAGGGGCCGGGCCACATGTCGTATCCGGCTTTGGTGGAGACGATGAGCTCGTCGCGATAGGGCGCCAGGTCCAGTTTCAGAAGGCGGCCGAAGGTCTGTTCGGCGGAGCCGTAGGGAGGGCCGTAATTGTTGGCCAGATCGATGTGGGTTACGCCCAGATCGAAGGCGCGGCAAAGGATGGCGCGGCCGGTCTCGAGGCTGTCCACCCCGCCGAAGTTGTGCCAAAAGCCCAGCGAGATCGCCGGCAGCCGAATCCCGCTTGCGCCGCAGCGCCGGTAAGTCATCCGTTCGTAACGCTCTTGCCGAGGGTTATACATGGAAATGATCTCGTGCTGTCAATTTAACAGGATGCGGTAAACTCGCGCCACGAAGCTGTGCCGGCTACTCTTCTTCTTCGCTCTGGCCGACTTTCAACACGGCCAGGAAGGCTTCCTGCGGGATCTCGACGCGGCCCACGCGCTTCATTCGTTTCTTGCCCTCTTTTTGCTTTTCCAGCAGCTTGCGCTTGCGCGAGATATCGCCGCCGTAGCACTTGGCGAGCACGTTCTTGCGCAGGGCCGAGATGGTCTCGCGGGCCACGATTTTATTGCCGATGGCGGCTTGCAGCGCCACTTCGAACATTTGCCGCGGGATGAGCCGGCGGAGGCGCGAGATCAGATCCTTGCCGCGCTCGAAGGCGAAGTCGCGGTGCACGATCATCGAGAGCGCATCCACCGGCTCGCCGGCCACCAGCACGTCCAGCCTGACCAGCGGGGAGACGCGGAATCCGGCCAGGTGGTAGTCGAGCGAAGCGTAACCGCGCGAGGCGGATTTGAGGCGGTCGTAGAAGTCCAGAACGATTTCGTTGAGCGGCAACTGGTAGGCGAGCATGACGCGGCCGGCGCCGATGTACTCGAATTTTTGTTGCGTCCCGCGTTTTTCTTCGAGCAGCTTGAGGATGCCGCCCAGGTATTCCTCGCGGGTGATGACGGTGGCGTCGATGATCGGTTCCTCGATCTGTTTGATCTCGGACGGATCGGGGAACTTGGTGGGGTTATCGATTTCGAGCACGTCGCCAGAGGTGCCGGTGACGCGATAACGGACGCCCGGCGCGGTGGTGATGAGATCGATGTGAAATTCGCGCTCGAGCCGCTCCTGCACGATTTCCAGGTGCAGCAGGCCGAGGAATCCGCAGCGAAAGCCGAAACCCAGGGCTACCGAGTTCTCCGGCTCGAAGCTGAAGGCGCTGTCGTTGAGACGCAGCTTTTCCAGCGCGTCGCGCAGCAGCCCATGCTCGTGGGATTCCACCGGATAGAGCCCGGCGAAGACCATCGCCTTGATCTCTTCGAATCCGGGCAGCGGTTCGGAGGCGGGGGATTCGTCGTCGACGATGGTATCGCCGATCTTGGCATCGGAAACGGTTTTAATGTTGGCGGATAGAAAGCCCACTTCGCCGGCCGAGAGTTCATCGCAGGGCGTGGCCTTGGGGGACTGGTAGCCGACGGCCTCCACTTCGAAGCGTTGACCGTTGGACCAGAGGCGGATTTTCTGGCCCTTGCGGAGGATGCCGTCCACCACGCGCACCAGGATGATCACGCCGCGGTAGGAATCGAACCAGGAATCGAAGATCAGGGCGCGCAGCGGGGCGTCGGAGGAACCCTTGGGCGGAGGCACCAGATGCACGATGTGCTCCAGTACCTCGTGCACGCCAATGCCCTGCTTGGCGCTGACCAGTACGGCGTCGCGCGCATCCAGGCCGATCACGGTTTCGATCTGCTCGCGGATGCGCTCGGGCTCGGCCGCCGGGAGATCGATTTTGTTGATCACCGGAATGATCTCCAGGTTGTGGTGCAGGGCCAGGTAGGTGTTGGCCAGAGTCTGGGCTTCCACTCCCTGGGAAGCGTCCACCACCAGCAGCGCGCCTTCGCAGGCCTGCAGGCTGCGGGAAACCTCGTAGGAAAAATCGACGTGGCCGGGCGTGTCGATCAGGTTGAGCTGATACAGCTTGCCGTCGTCGGCGCGGTAGTTCAAGCGGACGGCATGCGCCTTGATGGTGATGCCGCGCTCGCGCTCCAGGTCCATGGTATCGAGAACCTGTTCCATCATTTCCCGCTGGGGAAGCGCGCCGGTGGCCTCGAGCAGCCGGTCGGCCAGCGTCGATTTGCCGTGATCGATATGCGCAATGATAGAGAAATTGCGGATGAATTCGCGGTCCATGCCGTGAGGGGGTCTTCAACCGATTATCGCATAAGCGGCGGGCGGGCCTTCTTGTTACACTCGTTTACTCGTGAAACTCTCGATTCTGATACCGGTGTACAACGAGCGGACGGTGGTAGAGCGGTGCCTGTTGCAGGTGCTGGCGGCGCCCCTGCCGGAAAACATGGAGCGGGAGTTGATTCTGGTGGACGACTGCTCCACCGATGGCACCTTCGCCATTCTGGAGCGGTTCGCGGCCGAGCATCCCGAAGTGAAGCTGTACCAGCACGAGCGCAACCGCGGAAAAGGCGCGGCGGTGCGCACGGCCATCCAGGAAGCCGGCGGCGACTTTGCGCTGGTCCAGGACGCGGACCTGGAATACGATCCTTCCGAATACCCGCGGCTGATGAAACCGCTGCTGGACGGGCATGCCGACGCGGTTTTCGGGTCGCGCTACCTTTCCGGCGAACAACGGCGGGTGCTGCCGTTCTGGCATTCGATGCTGAACCAGGGGCTGACTTTGATCTCGAACATGTTCTGTAACTTGAACCTCACGGACATGGAAACCTGTTACAAAGTGTTCCGCACGGACCTGCTGAAGAGTATTCCCATCCGCAGCGACCGGTTCGGTTTCGAGCCGGAGATCGTCATGAAGAGCGCCAAGCGGAAGCTGCGGATCTACGAAGTGCCCATCAGCTATCACGGGCGCACGTACGAGGAAGGCAAGAAGATCGGCTGGAAGGACGGGGTGAGAGCCCTGCTGGTGGTTCTGCGCTTCTGGGTGATCGACGATCTGTACGCGCAGCCCTACGGCCGGGGAGTCATCAATACCCTGACCGGGACGCCGCAGTACCTGAGCTGGCTGTGCGGGAAACTGCGGCCGTACCTGGGCGACACGGTGCTGGAGATCGGCGCCGGGATCGGCAACTTCGCCGGGCGGCTGATGTCGCGAAGGCTGCTCTACGTCGCGGCGGAAGCCGATCCGCTGCATCTGCACGGGCTGCGGAACCGGTTTCTGCGCACGCCCAATGTGGAAGTGCGGCGCCTCGATCCGGAAACGGCGGGAGATTTCGCCGGCCTCGAAGGCAGGTTCGACACGGTGCTGTGCCTGAACATACTGGAGTACATGCAAGACCCGGGCCAGGTGCTGGATCGTTTGCACGGCACGCTGAAAGCGGGCGGAACGCTGGTGGTGCTGGTGCCCAACGTGCTTTTCCTTTACGGCAGTCTGGATCGGAGCCTGGGTCACAAACGGCGCTACCGGCGCTCGCAAGCGGCGGCCCTGATCGAATCGCATGGATTCCAAGTGGAAAAGGCGTATAGCCTGAACAAGCCGGGGGTGGTGCCCTGGCTGGCCTACAGCCGCCTGCTGGGCTCGCGCCGGATCAGCAAGCCGGTCTTGAAGCTGTTCGATAAGACGGTCTGGTTCTGGCGCCGGATCGACGGGTTGATGCCCTGGCCTGGGCTGTCGCTGATTCTGGCGGCGCGCAAAGGGGCATTCAGGCCCGAACCCGACGCCGGTCCGGCGGCGCGATAAAGCAGCGGGACGAGCCGGGGCGCAATTGGAGACCGGGAAAAACGGGTTGGGCCGCCGACAGACCCCAAAAGGCGATGGTCCGTCCCACCCGAAACCTGCCTCGCGGCGTGGGCCGCTTTAATGTTTCCACAAATGAGTTACCCTTCCTTCCGCGTTCGTCATATCGCCAGGCTGGACCCCGGCCGGGCAACTGCTTACGTACTTCTGGTCCATGGTCATGGTCATCTCACTCACACCGCCCAAGGCGGGTGAATAAGTGGCGTGAGTCTCGGCGTGGGCCGACGTATCGCCCTGATAGATCGTGGTTCCCTTGCTGTCAACCGTAGTGCCTGCGATCACGCAATGCATATCGAGGGAATGCTTGCCGCCCTGGAAACTCTCGTGAAGCGTGGTGCAGCCCTTCATGCTTTTCGCGAGAGATTGCGCATATTCGTCATAGGCATGACTGCGGCAGATGGTCGATGTGCTATCGGTCTTCTTGTTTCCGGGATTGTCGATACTCTGCCTGTGGATCGACCAGAGGCCCTCTTTCAGTTCCGGGGGATTAGCGGCAATGGCTATCCCGATTGGCAGCAAGAGGGCTGCGACTCGAAAGGACGGCAGCTTCTGCATGGGTTTTCCTCCGTTATTTCCGTGAAGTCCGCCGAAAGCGCCACGCCAGACCGGCAGTACCGGTTCGTGCTCAGCAGCCTTGCAGATAGACCACGTGGGTCTGAGTATACTCGTAAAGGCCGTGCTTGCCGTCGGCGCCCCCAATGCCGCTTTTGCGCCAGCCGGCGTGGAAGCCCTGCATGGCCTCGAAATTCTCGCGGTTGATGTAGGTCTCGCCGGAGCGGATCTGGCGGCAGGCGCGCAGGGCGGCGTTCAGATCGCGGGTGTAGATGGACGACGTCAGGCCGTAATCGGAATCGTTGGCGTAGGCGATGGCCTGGTCGAGATCGTCGAACTCCACCAGCGGGATCACGGGGCCGAATACTTCGCGGCGGATAATCTGCATCTCCTGGCGGCAGCCGGTCAATACGGTGGGTTCATAGTAATAGCCCCCGTCGCCGCGGCCGCGCCGGCCGCCGGTGAGCACGGTGGCGCCTGCGGCGATGGCCGACTGCACCAGCGCGTCGACTTTCTCATACCCTGCCTGGTTGATGAGGGGGCCGTATTCCACGTCCGGGTCGGCGAGCGGGTCGCCGAAACGCGTGCTCCGCATCGCCGCGCTTAGCCGTTCGGCAAACTGGCCGGCCAGTTTGCGCTCGACATAGACGCGCTCGGCGCAATTGCAGACCTGGCCGCTGTTGATGACGCGGGAATCTTTGATGGCCTTCACCGCCAGGCCGACATCGGCGTCGGCCATCACAATGGCGGGGGCCTTGCCTCCCAGCTCCAGGTTCACCTTAGTGATGTTGCGCGCGGCCGAGGCCATGATGTCGGAGCCGGTTTCGACGCTGCCGGTGAAGCTGATCATGCCGATGCGGGGCGACGAGGCGAGCGCCTTACCGGCCACGGCGCCGCGCCCGTGCACCATGTTGATCACGCCCGGGGGCAGGTCCGTCTGCGCCACCAGCTCACAGAATTTCACCGCGTTGTGGGGGGTCTCTTCGCTGGGCTTGATGACGATGGTGTTGCCGGTTACCAGGGCCGGGGCGGCTTTGCGGGCGATCAGGAAGAACGGAAAATTCCAGGGCAGAATGCCGGCCACGACTCCGATGGGCTGGCGGAACAGAAGAATGGTCTCCCGCGGGCGGTCGCTTTCCAGAATTTCGCCCTCGATGCGGCGCGCCCACTCGGCCATGTAATCCAGATAGTCGGCGGTAAAGGCCACTTCCACGCGGGCCAGATCGAGAATTTTGCCCTGCTCCTCGGTGATGACGCGGGCCAGGAGTTCCACCTGCCCGCGAATTTTGGCGGCGATGGCGCGGAGTGCCTGGGCGCGCTGAATGGCCGGACGGGCGGCCCAGTCCGGCTGCGCCGCTTCCGCCGCGGATAAGGCGGCGTCCACATCCTGCGCGGTGCTGTCCGGTACGGTGCAGATGGTCTGGCCGGTGGCCGGATTGGTAACCGGGATCCGGCCGGCGCCGCCGGAGGGTACGAATTTTCCGTCGATGAAGCTGTCGAAGTCGGGCATATCGCAGGCTCGTCTCCCAACATATCGCAGGATCGGCGCCAGAAGCCAGAGAGCGGGCGGCCGCTCCTACCGCTCTAGTCTCTTCCTTGCTAGGATTGACACGGATGCAAATTCTGGTCGTCGAAGACGAACGCAGAATGGCGAACCTGCTGGCCCGGGCGTTGGGCGAGGAAGGCCACCAGGTGGTGGTGGCCGTGAATGGGCTGGAAGGCTTCGAAATCGCCCGTTCCGCCGCCTTCGATTTGATCGTTTTGGACGGAATGCTGCCGGGCATGGACGGCGTGGCGGTGGCGCAGCGGCTGCGCGATCTGCGCGACCGCACCCCGATCCTGATGCTGACCGCGCGCGACAGTTCGGCCGATATCGTGCGCGGCCTGGATTCCGGCGCCGACGATTACCTGACCAAGCCGTTTTCGCTCGACGTGCTGCTGGCGCGGGTCCGTGCGGTAAGCCGCCGCGGGGCGATTCCGCGCCTGCCGTTTCTGGAGGTGGGCGATTTGCGCCTGGACCCGGCCACGCGGCGGGTGACGCGCCGCGGCGAAGCCGTCAGCCTGACGCCGCGCGAATACAGTCTGCTCGAATTGCTGATGCGGAACGCCGGGCGGGCGGTCACGCGCGATACGATTCTCGATTCGGTATGGGGCTTCGGCGCCAGCGTGAACGAGAACACGCTGGAGGTCTTCATCGGACAGTTGCGAACCAAGGTGGACGGGCGGGGGCCAAAGCTGATTCACACCGTACGCGGCGCCGGTTACATGGTGGAAGAATCGAAGGAGTAGCGCGAGCCGGGAAGGAGATCGATGCCGCGGTTATCCATCAGTGTTCGTCTCACGCTCTGGTATGCGGCGTTTCTGACGGCCAGCCTGGCGCTGTTCGGCGGGCTGCTCTGGTTTTCGCTGCGCAGCCGGCTGGTGAGCGGTATCGACCAGGACCTGGCGGACCGCGCCACGCGCTTCGAGAATTACTTCCGCGCCGAATCCATAGTGAAGGACGTGCAGTTGCGCGATGAGCTGGAAGAGTTCTGCCAGGCGTTGCCGGCGGCGAGCTACCTCGATTTGCGGGGCGCCCACGGTTTCGAGTTCCGGTATTCTTCCGGCGCGGCGCTCCCGGCCGGCGCGATGCGCACCTATCGGCGCCAATTCCGCTTCCGGGAAGAGAGTTTCGAGCTGGAAACGGGCAAGCCGCTGGGCGACGCGGAGCGCACCCTGGAGCTGCTGCGGCGGCTGCTCGCGAGCTGGATTCCGGTGGTGATCGCGGTGGCTTGCCTGGGCGGCGCGTGGCTAAGCCGGCGGGCGCTGAAGCCGGTGCGGGAGGCGACCGCGGCCGCACTGACGATCGGCATCGAGAATCTTTCGCAACGGCTGCCGGTGGCCGCGACGGGCGACGAAATTGCGCATCTGGCGGAAGGGTGGAACAGCATGCTGGAGAGGCTGGAAAAAGCCGTGCGCACCCTGTCGCAGTTCACCGCCGACGCGTCGCACGAACTGCGCACCCCGCGGGGGGTGGTGCGCACCACCGCGGAGCTGGCGCTGCAGCGGGCGCGGACCGCCGACTCGTACCGCGAATCGCTGGCGGAAATCGTGGCGGAAACCGCCCGCATGACGCAACTGGTGGAAGACCTGCTTTTCCTGGCGCGCACGGACACGGCGCGGGCGGAGATGCCACTGGAGCCGATCGACTTGCGCGATGTTCTCACCGGCGTGTGCGCCGAAATTCGCGGCTTGGCCGAGATGCGCCAGGTGGGAGTGGCCAGCCGCCTGGGCGATGAAGCGGCGATCGTCTCCGGCAATCCCGCGGCCCTGCATCGCTTGTTTCTGGTGCTGCTCGATAACGCGCTGAAGTATTCGCGCCGCGGCGGCACGGTGACGGTGACGCTGGAGCGCGCCGGGCACGGAGTTTCGATTGTGGTGGAGGATTCCGGCGCCGGCATCGGTCCCGCCGATCTGCCGCACATTTTCGAGCGTTTTTACCGGGCCGAGGGGTCGCGCGGGGATGGCGGCCACGGCCTCGGCCTGTCGCTCGCGCAGAGTATCGCCAAAGCGCACGGCACGGCTATCGAAGCGGCCAGCCGGCCGGGAGCCGGTTCGAAATTTCAAGTGACGTTCGAGCTCCGCGCGGCGCCCCGCCGGCGGCCGGAAAGAGAAATTTTCCCGGCGAGATGACGGGCAAAATGTGGCGCGCGCACTGCCGGCGCCGGCTGCCAACCCAACGCTACTCGTTTTTCCGGATTCCGGTCATGCTGCATTCTCTCCACAAAGCGAAAACCGGTACTAAGTACCGGTTCTTAAACCTGGAATCAATAACTTGCGGGCAAAAACCGGTACTTAGTACCGGTTTGCGGTCAGTTGCATGACGAAAAACGAGCGGCACCAGGTTCCAACCTGACCACAACGGAGCGAGCGCTTATGCCGTATTGGCGGTCTCCGGCGACACCGTTGCTTTGGCTTCCTGCGCTATTTCCGCCTGTAGCCGCAGCAGAACCTCAAGCGGGATCTGATCGAGCACGTCTCCGTTCTCCCGGTTGATGGTTTGGACCACTAGCTGCCCTGTTCTTGGGTCTCGCCGATAGGTCAGCTCCCGGCCCTGCCCGAGCAATTCCGACTGGTTCACCGCTTGGACCGCCGTCACAATCTGGCGGTTGGCCGCGCTGTCGCTCTGCGTGATTGGCACGGAGTCCAGCGGGGCACTCATTCCCGATCGACTTAGCGCATCGACTTGCATGATGGAACACCTCCCGCGGAGCGGGCCCTTCTTGAGGTTTATATCGGCGGTGTAAGAGCCGGATTCGAGGGAATTTCTTGCCGCCAGCTTAGGTGAGCGACTCCACGGGGAACAGCGGGGGCGGCGCGGGCAGCCTGGTCAGCCCGGTGGCGCCACAGAAAAACGATCCCGCGTGCGGCGCCTGTTTTTGTGCATCCGCGGACATATCTTCGACGGCGGTGGTGAAGAGCACGCAGATGCTGCCATCGATCTCCACGAACTCCGGGCAGGTGACGCGAGGCGAGCCGGGCAGAATCCATTCCGTCAGTACCGCCCCATCCGTAAGCCGCAGCTCCTGCGCGATACCAGCGCCGGCCGGTTCCGGATTGTAGAATGCCACCACGATACTCTCGCCGTCCGGCGTGGCCCGCAAGCCGTCCGGCAAGGCCGGCAATGACGACGGCGGGAGGAGCAGCCGGCGCGCCAGGAGTTCCCGGAATCCGAGGGTGAAGCGATACCAGGTGATCGTCTTCGGCAGCGAGTCGATATCGATCAGGTCCAAGCCGTCGCCGGAGCATCGAAAGTACTTGCCGTTGGAGCACACTTGATCGCCCACGATTTCCCGCACGGCGCGGGTGGCGCAGTCGAAGTGATATAGCGCGGCGACCGGGTCGCGGACCAGTTCGTGCTTGGTGCCAAACACGAGGCCGTTGGGAATAGCGATGCCCTCGTTGATGATGACTGGCCGGTTGCCGGGGATCGCAATCCCGGTCTTCGCGATCTCGCCGCTCGATCCGTTGACCAGCACCAATTCCCGCTCCATGCCGACCAGCAAAGTGCCGGGGCGGGTGGTCTCCACGAAGAAGCCCGGGCGTCCCGGAAGCGCAATGCTGGTGTTGAGGCGGGTCGCCAGGTCGAGCAGGTTCAGGCTTCCATCGCCGCGTCCGGGCCCGTGCTCGATGGCGACCCAGCCGAGGACCGGGGCATCGCCGGGGAAGTTTCCCAGCAGCCGCGGGCACTCGGGCAGGTAACGCAGTTCCTCGGTTGAAGGACGATACCAGGGCTCCGCAATACACTGCCGCATCGGCCGCAATCATAACACGGCGGCCCGGACCGGCTTCGCAACTGGCTGCGCTCGAAAGTGCGACGATAATTTCATGGCTACCAAGAAACTTCTCATGCTGGTCGGCGATTATGTGGAAGATTACGAAGCGATGGTTCCTTTCCAGGCGCTTCTCATGGTGGGGCACGTTGTCCATGCGGTCTGTCCGAACAAGCGGACGGGCGATTCGGTGCGGACCGCCATCCATGATTTCGAGGGCGACCAGACCTACAGCGAGAAACGCGGTCACAACTTCGCTCTGAATGCCACTTTCGACGATGTTCGCCCCGAGGATTACGACGGGCTCGTAATTCCCGGCGGGCGGGCGCCGGAGTACCTCCGGCTCAATCCGCGCGTGCTCGAAATCGTGCGCCATTTCGCCGATTCCGGCAAACCGATTGCCGCTATCTGCCACGCGGCGCAGATACTCGCCGCGGCGGGCGTGCTCCAAGGCAAGTCCTGCAGTTGCTATCCCGCCGTCAGCCCGGAGGTAACCGCTGCCGGCGGTCAATACGCAGATATCGCGATCGATCAGGCATACACCTTCGGGACGCTGGTTAGCGCACCGGCCTGGCCGGCCCATCCAGCCTGGATCGCTCAGTTTCTGAAGGTTCTGGGGACTCGCATCGATCCGTAAGGAGCCTTGAGAATTTCAGATCCTAGCCACAGATGAACACAGATAAACACAGATAAATCCTTTGATTTCTTATCCGTGTTCATCCGTGGCTATATTTCTTCACGCCTTCTACGCTGAAAGGAACAGGAGCCTCATGAACCGCCGGAGTTTTGTGAAAGCGGCCGCCTCGGCGACCGCGGCCGCTGCCGCCGCGGATGCCTTACCGGCGCCGCCCGCCGCGGCCACTCTCGAGACCAGAATCGTCCGCCTCAACCTGCAGCACGTCTGGACCACCACCATGTCGTCCAGCCAGTACCGCGACACATTGCACACCAGCTTCACCCGCGACGGCATCACCGGGCATGGCGAAGGCGCTCCCATCGTGCGTTACCACGAGGACGCCGTCTCGGCGCAGAAGGCCGCCGAAAGCGTGCGCGACGTGCTGCTCGCGGCCGACCCCATGCAGTTCACCAAGATCATGGCCGAGATATTCCGGCGCGTTCCCGGCGCGTGGGCCGGCAAAGCGGCGCTCGATATCGCGCTGATGGACTGGGTTGGCCAGAAGCTCGGCATCCCGCTGTACTCCTACTTCGGTCTGGACCCGCGCGACGCGCCTGTAACCACTTTTTCCATCGGCATCGACACTCCCGAAATCACCCGGCAGAAGACCCGGGAAGCAGCCGATTTCCCGGTGTTGAAAGTGAAGGTCGGCCTGGCCACCGACGAGGCCACCATCGAGGCCGTCCGTAGCGTAACCGCGAAGCCGCTGCGCGTGGACGCCAACGAAGGCTGGAAGGACAAGGAAGAAGCCGTGCGCAAGATCAACTGGCTGGAGAAGCAGGGCGTGGAGTTCATCGAACAGCCCATGCCGGCCGGGATGTTGGAAGAGACCCGCTGGGTGCGCAGCCGCGTGCACATCCCCATCATTGCCGACGAAGCCTGCCAGCGCGCCTCCGACATCCCCAGGCTGAAGGAGTGCTTCGACGGGGTCAACGTCAAACTCGACAAGAGCGGCGGCGTGCTGGAGGCCTACCGCATGATCGCCATCGCCAAATCGCTCGGCATGCGCACCATGCTCGGCTGCATGGTCTCCAGTTCGGTCAGCGTGACCGCGGCCGCGCATCTTTCGCCGCTGGTGGACTACGCCGATCTGGATGGCAACCTGCTGATCTCGAACGATCCGTTCCACGGCGTGACGGTGGAAAAAGGAAAGCTGATCCTGCCGCGGAAGCCGGGGCTGGGATTGACGGCGGCGTAGTAGGGCCGGTGGGATAGACTGCAGTTTTGCGAGGGATGACAGACCACGAAAGGCGATGGTCCGTCTCACCATGGCCGAGGAAGGCCTTTCACAGGCTAAAGCCTGTGCCGCCAAGCTTCCTGGGTGGCACAGGCTTCAGCCTGTGAGCAGCCCGTTGACACCAGTCAACCTACTGGTGGCACAGGCTTTAGCCTGTGAGCAGCCTGTTGACACCAGTCAACCTACATAGCGCGCGTAAAGGCTGCGGGCCACGCCGATATCGCTGGTGCCTTTCACGATGGCGCGGCCGTCGGGAAAGATGGTCAACTCGTAGGGCGGCGGGAAAAACCGCAGGGCAAATTCGTTGGCGCGCACTTCTCCCAGCGGCTCCAGGCGGGCGCGCAGGTTGGCGAGATCGAGCGGGCGCTCGCGCTCCTGGATCTGCACGGCGTTGCGCCCGCACAAGACGGCCGGCGGGCGGGGCGAAGGCTCCAGGTAGGGAAACCGGCGGAGGGCGCAGGCCGGGCAGTCGCTATCGCGGGCGACTTCCACCTGGCGGACGATGCCGCTCCACACATCCGCGGTGGTGATAACGGCGCGCACTTGCGCACTGTTGCCGGAAAGAATCTTGAGCGCGTCGGCAACCTGCAGCGAAGCAACGAGCGAAACCACGGCGTTGAGGATACCGCTGGTTTCGCAGGTTGGCTGCGCGCCCGACGGTGGATCGGGGTAGACGCAGCGCAGGCAAGCGGTGCGTCCGGGGAGCACCGGCATGGTCAATCCATAGCTGCCTACGGCGGCGCCATAGATCCAGGGGATTCCGCGGCTGACGGCGAAATCGTTGATCAGATAGCGGGTGTCGAAGTTGTCGGTGCCGTCCAGGATCAGGTCCGCACCGGCCACCAGTTCGGCGATATTGGAGGCGGAGAGGTCGGCAATTACGCCGCGCGCCTGGATGGACGAATTGATGCGGCCCAGGGCGCGTGCGGCGGCGGCGGCTTTGGGCAGGGACTCGGCGGCGTCGGATTCTTCGAACAACCACTGGCGCTGCAGGTTGCTGGGTTCCACGTAGTCGCGGTCGACGATGGTCAGGCGCCCGATTCCCGCCCGGGCCAACGCGGCGGCATGGAAGCTGCCCAGGGCGCCGGCGCCGACGATGGCGACGTGTGCGCGGAGCAGCGCCTCCTGGCCGTTTTCGCCCAAACCAGCGAAGAGAATCTGCCGGGAATAGCGCTGCCTTTCGGCGGGGCTCATGTGCCGATGGTAACAAACTTACTTTGAATCACTTACGGTATTATGAGTTTGGTGCGCCGCCTGCTTGGACCGATGCTTTTCGGGTTTTCCTTCGTGGCTGTCGCGGTGCCGGCTGCCGCGCAGATCGCGGCTTTCGAGGGAAAGCGGATCGTCACCGTCCAGTTCGACCCGGTGAAACAGCCGCTGGAGGCGTCCGATATCGACCGGATACTGCCGCTCAAGAGCGGACAGCCGCTGACGGCCGAAAATGTCCGCGCCAGCATCGAAAGGTTGTTCGCTACCGGGTGCTACGCCGACATCCAGGTGGACGCCGAAGCGCATGGCGACGGGGTCGTGGTGCGCTTCCTGACCAGGAATAGCTGGTTTATCGGCCATGTCTTCGTCACCGGGGCGGTCGCGAGCCCGCCCAACACGGCGCAGTTGGCCAACGCGGCGCAGCTCGAGCTGGGACAGCCCTACACGCCAAAAAATCTGGATGACGCGCTGGCGAATCAGCGCCGGCTGCTCGAATCGAACGGCTTGTACGACTCCACCATTCAGCCGGCGATCCGCTGGAACAACGACTATCAGCAGGTTGAGGTGCATTTCGAGATTTCGAGCGGCCGCCGGGCGCGCTTCACTACACCTGTGCTGAAGGGCGACCTCGAGATGCCGGCAGAGCGCATTATCAAAGCCGCCAAATTTCGGCGATGGATCATTCACACCTGGAAGCCGGTGACGGATGCGCGGCTGCGAGACGCGCTGGACACGGTTCGCTCGCTGTATCAAAAGCAGCGCCGTCTGGAAGCCAAGGTATCGATGGACTCGGTGGCGCACGATGCCGCCGACAACACGGTCCGGCCGACGCTCCAAATCGATGCCGGACCGCGCATCCAAGTCCAAACCACGGGCGCCAAGGTTTCGGGCCGGAAACTGTCGGAATACATACCCGTCTTCGAGGAGCACACCATCGACAACGACCTGCTGGCGGAAGGAGCCCACAACCTGCAGGATTACTTTCAGTCGCAGGGATACTTCGATGCCGACGTGAGGGTCCAGCCGGAAACCGTTGCCGATGGGGTGGCGACCATCAACTACGATGTCAAGCGCGGGTCGGCCCACAAGCTGGTACGGATCGAGATCGCGGGCAATCGTTATTTCGGCACCGATACCATCCGCGAGCGCCTGTTTCTGCGCACGGCGGCGTTTCTCGAGTTCCCGCACGGCCGCTACAGCCGCAGCCTGCTCAGCCGCGACGAGGAGGCGATCGCGAACCTCTACCAGTCCAACGGCTTTCGGGACGTGAAGGTGTCTCACAATATCCGCGACGGCTACCAGGGCAAGGCGGGCAACATGGCGATTACGATTGCGATCGAAGAGGGGCCCCAGTACTTCATCGGCAACCTGGAAGTGGAGGGAATCGAGCAACTGGATAAAGCCAAGGCGACCGCGCAGCTCAGCTCCATCGCGGGCCAGCCGTTCAGCGAATTCAGCGTGGCGGTGGACCGCGACGCGATTCTGGCTCAATATTTCGAAAAGGGCTTTCCCAATGCCACCTTCGAGTGGAGCTCCAAGCCCGCGGCCAAGCCGGATTCGATCGATTTGCGCTACACGGTTCACGAAGGCAGCCAGCAGTTCGTCCGCCAGGTGCTGTTCAATCCGGACGGGCTGCGCCACACCCGCCCCAGCCTGGTGTACCGCAACCTGCAGTTGAATCCCGGCGACCCGCTCTCGCCCACGGCGATTACCGACACGCAACGCAAACTGTACGACCTGGGAATCTTTGCGCGGGTGGACACCGCGATCCAGGATCCGGATGGGGAGATCGACGACAAATACGTGGTGTACGACCTGGAGGAGGCCCGCCGCTACTCGTTTTCCTGGGGCGTGGGCGCGGAATTCGCCCGCATCGGCGGCTGCAACTATTGCCTGGATGCGCCCGCGGGACAAACCGGCTTTTCGCCCCGGTTTTCGTTCGGCGTCACGCGCGAAAACCTGTGGGGCGACGCCCACACCATCAGCCTGCGCACGCGCATTTCGACCCTCGAACAACTGGGCCTGTTGACTTACAACTGGCCGCGTTTCGGCGGCAACAGCCACCTGGCGGTTTCCTTCACCGGACTTTACCTGGCATCGCGCGACGTGCGCACGTTCGACTACAAGCGCGAAGAGGGCTCCATGCAGTTGCAGCAGCGGGTAGGCAAATCGCTGACGTTTCAGTATCGCTACACCAACCGGCGGGTCAGCGTGAGCGATCTGAAGATTACCCCGGAGCTGGTGCCGCTGTTATCGCAGCCGGTGCGGCTGGGGCTTGTCGAAGGCGACATGATTCAGGACCGGCGCGACGATCCGGTGGACCCGCATCGCGGCATCTACAACACCGTGAGTCTGGGGATGGCGGAGCACTTCCTGGGCTCGCAGCGCGACTTCGTGAAACTGTTGGTCCGCAATTCGACCTACCATCCGCTGGGCAAGCGCTTCGTGCTGGCGCGCAGCACGCAGTTCGGGGAAATTTATTCGTTCGAAAACTCGGGTAACCCGCTCGATGCCATCCCGCTGCCGGAACACTTCTTCAGCGGAGGCGACAGTTCCGACCGCGGATTTCCGGAATACCAGGCCGGGCCGCGCGATACGGAAACCGGCTTTCCGATCGGCGGCACGGCACTATTCTTCAACCAGACCGAACTGCGCTTCCCCCTGATCGGCGAGAATATAGGAGCCGTGCTCTTTCACGATTTCGGCAACACGTTCAGCAGCCTGAGCGACTTCTCTTTTCGCGTACACCAGCACGACGAGCAGGATTTCGACTACATGGTGCACGCCGTGGGTTTCGGCATTCGTTACCGGACGCCGGTGGGCCCCTTGCGGGTGGATTTCGCTTACAGCATCAACCCGCCCAGATTTTATGGATTCAGCGGCACCGAGCTGCAACTGGTGAACGCGGGAGTGAATCCCTGTTCGTCGGTGCCGAACTACTGCAACACACAGAGTGTGAGCCATTTTCAATTCTTTTTCTCGATTGGACAGACGTTTTGAAGCGCCAGGCGCACAAGCCGGCAGTGGGACGGACGATCGCCTTTGGTCGTCCGTCAAGCGCTCGTCCGCCGGGGAGGCCTGGCAGACGACAAAAAACGATCGCCTGTCCCACCCTCCTGGTCTTGGTCCTGTTTCTACCCCTGGCTGCCTCCGCGGTGATTATCGACCGCATTGCCGTTTCGGTTGGGAACCGGGTGGTCACCACCCTCGACGTGGATCGCGAAATCCGGGTCACGGCGTTTCTCGACGGGCGCAAGCCCGATTTCGGAAAGGCCGCCAAGAAAGCCACGGCCGATCGTCTGGTAGACCAGCAGTTGATTCGCGGCGAGTTGGAGTACAGCCGCTATCCGGCGCCATCGGCGGCGGAAATCGCGCCCCTGCTGGAACAGTTCAAGAGTAAGTACTTCGCATCGGACGCGGCCTACCGCCAGGCGCTGGCCGATGCCGGCATCGCAGAGCAGGCCTTGAAGGACGAGCTGGTTTGGCAGCGCACGCTGCTTTCCTACATCGAAGTCCGGTTTCAACCCAATATTCAACTGACCGATCGGGACGTTCAGGATTATTTCGATAAGGTGGTGGCCCCGGCGGCGCGGGCGGCGCATCCGGACCAGACGCCGTCGCTCAACCAATACCGCGACCAGATGGAACGTACCCTGACCGGGCAGCGCGAGGACCAGCAATTGGACGACTGGCTGAAGGACGCGCGCAAGCGGACCGCGATCGTCTATCACCCGGAGGCGCTGGAATGAAGCGTTTCCGGTGGGTGTTCCGGGTACTGGGCGGCGCGGTTGCGCTGCTCGTCGTGGCGGCGGGCGGCGGGTTGCTGGTGCTGCGGACGGCGTGGTTCCGGGAACAGGTCCGCGCGCGCATTGTGAACACGGTGGAGACCGCTACCGGCGGCCGCGCCGAGGTGGGCTCGTTCGATTTTGAGTGGAGCCGGCTCCGCGCCCAGGTCCGCAATTTCACTTTGCACGGAATCGAACCGGCGGACAGGCCGCCGCTATTCCATGCCGCGTCGGTTTCGGTCGGCCTGCGGCTGGTCTCCCTTTGGAACCGCGACGTGGATATCCGCTACCTGGAGGTTGCCGAGCCGCGTGTCTATCTGATGATTCTCCCCGGCGGCCGAACCAATATTCCGGAGCCGAAGGTGAAAAGCCCCGGCAAAAAGGACGCCATCGAAACCGTTCTGGCGCTGGCTATTGGCCGCATCGATCTGACACGTGGATTGATCCGGATCGAGAATCGCGGCGCGACGCCATTCGAGCTCCACGGCGCGAACCTGACATCCACGCTGCAATTCGATGCCGGCGGGCCGCGCTATCGGGGAACGCTGGCGATCCATCCCCTGCTCGTCCAGGCTCCGGGTCTGGCCGATACGCCGGTCGCTTTGGATGCGGCCGTGGCGATCGAAAGGGACCGCATCGGGGTGGAATCGGCGCGCCTGGCGACCGGCAACACGCAGGTGCAGATTTCCGGTTCGCTCATCCACCTGGCCGCGCCGGAGGCCAGCTTCCGCTACCAGGCCCGCATTACCAACCAGGACGCTCAGCGCATTCTGCGGACTCGACTGCTCGATGGCGGCACGGTGGATCTGATCGGCCAGGGTTCCTGGAGCGATGCCGCGAGCTTTCGGTCCGAAGCCGACCTGAAAGCTCACGGCCTGGAGTATCGCGATTCCACGGTGCGCCTGCGCAACATGCAAGTGGCGGGCAGGCTGCGCGCCAGCGCCAGGCAGGTCGAGCTGAGCGGGGTGCGCCTGTCCGGCGGCCTGGCGACGCCGTCCGGCCTCGCGCCGCTCCAGGCCGCGGTTGGCTCGGCCACCTTGCGCGGCAGCGACCTGGAGCTGCGCGGGATCGATCTCTCGCTCGCGGGTGGAGGGTTTCAGGGCGACGTTGGTTTGCGCGCCCTCGACCGGTTCACCGTTTCCGGAACGCTGGCCGGGTTCGGCGCCCGCCGCGCCGTCGCTCTCTATAGCAAGGCGCCGCTCCCCTGGGACGGCGTGGTGTCGGGCAAGCTGGAAGGCGAGGGCTCGCTGCGGCGAAAAGAGGATCTGCGCGCCTCCGTCCAACTCGCCGTCGCCCCCGCGGCGGGGAGCGCTCCGGTTCACGGCACGATTGCCGCGCGCTACGACGCTCTTGGCGGGGTTCTCGACCTGGGCCATTCGCTGATCGCGCTGCCGGCTTCGCGCGCCGAATTTTCCGGCGCCCTCGGGCGGGAGCTGCGGGTTCACGCCGAGACCCGCGATCTGGCCGATATTCTGCCCGCGCTGGGGGAGAGCCCCGCCGATTTTCCGGTAAAACTCACCGGCGGCGCCGCCCGGTTCGACGGGGTGGTGCGCGGCAAGCTGTCCAGCCCGCAGTTTTCCGGACACGTCACCGCCGGTGGTTTTTCCTGGCAGGGTCGAACGTTCGATTCGTTGACCGCCGACGTGGCCGCATCCGGGGACAACGTCGGCGCGCGCCAGGTGGTGCTGGCCCGCGACGGCTGGCGCGCGCAGGGGGAAATTGCGGTGGCACTGAGAGATTGGAAAGTCGCCGGTTCCAGCTTGGTGTTCGGCAATCTGGCGCTGCACTCGATGCCGCTCTCGGATGCCGCCCGCCTGCTGGCCATGGACCAGCCTCCTTTGAGCGGCAACCTCGATGCCACGGCGCAACTCACCGGAACCGCGGGCGACCCGCAATTGCGCGCCGACGTGGCGCTGGCCGGCGGCCGCTTGCGCGACGAACCGTTCGACCGTCTC
The DNA here is from genome assembly GCA_052148435.1 of Bryobacteraceae bacterium. Lineage (GTDB taxonomy): Bacteria > Acidobacteriota > Terriglobia > Bryobacterales > Bryobacteraceae > JBEKYD01. The sequence goes on from JBKQIF010000050.1 coordinate 22,826, forward strand.
ACCGGCCGGGTGGTCTACACCGGCGGCGCCATCGAATTCGAGGACGGGCAGCTCGCGGCCGGCGCGAAACAGGTGAAGGTGGCGGGCACGTATCGTCACCCCGCCGGCGCCTGGGACACCGGCACGCTGCAGTTTGAAGTGGCCACCAACGCCATGCCGGTGGAACGGATTCAAACTGTCGCCGCTCTGCGGCCCGGGGTGAAAGGCGTGGTTCAGGGCTCGCTCCACGGAACGGTCGAAATCATCGCGAGGCGAGCCGGCGAGCTGCCGTTTCGCATTCAGGACTTGCATCTGGACTGCCAGGTTTCCGGCCTGACCATGGGCGAGCAACGCTTCGGAGACACCCACCTGAAAGCCGATTCCGAGGACGGCAAGCTGACGGCTCACCTGGATTCCAACTTCGCCGGCTCGGTGATCGCCGGCGATGGCTCCTGGCAGCTCGAGGGCGAATATCCGGGCAGCGCCACCGTCAAGTTTTCCAAGCTCGATTTCGAACAGCTCAGAAAGTGGATTCTCGAACCCGGTTCCGCCACCGAGAATTTCCAGGGCTCGGCCGAAGGCTCGCTGCAGCTTAGCGGCAACGCTCTACAGCCGCAAACCGGGAGGGTGCAACTGGAAGTGCCGCAACTGGCGCTCACGCCCACCGCCAAATCCGGTCTGGGCGAGTCGGCCGCGATGCATAACTCCGGGCCCATCGTGGTGAGCTACGCCAATTCGGTGGCGACCATCGAGAGCTTCCGCCTGGTGGGGAAAAATACCGATTTCCGGGTCAGTGGCCGTTATGCTCCGGCGCAGGCAAGCCCCATGGACTTGCGCGCCGAAGGCCGGGTCGACCTCTCCTTCCTGCGGGAATGGAACCAGGATTTCACCGCCGCCGGCGCCATCACCGCCGCCGCCGCGGTTCGCGGGACGTTGGCCAGTCCGCAGGTCGCCGGCCGGGTCGAGTTTCAGAACGCCTCTTTTAATATCGCCGGAGTTCCCAACGGCATTTCGAGCGCCAACGGAGTGATCGGCTTTTCCGCCGGCCGCGCCTCCATCCAGAGCTTCTCCGGCGAAACCGGCGGCGGCAAAATCCAACTCTCCGGTTTTGCGGCTTATGAAGGCGGGCAGCCGGTCTTCCGTCTTCACGCCAACCTGGAACAGGTGCGCCTGCGTTATCCCGAGGGCGTAAGCACGGTGGCCGACGCCAGCTTGAACCTGAGCGGCACGCGGGCGCGCAGCATGCTGTCGGGAACCGTGACGGTGCTGCGCAGCGGCTTCAACCAGCAGTCCGACTTCAGCTCGGTGATTGCGCAATCCGCCGAGCCGGTCGAAACTCCCGCGGCGCGCACCGGGTTCCTGGGCGGCCTCAATTTCGACGTACAGATCAACACCTCGCCCAACGTGCAGGTGCGCAGCTCGCTGACCCAGGACCTGGAGGTCTCCGGCAACCTCCATCTCCGCGGCACGGCCAGCAATCCCGCCTTGCTGGGACGCATTAACGTATCGCAAGGGCAGGTGGTGTTTTTCGGAACCAAGTACGACGTCAGCCAGGGATCGATTTCTTTCTTTAATCCGCTCAACGTCGATCCGATTCTGGATATCGACCTCGAGACCAAGGCGCGCGGGATCGACATCACCTTGAACATTTCCGGACCGCTCAATAAACTTACCCTGGCGCCACGCTCGGATCCGCCGTTGGAATTCAACGAAATTGTGGCGCTGCTGGCCACCGGCCGCACTCCCACCAGCGATCCGGCGCTGCTCTCGCAGCAGAGCATCGCGCCGCAGTCGTGGCAGCAGGCGGGCGCCTCCGCGCTGCTTGGCCAGGCGATTGCGAGCCCGGTCACCGGCAGGTTGCAGCGTTTCTTCGGGGTCAGCCAGTTGCGCATCGATCCCAGCCTGCCGGGGCTGGAATATAACCCGCAGGCCCGGCTTACGCTCGAGCAACAGGTGACATCGGATATTACGTTCACCTACATCACCGACGTTACCAGCAGCAACCCCCAGATCGTAAGCGTCGAATGGGCCTTTAGCAAGAAATGGTCGGCGGTGGCCCAGCGCGAGGAAAACGGTATGATCGGCATGGATATATTCTTTAAGAAGCGGTTTTGAATGCGGCGTACCACAAAGAACGGTGGTCCGCCCCACACTCCAACAGGAGGAGGGAAGTAGCGGTCTGTCGTTCGAGATTGAACTAGCGGCGGCCGCCGCATGGGCGGCGGGGATGAGTTGGGCGGTGCGCGGGCGCTCGTCCTCCGTATTCGCGCCTTCGGTCTGGCGCGGCCCGCGCGATCGGGCCATCGTTGCGCTTACCTTCGATGACGGCCCTAGCGAGTCTACGCACCGCATCCTCGAGATTCTGGCGCGGCACGGCGTGCCGGCCACTTTTTTTCAGTGTGGGGCGAACGTGGATCGGTTGCCCGCGGTGACCCGCGAGGTCCACGCCGCCGGCCACGAGATCGGCAATCACAGCTTTCATCATCCGCTGTTCTGTTTTCACGGCCGCGAATTTCTGCGCGACGACCTGGCGCGAGCCCAGGCAGCCATCGCGCAACAAACCGGGACGCCCCCCGCCTGGTTTCGCGCGCCGTACGGAGTCCGCTGGTTCGGCATGCGCGGCGTCCAGCGCCGCTTAAGCCTGCGCGGCGTGATGTGGAGTGCAATCGGCTATGATTGGAGGCTGGAGGCGGATGCCATCGCGGCACGATTGGTCCGCCGGGTGTCAAACGGTGCGATTCTCTGTCTGCACGACGGGCGGGAATTGCGCTCGAACCCGGATGTGACGGCGACCGTGGAGGCCGTCCGCCGGCTTGTACCCCTCTTGCTCGACCGAGGGTACGGATTGGAGACTGTCAGCCGACTTTTATGTCCGACGACTTGATTCAGAGGGTTCTCAAGGTGATTGCCGCTTCCAAACGCATCCCGCCAGAAACGGTTACCATCGATAGCGAGTTTCAGCAGTTGAACATCGACTCGATGGATGCGGTGGAGATCCTCTTTGCACTGGAAAATGAGTTCGACATCAACATCCCCGACGACCAGGTGCGCGGCATCACCAACGTGCGCGGCATGTGCGAAGGCCTGGAGAAGTTGATCGCCGCCAAGACTTCCCAAATCGGGGCCGGCCAGTAGGAATGCGGCGCGTCGCGATTACCGGCCTCGGCGCCATCTGCGCGCTGGGCCGCAAGGTGGAAGACGTGGCCGCCGCGCTACGTGCGGGTTGTTCCGGCATTCGCCCGATTGAAACCGTCGATACCTCGCAACTACGGTTCACCAACGGCGCCGAGGTGCCTGCCTACAGCCATCAGCCCTACTTTGACGACCGGCCCGCGGATTTCCTCGACCGTTTCGCGCAATTCGCCGTGATCGCCGCTCGGGAAGCCGTGGCGGATGCGGGGCTGACGTTTACTCCCGAATTGCGCGAGAACACGGCCATCGTTACCGGGTCGTGCGTGGGCGGACAGAGCACCGAAGACATCGGCTTTCGCGACGTCTACAAGCTGGGCCAGAACCGGGTGCATCCGCTTACGATTCCCAAAACCATGGCCAATGCGGGCGCCAGCCAGATTTCCATGGAATTCGGCATCACCGGCCCCAGCTTTACCATTTCCACCGCGTGTTCTTCGGCCGGTCACGCCATCGGCCAGGCTTTCTGGATGGTGCGCAACGGGATTACCGACGCGGCCATCGCCGGCGGCAGCGAGGCGCCGTTCAGCTTCGGCATTCTGAAGGCCTGGGAAGCCATGCGCGTGGTCTCTACCGATACCTGCCGGCCTTTTTCGCGCGATCGCCACGGCATGATCCTGGGGGAAGGCGCCGGCATGCTGGTGCTCGAGCCGATGGAGGCCGCCCTTGCCCGCGGCGCGCGCATTCATGCCGAACTGGTGGGCTTCGGCATGTCTGCCGATGCCAGCCACATCACCCAGCCATCCGCCGCCGGAGCGGCACGGGCCATGCGCGCCGCCATGCGCGACGCCGCCATCGAGCCGGACGCCATCGGCTACATCAACGCGCACGGCACCGGCACGCTGGCCAACGACCTGACCGAAACCGCCGCCATCCGCAGCGTGTTTGGCGCGCGCGCGGGCAAGCTGCCGGTCAGCTCCACCAAGTCCATGCACGGCCATGCCCTGGGCGCCGCCGCCGCGCTGGAGTGCGTGGCCACCGTGCTGGCGCTGCGCGATGGCGTGCTGCCGCCGACCGCCAACTTTCTCGGCCCCGATCCCGACTGCGATCTGGACGTCATTCCCAACCAGGCCCGACTCTGCCAAGTGGAGTGGGCGCTGTCCAACTCCTTCGCTTTCGGCGGTCTCAACGCCGTGCTGGCATTGCGGAAGGTTTGAATAGCCACAGATGAACACTGATAAACAGGGATAAATTCACTATTTCTTTATCCGTGCTCGTCGGTGTTTATCGGTGGCTATATTTCTTCATGCCTTTTGGCCGCGGCTCGCCGAGGCGTAGAATGAATGACGGCATGATGCCCACCGATTCCAATCTCCGGCGCGGATTTCTCCGCCGCCTGCTCGCCGTACCGGCCGCCGTTGCCGTCGAGCGCTCAGCCTCTGCCCAAAGCGCGATGGCGCCCTCTTCCATCGCCCCCGGCCCGTTGCCGTCCTACACCCGCGCACAACATCACCAGGCGCTCAAGCAATCCAGCTTCGACCGCACCGGCGGCAACGCCGACTATTGGCACATTCCCGCCGGCGGCGAACTGGAAGTCTTCCGCGCGCAGGGCGCCGGCGCCATCACTCACGTCTGGTTCACTATCTCCGCGCGCTCCGGCGACCACCTGAAGGAACTCGTGTTGCGCGCCTACTGGGATGGCAACTCCCGGCCCAGCGTGGAGACGCCCATCGGCGATTTCTTCGGCCTCAACCTGGGCGCGTACGCCATTTATCAATCCCAGTATCTGGCTTGCTCGCCCGGCAAATCGCTCAACTCGTACTTCGTCATGCCATACGCGCGCGGCGCGCGGCTCACGGTCACCAACGAAGGCAAGCAGGAAGTCGGCTCCTTCTATTCCAATATCGATTACCAGGTATTGCCCGCGCTGCCCGCCGATACTCTCTACTTCCACGCCCAATACCGCCAGGCCGCGCCTTGTACACCCACCACCGGCGAGGCTGCCCGGCTGAATACCGACGGCCGTCTCAACTACGTGTACCTGGAAACCCGCGGCCGGGGCCACCTGATGGGAGTCACTCTGGGCGTGCTGCAGAACGCGGAAGGCTGGTGGGGGGAAGGCGACGAGATGATTTTCGTCGACAATGAATCCGCTCCGACCATTCAAGGAACCGGCTCCGAGGACTATTTCCTGGGTAGCTGGGATTTCGGCGGCCGGGACGGCGCCCAACCGTTTGGCCACGGCATGTATGGCGCGCCGCTGATCGTCAACCCCGAGCGCACCGGCGGCCGCTACTGCTGCTACCGCTGGCACGGCGACAATCCCGTAACCTTCCAGCGCTACCTGCGGCACACCATGGAACACGGCCACGCCAACGATCGCCACGATAATTTCTTTTCCGTAGGCTACTGGTATCAGTCCGAGCCGTACACGGACTTCCCCGCGCTGCCGCCGCTGGCGGAGCGGATTCCGCGCGTACGGACGGTTGAGAGTGGTCAGTAGACAGTTGTCAGTTAGAAAGCAAGGACCCGCTATCGTCCGCGGCCGCCGGTGGAATTCAGATCGACCCCCGCCGATTTCAGCGCCGGTGTGGCCCCGGTGAATTCCAATCGCGGCGCCAGCTTGTGAATCCCGTCATACACGAAAAACCGCGCGGTTTCGTCGATCCCCACCTTCCCGCCGGCCGCGCCGCGGTCCTTTAGCCCGGCTACGATGCGCTCGTACGGGCTCTCGTCCTCCTGCCAGATGCGAATGTCGTCGCCGCGCCGGATCAGCTCGCGGGCGCGCATCTCCTCGAACCCCGGCAGCACCCACACCGGCTCGCCTTTGGCCGGCAGTACGACCGCGAAGGTGCGCTCGCTCTTGCCCCAGCGGACCCCGGTCAAATACAGCATGGCCGGCCCCGGCTCCAGCACAATGGCGGAAAGGCCGAACTCCTTCATGGCGTCCTGCAGTTTGGCCTGGCGCTGGCGATAAGTCGTCTCCGGGATTTCAGTGGTCTGTGGCATGATTCGCTTTATCCGAAAGGTCGATCGATGGCCGGGCTCTGCGGCGTGAACATGCGCGCCCCCTCCGGCGTGATGTGCATGCAGTCTTCCAGCCGTACGCCGAATTCTCCGTATATGGCGATGGTCGGCTCGTTGCTGAAGCACATGCCGGGCTCGAGCTGCGTCTTGTTCCCCTTCACCAGGTTGGTCCATTCGTGGCCTTCCAGCCCAATGCCGTGCCCGGTGCGGTGCGGCAGACCGGGAACCTGATACCCGGGACCGAAACCCGCATCGGTGATCACTTTGCGCGCTGCCGCATCCACCGATTCGCAAGTGGCGCCCGGCGTGGCCGCTGCCAGGGCCGCATCCTGCGCCGCGCGTTCCAGATTCCAGACCCGCCGCTGCCGCGGGTTGGGCTTGCCGAAGATCATCGTCCGCGTGATGTCGGATTGATACCCATCCACGGTGCAGCCGTCGTCCACCAGCACCAGGTCGCCCTCCCGCAACTGCTGCGGCTGAATGCTGCCGTGCGGAAATGCGGTGTACTTGCCGAAAATCACCATCGCGTCGCCCGTAACTCCCAGCGCGCGATAGGCGCCCGCGACGTTGGCGCTCAGCTCCCCATTGGTCATGCCCTCCTTCAAGGTGGAAAACGCGGCCCGGTAGGCGGCGATGGTGATGTCGTTGGCCCGCTGCAGCAGGGCGATTTCCGCCGGCGACTTGATCACCCGGCAGCCTACCGTCACCGGGTCGGCGCTCACGAATTCCAGCTTCGGCGCCTGCCGCCGCAGCCCGTCGAACAGCGCAAAAGTAGCTTTTTCTTCGATCCCGATCCGGCCGGAAGCTCCCCGCTCCCGCAAAAACTGCGCCATGCGCGCGTAAGCCGCATCGTCGCCGGTGGCCCATGTCCGGATATTCGTGCCGGCCCGGTCGGCACTCATGCGCATGGCCTGGCGCGCGCGGTCCACCTCGGCTTCCGCGACCACCCAGGCCGCCTCGCCTTTCGCCGGCAGCACCCAGGCCAGCGTGGGACCGGCCGCCCAACGCACACCCGTGTAATAGAAAAGGCTGGCGCCACCCTGGCAGACGATGGCCGCAATCCCGTTTTCCCGCATCAGCCGGCGCGCCTTTTCGATGCGCGCCACGCGCTCGTCCTCCCCAATCGGCTGGATGTCCCCAGTCATCGGCTTCAGGTTGCCAAAGCTGGCCGTTGGCGTCTGAGCGCGCAATAACCCCGCCGTGGAAGCGGCAAGAAACACCCGGCGATTCATCCGTATCCCCCTCTCTGCCCTCGGATCATACACGGCCGGCCCGATCACTGTTTCGGCGCGGCGGGCATCAGACCCTTCACCAGATCCTGCATGGGCACCTTCTGATAGGACGCCGGTATCTGCAGCACGCCATCCGGGACCGGGTCCGTATTTACTTCCCTTATCTCGCTGTTCATCTCCACCATGGGAGCATCGCTGGCGGGTACGTCCGGTACGGCTGCGTCCTTGGCTCGCGCCTGTGCCATCAGATTCGCCAGGTCGGGCATCACTACCGCGACGTGCATGCGCAACGCCACCCCGCCCCCCTTAGCCATCTCTTTCACCATTTTATCCATTACGCCGCCAAAGCCAGGAATGGCGGTGAACATCTGCCGCATCATGTTCAAAGGGTTGTTGACGTCCATTGCGCGGTTGTAATAAGAAGTCATTTCGCGCACCCAGGGAATCCGCGCGGCAGCCTCCGCCCCCGGCTGCCACACTTGCATCTTCACCAGCACGCGTAGCCCGTTCTCCTGGCCCGGAATGGGAACCGGAATGGTCAGGGTCAACACGATCTCGCGTTCGGCGGCATCCACGCCCTGAATGCGCTCCCTCCGCCCGGTATCGTGCGATTCCACATCCGCCTTGATCTGCGAGAGAAGCGCCTTGGCCTGTTCCGGCATGGCATTTCCACTCACCGAATTCTGGAGCGCCGCCATGTATTCGGCCATGGTGGCCGTCGCGTAGCGGCTGGTCTTGGGATCGAGCATCGTGACCTGCCCGGTGGAAGCATCCGTAATCGAGGTCATCCACCCGGTTTGGCAGTACGCGCGGTCTCCCTTTATGCGCATCGACATCTCATGGAAAGGAAACTGCGGGACCTGTGCGCCCGGAATGGGAAGGTTCATCTTGTATTCGAACGACTGACGCACAGTCACATCGGCGTCGAGCAGCGTGCATGCCGACAAGAACAGCATGCCGATTGGAAAGCATTTCATCATAAAAACGTCCAGCATCCAGCCTACCAGCCTTTACGCCGGCGCGTGGTTCCTTCTGACTTCCGGCTCCTGACTCCTGACTTCCGACCAAGAAAGGGAAAACTCTTACTCCTTGCAGGAGGAATTGCGGTAACGTAGATAGTATAAAAGACTGATATGCCAACCAACCTCACAAACGACATTATCACTGCCGCCATCCTTGGATTTGAGGAACAGAAGCGGCTTATCGACTCAAAGATCGGCGAACTCAAAGCTACCCTGTCCGGCGCCCCCGTTGAACCGGTGGCCACGCCGGAGCCGCCAAAACGCAAACGCCGGAAGATGAGTGCCGCTGGTAGGAAGGCGATTGCCGAAGCGCAGCGAAAGAGATGGGCGGAAGCTAAGAAGGCGAGCGAGCCAGCGCCACCTGAAGCCACCAAGCCCAAACGAAAACTTAGTGCGGCCGGCAGGAGAAATATCATCGCCGCTACCAAAAGGCGCTGGGCATTGAAACGCGCCGAAGTTGCCAAAGCGGAACAAGCCGCCAAGAAAGCCCCACCGGCAAAGACGGCGCGGAAGCGTGCGGCAGTTAAGAAAGCCGCGGTCAAGAAGGTCGCTGCGAAGCCAGCCCCGGCGGCTGCGGCACAGGCGGCAACTGAGCCTGTGGCTCAATAAACCGAAGCCGCCGGGCGAATGGTCTACCCCCGCCTCGGTCGCCCTAACTACGCGGCTTCAGAAATCAGGTCACCTGCCCGTGGCAAGCTCTCAGCGATCGGCCGCTGCCGCGTGGCTGAGAGTTGACCGCTGACGGCTGACAGCTTCGACTCGGAAGTTTCTTGGAACCCGGTACCTAGCGTCACCGTATACCAGGCATTATGGAGTACCCGGAAGACGGCAGGGACAGGCGGATCGCCCAATTACGGAGGGGCGTCCTGGAACTGGCTGTCATGGGAGTGCTTTACCACGGGCGGCATTACGGTTATTCGTTGATCCGGGTCCTCTCCGAACGCGGCTCCATTTCCCTCAAAGAAGGCACGATTTATCCCATCCTGGCCCGGCTGGATCGAGATGGCTTAGTCGGTTCCGAATGGGTGGAATCCGCTCAGGGGCCTCCTCGCAAGTACTATACGCTGACGTCGTCAGGCCGCCAACTCTTCGATGAGCTGAGCCAAGAGCTTGATTCGTTGGTCTCCCTGGTCCAGCAGAACTGGAAGACCCAGGAGCAATCCGAATCCGCCGGGAAGAAACTCGTGGTCCGAAAGGGGTAAGACAAATGAACGACTACCCGCCAGTGGTGGCGAAAATTGCCAAGGACTATTTGGAGCGCGTGAAGGCGCAGCTCCGGTTGGTGCCGGCCCGTGAGCGGGACGAGTTCCTGAGGGAGATCGAGTCGCACCTGTATGAAGCTTACCGGAATACGCCGATCGACGACGACGTCGCCAGGATCCTCGCCGTACTGCGTAACTTCGGTGAACCGGCGGAAGTGGTGGCCGGCCGTTTGCCCGGTACGATGATGCGTTCCGGAGCGAAGCGCAACCTGCCGTTGTATGTCGTGGGCGGGATATTCATCGCGTTGTTCGGGATCCCGCTGGGATTTGGCGGCTTGAGTGTACTGGTGGGCCTGCTGCTGGCGCTGGCGGGCATGGTGGCCGCGTTCTATGCGACCGCCGGGAGCATCCTTTTGGCCGGCGCGATGTTCACCTTGTTGGGCTTGTCTCGAATCCTCCTGCCGGGGTTGTTTGACAGGCTGGTCGAGCTCGGCTTTATCCAAATGGGCGGCCCGGTGGCTGAGTTCCTCGATCACTTCTCTCCGTCGGATCAGGGTGTGTTTATGCTCCTGTTTGCCTGCGTCTTGGTGGCCTTCGGGTTGGGCATGCTGTGGCTGGGAAGATACATCTTTCGGGGACCGCGTTTTCTGTCCGGCCTGCTCTTCGACTGGATCAGGCGACTGGCGCATACCGTTCGGCGGAAGCTCGGCCGGGAGAATCGCGAGGCGCCGCCGCGGGTCGGCCAAGTCTCGTTTGCGAATGGGAAGTGACTTTACGAATCGGCAGGTAATTCGTGGCACTATGGTGGAGGTGGTCCGTCATGATAGACGTCAAACAGGCTGTCCAGATCGCGAAGACGAAGGCAGTGGAGATGTTCGGCCAAACTGCCATAAATCTGGAGGAAATAGAGCGCGACGTCTACAAGGGCTGTGACGTCTGGAGCATCACGCTTAGCCTCCCGCAAGACCTGCGCCAGTTGAACCCCCTCGCCGCGGCGCTTGGTACCGACCGTCTGCGGTACAAACGCTTTCTGATCGACGTCGAGACCGGAGAGCTCGTTGCGATGAAACTGCGTGAAGTCGCCTCGCAATGACCGCATCGGGGCTTGGCCCGCCCAGCGCTGCCGGGCTGCTGGTCGACACAAATCTTCTCGTGCTGCTCGTGGTCGGCAGCGTCAACCGCGATCGTATCGAGACGTTCAAGAGAACCAGCAAGTATACAAAGGCCGACTACGATTTGCTCACTCGGGTGCTTGGCGCCTTCCAGAAAATCTACACCGTGGCCCACGTCCTGGCGGAGGTCAGCAATCTTACCGATCTATCTTCAGCTCACACATGACGGAGTAAACGCGCACAACTTCACTTATCTGCGGGAGGGCTCCTGGGGGATCTGACCCGGGGCCTGGAGGCCGAGACTCCAGCCGTGGCCCCGAATCCGGCCCGCCGTTCTTTAGTATCATGAAATCTGCATGAACCAGCGGGAATCGTTGCTTGCCCCGCCGGCTGGATTCCCGCAGCAGATACTTGCCAAGCTGAGCGAACTCGAGACGGCGCTCGGCTCCGTGATTCGCGGGAAGGGCGAAACCATCAGGTTGTCGCTGGTGTGCCTGCTGGCGCGCGGGCATCTCTTGATCGAAGACGTTCCCGGAGTGGGCAAGACCACCCTCGGGCAGGCGCTGGCGCGGGCGGCGGCGTGCAAGTTCCATCGCATCCAGTTCACCGCCGATATGCTGCCGAGCGACGTCGTGGGTGTGACGATTTACAACCGGCAAACGGAGGCTTTCGAATTCAAGCCCGGCCCCATCTTCGCCAATTTTCTGCTGGCCGACGAGATCAACCGCACCACGCCGAAGACCCAGTCGGCGCTGCTCGAAGCCATGAACGAGAGCCAGGTCACGGTGGACGGGCATTCGCACACACTGCCGCGCCCGTTCATGGTGATCGCGACTCAGAATCCGGTGGAACACCACGGCACCTACCCGTTGCCGGAATCGCAGCTTGACCGCTTTCTGATGCGCTTACGGATGGGGTACCCGGATGCCGCGAGCGAGCGGGAAATCGTGCGCGCCCCCAATCAGGCGGCTGGGGCGGACATTGCGGCGGCGCTCAATGGGCCCGATATTCTGCATCTCCAGGAAGCCGCCGCGCGGGTGATGGT
>JBKQIF010000051.1:0-3832 GCA_052148435.1 Bryobacteraceae bacterium
GTCCGCCTCTGGGAGTGTCGGCGTTTGGGATTCGGCATTTCTCTTCCTTCACAATTCTAACTTGCGGAACGCTTCCCAGCGGCCGTCCCTGCTCTCGAGCTGGCAATCGCACGCGGTCTCGTTCCGGTTTTTTCCGCAAACCGGGCAAATACCTTTACAGCTTTGGCTGCAAACCCGCTGCATCGGCAGCGCCAGCAGCACCTGTTCCCGCAGGATGTCTTCCAGTTCCAGACCGTCGCCTTCGTAGAAGCCTATCTCCGCTTCGCCCTCGTCGATCGCCACTTCTTCCTCGCGTCCGATGAACGCGGCGGGCCGATAAAACAGGTCGAAGGCGCATTCCAAGGGAAAACGGGCGCGTCCCAGACAGCGGTCGCACTCGGCCGTCATTTCCACCGTGTACCGCCCCCCGATCCGCACTTCGCCATCCGTATGCGGCAACAACTCAGCCATCCCGCTGGCCCGCAACGGAGATCCCTGCTCCAGGTCCTCACCCGAAAAATCGATCTGTCCCGGCGAAAAGGTTTCGTCAAAACGAACCTTCCGCGCGTCCATCGCTTTCACGCTCAGGAACATAAAAGGGAACCACGATGCCAGGCGAGAGCTTTTTCATTATAATCCAAAACCCCAGCGCCGGTCTTGCAGTACTTTTATCGTAACAAATTGTACGATTGGTACTGTCCAGTGTCCCCAATTTCTGATATATACAAAGATTCGATGACTTACACTTGTAACAAAACCGCCGGCATCCCCGGCCGCTACCCTGGGTTTTCGGTGGAGGAGATCCACCCCCGCTCGCTGCGCACGGCCGCGCCGAGCCATCACGAGGTTGCCGTGCTGGCCTATTCTTATTGGGAAGCTTCGGGCCGGAGAACCGGCCGCGACTGGGAACACTGGTTTCGGGCCGAACGCGATTTGCGGACTGGAAGAACTGTTTACGCCCGTTAGGCGGTCGGGACAGGCGATCGTCTGTCCCGCTAGCGTAGTGTGTGAGGCAGCCAGTCGTGGCTGCAGCCGCCTTTCAGGCCGCTCTTCCCGTCACACCGCGGTTTGTGCATTCTTGTCGATCCCCCCTCCTCGCCCGCCGCAACCGCCGCCCAATCCCTGACGGAACCGCTCCCGCTCCTCCGGAGTCATCTCCGCCCATTTTTCCAACATCCGGCCGCGCATCCGGTAGCCGGGCCGCCCGTGCCAGCCTCCAAACAGAATCCGGGCCAGGACCAGCAGCGCCACCGCCTGCCAGAACGTCACCGTCCGCCCGCCGAAAACCGCCGGCGCCACCCAGTTCCACAAATTCATCACGATAAAGCCGAATGCGGTCAGCACCACCAGAGCCATCGCCGCCATCGCCGCGATTCTCAGGCCTCGATTCTTGATTCGAAATCCCCTTCGTAACCGTTTGTTTTCCATGTTTCCCGTCCTTACGGAGTCATATATTCGTCGTAAATAGCCTGCAGACGCCGGCGCAGATTCAAAACCGCATAGCGCTTGCGCGAGAGAAGCGTGTTCATGTTCACGCCCGTCTCCGCGGCAAGCTCTTTGAAGCTGAGACCATCGATCTCATGCGCCACGAAGACCGCGCGCTGCTCCTCCGGCAATTCCTCGAGCGCGGCGTTAAGCTCCTCCAGCAGCACGCTTCGCGCGTAGGCGGCCTCCGGCCCGGCATCCCGCGACGGCAATAAATCTTCCAGCCGCGGCGCGCCCTCGTCGCCGGCGCTCTCCGCCGAACCTTCCCCCATCGCCTCCGGCCGTTTCTTGCGGAAAAAATCGATGATCCGGTTTCGCGCCACCTGGTACAGCCACGCCGCCACGTGCTCCACCGGCTGCACCAGCCGGTAGGCCTCCACCAGCTCGTACAAGACGTCCTGCAGAATGTCCTCGGCATCGCCCGCGTCGGCCACCCGTTTTCGCACGAAATTCCGAAGCCGCCCCTGCTCGCGTTGAACCGCCTCGGAGATCAGCCGGTTCTGCTCCGCCGTCAGCCGTGGAATCCTCAGCACTTCTTCCATCTGCTCCTGTAGACGAATCAAACTGCCGAATATTGTTGCCGCCGAACCGTGGCCGTCAGCCGGAGGCGAAACGGTCACGCGTCTTGTCAAGTGCACAACATTTCTGTTATCAATCGCTTAGATCATCCGCGCAGCCGGCCCTCTTCCCCTTCCATGCTATCTCTGGAATCAGGATAGACCCTGTGCCGGAAGCAAACATGAAAGAGGACCAACCCCGAATCCAGCAAGAAAACTCCGCACAAAGCCATTATTGGCGCAACCCGTCCCTTCCATCCGAAGCCAAACGCGCGCTGCCGAACGAACCCATTTCTGACCGTAGCCAACAGAAACCAAACACCTTATATCTGCCGCGCCGGACCTGTTCCGACTTACCGTTGGGCAGCTCTCCCCGCCCCCGGCCCGGAATTGTGACAATATCGGTAAGCTCATGACCGAACGTTTGTATTACACCGATAGCTACCTGCGCGAGTTCGCCGCCAACCTCGTCGGAACTTCACCGGACGGCCTCACCGCCTATCTCGACCGCACGGCGTTTTATCCCGCTTCCGGCGGGCAGCCGTTCGATACCGGCTCCATCGGAGGCGTTGCCCTCCTCGAGGTCGTGGAGGAAGACCAGCGGATCGGCCATCGCCTGGCTGCCTCTGTCGCTCCCGGCCCGGTCGAATGCCTCGTCGATTGGCCGCGCCGCTTCGACCACATGCAACAGCACAGCGGCCAACACCTGCTCTCGGCCGTCTTCGCCGAATGCTTCCAGCTCAAGACGGTGAGTTTCCATTTGGGCGCCCAGACGTCTACCATCGACCTCGAAACCGATTCGCTCGACCCGCGCGTGGCGGCTGAGGCCGAACGGCGCGCCAACCAGCTCGTCTGCGAGAACCGCCCGGTTTCCGTCTCGTTTGAAGAGGCTGCGGCGGCCGGCGATTTGCGCAAAGCTTCGGAGCGCACCGGCACGCTGCGCGTCGTTTCCATCGCCGATCTGGATCGCAGCGCCTGCGGCGGAACGCACGTGCGCGCCACCGGCGAAATCGGGTTCGTCCTCTTGCGCAAGCTGGAAAAGGTGCGCAAGACGGTGCGCGTCGAGTTCCTTTGCGGCGCCCGCGCCGTGGCTCGCGCCCACGCCGATTTCGAAGCTCTCAACCGCGCCGCCCAGGTGTTTTCGGCCCCCCTGGACGAGGTTCCCGCCCTGGTGGCGGCCCAGTTCGAGGCCGCCCGCACCGCCGAAAAGGCCCGCCGCAAAATGGAACTCGATCTGGCCGGCTACCGCGGCCGCGAACTGTATCTTAGTTGCCCGGCCGGCGCCGGCGGGATTCGCCGCCACCTCGAGCGCGCCGCCCGCGGCAACCTGGAAGATCTGCGCGCCGTGGCACAAAGCTTTACCAGCCAGCCCGCGGCGGTATTCCTGGCCGTGCTCGAGGAACCACCCGCGCTGCTGCTGGCGGCCTCGGCCGATTCCGGCGTGGACGCCGGCGCGCTGTTGAAGACGGCCCTCTCCGCCGCCGGAGGCCGCGGTGGCGGCACGCCGCGCCTGGCCCAGGGCAGCGTGACCGACCGTGCCGGCCTCGAACAGGTGGTGGCTCAAGTGAGCCGGTGAATTGGGGCAGGGGGTTTGCCAGGCCCTTGCCGACCCCGGACCCGGACGCGACCGCCAATGCCGGCCTGATGCCGATCCTCTCCTAAAAAAGCAAAACGGGTACAAAGTACCGGTTCTCTAACCAGGAATCAATCACTTACGGGTGAAAACGGGGACTTAGTTCCCGTTTTCAGAATTACGGCCACGTATTAGGCAACCGCTCCCTGGCGGTCGCGGCTCGGTTTCGCGCGTTTCC
>JBKQIF010000052.1:0-10064 GCA_052148435.1 Bryobacteraceae bacterium
GGGGAATGCCCGGTAGATCGTAGAAAGTAGCGACTCCCCGCTCAAGCCTTTTGATAGGCTAGAGCAAATTTTCTTTTGCCGAGAAAAGGAGAGTCGCCATGAAAAAACCATACCAAATTGAAGCGCAGCGAGCTGTGAAGCAGTTCGAGGCAATGGCCGCCGAAGGGAACCCGGCAGTGCAGATGATGCTGCCGATGGCCGAGATGGTGGGCTGGTTACGCAAGGGCGTGGGCGAATTGATTCGCCAAGCCGGTCTGCAGTTGATGGACCTGTTGATGCAGGAAGAGGTCCGCGAACTGGCCGGCGAACGGAGCCAGCGACAGCCGGACAGAACAGCCAGCAGGTGGGGAAGTGAACGTGGCTATTGCGTGGTGATGGGACAGAAGGTTCCTATCCAGCGCCCACGCGTCCGGACGATTGAAGAGAAAGAGGTGCGATTAGGAAGTTACGAGATGTTTCACCGCGGCGAACCCCTGACCGAGACGGTATGGGAGAAGTTGATGCTGGGGTTAAGCACGCGGAAATATGGCCAAGCGGTGCGCGAGTTCACTGAGGCCTACGGACTGGAGAAGAGCGCGGTCAGCGAGCATTTCATTGAAGCGAGCCGGGCGAAACTCAAGGGAATGATGGAGCGCCGGCTGGACAAAACGCGACTGTGCGCCTTGCTGATTGATGCGACGCCGTTCGAGGGTCAGCAGATGGTGGCGGCGTTGGGCATCGGTGAAGACGGGCGCAAAACGATTCTGGGCATACGGCAAGGAGCGACAGAGAACGCGACGGTGGTGGGTGAGTTATTGGGCGACTTGGTGGAACGTGGGCTCGACTTCATCACCCCGCGGCTCTACGTTCTAGACGGCGGCAAGGCGCTGACCGCTGCGGTGAAGAAACACGCCGGTGAGTCGGCAGCGATCCAGCGCTGCCAGGTCCACAAGCGACGAAACGTGCTCGATCATCTGACCGATGAACAGAAACCTGGAGTTGCGAAAAAGCTGAACGCGGCCTACGCGATGGAAGATTATGCCGCAGCCAAGCAAGCGCTGAGCGTCCTGCATCGGGAACTGATGGATCTCAATCCGAGCGCGGCGCGCAGTTTGGGAGAAGGGATGGAAGAGACGCTGACCGTCCATCGTCTTCGCCTACCAATGCAACTTCGCAAGACCATGGCCAGCACGAACGTGATCGAGTCGGCGTTCTCGATTGTCGAGCAGGTTTGCCGGAACGTGAAACGGTGGCACGGCGGAGATCAGCGCGAACGCTGGGTGGGGTCGGGGCTCCTGGTGGCGGAGAAGCAATTCCGCCGGGTCCAGGGATACAAACAGATTCCCCACCTCATCAGAGAATTAGAATCTCTTACTCCGAATAGACGAGAGCTTGTCAAACGGAGAAAGGCGTCGTAGAGTGGGTTACACGGGAGTCGCGACTTTCAACGGAGTTCCGGGCGTTCCCAGTGGTCGGCGTGGTTGTCGCGAATTTACCTTCGCGGTCCAAAAGCTGGATCGCCTTGTCCACTGTGGCCATTTCAGCTTCAAGGACTGAAATCTGCTTTTGCAACCGCTCCTTTAGTTGGAGTAGTTCCTGCTGGGCACTCATCGTTCAAGAAATAGCAGAACTCAGACGCGCAAGTCAAGCGGCTTGATGCGAGCGTAGGTGTTTATGCTACGAAACAAGGCATCGGGAAAATGGTTTTAATGGATGCGGCAACAAACGCAGTTTGGAATGGAGGTTCCATCAGTGGCTGCCGGGTGACCGAACCTGGGGGTTCAGCATCGCGGCGCCCCAGATGTGGCCGGGGCCGGAATCCTGTACGAAGGCGATGCCGCGGTATTCGGATTCGCCGGCGGAAAGAGGAACATCTTTGGCGAAACCGGCACGGCTCTTGAAGGAGCCGATCCGGCTCAGGCGGCGGACGATGGCGACATGCTGCAGGCTGCGGCCTTGGTTTTCGCCCCGCAGAACTTGAGAGGTACCGGCGTTCTGCGCCAGAGCGAGGTATACGTCGCCGCCGTGGCTGCCGGGATCGACCTCCACGCGGACGCCGCCGCGTGAGCGCAGCACTCTGACGGCCAACTTCTCCGTGCGGGCCGCCGAGCCGATGGCGGAAAGAGCGCCGCGGCCATCACTGCCGTTGAGCTCGCTGGCGCCGTCCACCACCAGTTGTGGCGTGTATGGGCCAGCGATGCCGAACTGCTCCGCGTAGCGTTCCTGGCGGCGGCTGAACTGCGCCGAAGAGAAAGGGTCGGTCCAGCCGTCGTGGTTCCAGTAATCGACGTGCTCTTCGAGCACGACGATCCCGGCGCCGGGGACGGGTTGAGAGCGATCCAGCCTGGCCAAGAGGGCGTCCGCCGGCGGGCAGCTCGAGCAACCCTCCGAGGTGAAGAGTTCGACCAGCACGGGTTTCACGGCGGGAGCTTGCTGGGCAACGCCCGCCATGGCGATCGCCAGAATGAGAATTCCGATTCGTTTCATGGGCGATGCCGGCGCTCAGGCGCCGACTTCCACCGTAACCGGGGAGCCGGAGCGTTTCGACAGCACGTCCTTTTCATATTGCCGGATTTCGTCGAACCAACCGATGCCGGCCGGGACGCCTTCTTGCGCGCAATAGTAATCCCACACGGCGGACCAGGGCAGGCTCTTCAACTCCTCCAGCAATGCCAGGCGCTGGGTGAAATCCTGCGCCAGCTCGATTTCGCGCAAGCGGGCAGTAGGCTCCAGCAGGGCGATGAGAAGCGCCTTCATCATATTGCGGGCGCCGATGATCCAAGCCGCCACGCGATTGATGCTGGCGTCGAAATAATCCAGGCCGACGTGAATGCGGTCGAGTTTGCCACTGCGCACCAGTTCCCTGGCGATGGCTTCGAGTTCGTCGTCGAGGATCACGACGTGGTCGCTATCCCAGCGCACGGGACGGCTCACGTGCAGCAGCAGGCCGGGACAGAACAGCAGCACCGAAGAGATTTTCTCGGAGATCACTTCGGTGGGGTGGAAATGGCCGGCATCGAGGGTGAGCAGCTTCTGGCGCGAGACGGCGTAGCCCAGGTAGAACTCGGCCGAGCCGGCGGTGTAGCTTTCCGCACCGATGCCGAAGAGCTTGGCCTCCACGGCGTCCAGAAGGAACTTGGGGTCGATGAGCTCGGCAAAGGTCTTGTCGAGCGATTCGAGGAGGCGCTCGCGGGGCGCGGCGCGGTCGATGGGGACATCCTTGTAGCCATCCGGGATCCATACGTTGTTGACAGCGGGGGTGCCGAGCTGGCGCCCCATCTCGGCGCCGATCCTACGGCAGGCGATGCCGTGTTCGATCCAGAATTGGCGAATGGCCGGGTCGGCGTGCGCCAAAGTGAAGCCATCGGCGGCTTTGGGGTGGGAAAAGTAGGTTGGGTTGAAGTCCATGCCCAAATGGTTGGCCTTGGCCCAATCGATCCAGCCCTCGAAATGGCGCGGCTCGATTTCGTTGCGTTCGACGTGCTTGCCGCCGTTATCCAGGTAGGAGGCATGAAGGTTGAGGCGATGGCTGCCCGGAATGAGGCTGAAGGCTTTCTCCAGATCGCCGCGCAACTCCTCGATGGTGCGCGCCTTGCCGGGATAATTGCCGGTCGCCTGGATGCCGCCGCCGGAAAGCAAGGCCCCGACGGTTTCGAAGCCGCCCACATCGTCGCCCTGCCAGCAATGCAGCGAGATGGGGATGGATTCCAGCGTCTTCAAGGCCGATTCCACATTCACGCCCAACTCCGCGTATTGCTCCGTGGCAATCCGGTAAGCCTGGTTCAGGTTCTCTTTCTTCATGGAGTTCTCCTGTCGGTTTGGTTCGATCCCACCAGGATAACTCCGCGAGCAAGGGTTGCTCTCATGACGGAACGCAAACGATGGGCCGTGACCTGCACGGCGCCCTGGTCTGCTTCGCCGGTAACGACCGTTTTGGGCAGGGTTGTGCATTTTTGTGCAAGAGACCAGAGTGCCGGAAGCTGGGCCGTGCCGGCCGGATCTGCGAAGAGGGTCGGCCTCCTTCGGCAAGTCGTTCGCCTTCTTTCACTTGGCGCCGAGGATGGCTTCGTTCGGTAACGGCCGTTTTGGGCAGGATTGTGCATTTTTGTGCATCGCGTAGCGGGTTTGAGCGTTGTTCACGGTTGTGCATTCTTGTGCAGTGGGCTCGGCGGGGGCTCCTGTTGGGATGAATCTCGGCTCACCAGGCTCGACCACCCAACGCCCTTAGTTTTCCCACTACCGGCCATCCGAAAACTAAGCGGCATTTGACTCGACAGCCTGCGTCACCATAAACCGGATAAACTAGACGCGATTGGCAAATCCGGGAGGAACTTAATGAACCGCCGTGAATTCATGCAAAAGAGTGTTGCCGGGCTGGCACTGTCGGCCGCCGGCCGTTATAGCGCCGAGGCCGCGGATTCGCCCGCCAAACGGGTGGGGCTCATCGGTTGCGGCTGGTATGGCAAATCCGATATCTTCCGGCTGGTGCAGGTAGCGCCGGTCGAGATCGTATCGCTGTGCGACGTGGATAAAAAGATGATGGCCGACTGCGCGGAGATGGCCGCCGCGCGCCAAGCCTCGCACAAGAAGCCGCGGATGTTCACCGACTACCGCGAGATGCTGCGGGAGAAAGACCTGGACCTGGTGGAGATCGCTACGCCGGATCACTGGCATGCCCTGCCCATGATCGAGGCGGCCAGAGCCGGGGCCGATATGTACGTGCAAAAGCCGATCAGCGTGGACGTGGTGGAAGGCCAGGCGATGCTGGCGGCGGCCCGCCATTATAAGCGGGTGGTGCAGGTGGGCACGCAGCGGCGCAGCACGCCGCATCTGATCGAGGCGCGCAACCTGATACAGGAGGGGAAACTCGGCACCATCGGACACGTGGAGATCTATTCCTACGGCGGAGGCCGGGCCACGGCGGCTGTGCCGGCGCCCGTGCCCGACACGCTGGACTGGGAGTTCTGGGTGGGTCCCGCGCCGATGCTGCCATACAGCCCCGATATCCAGCGCAATTGGCGGCAGTTCATGGAGTATGGCAACGGCACCATCGGAGACATGGGAATCCACATGTTCGACATGGTGCGATGGTTCCTGGGTCTGGGGTGGCCGAAGCGCATTTCTTCATCTGGCGGGTTGCGCATTCTCACGGGCGGCAAATCGGACATCGCCGACACCCAGACCGCCATGTTCGAGTACGACAAGCTCGACATCGTCTGGCAGCATCGCCGCTTCGGTCCGCCGGTGGATCCGAACTACCCTTGGGGCGCCACGCTGTATGGCGAGCGAGGCACTTTGAAGGCCGGGGTGATGGGCTACGATTTTATTCCGGCGGAGGGGGGAGAGCAGGCGATTCACAAAGATGTGACCTACGAGTTGGACCAGTATCCGGAAGACCGTACCGAGGCCCGGCTGGAGCGTCATGTGGCCCCGGCTATCCGCGGTCACATGAAAGACCTGCTGGCGAACATGGCGTCGCGGGGCAAGCCGGTGGCCGATATCGAGGAAGGCTTCATTTCCACGTCGTGCTGCATCCTGGCGAACCTCTCCATGCGCCTGGGGCGGACGCTGGCCTGGGATTCGCAGAAAAGCATGGTCGTCGGCGACGAAGAAGCCAATCGCCTGTTGCGCCGGCCGTATCGCAAGCCGTGGGTTCACCCCGAGGTGAAGACCGTATGATGCGCCGCCGGACGTTGCTGGCCGCCAGCGCCGCGGCTCTCGCCTGGCGGGGCGCGGCGGCTGCCGGCAAGGTCAAGTTCGGACTCGACCTGTTCAGTCTTCGCTCGCAGGGCTGGACGCCCATCCAGTACCTGGATTTCTGCGCGAAGCGGGGTATCCAGGTGGTCCATTTCAGCGAGGTTCGCTTCCTGGGGAGCCTGGAGGAGGAAAACCTCAAGCAGATTCGCGCGCACGCCGGGAACCTGGGCATCGAAGTGGAGATCGGCATGCTCTCGATCTGTCCCACCTCGACCCTCTTCAACAAGTCGCAAGGGACGGCCGAAGAGCAGCTTACGCGCATGGTGGCCGCGGCGCGCACGGTCGGGTCGCGGATCGTGCGCTGTGTGTTGGGAAGCGCCGCGGACCGCACCGGCGCGATTCCGATCGAGGGCCACATAGAAAACACGGTCAAGGTGCTGCGCAATGTGCGGGCGCGCGTGGTGGACGCGGGACTGAAGGTGGCCATCGAAAACCACGCCGGCGACATGCAGGCTCGCGAAGTGAAAATGCTCATCGAGGAAGCGGGAACCGACTTCGTCGGCTCGTGCCTGGATTCGGGCAACCCGCTCTGGACGATTGAAGACCCGCACCTCACGCTGGAGACCCTGGCGCCGTATGTGCTCACGAGCCACGTGCGGGACACGGCCGTGTGGAACACGCCGCAGGGCGCGGCGGTGGCCTGGACCCGCATGGGCGAAGGCAACATGGGCATGGAGGATTACATCCGCGAGTATGCGGCGAAGTGTCCCGGCCGTCCATTGTCGCTTGAAATCATCGTCACCGGACCGCGGTTCTACAATTTCCTCGATCCCAAGTTCTGGGACGCATTCCGCAAGACCCCGGCCTGGGAATTCGCGCGTTTTCTGGCGTTGGCCGAAAAAGGCACGCCACGCGAGGCGCCGCCGCGGCTTTCCGGAGACGCCGCCGTAACGCGGGAACTGGAGGACGTGGAAGCGAGCATCCGCTGGACGAAGGCGTTCCTGGAAAAGTTGTGATGGAGCCAGGCGCCGATCGGTCGTCCCTCGAACTCTGTCCGCCCGGGGGCTTCCGATAAGGGTCTGACGTTTTCCGTTCCTGGAGGCGGGAGCAACGCAGAGGCGGAGGCTGACACGTTCTCGAGGCTTGAAGATCTATGGCAATCCCACAGGGGGACGTCAGCCACGCGTCAAACTTCCGGTCAGCTTGCGCTGCGTGCTCCCAAGTAAAGTGTACCACCAAGGCGAAGAGAATGGCGGTTATCGGGAGTTCAACTTGCCAGCGCAGGGGCCAACGCGGGCTGCCGGCGTTGGTCAGGTCGCTAGCGATATTCACCGTTGACGCTGGCCCGGAACGGACACTTGTCCTCGGGCCCGTTCGAGTATTCTATTTGTTATGAGAATCGGTTTCATCGGACTCGGCCGAATGGGTTCCGGCATGGCGCGCAACCTGCTTCGCGCCGGCCATGAAGTCGTCGTTTTCAACCGCAGTCGCGAAAAAGCGGAGGCCCTGGTTGCCGATGGCGCCCGCGTATCCGACACGCCGGCCGCTGCCTGTAGCGCGTCTGAGGCGGTCATGACCATGCTCGCCGACGACCGCGCGGTCGAACAAGTCGTATTCGGCGAAAACGCCGTGGCCTCCGCGCTCCCGGAGGGTGCGATTCACATTTCGTGCAGCACCATCAGCGTCGCACTGGCCCGGCGTCTCGCTGCCGAGCACGGCCGGCGCGGGCAGAGGTACCTGAGCGCTCCCGTTTTTGGCCGCCCGGAAGCCGCCGCAAGCAAGAATCTACTGGTGGTTGCCGCGGGTCCGCTAGAACTCGTCGAGCGCTGCCGGCCTTTGTTCGACGCCATCGGACGCCAGACGTTTGCCGTTGGGCCCGATCCCTCGCAGGCCAATGTCGTCAAGCTGTGTGGAAATTTCATGATCGCCGCCACGCTCGAAGCCTTCGGCGAGGCCTTCGCTACGGTTCGCAAGGCGGAGGTCCTGCCCCACACGTTTTTGGAAGTGATGAGCACGCTCTTTGGGTCGCCGCTCTATGCGAACTACGGACACTTGATTGCCGACGAGAAGTTCGAGCCGGCCGGATTTGCCTTGCGGCTGGGGTTCAAGGACGTCCGCTTATTGCTCGAAGCGGCCGGGGAATTCGCCGCTCCGATGCCGCTTGCCAGCCTGATCCGCGACAACCTCGTCTCGGCCATGGCTCATGGACAAGCCGATCAGGACTGGTCGAGCGTCATCCGCGTTGCTGCGCGCAACGCCGGACTCGAGTAGGCCGCGATAGCTTCCGATCATACAAATATAACGCCGCCGTGAAACAGATTTCGCCACTAAGCTAAACGGAGTGGCTGCTCCTCCGGCCCGCCGCAGGCGAAGCCTCGCTACTTGCTATACTCGTTCCTTAGCATCGTTTCCTGCACGCCGGGGGATAGTTATAAGCCGTTCAGAACTGCTCTCGGCTCTCCGGTATCGAACGAGGAGTCGAGATACATGCGATCTCTTTCCGCGCTGCTGGCGACTTGTGCCGTCTCGGTGTGCTTGCACGCAGCGTGGGCCCAGTCGGCCACCAGCGGCGCTCTCAGCGGAACCGTAAAAGACGCCCAGGACGCCCCCATTGCAGGCGCCGCCGTCACGCTCGCGAACCGTGCCACCAACCAGGCCTACAGCGCCACCACCGATGACAATGGCCGCTATCAGTTTTCGCTGCTGCCACCCGGGGCCTACGAGGTGAAGTTCTCACTCCAGGGCTTCCAGACCTCCGCCATGGAGTCGGCCGCCGTCGACGTGTCCGAGGCCCCCACGCTCGATGCCGTCCTGGAACCGGGAGACTCCTCCGAGCAGGTGGTCTGCAAGTGCCAGTTCGGCGCCGCCACTTCCTCCTCCGGCCAGCTCGTGGACGGGAAGACCATTACCTCCGTTCCGCTGACTACCCGCAATTTCACCCACGTGCTCGCCCTGGCGTCGGGTTCCGCCGGCGATGTGAACAATGCAGGAAGCCTTGGCAGGGGCAGCCAGGCCGTCAACGTCAATGGGAATACCAGCTCGGGCGGTTACACGCTGGACGGCGCCAATGCCCCCAGCGCGGTGCCGAATCCCGACACGATTTCGGAGTTGAAGATCCAGACATCTCAATACGACGCCAGCTACGGCGCGCAAGTGCCGACTACCAGCCTCATCACCAAAACCGGAGAGAACGGCTTCCATGGCGACGGCTGGGAGTTCGTGCGCAACGACATCTTCAACGCCAACGCCTTTTTCAACGGCGCCACCGGACAGCCCAAGCCCACCTTGAGACAGAACCAGTTCGGAGCGACTTTGGGCGGACCTATCCGCAAGAACCGTCTCTTCTTCTTCGGCTCCTATCAAGGCACGAGGCAGGCCAACGGCCTGGACCCCACATCGATCTCCGACCCGATCCTGCCGCCCCTCACCCAGGACCGCTCCGCGGCGGCGCTGGCCGCCGAGTTCTGCCCCGCCAATCACCCGGGCGATTCGCGCTACCTCTCGTTCGCCGAAGGCAAGCAGCTCGACTGCTATAACCAGTCCACCTCCACCACCGCGCCGATCAATCCGGTGGCGCTCAGCCTGCTCCAGATGAAACGGCCCGATGGAACTTATCTCATCCCCGTGCCGCAGACCATTATTACTTCCGGCTCCAACGCCGGGCTGGGATTCTCCACCTACAGCCTTCCCTCGACTTATCGCGAGAACCAATACCTCGCCAACATCGATTACATGCTTTCGACGAAGAACACGCTTTCGGGCCGCAGCTACATCGTTCCGATCGATCAGTACCGGACCTTCGGGTCGCCCTCCGGATATCCGGGCCCAGCCACCCTCCCGGGCGACGGCACCCCCCAGCAACTGGTCGGGTTTGACGGCGTGGCGACGGTGAAGCTCACTTCCGTGCTGAGCCAGCGGACGGTGAACGAGGCCCGCATGAGCTACACCCGGAACAGCATGACGGCCCGGAGTGTGGACATACCTTCCGCCGCCTCGATCGGGATGACTCCCGCCAACTCGCTCCTGCCGGAACCGCCCGAGATCGACATCCTCGGGGGACTAGGCACTTTCCGGCTTTTCGGCAATCTCGGAAACGATTTCACTTCGGTGACCGAAACCTATTCCTGGTCGGACAATCTCTCCTGGGTTCGCGGCAATCACACGATGCGCGCGGGAACCACCATTCTGACCCAGCAGGCGTCGCGCGAGGATATATGAGTATGTTCTGACCGACATGGGCCGCGACTTCTATGGTCCGTTCGTCGCCATGCTGGCCTGGGGCGATCGCTGGCTGGCGTCGGGCAAGCCGCCCCTTATCCTGACCCACAAATCATGCGGACATGACTTCCAGGCGGAAGTCATCTGCGACCAGTGTCAGCGGCCAATCG
>JBKQIF010000053.1:0-5302 GCA_052148435.1 Bryobacteraceae bacterium
GCCGCGTCCGCCGCAAACGCAAGCGGCTCACTTCAAACGGCTCTATCGAAAGTGACGCGGCGATCAGCCGCTATCCAGACCCGAGGCGTATCTCGCCGCGTCACTTCCGATAGAGAGCTTACGTTTCCGGACCCTTTCAGTGGCAGAAGTCCGAGATGGCGACTTCTCGCTCATGTGGATGCTTCACGGCGGCTATCCGCCATGAGCAGTTCTGAATCGCTTCACTCCTGACGCAACGTAACGGAGCAGTCGACGGACAAAGCCCGCCGTAGCGGCAGGCAGACTGCCATCGGCGAAACAACCAGAACCATCAGGGCCGCTAGTGCCAGCATCATGGGATCCCTCGCGCTGATCTGAAACAACAAGGATTCCAGAAATCTGGCTAGCAGGAGGCTGGCCCCGAGTCCAATTCCAAGTCCTGCTGCCACCGGAGTCAGGCTCTGGCGAAGAAAGAGGCCGCCGATCTGCCCCGGCCGCGCTCCAATCGCCATCCGGATACCGATCTCGCGCACTCTGGAAGCCACCACATTCGAGAGAACGCTGTAGATGCCGGCGAGCGCCAGCAAGAGCGCCAGTCCCGCGAATACGGACAGCAGAAGAGTGTTGAATCTCCGCTGCGCCTGCCACTGGTCCACCCAGTGATCGAGCGGCCAGACCGTATCCAGGGTCAAGCCGCGGTCCAGGCTGAATACTGTTGCCCGAATCGCGCTCGCAGCAACTTCCGGAGCGCCGGCAGTGCGCACTACCAGCGAAGCACTTCGGTTGGCGAGATTGGGCCAGAAGATCTGCGGCCTCAAGCTGTTTTCAGCGCCCAGCGGCCGGTAGTCCGCCACCACTCCTACGATCTGGCATCCGTGTTTTTTGTCGCCGTTGAGCAGCCGCTGGCCGACCGCATTCACACCGCCGAAAAACCGGCGCGCGAACGCCCGGTTCACGACGCATAATCCCTCGCCGCCTTTCGGGTTCGCGAGAGCCCGCTCGGTGGCTTCGAGATCTGCATCAGTCAGCGGGCGGCCCGCGAGAACCGGCAGCCCCAATAGCGCCAGATAGTCAGGGCTGGCATAAGCGAAGTCCGCGATCGGGAGCGCGTTCAGAGGCGGCTCAGGCCTGGCCGCAAGGTAGAAGTTACCTGCCGAAACCCGATGGAGAGGCAAGTTGTCGGTCAGGGCGGCACCGGTCACACCGGGAAGGTTTCTCACCCGGTCTAGAAGGGTTAGGAAGAACCGTGAGCGGCTGGCCTCGTCGGGGTAGCTCTTTTCGGGCAACTCAATGTCGGCAACTTCCAGGTGGGCCGTCTGGAAGCCAATGCCGATTGCCACCAGGTTCTGAAAGCTGCGGATCATCAGGCTGGCGCCCGTCACCAGGATCAGCGCCATGGCTACCTCCATGGCGATGAGGAACTGGGTGGACCGCTCGCGCCCGGCCGTAGCGCCCCATCCTCCGCCTGCCCGCAGCGCCTCTTGAATATCGGACCGCGAGGCGGCGATGGCCGGCGCGAGGCCGCACAGCACGGCTGTGAGAACCGCCGCCGCCGCCGTGAAGACAAGCACCGTTCCATCGATAGCGATCAACTCAGGTCGCTGGATATCGGGCGGCTTGAGCGCTAACATCACCTTCAGCGCTCCCCAGGCGAACGCCAGACCCAGAGCCGCCCCAGCACCCGATATCAACAGGGATTCTGTAAGAAGATGCGCCACGGTTCTGACGCGGCCGGCTCCCAAGGCTATGCGGATGGCCGTCTCACGGGAACGCGACGCGGCTCGTACCAGCGTAAGATTCGCGAGGTTCGCGCAGGTGGATCAGAAGGAGGAATCCTACCGCCGCCAATAGCACGAAGAGTGCGCGGTGCAGCTTCGAAGACTTGTTCTCCGCCTCAAAAGTCGAGACAGTAGCGCTCCAGCCCTCGTCGAGCCGCGGATTCGTCTTGGCGAGCCGCGCCGCGATGGCCGCTATCTCGGTCCGAGCCCGGGCGAGTGTGACACCAGGTTTCAGCCGCGCGGCGACCAGCAGCTCGCGCTGGTCGTCGTCGCCGGGTGTCTTGAACAGGCCTGAAAGCGGCACCCACACGTCCGGCTTGAGCTGGTCGTCGCCTCCGTCGGTCGACGGCAGGTGAAACCTTGGCGGCAAGACGCCCACCACCGTATATACGGAGTCACCCAGCGTCAGGGAGGCTCCCAGAACCGCTGGAGCGCGATTGAAGCGGCGCTCAAAATACTCGTCGCTCAGCACCGCGACCGAGCCACCGGCGCGCTCTTCCATCGGTTCAAAGAGGCGGCCGAGGCGAGCGCGCACACCCAGCATCGGAAACAGGTCGGCCGCCCCAAAACCTACGGCCGTCAAGCGGATTTCCCCCTTCACAGTCTCGTTGAGCGAGGTCTGCTGAAAAGCCGCCATGCTTTCGAAGACAGTGTTGTAGCGCTTCCATTCCAGGTAGTTCGCGCGCGCAGCACGCATTCGGGCAAAGAGCGGGTCCGACGCGGTGGAAAAACGCTCCCGGACAAACACCAGCCGCGAAGGTTCCGGGTAGGGCAACGCTTTGAGAATGACCGACGAGATGATACTGAAAATGGCCGTGTTGGCGCCGATCCCAACTGCAAGGACCAGGATGCATGTCAGCGCGTAAGACGGAGCTTTGGCAAGGGCGCGGAGGGCATAGCGTACTTCACCGGCAATCGTCGTCACCGTTCGTTATGGTAACGCCGGAGGACCGAGAACTGACCAGGTTCGGTTCAACTTGACGGGAAACGCTCATCTCGTGGATATGCCGCCAACGCTGGCCTGAAGTCCGATTGGCGGAGATCATGCTGATCATGCCCGGTATGGTGAGATTCTCACACCGCGTGGGTAATCGCCGCCACCTCACGCGATCTTCAGCAGCTTTTCCGCATTCCCGTGCGTGAACTTCTCGCAATCCACCGGAGCGAGCGTTATCTTTTTGAGAAACTCGCGGCCCGCTTCGTTCGGGCTGTACGGATAGTCCACTGAGAACAGGAGGCGGTCGATTCCTACCACTTCGAGACACAGATTGAATGGCGGCGGGGTGAAAATTCCGCTGGTGGTGATGTGGATGTTGGAGTGGAAGTAGTCCGCGAACTCCTTCTGGAGGTTGGCGAACGGCGTCACCACCGTGTTGATGCGCGCCAAGAAGAAGGGAATCATCTCGCCCATATGCCCGATGATGATGTGCAGGTTGGGATGGCGGTCGAAGACGCCATTGGCGATCAGGCGGACCGTGTGCAGCCCGACTTCGGCGTGCCATCCCCATCCGGCGATCGACAGCATGCGCGCCAACCCCGGTTCGAGCCCTGAGAAATAGGCCTCGCGTACCGGTTCCGGCGGCGGCGCGGGATGAATATAGATCGGCACGCCGAGCGCTTCCGCGCGTTCCAGCAGCGGCGTAAAGAACGGGTCATCCAGGAATCGCCCTTGCGTGACGCCGTTGATCAATGCGCCCTTGAACCCGGCCCCGACCGCCCATTCCAACTCCGATGCCGCGGCCTGCGGGTCCGCGACCGGCAGCGTGGCGAATGCCGCGAACCGCCTCGGGTACCGTGCGACCGCCTCGCCGAGTTCCTCGTTCACGATGCGGCACAGCGGAATCGCGCACGCCGCCGGCAGAATTTCCGGCGACGGATGCGTGTGCGACAGCACCTGGATGTCGATGCCGGTATTGTCCATGTCGGCCAGGCGCCGTTCGCCCAACTCGCTCAGGTTCGCCAGCCGGCCCGCCGCCATCCGCTCGCCCGCAGAGTTGGCCGTCCGGAAATAATCGCCCGCCTCGCCGATCTCCTTGTTCACGCGCTCGCTACGATAGTGCTCTTCCAGCGTGATCAGTCGCATAGCTCTGATTGTAAGCTGGCGGCGGCGACCGTACTTCGAAATCTAGTTCGAAACCCTGTCTCGTCCACACATTGCCCTGCAACGCGCTAACTGCGGATGTGCTGGCCCAGGCGGGACGGAAGTCGCGTTATGGGAGATGGCCCCGCTCGCGGGAAGCCGAGTACGGCGCGCCGATCGGTCGCTCCCGCCGCGGCCCGCCCGGCCCTTCCCGTTTTTCTCGACCTCGGCCGCAAGCGCCTCTTCGGGCAGCTCGTAGCCAACCCTGCGACCGCAGCGCTAGCGGCGCGAGGGCACGTTCAGCCGATTGCCGCTTTTGACGGCGAATATGTGCATTGACCCGGCGCGCCCTCGAACGCCGGGCCCTCGACGCGGCGGGGGCGGCTGATGAGCTACGGCGCCAGGCTCGATCAGCCGTCTTCGCCAAGGTTCGACGGCGCACGGTCAACTGCCGCCGCGCTCGCCGCGAACTCCGGCGCCGGCGCGTCCGTGCGTGCCGCGAATACGCCCGGCATCGTGCGGCGCCGCGGAAGGCCGGCCGCGGTCGAAGGACCGCTGCCCTTGCGGCGCGATGACGAGCGCGCGCGGCGAAGCGCCGGCATGTGTGCCGGTGAGAGAAACTGTTTGTTTTTCAACTTTTTTTTCGGTCGGGACATGTGTGGACAAGTGTGGACGGATCCGGGGTTTTGGGGCAGTTCGCCTGCCGTCGCGCCGATGCCAGTAATGGTGCTGATGTGGCCTCCGTCGACGTTGTCGCCGTAACTCCAGGATCGCAGCCCCCGGATTTGTCCAGCCGCGCTGGCTAAGCTGCTGATTCTGCGGAAGAAACAGGCTAAAAGTGTGCAGAAATATATAGTTTTCTGCATTCCCTGAACCGCCTCTTTTCGGAACATATTTCCAACGTCAAATTGGCCCCCAAAAACACAGTTTTCTGCACACTTTTTGGCCGCCGCGGGTCCGTCCACACATTGCGACCACGGACCTCACCGTTTTTGGGGCGCTTTTCGTCCGCTTTGTCCGCCCTTCACTGCGCCTTGATGAGGTGGGTAGCGAACCGTCCATGTCAGCTCGAGGTGGACCGTTCCTCCGTAGAGGTTGAGCCAGCTCGCCAGGACTGCCGTCAGCGTCGCGTCGCTCAGGGTCGCGTTGATCGGATTTGTCGAATGCCCTGGTTGCCCCGGTCAATGGCACCGCAACCTGGACGTAGAGGTGCGTGTTGCTGGCGCACTCCTCGCAGTCCGAACCGCTGGGAGCATTCGCGACCTGGGAGCCAGCCAGGGCGCCCGAAGGTGGCATAGCTGCTGCCGAGCCGAGCGCTGGCCACGCGACCATGTCGCCCAAAATGCGGTCAATCTGTACCGAATATCCATCTGGCGGTGCGAAGACCAGCGGCACGCTCACGCCCCTTCAGCGCATCCGCGCCGCGGCCGCACTCGCCCCCGGCTAGGCTGCCGCCGCGCGCTGG